>NZ_CP043329.1:1927022-2569362 GCF_008195825.1 Pedobacter aquae
TTAAAGATTTTGTATTCTTGTTTATGCTTTTAAGCCTTCACTATTTCGTTAAAGAAACTATACTTAAAACTGTTGATTTTTTCTATCCAATCTTCAGGAAGTTTATGCCGTTACAAACTTACCGTTATGCCGCTTGTGGAGGTTCAAATACCGCTTTAAATATTTTAATTTACTTTATATCTTATAATTTTGTACTAAAAAAGCAAATTGTTCATCTACCATTTATTGCCATAAGCCCGCATATTGCAGCTTTTTTAATAGCCTTTTTTATAACCATGCCCATAGGCTTTTATCTAAATATGTTTGTAGTTTTTAAAGGCTCTTACCTGCGTAGAAGAATACAATTTATAAGATACTTTATGGTAGTAATGGCTTGTGTGGTTTTAAACTATCTGTTTTTAAAACTATTTGTAGAGCAATTTGGCTGGTACCCTACCCCTTCTGCAATTTTAACTACGGTTATTATTATAGGTTTTAGTTATTTATCGCAAAGGTATTTCTCTTTTAGGGTTAGAAAATAAAAAAGGCCCGAAATTTTTCGGGCCGCTCATATAAAATTTTGCGCTATTAAAACTGTCTAAACCCGCTTCCGCCTCTGCCACCACGCACCATTTGAGTTTTATCTAGCATATTCATCTGCCCTTTCATCATTTTAATTTGCTCAGCTAAAAGCTTATTCTTATCAGCTTTTTCAGCTTCTTTTAATAATCTTTGTGCTTCACGCTTATTTCTTTTACCCATCTCTACACCAGCTAAACTTAAGTTCGCTAAGGCGATGTTATGATCCATCGTCAAACCAAAAGATAAAGCCTTTTTAAAGAACTTTTCTGATTTCATTGGAGATTTTCTAGACTCTATTAAACCTAATAATAAATGGTAATATCCCCACTGACCTTTAAACAGCTCCTTTTCATAATTTTTGATGCTATCTAACCAAGATTCTGCTTTGTCCATGTTTTCTTTTCTCAAAAACCATTGCGCTATAAGCATTTTTTCGTTGAAGATATAGGTAACAAAAACTAAGATGGAAATGAAGATTAAAAGAATTCCCCATCCCCAATGAGAAAAAACAATTAAAGTGATGGCAGCTCCAAGAATCAAAGCTCCTAATATAATTCTGATGAAATTTGGCATGTCAAATGTATTTAATATACTTTAGTGGCTGCAAATATCGTTTATTTGAGCTTTTAATCAATAAAAAGATAAAGAAATATGTCTGTACAATTAGAATCATCTTGGCTAGCTGTTTTAGGGGAAGAATTTGAGAAAGATTATATGCTTCAATTAAAACAGTTTTTACGAGAAGAAAAGCAAAAAGGGAAAACCATTTACCCACCTGGCACAGAAATATTTAATGCTTTTAACTTAACTCCTTTTCATGATGTCAAGGTTGTGATACTGGGGCAAGACCCTTATCATGGCCCTGGGCAGGCACATGGTTTATCTTTTTCTGTTAAAGAAAACATGAAATTACCTCCATCATTACAAAATATTTACAAAGAACTTAGTACAGATATTTCTGGCTTTAAAATTCCTTTTCATGGAAATTTAAGCAGCTGGGCCAAACAAGGTGTATTACTTTTAAATGCCACTTTAACGGTAGAAGCCAGTAAAGCAGGTTCGCACCAAAACCAAGGCTGGGAAATTTTTACCGATGCAGCAATAAAAGCCTTATCACAACATAAAGAGAAACTTGTTTTTATGTTGTGGGGTAAATTTGCACAGCAGAAAATTACTTTAATAGATACAGCAAAGCACTTTATTATTAAATCTGCACATCCATCTCCGTTTTCTGCCTATAATGGTTTTTTTGGTTCTAAGCCATTTAGTCAAACCAATAATTATTTACTACAACAAGGTAAAGAAGCTATCAATTGGCAAATAATTTAGATAGATACAAACTCGAACATGAAATTAAACGTAAAACCATAAAATAGAACTAACTTTGTATTTATAATTGAGCAGCTTGAATCTACCCATAAGCAATCTTATTAAAAAAATTATCGTACCCTGTTTGCATCTTGCTTACTGTTGCTTGTTTTATTTGTAAGCGTCAAAGAAAGCTATTTACTTTTTCATACGCTGGTAGAGCTATTTTCTGTAACGGTTGCTTTTGCAGTTTTCATCGTTACCTGGAACTCTAGAAAAATTCTCGATAATAACTACCTCTTTTTGGTTGGTATAGCTTATTTGTTTATAGGGATATTAGATATTTTGCATGCCCTTACTTATAAAGGGATGAACATCATCAATAGTACAGCCTTTTATGCCAACCAATTTTGGATAGCCACACGTTTCCTAGAAAGTATTACTTTACTGGTAGGTTTTTGGTTTTTAAAACGTAAACAAAGGCTTAACGCCGATTATATCTTTCTAATCTATTTATTTATCAGCGGCTTACTCGTTTTATCTATTCTTTATTGGAAGAATTTCCCTGTTTGCTACATAGAAGGTATTGGTCAAACAGCTTTTAAAATTTATTCAGAGTATATCATCATCATCATATTAATGATGGCTTGCTTCACCTTAGTTAGAAGGAAAAAGTATTTTGATCCTAAAGTTTTTTACTTGCTTTTTGCCTCTTTAGCTTTTTCTATTTTAAGCGAGTTTTGTTTCACTTTATACATCACCAATGATGGTATTCTTAACCAAATTGGTCATTACGGCAAACTCATTTCCTTCTTTTTAATTTACAAAGCCAATGTAGAAACCAGTTTCCTTAACCCAACTGGTATTTTATTTAAAGGACTAAAAGATAAAGAAGAAAGCTACAGAACTTTAGCAGAAAATCTTCCAGAACTTATCATCCGTTTAGACAAAAATTTCAGATGTATTTATACCAATAATGCATTAAGTAAATTCACAAAGCTAAACAGCCAGCATTTTTTAGGTAAAGCATTATTTGCTATGGGTTTACCTAATTATTTTGAGCAAGCCTTAATGGAAACCCTGTTGAGTGCCCAAAGAGATAAAAGCTTAAAAGAAACCAAGCTAGATATTGTCTTAGATCATAAATCCTATTTTTTTGCGATACAAATTGTACCAGAATACCTATCAGATAATGAAATAGAAACTTACCTCATCATTTGTTATGATATTACTCAGCTTAAAAACACCGAAAATCATTTACAAGAAATAAATGCTACTAAAGATAAATTCTTCTCTATCATAGCTCATGATTTAAAGAATCCTTTTAACGCCTTAATTGGCTTTAGTGAACTCATTTATAAGAATACCGAAAAGTATAGTACAGAGCGTATACAGCAACTGGCACTTAGAATGAATACCAGTGCCAAACAAGCGTTCAACCTTCTAGAAAACTTATTAAGTTGGTCTAGAATACAAACAGGTAATTTAGTACCCAAAATACAAACCCTACATGCTGTAGATATACTAACAGAAACACATCAGTTATTTTTGGCTTCCGCCGATGCTAAAAATATCACCATCAACTTAAATTACCGAGAACTTATTTACGTAAATGCCGATAGGCAAATGCTGAATACCGTTTTACGTAACTTAATCACCAATGCCATAAAGTTTACGCACCCAAATGGTAAAATAGAGCTTAAACTAGATGTAAAAAATCAAGAAGTTTTATTTAGCATCACCGATAACGGCATCGGGATAGAAAAAGCTTATGTTGATGAAATTTTTAAGATAGAAAACAGATATTCTAAACCCGGCACCGCAGATGAAAAAGGCACAGGTTTAGGATTGATACTAGCTAAAGAATTTATAGAACTACACCAAGGAAAAATTTGGGTAAAAAGCGAAATTAACCAAGGAACAACTTTTTACTTCACGCTTCCTGGCTTTGCAGCCGATAAATCCTAATATTCTAAAGGGATAATAGGCTCTTTTTTACTGGTAGACATAATCATCATGGTTTGGAAAGTCTTTACCACAGATATTCTACTTATCTTCTGCATAATTAACTGCTCATAAGCCTTAATATCTTTTACATAAGCTTTTAAAATAAAATCGCATTGGCCGGTTACGTGGTGGCACTCAGTAATTTCTTTTATCGCATTAACTTCTTCTAAAAAAACCGTAATGGTATCGTTCTGATGAAAATCTAAAGACACTTGTATAAAAGTTTTAATTCCTAAGCCTAGCTTTTCCTCATCAACCAAGGCATGGTAACTTTTGATATAGCCAGAATGCTCTAACTTTCTTACCCTTTCTAAAGTTGGCGCTGGCGATAAACCAATCATTTGTGAAAGTTGCAAATTGGTAATTCTACCATTTTCTTGCATAATCTTAAGAATATTCAAATCTATCTTATCCAGTTCCATAACCTTATATTTTATACAAATTTAGCTTTTAATCCCTTAAACCAAATAAAATTCTTTAAAACGATTTATATCAAGATATTAATTGGTTAAAATAATTTTTAGATTAATCTAAAAATATAATTAGATTTGTAATAATAATATTTTAGCATCATGATTACTTCCTTTACAGAAGAAAATTACTTAAAATCTATTTATCACTTATCACCAGACGAAGGCACTGCCGTTAATACCAATGCCATTGCAGAATCTTTAAATACCAAAGCAGCATCTGTTACAGATATGCTGAAGAAACTTGCTGAGAAAGAATTCATCAATTATATCAAATATCAAGGTGTTACTTTAACGCCTTTGGGCAGAGAAAGGGCTTTAAATATTATTCGTAAACACCGTTTATGGGAAGTTTTTCTGGTAGAGAAGCTTAATTTTAAGTGGGATGAAGTACATGATTTAGCCGAAGAACTAGAACATATCCATTCTGATTTATTGATCAATCGTTTAGATGAATTTTTAGAGTTTCCTAAAACAGACCCACACGGCGACCCTATTCCTGATAAGCATGGCAAATTTAACGTTCCAGAGCTCATCCCCATATCAAAACTTAAGAATGAAACTTTAGGAATTATCAGTGGCGTAAGAGAACACTCGCCCCTATTTCTCAAATACCTTGAAAAAACCGGACTGGTTTTAGGGCAGGAAATTAAAATTAAAGAGCAAATAGAGTTTGATGGCTCTTTCATTATTTCTATCAAAGAAAACGACATTATGATTAGCAGAGAAGTGGCAAAAAATTTATTGATAGCTATATGAACAGAAAACATACAGAATCTTTAAGTGAGGTACACAGCAGCATTAAAACCGAAAAAAAAACAGGTTGGAGAAAAATTTTCGCCTTTCTTGGGCCAGCCTATTTGGTTAGCGTTGGCTATATGGACCCCGGAAATTGGGCTACAGATATAGCCGGAGGCTCTCAGTTTGGTTATAAACTGATATGGGTTTTACTGATGTCTAACCTGATAGCGCTTTTATTACAATCATTAAGTGCCCGTTTAGGTATTGTAAGAGGTTTAGATTTGGCCCAAGCTTCTAAAAAAGCTTATCCTAACTGGGCAAATATTCCACTTTATATTTTAGCTCAAATAGCTATTATAGCTTGTGATTTAGCAGAAATTATAGGAATGGCTATTGGCTTAAACCTCCTTTTTGGCATTCCTCTAATTTGGGGCATCAGCATAACAGCATTAGACACCATTCTTTTACTTTTCTTATTAAAAAAAGGGATGCGCAGCATGGAGGCCTTTATAGTTTCTATGGTTTTTATAGTTGGCGTTTCTTTTTTGATGGAGATGATTATTGTACAACCCCAATTAAATGATGTTGTAAAAGGTTTTATCCCTAGCTCTTTAGATGGTAGTGCTCTTTATATTGCCATTGGTATTATTGGCGCTACGGTAATGCCCCATAATTTATACTTACACTCTTCTTTGGTGCAAACACGTAAAATAGAGCGCAGTAGCAAAGGCATTAAAGAAGCTTTAAAATTTAATTTAATTGATACTACCATTGCACTTAATCTGGCTTTCTTAGTTAATGCAGCCATTTTAATACTCTCGGCAGCTGCTTTTTTCACCAATGGTTTTAACGAGGTTGCAGAGATACAAGACGCACATAAACTACTTGGAAACATATTTGGTAACGCAGCACCAACACTTTTCGCTATTGCGCTTATTGCATCGGGCCAAAGTTCTACCATAACAGGTACGCTAGCAGGGCAAATTGTAATGGAAGGGCATTTAAATTTACGTATTGCACCTTGGTTAAGAAGGTTAATTACCCGTTTATTGGCTATTACCCCTGCATTTTTTACCATCATTTATTTTGGAGAAGAATCTTTGGGTGCACTGCTTATTTTAAGTCAGGTAGTGTTAAGCTTACAACTAGGTTTTGCCATCATCCCGCTTATCCATTTCAATTCAGACGCTAAGCTGATGAAAGAGTTTGCTATTAAAACATGGGTTAAAATTTTGGCTTGGCTAAGTGCAGTTATCATCATCAGTTTAAACGTAAAATTAGTTATTGATGAAATTAGCGGATGGCTGGTAAGTGCTGGCGAAAATGCTTTCTGGTTATACTTAACGGTAATTCCTTTAGCTATTGCCGTTGGTCTATTATTGTTATACATTATCATTAAACCCTTTTTCCCTACGCAAGACAAGCAAACGGCGGTACCTCATGGTAGTGCCCTCAACCTAGCAGATTTAAATACTCCTGTTTATCAAAACATTGGCATCAGTATAGATTTTTCTGAGAACGATAAAAACGTTATCAGACATGCTATTTTACAAGGTGGCAAGCAAGCCAATTATACGCTTATTCATATTGTTGAAACAGCCGGAGCCCGCTATCATCAGCAAAATGTAATGGATATGGAAACCATCAGCGATGAAGAAAATCTTAAGAAATATCAGCAAAACCTAAAAGATTTGGGTTTTAACAGCACCTATAAAATTGGCTATGGTTCTACTTCAAGTGCTATTGCAAAAATTGTGAATAAAAGTGAAATAGACTTTTTAGTGATGGGTGCACATGGCCATAAAGGCTTTAGCGATTTATTATTTGGTTCTACAGTAGATGCAGTAAGACATCAGGTTAACATACCTGTTTTAGTGGTTAGGAAATAACATGAAAAATTTAAATAACATGAAAAATTTATTTATTCTATCATTTTTTTTATCGCCAATGGCGCTTTTAGCTCAAAAAGCTAACATTTATGGAAGAGTTTTCGCTTCAGGTATGCCTGTAAAACAAGCGGTTGTTAAACTAGATAAAAGCTTAAATTATCAGGTAACTGATAGTTTGGGAACTTTTCAATTTTCAGATGTTTTACCCGGACAGCATATCATCAGCGTAAGCTTATTGGGCTATAAAAATTATAAAAAATCTATTTCGGTTAAACCGGATGAAAAACTAAACTTAGAAATACAGCTCCATAACGATGATTTAGGCTTAAATGAAGTGGTTGTAAGCGCTACCAGATATGGCGTATCAAGAAAAGAGGCCCCGGTTGTGGTAAACGTCATTGGTGCAAAACTTTTTAATGCCACACAATCCTTAAGCTTATCAGAAGGTTTAAATTACCAACCCGGTGTAAGGTTAGAAAACAATTGTCAAAATTGCGGCTTTACCCAAGTAAGGTTAAACGGATTAGAGGGCGCATATTCCCAAGTTTTAATCAATAGCAGGCCAATTTTTAGCGCTTTAAGTAGCGTTTACGGTCTAGACCAAATACCCACCAGTATGATAGAGCGTGTGGAAGTGGTAAGAAGCGGAGGCTCGGCACTTTTTGGTTCAAATGCTATTGCAGGTACTATCAATATCATTACCAAAGATCCAGTTCTAAATTCGTGGGAAATAGGCTCTAACATAGCCTTAATAAATGGAAGAGAACCAGACAACGTTATAAATTTTAATGGTAGCATTGCCGCAGAAGATTTAAAAAGTGGCGCTACATTTTATGGGATGTTTAGAAATCGTTCTCCTTTTGATGCCAACGCAGATGGTTTCACAGAAATTACCCGTATGGAGAACAATACCTTTGGTGGCAAAGCTTTTTTAAAACCTACCGATAGAAGTAGGCTTACGCTAGATTTTAGCGCTATAAAGGAATTTAGAAGAGGTGGAGACCGCCTAAATCTTGCACCACATTTTACTGATATTGCAGAGCAGCTAGACCATAATATTTTAATAGGAGGTTTAACTTTTGACCAGTATAGTAAAAATTATAAAAACAAATATTCGGCTTATATATCAACACAAAAGGGTACCAGAAACAGCTATTACGGTGGTTTAGGAGGTAGTTATACTGCGGCAGATAGTACCAGAGCTAATAATGCTTATGGTTTTACCGATGATATTTCTGTTGTAGGAGGCTTGCAGCTAACCAAAAATCTTGAAAACACCTCGGTTTTTGTCATGGGTGCAGAAGTACAACATAACCAAGTTGAGGATGAGATTGCTGGCTATAACAGGATTATAGATCAATCTTTAACAACTTTAGGTTTTTATGCACAATACGAATGGAAACCTAACGATAAACTCACTGCTTTATTAGGAAGTAGATATGATATTACTCATGTAAATGGAAATTATACTTTGCAAAATATCTTCCGTAACTCGAACCTTAGGAAAGGGGTGTTAAGTCCGCGTTTTACGCTTTTGTATAAATTTAATGAAGACTGGCAGTTTAGAGGCGGCTATGCCCGAGGTTTTAGAGCGCCACAAGCTTTTAATGAAGATATGCACATTTCATCCGTAGCCGGCGAGCAAAGATTTGTGATATTATCAGAAAACTTAAAAACCGAATTTTCTGATGCTTTCACGGCATCTTTAAGCTATGCTTGTACTTGGGGTAATACGCAAGTGAGTTTCCTTACAGAAGGTTTTTACACCACTTTAAAAAACCAATTTGTTACCATTAATACAGGTGCTTCTTTAGGAAACGGAACTATTTTAGAAGAAGTAAGTAACGGAGAAGGCGCTTATGTAAGTGGTGCAAATTTCGAGCTTAATATAGTGCCTTCTGCTAAATTTAACCTGCAAGCTGGCGGAACTTGGCAAAAAACCGCATACAACAATGCTCAGGTTATTTATGATAATCCTGATGATTTAACAAATACCAATGTAAGTATTACCGAGTTTTTAAGAACCCCACGTAGCTACGGCTATTTTAATAGTAATTATAAGGCTACCCAAAAGTTAAGTTTTGATGCAAGTGCAGTTTATACCGGAAATATGATTGCCGCTAGAGTTATCAATGCTGATGGATTACCACAGCTGGTTACAACCCCAAGTTTTTTAGAATTAAATTTAAAAAACACTTATCAGTTTAAGCTAAAAATTTGATGATAGATTGCAGTTTAGGCGTTCAAAATATATTTAATAGTTTCCAGAAAGACTTTGACACAGGCCCTACCAGAGACTCTGGTTATGTTTACGGACCAGCCAGACCAAGAACATTTTATTTAGGCTTGAAATTTAAGAGTTTGTAATATGCTGAGGTTTTTGCTAGTTGTATTTTTTTGCTTAGGCGTGATAAAGTCTGGAAATGCTCAGGAAATTACATGGCTGAGTTTTGAGCAACTAGATGATTCTTTAAAAGTAAAGCCTAAACCTGTTATTATTAGTTTTTATACTGATTGGTGTTTATACTGCAAAAAAATGGATAAAGAAGTTTATTCTAAAGCTGCTGTTATTAAAGAAATTAACCTACATTATTATGCAGTTAAGTTTGATGCAGAAACTAAAACACCTATCCATTTTGATGGTAAAACTTTTCATAAAAAATCTCAATTTCATGAGCTGGCCCTTTTGCTTGGCGCTAGAGAAAAACAATTTACACCTCCGGTAATACTTATTTTAGATAGTAATTTCGTTATTAAAAGTCGGTGGTTTGAATATTTAAGTAGTGATAAACTCCTTGAAATTTTAAAAACTAACTAGGAAAGTAACCCTGTTAAAGCTTCAATTACTCAATTTTTTCACGATATTTGCGCCATGTCTAATAAAATAACATCCAGTGTAAACATCAGAAACAAGAAAGCTACTTTTGAATTTAGCATTCTTGAAAAATTTGTTGCTGGCATTAAACTTTTAGGTACCGAGATTAAATCTATCAGACAAGGGAAAGCAAATATTGGCGATTCTTTTTGTTCTTTTATCAATAACGAGTTATATGTGAGAAATATGGATATTGCCGAGTATTCTCACGGTTCTTTTTACAATCATGAAGCTAAAAGAGACCGAAAACTTTTACTCAATAAAAAGGAAATCAAAAAATTATTGGTTAAAGGAGAAGATAAAGGTCTTACCATTATACCCTTACGTATTTTTATTAACGAGAGAGGCTTTGCTAAAATGGAGATAGCCTTGGCCCAAGGTAAAAAAGCTTTTGATAAACGTGATGCCATTAAAGAAAGAGACGTAAAGAGAGAATTAGATATGGTGAAGAAGAAGTATGTTTAGGTGGTTAGTTTGTTAGGTGCTAGGTGGTTAGTTTGTTAGGTGGTTAGGATCTAGGTGGTTAGTTTGTTAGGATCTAGGTGGTTAGGTGGTTAGGATCTAGGTGGTTAGGATCTAGGTGGTTAGTTTGTTAGTGGTTAGTTGGTTAGTTTGTTAGGTGGTTAGGATCTAGGTGGTTAGTTTGTTAGGTTCTAGTTTGTTAGGTGGTTAGGGTCTAGTGTTTAGTTCCGATAGCTATCGGGAGTTTTTAGGTTAGGCATCTTAAATAGCGCTATTTTACCAAGCTTGGTCTCCTAATAAGGGCACAAATCTGAAAGTATCCAATACAATTTTATCGAAATCATTTTCTGAAACACGCAAAACAGTTACCATTTTTTGGCTTTTTTCATCCCCTACGGGTATGACTAAAATACCTCCTATTTTTAACTGCTTTAATAATATTTGTGGAACTAAAGGTGCGCCTGCTGTTACAATAATCTTATCGTAAGGGGCATGTTCTGCAATACCTTTAGAGCCATCTCCAAGAAAAAACTCTGCCTGATAACCAATATGAGGCAATACTTGTCTTGTTCTTTCGTATAGTTTTTCTTGTCTTTCTATGGTATAAACCTTGGCCCCTAACTCTAACAAAACACAGGTTTGATACCCACAGCCAGTACCAATCTCTAAAACTTTATCTCCTTTTTTAATATGTAATAATTCACTTTGGTAAGCTACAGTATAGGGGTTAGAAATAGTTTGCCCTTCGCCAATTGGGAAAGCTTTATCTAAATAAGCTTGGTTCCAGAAAGTTTCATCAAAGAAATAATGTCTTTTTACAGCACCAATAGCTTTTAGTACCTGTTCATCAGAAATCCCTTTTTGCTTAAGCTCTTCTACTAGCTTCTTTCTTGCCCCCTTTTCGCGGTAATTATCTACAAATTTATATCCCATTTTGCTACAAAAATAGAATCTGAAATCGAATTTAAAGCAATTTTATTAGCTTTACCAGCAGTTCATCATCATAAAAATATACAAGTAACAGAACATCAATGTTTAAACAAAAAAACTTATACTTTTATTTGTGTTGATTTACTTGCTGCACTCTTTTTTCTATTTAGCACAAAAAGCATCCTGAAGGAGAATCTTTTTCTAGTCTTTATCACCTTTATTCTATTAGTTCTGCTTTATGCCTTTACTGGTACTTATGCGCAGTTTACTAGAAAATCAAGATTTAAAGAGCTTATTAGAACATTTAACCAATCTATCATCATCACCTTATTTTACATTTGGTTATTTACAACTATTAAAGACAGTAATTTATTCAGCGTCTATTTAGAGGAATTTTTAAACTTTGGCCTTTGCCACTTATTAATTGTTGGCTTTTGCCGATTATTATTTCTAACCTGGATAAAGAGACAAATTCAGAAAGGAAGTATAGGATTTAATACAATTTTAATTGGCAACAATGTTAAAGCCAAACAACTGCTCGAAGAAATTCAATCTCAACCTAAAAAATTAGGTTTTAAATTTATTGGCTATGTTTACCTTAATGACGGAACGTTAGATTCGCCAGCTATAAATCTTCCAAAACTGGGTAGCTTTGATGAAATCCATCAACTCATTAAAGACCAAGAAGTAGAAGAAGTTATCATTGCTATAGAAAGTAAGCAACATCATCAACTAAAGAATATTTTAAGCCAATTAGAACAAACAGAGGTTATCATAAATATCATACCTGATATTTATGACATCATCTCTGGTTTTGTTAAGCTTAACTATTTGTTTTCTATTCCGCTGATAACGCTACACCCAGATAATATGCCTTTTTGGCAAAGAAGCCTTAAAAAGATACTAGATTATAGTATTGCTATAACAGTACTTACCCTCTTTTCGCCAGTATTTTTAGTCATTTATGTTTTAATTAAATTAGATAGTAAAGGCCCTGGCATTTATCAACAAGAAAGAATTGGCAAAGACGGAAAGCCGTTTAATATCTATAAGTTTAGGACAATGTTTGTAGATGCAGAGAAAAATGGTCCTTCTCTATCTAAATCTAATGACCCAAGAGTTACTAGAATTGGTAAAATTCTAAGGAAAACTAGATTAGATGAGCTTCCGCAGTTTATTAATATTTTAAAAGGAGATATGGCTTTGGTAGGGCCCAGACCAGAAAGAGCTTATTATATTCATGAAATAGAAAAAGAAGCACCTCATTATCATTATCTGCATAAAGTATTGCCAGGTATTACTTCTTGGGGACAAGTAAAATTTGGCTACGCAGAAAATGTTGAGCAAATGGTAAAAAGATTAACATTTGATATAATTTATGTCGAAAACAGGTCTTTGGCATTAGATTTAAAGATATTGCTGTATACAATTATTATAGTATTGCAGGGAAGAGGAAAATAAATTATATACTTGTAAAATTTTTGAGCTCAAAAAAATGAAGAAAATACTAATCTTAACTTTAGGTATCTTATTTTATAGTCAAGCTTTTTCACAATCGCAAAATAACTACTCTTATAGCTTTGGTATAAAAGCAGCAAATTATGGTGATTTTCCTAGATTGATGAACGAAGTTAGGGGTACTAACAGTTACCGTTCTTCGTATTTAAACGGCTTTGTTTTTAAATTTAACGACAATCAAATCAGTTACAGATTTATCGGCTCTAAATATGCAAATAGTAATTATTCTTTTAAAAATATTTGTCATGATTGTGAAGCTGTAACAGGTAACTTTTCTGATTTTAATTTAAAAGCCGGTTTTGAGCGTAGTTTAATCTATGGAGTGGTACAACCCTATTATGGCTTAGACTTAGGCTACAGGAAAATATATTTTGATGGCACTGCCAACAGTGCTAATAATAACGCTTTGCTGTATGATGTTATAGTTGAGAAAAATGGCGCACTTATACATCCATTTTTAGGTGTTAAAGTAAATTTATACAAAGCAATGTTTACTTTAAGTGCAGAAGCAGGCTTAGACATTCTTTTTTCTAATGATAAAGAAACTAAAACGCTTAATGATGGTAATAGAACTACATCTATTGCTAACTTTAGAAGATGGGGATTCAATAATTTGCCCTTAAGTATGCTAAGTTTACAGTATAATTTTGGTCGTCAATAAGGGTCTACATTTACAACTAGATAGCTTCCTTTATTGAGTTTATTAGCCTCAAAATTGCCAATTTCTCTTTTTAGATATTCTTTAATTTTAGGTATAGATTGATGCTGCAAATCTATCTTAAGAATAATGGTTTGGATATAATAGTTGCGTATACGTCCAATAAGCGGAGTTTGAGGTCCAATAACCAAATCACCCAAAGTTTTCTTTAATTCTCTTGCAAGACCTTCTGCTATTTGTTGGGTTTTAGCAAAATCTTTGTGCTTGATATCGATATGAATTAAACGGTAAAATGGCGGATACTTAAATTGCTTTCGTTCTAAAATCTCATGTCTATACATAGCCTCATAATCGTTATTCACAATTTGTTGGATGACACGGTTTTTAGTATCATAAGTTTGGATAATCACTTTCCCTTGCTTCTCTCTTCTTCCTGCCCTACCTGCAACTTGAGACAACATTTGAAAACTACGCTCGTAAGCTCTAAAATCAGGAAATTGCAGCATACTATCTGCATTGATAACACCTATGGTTGTAACATTATCAAAATCTAAACCTTTAGCTACCATTTGGGTACCAACTAAAACATCTAAACGCTTCTCTTCAAAATCTGTAATGATATGTTGATGAGCGTTCTTATTTCTTGTTGTATCATAATCTAAACGCCCAATTTTTAAATCAGGCAGCATCACACGTAAATCATCCTCTACCTTTTCTGTACCTAAGCCTTTATATTCTATATGTTTAGAACCGCAAGCCGGACATTCAGAAATATTATCTTCCCTATAACCGCAATAATGGCAATGTAATTTCCCCGAGGCCTTATGATAGGTTAAGCTTACATCGCAATTGATACATTTTGGTGTATTACCACAAGTTTTGCAAATTAAGATGGGTACATAGCCTCTCCTATTCTGGAATAAAATAACTTGCTCTTTTACTTTTATAGCTTCCTGTATACGATCTAAAAGTACGCTGGTAAAATTTTCTTTGATGGTTTTCCGAGCCTTTTCTTCAGTGATACTCACCACTTCTATTTCTGGTAGGTTAACTCCGCTATAGCGAACATCTAACCTAACCAAGCCATACTTTTGCTGAGTAGTAGCATTAAAATAGCTTTCTAAAGATGGCGTTGCAGAACCTAATAAAACTTTTGCTTGATAAATATTGGCCAAAACAATAGCAACATCTCTGGCATGGTAGCGTGGTGCTGGGTCATATTGCTTGTAGCTGGCTTCATGCTCTTCATCAACAATGAGGAAACCTAAATCTGCAAAGGGAAGAAATAAAGACGAGCGAGCTCCTAAAATGATTTTAGCTTCATTCTTTAAAACTTTCTGCCAAATTTCTGCCCTTTCATTATCATTAAATTTACTGTGATAAACCACAATTTGATTTCCGAAATGGAACTTTAATCGTTCTACAATTTGTGCTGTTAAAGCAATTTCGGGAAGTAGATAAAGTACTTGTTTGCCTAAGGCTAAATACTCTTCCATTAAGCGTATATACAACTGTGTTTTACCAGATGAAGTAATACCATGCAAAAGTGTAACCGGCTTCTCTTTAAAAGATTGCTTGATTTCATCAAACGCTTTTTGTTGCGCTTCGCTTAAACTAAAATTATTTGTACTTTCTTCATCATCAAAACTAAAACGACTGATGATTTCTTCCTTAACCTCAAAAATACCTTTTTCTATTAAAGCTTTTATAACTGCTGCACTAGCACCGCTTGCTTCTGTAAGGGCTGCTCTGGTTATTTTTATTTGTTCCTTTTGAAGTTTTAAATAGGCTAATAAAGCATCTAATTGCTTAGGCGACCTTTCAAGAAGTTCAAATAGCGCTTTCAGATGTTCTTTATCTTCATAAAAGCTATTTAAACGAATATTTTTAACGGTTTTGGGCTTAAATTTTTCATTTATCTCTTCCGATATAAAAACAATACGTTTATCTAGCAGACTTTTTATGATAGGAAATATGGTTTTCTGGCCTAGTATTTTCGCAATTTCTTGCAGCGTAAGTTCATTCTGAATTTCAAGAGCGTCTACCACAAGATACTCTTTATCATTAAGGATACTTTTGTCTAACCCTTCCTCATGGCTAAGAATAATTTTTGTTTCGCTTGCCAATTTTAGTGCTGAGGGTAATGCGGCGGCCATAACCTCGCCTGTGTAACACAAGTAATATTCGGCAATCCAGTCCCAAAGTTTTAATTGTTTTTGGGTGATGATAGGATGCTCATCTATAATATCAATCAGGTATTTAGCTTCGTAGGCAATTGGTGCTTTATCTGTTATAGAAGCAATAATAGCTGTATAAATCTTACTTTTACCAAATTGTACAACTGCCCGCTTCCCTATAGCCAATTCGTCATTTAGCTCAAAAGGAACACGGTAAGTGTAAAGCTTAGGAATTGCCAAAGGCAAAATTACCTCAGCAAATAAGGTTTTTCTTGCATTATGATGATCAAAATCTATCATTTATCTCTTAAGGCTGCTAACAATAAACTTAACCAACCCATTATAAATAATAAGCCACCAACAGGTGTTACCGGACCAAGAAAAGAAGCGCCGGCCCAGCCCATATAATCTTTTAAAGACAAGATATATAAAGAGCCGCTAAACAGCAAAATACCTCCTGTAAAACAATAAGAAGCAAAATTTATGAGCGCATTTTTATATCGAGCAAAAGTGCTCAGAAATAGTAATGCAAAAGTATGATAGAAATGATACTGAACAGCAGTGTGCCAAACATCTAAGCTTTGTGCCGATACTATTTTTTTTAATGCATGAGCGCCAAAGGCACCTAAAATTACGGCTAAAGCTCCAAAAAAAGCTGCTGTGATGATAATTCTCTTGTTCATAAACCCGCAGTGTAAATCGCTAATTTAATAAAGATGCAATCAATTTTCGGTGCTTCAATACAAAAATCTATTTTTGTTGAGAGGAAATATAAAATGAGAAAAATAATAATCACGATAAGCGTACTTGTAATTGCCGTTTTTGCTGCCGTATGGCTATATTTCAGTAATATTTCCGCGTCTGAAAGCACCACAGAAAAAGCTTTTAATGCAATACCTGCTGATGCTTCTCTTATTTTCGAATATAAAAATGAATCTTCTTACTATGATATTTTTAAAGATTTCACACTTTTTAAAGATGTGTTAGGTGAAGATATCATGAAGCATTTAACTGCCCTTAAAAACACTTTTATTGATGATGCCGGATTTAATGAAGCCTTATTTGCATCCGAGCTTTACTTTTCTATTCACCAAACCAGTAAAAACCAAGCTGATGTTTTGATTATTGCTCCTTTAAAGAACAAACAGCTAGAGCTTAGCCAAGAAGGCATCAATAATTTAAAACAGAAGTTTAAAGTAACAGAAAAACTGCTAGATAAAACAACACTTTATACGCTTACTTTTAATAACCAAAGCAAATTCTACTTCACTTTAGCAAAAACTGTTTGGATAGGTAGTTTCAATGAAAATCTTGTTCAAAAAGCAGTTTTAGAAAGCTCAAATAAAAAACAAAAATTCTTTAAAGGCGAGAGCTTTAGCTCGGTAAGAAATAAGAACGCTATTGCTAACCTATATATCAATTACCCAAATTTAGCTTCTTTCTTAGCTGGCTTCTCTAAAAAAGATAAACCCGCAGAAACAGAGAATTTAAAAACCTTTCCAGCATTTTCTAGCTTAAACATCAATTACCAAAAAAATGCTTTTATGTTTAGTGGCATTACAGAGCTAGAACAAAAAGGCAGTTATCCTGCTTTATTTTTAAAGCAACAATCGGGAAAATGCACCTTATTAGATTTAGTTCCTTTTGATGCCGCTTCTTACCTTTTTTACCTCGTTTCCAATCAACAAACTTTTCAAAATGATTTGAATACCTTATTTGAGAAGAGAAAAGAAATTGGAAAGAGAAAAAGCCAACTTCAGAATATTTCTGAAACGCATTCTATCAATATCGAAAAAGAATTCCCAGTTGTATTAGGGAAAGAGTTTGGATGTATCCAAGTAGCATCGGGCAATAAAATAGGCATCATTAAAACTACCAATACCGGAAGATTATCTTTCATACTATCAACTATCAGTACTTCTATCAACTCAAAAATATCAAGGTTTGATGATTCTGATTTACTCTATTACCATTTAGGAGATCCTTTCAAAGGCTTTAGAAGACCTTATTATGCTATTATAGAAAATCATTTATTGGTTTCTAATAATATGCAGGCTTTAAATGGCTTCCTAAAAAACTACGAAGAGCAAGATTTCTTAAGCAGAACAGATAAGAATTTGCAGTTTCAACAGTACTTATCTAACCAAGGAAACATCTTTTACTTCTTACATAATAGCAATGCTAAAGCTGTAGTAAAATCTTATTTAAGCAGTAAAGCAAACAAACAGTTTAAAGGTGAAGAGTTTGGTTGGAAGAATGTTTACGGTATATCTATACAATTTAGCGCTGATAAGGATAAATTTTTTACCAATTTGTATATGAGTAAAGTTCCAGAATTGGAAGATGTAAACCCTCAAGCAGATTCTTTACTTTTAGACTCCTTATTAAAATAAACTTTATTTAACCCTTATTTTTAGATAAATTTAATCATGAGAATTTGGGTATTTTTAAGCTTTCTAGTGTTTGCCCATCTTGTAGTTAAAGCTCAAGAAACATCTCTTATACATTCTAAAACTGTATTTGATTCTTTTGAAAACCCTGTAAATACTGCCTTTGTTCCTGAAGTAAGTAACAAATATGCAGTAAGCTTTTTATTATCATCTTTTAGCACACAATTACGTTTTAAGGGAGATATAGAGCCTAGCTTAAAGGCTTTTATTTTTAACCGAGACAGTATAAAAGGCGGTCCTTTATTAGGGGCTAACAAACAAAATGAACTAACGGGTAATGTAAATTACTACTTAGCCATGTTTAAATTATTCAAGAGTATTAAGTATCAAAGAGAAATTGGCGCATCAATACAATTTAGAAATATTGGCAATGCTTTAGTACCTAACTCTACCTTTGCATTTTTAGATAGCTATAAAAATTTTAATAGCCCTTATGCTGATGTTTTTAATAGCACAGCACTTAATCAATCTTTTTGGCAATTTGGCTTAACTTACCGAGAGAATTATAATGAAAAACTCGCTTTCGGTGCTAAGTTAAGCTTCTTAAGTGGCGCAACTTATCATCAAATTGATATTAAAGAATCGGCCATAAGGCTATTAACAAAAGGTTATGAAGCATACTTTAATGGCTCTTATCAATCTAACTTAGGTACAGATTCTGTAGAGATTAAAAACCTTTTACCCAACTTTAAAAACCCAGGGATGGCCATAACTTTAGGAAGTTCTTATGCTTTTAAAAATGGCATGTATGTAACTGCACATTTGAAAGACTTAGGCTTTATCAGGTGGAATAAAAATGCGGTAAGCTCAACTTTTAGTGATACATTAACTCCTACTAAAATAGATACTTTGATACCCAATGGTAACATCAGAACAAATCTTAATAGAATGATTGCCACTGGAGCTCATTTAGGTAAATTCACCAGCTTTTTACCTGCTCATTTACAAATTGCTGCCTCCAAAGAATTTGGCTTATACAAACCCGTTTTTGTAGCTACCCAATATTTTGATGGTCGTGGCACCCAGTTAGCCTTGGTAAATAATTTTAGAACCGGTGCTTTTAATTTTGCTCTTAATGCTCAATATGATAAACCTAACGGATTGCAATTTGGTGGCTTGGTGATGTTACAATCTCTTACTACCGAGCTGTATTTAGGCTCTGAAAAGCTTTTACCAAGTTATTATTTCACAAAAGGCATGCTTAATAAAGATGCCAATATTGGCAGAAGCCCTACCCAAATGAATATTTTTATGGGACTTAATATTAAGTTTGGTAGAAAAGTTCAAAGCGATGGAATGGCAGATTTTATTGATGGTTTAAACGATGCAGAAACAGGTTTTGTGTACAGATTGAGCAATAAAGAAAGAAAAGCTGTTAGAAAAGAAGCCGCAAAAAACACTAAGAAAGCTAATAAAAGAAGAAATTAAGCTTTTTTCTTTCCGGCCACGTAGTCCTTTAAATAATATGGCTCAAAATAGGCTATGTCTTCAAAAACAGCTTCTTTAAACTTCTCATAAGCTGGTTCTATTAAATCCTGAGCAGAATTGGTAAAGTCATCCATTACTCTGGTATTGATATGCGTAGCTAAAACCTCTTCACATTTAGGCGCTCCATCACCAAAAAAGTAAACAATATAAGTGTCTAAAATAGCTTTAAAAGAATTTTCATCTACAATTACAGCTTCCGTAGCTTTTAATACTTCTACCTCTTTGTTGTAAAAAGCAGTATAAACTTCCATTCTTCTGGCGTCTATCATAGGACAAAAAACAGTGTTTCCATTTACAGAATAACACTTTTTAATAAAACCATTAGCCATTGCGGTTAAAGTATTAATGGCTATTAAAGGAATATCCAAAGCAAAACATAAACCCTTTGCGGTAGAAACACCTATCCTTAAACCAGTATAAGAACCGGGCCCCATACTTACGGCAACAGCTTTAAGTTCTTTAAAACTTCTTTGCGTCTTTTTCAGCAATTCATCAATAAAAACAGTTAAAGATGCAGCATGAATATTAGCTTCTGTACGTTCTATTTTATCTATAAATACACCGTTTTCTGCTAAAGCTACAGAACAAGTTGTAGTAGCTGTTTCTATATGTAGGATAAGTGCCATATGGTTTAAGGTACTGGATCATGCCCATGGCCGCCCCAAGGGTGGCATTTTCTAATTCTATTTAAAGTTAACCACATCCCTTTAAATGGACCATGCTTTTTAATGGACTCAACCCCGTATTGAGAACAGGTGGGTGTAAATCTACATGATGCGCCAAATAAAGGAGAAAGCAAATATTGATAAAGCCTTATCAGCAATAAAAACAAAAATGAAAATATTTGTTTGATAAAACCCATTACTTAACCATTTGCTTTTCTAGGTTTAAAAGCGCCAAAGAAAGTTTTTCATAAAGGTATTGATAATCTAATATCTCTTTACCAACATAATTAAATGCTACTAAAACCTGCTTTTGCTGATTTTCTAAAAAAGGATATAAGCTAGTGGCTTTTTGTAATCTATAAGCTTCTTTTATTCTCCTTTTGATGAGATTTCTATCAACACTTTTTTTAAACCTCCTTTTTGGTACAGAGATTACAATTTGTGCAGGATATTTCTGAGGCGTTTGATTGATTAACCAAGTTATCCTAAAAGGATAAAATAAAAAAGAAGAACCATTGTTAAAAAGCTCTGTTAAAAGCTTTTTGCTACACAATCGTTCTTCTTTTGTAAGTTGGAAATTTTTCATTGCATTAAACCCGATTTAAAATATAGAGACATCGGATTATACATTCACCTTATAAAGGTAATGAACGCAATTAAAATTATGCTTTATGACGACGCTCGTCAGAAACTGTTAATCTTTTTCTGCCTTTAGCTCTTCTAGACGCTAATACTCTTCTACCGTTTGCAGTAGACATTCTTTCTCTGAAACCATGCTTGTTTCTTCTTTTTCTTTGAGAAGGCTGGAATGTTCTTTTCATGATTATATATAATAATAATTTCGCTCTATAAAATAAGAGTGCAAATATAGACTTGTTTTTCTATAAATCAAAACCAAATTAGAAATAAATAAAATTTAGGCTTTGATAAACATTTAAGCTTAAGTCCTTTTATTTTGCTTTTAAAATATCTCTAATTTCTGACAGTAATAATTCTTCCTTACTTGGTACTGGCGGTACTACAGCCTCTGCTTCTTTATCCTTTTATTGATTCTATTTACGCCTTTAATAAGAATAAAAAGCACAAACGCCACAATCACAAATGCTAAAACTTCTGATAAAAAGTTACCATACTTTATAGCGGTACCAGGTATTACCAATTGGTTAAGCTCTGTTAAATTTGCAGCTGTTAAAGCAGGTGTTAATATAGCTGGTGTAATCACATCATCTACCAATGAGCTTACAATTTTTCCAAAAGCTGCACCTATTACAACCCCTACTGCTAAATCAATTACGTTACCTTTTATAGCAAATTCTCTAAATTCTTTAATTATCCCCATAGATTTTGGTTTTAGTTTTGTTATTAATAAGAAATGAAATTAGAAAAAAATTAAATACCACCGAAATTTATCGAACAAAATATCCATAAAATATGCTTAAACTAGTGCTGTTAATATTAAGCAGCTTTGTTTAACTTTGCTATTTCTGATACACTATTATGCTTAAACAGAATCTTCAACAAAAATTATTACAAAAACTATCTCCTCAGCAAATACAGTTTATCAAACTGTTACAAGTGCCAACCGTTGCGCTAGACACTAGAATTAAAGAAGAATTAGAAGAAAACCCTGCTTTAGAGGATATTAGCTTGGCTGATATGAATGACCCTATTGAGGAATATCCTGATAAAGACCCTGATGATGACTTTAGAGGCGAGGATTCCGGTGATGATTTAGCCGAGTTTAATGTTGATGATTACCTTCAAGATGATAACCTCAATGAATATGGAAACAGGTATGATAGCAACGATGATGAAGAAGAGAAAAAAGAGCTTCCAATAGCTATAAACAATACTTTTTTTGAAAATTTACAAGCTCAATTAGATTTAATTCCTTTAGAGGATAAAGAATATTTAATTGCACAACAAATTATAGGAAGTTTAGATGATGATGGTTACCTGAGAAGGCCTATACCTTCTTTAATAGATGATTTAGCTTTTTCTCAAAGTGTAATGGCAGAAGATGAAGAGGCCGAGGAAATGTTAAAGGTTATCCAGAACTTTGACCCACCAGGTGTAGGTGCTAGAGATTTACAAGAATGTCTACTCATACAGCTCAGAAAAAAGGACACTTCTTTAAAAACCATTCAAATAGCTATCAATATTGTTGAGAATTATTTGGATGAATTTACAAAAAAGCACTACGATAGATTAGAAAAATCTTTAAGCTTAACTTCAGAAGAGTTAAAAGAAGTTATCAATGAGATTTTAAAATTAAACCCAAAACCTGGAGATTCTGGAGTTTCTAACTTGAAACAAATGCAAGTAATTCCGGATTTTCATATCACTAAAAATGATGGCGTTTTAACCCTTACGTTGAATTCTAAAAATGCTCCGGAACTTAGGGTTAGTAAATCTTACCAAGAAATGTTTCAGCATTATGAAAAAACTTCAGAAAAAGATAAAAAACTAAAAGAAGCAGTTCATTTTGTAAAACAAAAGTTAGACTCTGCCAAGTGGTTTATAGATGCTATTAAGCAAAGACAACAAACCCTGCTTAAAACCATGAATGCTATTATGCATTACCAATATGAATACTTTCTTTCTGATGGGGATGAACGCTATTTAAAACCTATGATTTTAAAAGATATAGCAGATAAAATAGGCATGGATATTTCAACGGTTTCTAGGGTAGCTAACTCTAAATATGTACAAACAGAGTTTGGAACTTACTTATTAAAATCATTCTTTTCTGAAGCTATACAAACGGAAAGTGGAGAAGAAGTTTCTAACAAAGAGGTTAAGAAAATTTTGGAAGAGTGTATTGGTAATGAGGATAAAAGAAAGCCTTTAGCAGATGAAAAACTAACTGAAATTTTAAAAGATAAAGGCTATAACATTGCCAGAAGAACCGTAGCTAAATACCGCGAGCAAATGGGGATACCAGTTGCTAGACTAAGAAAAGAATTATAAATAAATTGTGATAGGTTTAAAGCTTTAAACCTATCACAATTTCATGTGTACCATTAGAAACTGCATTTAAAGAGGACCTGGTTATATCATAAGCATAACCTGCATCTAAAGTTTTACTAATGGTAAAACCCATAATAGCAGAAAAAGAATCCTTTTTACGATACGAGCCTCCTAACCAAAAATTATTTCTGTAACTCATTCTTAAATTAAAGTCTATACCAACAGGTAAAGGCTTTATATACTTAAACATAACTGAAGGTGTAAAAGAAAGATCTTCTGTTACCCAAAACCTGTATCCACCGTTAATAAAGTAATGACTTACCTCTAAACCATCTTCGTAATTACTATTAAAAACTAGTTTTTGCTTCATCACCTGTTGCATAGATGCTCCTAAAAAGAATTGATGCGCATATAAATAAACGCCAACATTTACATCAGGAATCCATTTAACGGTACTGCCTTCTGCTAAAGCTGGCTCAAAAGGGTCTTCAAAATTAAGTTCATTAGCATGAAGACTTATCCGGCCAACGCCACCACCAACACCTACGGATAAATTAGCAATATCGCCCAAAGCTAGATGATAAGCATAAGTTAAGTTGATACTTGCCCTACCAAAAGAACCTGTTTGGTCATTCAAAATAGTTGCACCAAGCCCGTGATGATTTTCTGAAGATAGGTAGCTGTTTTTATCAGACCTAGTACCTATTTCATCTACACCATAATCAGCAGAGCCGGCAATAAGCATATCACGATCAAAATTTATGGGAGTTGAAATGGTGAGATAACTGGTTTTTGGCGAGCTTTCTAAACCTAACCATTGATTTCTAACTCCTCCTCTAATTTCTAAAGCTCTAAACATCCCAGTAACAGCAGGGTTTATAACCTGCATATTTTGCAAATATTGTGTATAATGAGGTCTCTGTTGTGCTATAACCACAACATTTAACACCATCAATAAGATTAACAGCTTAACTATCTTCATTATCTTATCAATGTTATAGAACCTGTATACCTATTGCGCCCATTATTAGGTTCGATGATGTAATAATAAACCCCAACCGGGACATCAACCCCATTAAACCTACCATTCCAAGGAGTGTTATATTGTTGAGCCTCAAAAACCACTTGCCCATACCTGTTAAAAATTTTGATAGATGCACTAACAAAAGATTCTAAATATTTAATCACCCAAGTATCATTATAACCATCGCCATTAGGACTAAATGCATTAGGAATATTTGGATCTTGATAAACGGCCACTAATACTTCATCTGCTACATAACAACCTTGTGGCGAGCTCACCGTTAAAATGTATTTTGTTGTTTCTTTAGGCGATGCAATAGGGTTTAATATTTTATCATCACTTAACCCTATAGAAGGAGACCATTTGTAGGTAAGATTTTCGCCTTTTATGATTTTAGCTTGTATTTGTTTTTCTCCTGCTAATAAGATGTTTAAATCTTCGCCAGCGTCTACCTCAGGAACATCTAAAACTCTTATGGTTTGTTTCACTGTATCGGCACAACCTCTTGGAGTTAAAAAAGAATATACAATTTCATGATTCCCTACACCGGCTACCACAGGGTCAAAATACACACCGTCCACAACTCCTTTACCCACGTACTTTCCTGTTCCAGCTATACTATTAATGTCTTTCCCATTTAAAAGAACCCTGAAATTATTTAAACAAAGCTCTGCAGGAGCAAGAAAACTTAAAGACGGACTGCCATTAACAGTTACATTTGTTGGTAAAGATTGTTGGAAACAAACCGAACCAGAGTAGGCTCTTAATACTACTCTATAATTTGTTGCTAAATGATTTTTAGGATATTTGAAACTATATATTTCCTCAAATTGTGGGTTCACATCAACCAAATCTGGTACAGAAGAAACGCCGTTATATTGGAAAAACCATTCTATTTTGGTGATATTACCAAAAGGAATGGTGCTTTTATTTTTAAAAAAGACTTCTTTATTGCTACATAATCCGGTAGCATCCATAACTTCAAAAATTGGCTGAGGGTTAGCGCCACTTATTTTAATCACCCTAGAAAAAACAGCGTTACAACCTTCTGTAGAAATAGCTGTTAGGGTTACCGTATATTGCCCTGCTGCATTATATTTATGTACAGGCTCTGCTTTGGTGTTTTGAGAAACATCATTGCTACCATCTCCAAAATTCCAAAACCAAGATGTTACACTGCCTGTTAAAACTTTAGCCTTAAAACCTACAAAATCATTCACACAAGAACCAGGGTCATCAAAAGTAATTTCAGCAGGATTATTAATTACAAAGCTTCTGGTTATGGTATTTTTACAATTGAAAGAAGTTGTAGTGGTTAACTTAACATTATAAGTTCCGGCAACTGCGAAAAGATGAGAAGGGTTTTGTAAAGTACTTATTGTTGTATTATCTCCAAAATCCCACTCCCAAGCTATAATATTTCCATCTTGTGAGGTACTTTCATCTCTAAAACTGATATTGGTATTTACACAAAGAGGAGACGCTACACCTATTTTAGAAACTTGTGGTGCAGCAATAAAAACAGTTTTCTCTAAAACATTAGACAAACAACCAATAATACTTTTCAGAACTAATTTTACTTTATAATTTCCTGGACGAGCATAAATATGTGATGGATTTTGCAAGGTAGAGGTACTTCCATCACCAAAATCCCAAATCCAACTATTAACAGGCTCTCCAATATTTTTCTCTACATAAGTAAAATTAGCCGGAGTACCTAGACAAGTAGCTGCCGGAAATGTAAACTCGGGAACAGGTAAATCTATCACCTCAAAATCAAACTCGATGACTTCTTCATCTGTAGTAGAACAAATATTTGCTCCAGGTGGAGTTGTAGAGGTAATGATAATCTTTTTAACTCCGGAGGATGAAAAATTCTTTTGTGAGGATAATCGATATTCATACAGAACCTTATTCCCAGAATTAATGATAATAGGCTCTGGATTGTTTTGTACAATTTCTGTATCAGAAGCTTCTAATTTCCATACCAACTTAGTTGTTCTATAAGGTAAAGCCAGCTTAAAATCATACGTATCACTCACACAGGCAATTTTTACGGCTTGGTTTGTACCACTTTTAAGTGCCGATACATTGATATTAGATGCCAAACTTGTTCCTGCAGAATAAGCATAAGATTCATAGTTACCGAAGCCATAGGCTATCGCATTAAAACCTGTATCTGCGGATAGGCTAAAACTACTTCCACCTATTTGATGAAGTAATATTTGTGCATAAGAAAACTCTGGCTTACTTGGGAAAGCGGTAAAACGATTAGAAAAATCCTGATTATTTAGTTTAAATGAGGATACTTTTGATGTAGGTATAGTGATATTTAAAAATTGCTCTGCTATGTTTAGCTTAGTTGATGAATACAAGGTTATTCTATCTATACTGTATTCTAAAGGATTAAGCAATACCATATCTGGGTCACTGGTTCTAGCAGGAGAACGTATACCATTTCTAGAGTCGGCACATATTTGCGTTAAAGCATATTGAGCTACTGATATTTTTTGTCTGCAGTAATGAAAGAAAATGATGTTACAGGCGCTGTAGTATAATATTCACCAGCATTTAAAGTAATCGTTGTTCCTAATAAATTAACATTTGTATTATTCTCAGAAGCTAGAATACGATAAATACTACCCGAGTCTCTATCATAAAAGGGAACCATACTAAAATTAACACCCCAGCTTTCTATTGGATAAAGCTGCTGCAATAAAGGATCAAGTGATGTATCATTGGTGACGATACAAAATGGACTACTTATAATGATAGCTGAACTACCCGAAAAAACTGCGATTTTTTTACAATTAGAAATGGTTTTGTCTACTTCAATCAAAGTTCCGGTAACATCCTGAGGATTTTGGTATTGATAAACATCACCAATATTAGGTAATACGACCTGAAAAGTACTTTGTTTGATGCCATCTAAAACCGGCGTAATATTAACGGTTGTATTGGCTTCAACAGCAACTACATTAAGTTGAGATAAACCACGATCTATTGTAGATTGTGTGTAAGCCATAGCATGATACTTTTGCCCTAATGCTTCATTAGGAAGCACTAATGTTGCAGCAGATCTTGCTCCTGCAAAAATATGCCCATAAACAACTATTTTAGGCTTGCCAGGGTCTACAGTTACTTTTATCCCTTTATTACTAAAAACACTTGTCCCTTCACCTATATAAGAGATATCTCTAGGCAAAACAACTTCTGTTATGGTATTAGCGGCTACACTAAAATCTTTAGAAAAAGTACCACACTGAACTTTTCCGGAACTATTACTTTTAGACGTAACAAAAACTGAAATATTTGCCAAACTACCACCCGAAGGCACATGCGCTGGGAAACATAACCAAAAAGAAGTACCCTCATTAGAAATATTTTGAGCCTTACTGGCTGAAGATACGGCTATTAAAAAAAATAGAAAGTAGAAAAACAGTAGCCTACGCTTGAACATGAACAGATCCCAAAAATTAAAAATTAAAACACAGGGGTTTATTTTTATGCCATCCTAAAACTTTTCTATACCTGCCAACGTAATTGTTAGTAATTTTGAGGAAAAGGTTTAATTTATTCTAATCTAAAGATTAGTTTAATAAAAGTTAAATATATTTTAAAATATTTAATCTAGCTTTTCTTATTGAAATATCATTGAATTAAAAATATTTAAGAGATACATGCCAGAGAAATTATCGCAACCCAATATTGATGTATATGTAATTATTCCGGCATATAATGAAGAGCAATCTATAGCTAAAGTTGTACAAGCTATACCCAAAGAACTGGTTAAAACTGTTGTTGTAGTTAATAATAATTCTAAAGACAACACTAAAATACAAGCAGAAATGGCTGGTGCCATTGTTGTTGATGAACCTAGACCAGGCTACGGATATGCCTGTTTAAAAGGTATAGATTTCTTGAGTAATCATATTAAACCCCAAGATATAGTTGTTTTTTTAGATGGTGATTTTTCTGATTACCCGGAAGAAATTCCTGATATCATCAATCCGATTTTAAACAATAAAGCCGATTTAGTAATTGGTTCTAGAGCTTTAGGCGTAAAAGAAAAAAACTCTATGACCATTCCGCAAGAGTTTGGTAATTGGCTGGCAACAAAATTAATCAAGTGGTTTTATGGAGTTAAATTTACAGACTTAGGACCATTTAGAGCCATAACATGGTTACATTTGCAGCAAATTAATATGCAAGACAAAACCTACGGCTGGACGGTTGAGATGCAGATTAAAGCCGCCAAACAAGGTTTAAGATGTATGGAAGTGCCCGTTAAATACCGTAAAAGAATTGGCGTTAGCAAAGTTTCTGGAACCGTAAAAGGTGTTATATTGGCGGGCTATAAAATTATTTGGATGATTTTTAAAAATCTATAAAGCAAAATGTTTCTACAGTATTCTATCTTAATCATTTATGCTTTTTGCTTATTGGCTATTTTTATATTTAGTATTGGACAAGCTTTTTTGATTTATTACTACATCAAATCATCAAAAAAAGAGGTTAAAGCTTTATCATGGCATCATCAACCTAAAGTAACCATACAATTACCTTTGTTTAATGAGCTTTACGTTGTAAAACGATTGATACACAGCGTTTGCGAGCTAGATTACCCAAAAGAACTACTAGAAATACAGGTATTAGATGATTCTAATGACGATTCTCTTGCCCTAACAGCTCAATTGGTAAAAGAGCAACAAGCTGCTGGTTTTAATATTAAACATATTACCAGAACAAAAAATATAGGCTTTAAAGCCGGAGCTTTACAATACGGTTTAGAACAAGCTTCAGGAGAATTGATAGCTATTTTTGATGCCGATTTTGTGCCTCCACAAGACTTTTTGCAAAAGCTTGTCCCTTATTTTCAAGAAGCCCAACTGGGTATGGTACAAAGTAAATGGGAGCACTTAAACGAAGATTATTCTTTATTAACAAAAATTCAAAGCTTTGGCTTAGATGGCCATTTTACGGTTGAACAAACAGGAAGAAATAAGCAAAATTTATTCATCAACTTTAATGGTACAGCTGGTATATGGCGTAAAAACTGTATTGTGGAAGCTGGCGGCTGGCAACATGATACCTTAACAGAAGATCTGGATTTAAGCTATAGAGCACAACTAAAAGGCTGGAAATTTAAGTATGCAGAAGCGTTTGGCACTCCGGCAGAGCTCCCAATGGAACTTAATGCTTATAAATCTCAACAACACCGCTGGACAAAAGGCGCTATAGAAACCTCAAAAAAAATGCTTTCGCAGATTTGGCAATCTGATGAAAATCTTAGCCGTAAAATTTTTGGTTCTTTACACTTGCTTAACGCTTATGCTTTTTTACTGGTGTTTATAGCAAGTATTTTAAGCTTACCTATTTTGGTTATTAAGAACCTGCATCTGGTTGATATGTTGTATTTTAATTTGATGACCGTTTTTGTTGGCGGATTTATCATTGTTACCATTTTCTACACCACCTCTTATTTTTCTAAAAAAACAAGTTTTATAAACTTCTTGAAGCTTTTCCCTGTTTTTCTATCATTCTCTATGGCCATGAGTTTCCATAACGCAATAGCTGTTTTAGAAGGTATTTTTGGGTTTAAATCTGATTTTATCAGGACACCAAAATTCAATATCAACAATAAAAAAGAAGGTTTTACCCATAACATCTATATCAAGAAAAGTTTACCGAAATCATTTTATATAGAACTTTTCTTGGCTTTTTACTTCCTTAGCGGGATGATGATGTCTTTTATCTATCAGGATTTCGGATTATTGCCCTTTCATACGCTGTTGTTTTGTGGTTTTTGCTTGTTAAACTTTTATGCCATCAAACATAGTTTTATGGGCTTAAAAAATTAAGTTTTTATGCTTTCAGCCTTGCTATCTGGTTCATCAATAAATTTAACTTTTTTATAAGGCCAATAAGCGTTTCATCAAAACTTTCATTCCATAGCTTAGCATCCTGCAAAAGTAGTTCCTGCTCTCTAAATAAAGCCGCTAAAGGCTTTGCCCCTACTTGTGCAACACGCCCAGCAATACGATGAACTACTAAACTAACCTCTTCTAATTTTTGCTTTTTGATATTGCCTTCTAAAATTTTAATATCTTGATGAGAATCTTCTATGAATCGATTTAAAATATTTAAAGTTTGTTGCCAATCACCAAAAGTCATTTTCTCTAGCGCAGTTAAATCAAATTCTGGATGAGTTTGATTTTCCTCTTCAACAGTATTTACACTACCATTTATCAGCATAGAAAGTAATTGTTCTTCTTTAAAAGGTTTCATAAGCAAACCATCAAAACCACTATTTAAAACTTGTACGGTTTCTTCTGGTAAAACTTGCGCTGTTAAAGCGTATATCAACACATCGGGATGTTGAATTTTCTCTTTTAATTTTTTACAAAGGGTAATACCGTTCATCCCCGGCATACGCATATCTAAAAAAATAAATTTAACATCATTGGTAAGTTCTGTTTTTAAAGCCTCTTCAGGCGATGAAAAACATTCATAAGCTATTTGATAGTTATCAAAAATTAAAGCACATAAATCTAAAATAAATTGGTCATCATCTACTATCCAAACTTTACCCTTGAAAGCAGTTGATAGCAGATTATTTTTTACCCCTAATAAGCCTTCTTCTTGAGGCTGATGGACTTGCCTGAATTTTAGATAAACCGTAAAAGAACTACCTTTTGCGGGGCTACTTTTTACATGTATTCTCCCTTCTTGGCTTTCTACTAATGCTTTAACAATGCTTAAACCTAAACCTGCGCCTGCCCTGTTCATCTCCTTATTTTCGGGGTTGTTGGCTTGTTCAAACTCATTAAAAATAAGTCTAACTTCATCTTTAGTCATCCCAATTCCAGTATCTTCAATAACAAACATAAAATGCACATCATCAGCTTGTTTCTTGTAAGATACGGCAATGCTCACCATCCCCACATGGGTAAATTTTATGGCGTTACTTAACAAATTATAAAGAATTTGTTTGAGCCTAAAAGCATCACCTTCTACCCATAAGTCATCGTCAATATCAAAATCCTGAACAATTTTAAGTTCCTTTTTCTCTGCTTGTAAGTGCATCACAGAAAGCACCTCGGTTAAAAGTTTTTGCATATTAAAAACTTCATGAGAGAAAGTAAGCTTTCCTGATACAATACGGTTATAATCTAATACCTCATTTACAATTTGCATTAAATGTTCTGATGAATGATAAATAGCCTCAATATCTTTTTTACGAGGATTTTCTTGTTTTCTAATAAGTTCAGAATATCCGATGATTGCTTGTAAAGGTGTTCTAATCTCATGGCTCATGTTAGACAAAAAGCGTTGTTTGGCTAAGCTATGATATTCTGCCTCTTCTTTAGCTAACTCTAAATCTTTACGGTATTGGTTGCTTTTAGCGATATCTGACAGGATAAAATAAAGCAAGATAACGGTAACCAAGAAAAACACAATAATGATGATGCTGATTTGCTTAATGCTATCATTTACAACTTCGCGGGCTTCTTTATTGTTGATTTCTATTTGCTTCACAGCTTCGCTTTCTACCTCACGTAATACAGTTAGCATTTTATTGATGAGTAAATCGCTAGTACTGGCTAAAATGGCTTCCCTATTGATAAAAACTTCGCTTTTTTTACGTTGAACTTCTTCTAGCTGCCTAATAGTTCTTTCTACATTTTGGATGATACTATCTTGACGAGACAAAGCTACTGTATCCACTTTAACATTAAGCTCCTCATTCATGATATTGAAAGACTGATTATTCTTATCATCCTTTTTTTTACTGAAGAGCTTACCAAAGAAGGTTTTAGGTCCTTCGGATAGCTTATTTTCATCATTATTTTTAATGGTAGTGATTAATGTTCTTTTTTCTGAACGCAAGACCAAACTATCCAAATCTTTAGATGATTCATCAACCAAAGCGTTTAACTCTGCCACTTGATTAGAAAAAGAATTGTTATTAAGCAAACCTTCTCTTACTTTAAGGTAATTGATAAACAAACGGTCTCTTTCTTTTAGCAGCGCATTCATAGATTTTATGCGGCTAAGCTGTAAAGAATCATTAGCGTAAAGTTTGCTAAGGCTATCAATACCTAAACTTAATTGCTTTGTTTCTTCCAGAAAGATACTGTAATCGCCTGGGTTATTTAAAGCCTGTGCTTTTTGTAATTGATCAAGACTAATGATTTTGAACGTAAGCTCATTTACCAATCTTAAACGTTCGCCGGGTTTGGCTACATCCTCAAAAGAACCTAGCATTTTGTTAAATGCATACTTACTGGTAGCCCAAGCTAGGCCTAAAGCAATACAAGCAAAAAATGCTGCTATAATAATTTTACCCCGAACAGATTGGCTAAAGCTTTTTGTTTGTTGGTTCATTAAAAAGCTTTAAGCAAAATTTAATCCAATGTTAGGTAAGTTTTGGATAGATTAATAATAACAAAGCGCTGCAAATAAGCTTAGCAACGCTTTGTACTAGTTAAAAGATGAATTTTTGTTCTTAGCGTAAAGTGAATTTTTGTTCTAACCTGATATCATTAGAAGCGCTACCAATCATAAGTTTAAAATCTCCGGGCTGCGTAATGTAATTTAAATCATCATCATAAAAGGATAACTTACTTCTCTCTATTTTAAAGGTTAAGTTTTTAGACTCGCCCGCTTTTAAGTTGATTTTTTGAAAATCTTTTAATTCTTGTACAGGCCTTATAGGTTGTGCAACTTCATCTTTTAAATATAATTGAACAACCTCTTCGCCATCATATTTACCTGTATTAGTTATATTCACACTTACAGTTATTGTATCATTCAGATTCATTTCAGATTTATTTAAAACTAAATCAGCATATTTAAATGTGGTATAGCTAAGACCATGACCAAAAGCAAACTGCGGTGTGTTAGGGATATCTAAATAAGCAGATTTGTATCGTGTATCATTTTTTAGAGGAGGTCTGCCTGTATTGTAATAATTATAAAACAATGGAATTTGACCTACAGAACGCGGGAATGTCATAGGTAATTTACCAGATGGATTGTAATCTCCAAATAAAACATCGGCCATGGCATGACCTGCCTCACTACCTAACCACCAAGTATATAGGATAGATTTTACGTGATTGGCTGTATAATTAAATACCAAAGGACGGCCAGCCATAATCAAGACCACAACTGGTTTTCCGGTTTCTTGTATAGCCTGAATTAATTTCTCTTGAACACCTGGGATATGAATATCAGATCGGCTTTTTGCTTCTCCGCTCATATCGAAGGTTTCTCCAACAGCCATTACCACAACATCTGCCTGTTGGGCTACTTTTAAAGCTTCTGCAAAGCCTGAAGTTATAGTATCGTTTATATTACAACCTTGTGCGTAAAGGATATCGGTGTTTTTACCTAGCTTACTTTTTACCCCATCATATAAAGAAACCAATTCATCGTTTTCCCATTCTACAGACCAAAAACCTTTCATATCTTTATTAGATTTAGCTAAAGGCCCTATTAAAGCAAGTTTCTTAACTGTTTTAGAAATAGGTAATATTTGGGTTTCATTTTTTAGTAAAACGATACTCTTTTTAGCTACTTCTTTGGCCGCTTGCCTATTTTTATCAGCGTTAAGCTCTTGTTTTTCCCTTTTTTCATTACTATAACGGTAAGGATCCTGAAATAAACCAAGCTCAAATTTCTTTCTCAAAACTCTTCTCACCGCATTGTCTACATCAGCTATAGAAATCTTACCTTCTTGCACAAGCTCTACCAGATGTTTACGGTAACCACGGCTTTCCATATCCATATCATTACCAGCTGTAATTGCTAATTGTGTGGCGTGTTTTAAATCTTTGGCATAACCATGAGCTGTCATCTCTGTAATAGAACCCCAATCGCTCACTATAATACCATTAAAGCCCCATTTATCTTTTAAAATATCTCTTTGTAAATATTTATTTCCGGTAGCAGGGATACCATTGATATCATTAAAAGAATTCATGAAGGTGGCTGCACCAGCATCAACTGCAGCTTTAAAAGGAGGTAAATATATTTCCCAAAGAGCTCTTTTACTAATGTCTACACTATTATAATCTCTTCCAGCCAAAGCAGCACCATAAGCTGCAAAATGCTTGGCACAGGCTAAAATAGCTTGTAAATCTCCAAAACCTTTGCCTTGTAAACCTTCTACTCTAGCTTTTGCTATTAAAGAACCTAAATAGGGATCTTCTCCAGCACCTTCCATCACCCTTCCCCAACGTGGGTCTCTAGAAATATCAACCATGGGTGCAAATGTCCAATGCAGACCTGCGGCAGCAGCTTCACGAGCGGAAACCTGAGCAGATAGCTTAATAGCATCTAAATCCCAGGATGCCGCCTCTGCTAAGGGAATAGGAAAGGTAACCCGATAACCATGTATGACATCTAAACCAAATAGTAGTGGAATTTTAAGCCTTGTTTTCATGGCTTCTTGCTGAATTTCTCTGGTTACTTTAGCACCTTTAACATTTAACATAGAGCCTACATGACCTTTCCTAATCTCATCAAGCATATTCACGTTTCGCTCATGCACAGGGCCGGTTACGTTTCTACCAGAATATTGGTTTAATTGGCCTGCTTTTTCTTCTAAAGTCATGAGGTTTAGTACCGAATCTACTTTTTGATCGATTGTTTTTTGTTGGGCATAGCCTAGACTACTCCATAAGCCCGCAATAAATAATAAAGATGTTTTTTTCATTAAATTAATTGTAAAAGGGAAGCTGTTTTATACAGCTCCCCGATAAGTTTAGTCCCATATGGTAATAGCATTTTTTAATCCATCATAAAAACGCTCATAAGTATATTTTTTGTATAACTTGATTGATTATATAAAGTTGCAAAACCATTGTTTTCAACCTTATTTAACCATGAATCAGAATCACCGACGTTCCATAAAGTAATACCCCATCTTTGATTATCAGGTACGATAGAACGATAAGCCTGAGGGACAAAATAATAACGATAATACTGCGCTCCTTTTCTCTCACTCTCTGTTGTCGTGTCATTATTTATACTGCCGTTTATTTCTCTTTTTGCGATGCTAACATCTAGTTCAGAAATATGAACTTTTAATCCGGTTTCTTTCATTTTACGGATGGCATACTCTATATTTCCGTTTGCGTTTTCAGCTATATCTTTAGTTTTTGTGGTATAATTCATGTGAAATTGCAAGCCTACACCGTCTATAATAGGTTTACCTCCTTCTGTTTTTGTCTTTAGATAATTAACCAAATTATAAATGGCATTGGTTTTAGCTTTAGAGTATTCATGACCATAATCATTATAAAATAATTTCAAATCATAATCTCCTGCTTCATTAGCGGCCTTTCTTGCAGCTCTAAAAGCTAATTCTATATGATGGCGTCCTTTTTCTTCATCAGTAGAGCCTTGCTGAAGATTTCTGTACCAAACACTGTAGTCTTTATCTTTGTCTGAAACTGCATCGCCACTTCCTCTATAGGTACCATTATCATTAAAAGCCTCATTTACAACATCCCAAGATTTCATTAGAGGCTTTCCATTTGCATCTTGATAAATACTTTCTCTTGCATAATGCTTAACAACTTTAGAAATATGCGCTTCTAAAATCCCTTTAAATCTGTTATATCTTTCTGCTTGAGGAGTATTATTTTCAACATAAGTTATCCAAGATGGATTACTAAAATACCATATTAAAGCATGGCCATGTATCCTTTTTCTACCATTGTACATTGCAGCATGTTCTATTATCGTATTATCTAAACCTGTAAAATTATTCTCATTAGGCTGAAGAGCACTAAATTTCATGGCATTTTCTGCTGTAATACTGTTATATTCTTGCTTAACTAAATCAGAATACAGCGAATTATTAGTATAATCACTAAGACTTATTGCAACACCCACTTTAACATCAGGATTTGCAGTTTGTAATCGCTCATTCCCCACTAGAGCGCTAGTATTTGCAATATTTTTATTTGATGGCTTAACTGATTTTTCAGCGTTTTCAATAGTTTTTTTACAGCTTAGGATGCTTAACCCCATAACTGTAATAAAGATGATTTTTTTCATAAAAATTGCTTTTTGGTTTTATAATGGTGAATATTAAATTTTAAAGCTGTTCCTCCTTTCGTTGTTAAGAGCATTAATAAATATTGTTTTTAAATATCCTTCTTAGGATTATCATAAAACTTGATAAGATTATACACGTTATCGTTCATGATTTTCATTTGCTTTAATAATGGTTGATACCTATTAAAGTCTGAGTCTACAATCCCTTTATTGGAATCTCTATTAGAATAGTCTACCTTTAAATTATTTGGATCATTATCTTGATAAGTAAACCAATGCCAGCCAACGCAATTTTTACTTTTAATAAGCTCATTCACAAAATTCTGATAGAAATAGCCTCTATCTAACTGCGTTTTAACTATCCAACCTGCACCAGTGGTATTTTTTAAGCCAGAATCTTCTCCTTTAGTATACCATTCTGTAATTAAAAAAGGTTTACCGCTCCATTTACCCCAGTTTTGTAATTGAAGAGAATCTGGCTCCCACATTCTGTAATGGTTAATAGAAATAATATCCATATACTTACCAGCAACCTTAAAAATTTCCGGATTGGTTAATTCCTGACGATTTTGCTGATTGAATCTACAACCTAAGTACATGTGGTTAGGATCATATTTTTTAATAGCTTTTGTAACCTTTTGCATGTAGGTCTCAAAATAATAGCCTGAGAATGCTAATCTATCCTCTTCTGTAATATCTTCTATACCAGCAGTTTTACCCTTACGTTTATTTAACCAGTTACTTGCCGCTATATATCCAGCCTCGTCTTTGGCTAATTGTGTTAAGTGAATATCTAATGCATCAGTTTTCCAAGGAAGTTCATTATCGGTATAATAACCTAAGAGATATTTATCTTCTTTATATTTTACAATTTCTTTAATTGCTTTTTCAACGTGAACATCAAACTCAGAATCAAAAACCATTGCTAAATCAAAACGATAGTTTTGCCAGCCTGCTACTTTATATTTACCACCAAAACGCTTAATATGTTCTTCTCTATAATTCCCCATTGGACTAATTATAATAGTGTAAACCAGGGGTTGCTTAGCTGCTCTTAATAAATCTACCGCAGACCAGCTTCCGGCTCCATTAAAGCCATAGCTTCTTAACATAGCAACCTCTTCTTCTCTCCAGCGCTCTTCTGTTTGGTATTTCTGTTTTAACATTTCTTTTTGATGGTCTGATGAGCCTGGCCTAAAAACAGCTACTGCTTTATGTATAAAAGGGTAACCCTCTGGATCAATAATCCACCAACGACCATCAATTTGCTTGGTTGTAAAAAAACCACTTGCTTGGACCTGATTTACTTTCCAACTACCATATTGGTTTAAGATTGGCTCTTTTTTAAATTTAAAATTTGGAATCTTGTCTAGTGTTTTTGCCTTAAATTGCAACCAGACACTATCTTCTTTAGACTTTTTAACGTCTACCAAGTGGTAATTAACAGGATTTTGTGCCCATAAATGGGTTAAGAAAATTAGACATAAAATGCCTATTAATGATAATTTGTATTTCATCATTTTATATAATTAGATATAGTTTTTATTATTTTAAACCAGCTAGGAAACCAAAGTAAGCAGGCTTTTTAGCATATGATTCATCAAAAAGTAATGGATATTCTTTAAAGCCATTTGCACTTTCTTTAAGCCAAGTGTATTTATCAGTTATTCCCCACGTTGTGATAGCAAATTTTTGATTGGCAGGTATAGCATTATAAAGTTTAACGATGTTTTTATAAACCTCTGCTTGTTTTTGTTTATCAGCATCTGTTAATACATAGGTACTTACATTATTAGTATTTACTTTAATATCTATTTCAGAAATATGTATTAATAAGCCGGTACTTACTAAATCGGCAAATCCGTTACTTATTTGAGTTTGGTTTGTAGAAATACGATAATGAAATTGGTCTCCTAAACCATGAATTGGTACTCCGCTTTCCTTAAATCTTACGGCCATTTCCTTCATGGCTCTTCGTTTTCCGGCGGCCAACACTACGCTATAATCGTTATAAAATAATTTAGCAGCCGGATCTGCCTCGTTAGCATACTTAAAACATCTACCTACAAAAGCGATTGGATCTTTAAATTTTCCTTGTATTTGAGATTCTACTCTTAATGAACCATTATCATTAAAAATCTCATTGGCTACATCCCAGCTTTTGATTTTCCCTTTATATCTTCCAACAACAGTTTGAATAAAAGTTTTCACTTTATTTTCGAAAGTAACTGTATCATAATTAGCATTTTTAAACCATTCTGGAAAAGATTTATACCACAACAAAGTATGGCCATGTACATCCATATTGTTTTGTTGAGCATAATTTACCAGATAATCGCAATCAGCAAAAAAGTAAGTGTTTTCTGCTGTCCAAATGAAATTCATTTTCATCTCATACTCTGCAGAAAGCTGATTAAACTCTCCTTTAAAAGTATTGTTATAAGCGCTTTCTCCTTTAATCAAATCTGATTTTACAGCTGCACCAAATTTAAAATTAGCTACATCTTTAATTTTTTCTGTTGATGTAGGAGGTGTAACTACTGGAGGCTCAACTACAATAGGTTTCTCTACTGTATTTTTCTTACACGCTGTTGTTGCCAACATTAGGAAAGAGATGTATAAAAGTACTTTTCTCATAATCATTTAATTTATCATACTAAGCAACAGAGTTGGTATTAGTAATTGGTTTTAAATTGGTTTATAATGGTTTTACCATTTTTTCTATTACAAATTTCTATTTTAGAATTGGGGTTAAAGGGTGTCTTTTTTCCTTAATTAAGGGCTTAAACGTACTTTAAAATGTTAATCATTAGTTTTAATTAGTTTACGCTCTTCCGGAGCTTTCATTAAACGCTCATCTAAAGCAGAGTAACTGAATTTTTCAATAAATTTCCACGTTTATCAAATACTAGCATGTGTGTAGTTTGAGGCGAAATAGCAGATTGATAGTTTTTAGCTAAACCAGCTGCTATATTTATACTCACATGTTTATTTGTTTTTTTCCTATTAAATTGTAAATGATATTCAAATGCTTTCTGCTTACTTTTATTAAGTAACATTACTGTCATTCCTTCTTTATCTCCCATAGGAATAACTACTATTTCTTTCTGGCTTTCTTGATGTGGTAAGTAATAAGCTCGCTTGTAACGAGACAATAACCAAGTATGGTAATAATTAGACCTTTTTAAATATTGATTATTTAAAAAATCAAACATACTCAGGTCTGTTCCTTCTCTATCTGCACCTCCTTCTAAAATACTCCAAGGGCAAATGGTAAAAGCTTGCTCTCGCATGCCTAAATCGTATAATTCGGCAAACATTTGTCCATTATAAAAAGTATAAGGCTGATAATCTTCTTCTAACTTCTTATCTACCAACCAATGCGAATTAAACTCTGTAATAGCCCAAGTTAAATGATGCTTTTTTGCTCTATTTTTATTTAGAACATAGAGCTTCTGCTTTAAATCTTTTACATCAGTTTCAAACCTGCTGATATCTTTAAATTTGTAATGATGAAACGAAACTACATCTAAATAATAATAGTCTTTACCTGATATTTTACCAGTTAAATCTAAATCGCCACCAAGCAGCCTGTTATGATAATCAGGAGTGAAAGAAGCAGCATCAAACCCAATAATTTTTACATTGGCATCGTATCTTTTTATTTGCTCGCTAATTTTTGTAAAATAATCATACACTTCTTCTGGTTTTGCAAACTGATTTTTGTGATCAGGTTCATTACCGATACTCCAAAACTTAACTCCCTTTTTGTTTTCTCCATTGATATAAGTAATGGCTTTAAAAGCTAGGTCGTTATTTTTAAATTGACGCGGCATTTGCAAAATAGGTTCTGCACCTACAGATCTTACATAATCAATTAACTTTATAGCTTCTTTATTGATAAAACCTGCATTTTCATACCCATTACCCCCAATTCTTATGGTTTGATACTGAACATCTTTTACAAACTCTTGAACCTTAAAAATTCCACTTCTTTCCCATGCATTTTGTCCGAATAGATAATTGCTAATCTTGATTTTCTTAGGATAAACAGATTGTGCAAACAAATGCCCTCCGAAAAATATATACAGAAAAAAAAGTAAGCATCTCATATTTATTGCATTAAAACAAAGCGGAGAATATGATTATCTCCGCTTTGTATATTTATTTAATAATCTTCTTACTGATGTTTCCTGTTGCAGTTTTTAAGGTTACTACGAGTACATTTTTAGCATTTACAGGTATCGTAAAAGAATTATTCCCTTTAGAAAGCTTAAGAGAGGTTTCTTTAATTTTTCTTCCTGTTAAATCTGTTATGATAAGATCAGCATTGGTAAAATGAGCTGAATGAATAATGACTTCTAATTCGTCTGAATTTTGCCTACTAAAGACTTTCAAATCAGCTATCTCTAAACCAGATTGAACAGCGATTATATCAGATAGGCTAAAAGATCCGTTAAAATCAATTTGCTTTAATTGATAGTAGTTTGTTCCTATTACTGGATTTTCATCTGTAAAACTGTAAGTAATTTTGTTATTAGAGTTTCCATTTCCATCTATAGCTTTGATTTTTTCAAACTTTTTACCATCGCTAGAACGCATAATATCAAAATATGAATTATTACGTTCAGAAGAAGTTACCCAACTCAGCTGAATGCCACTTTCTACTTTTTTTCCTTGAAAAGAAACTAAACTAACAGGTAAGGTTGCTGTACCTATGGCACTACTTCCCTGTGGCGCCATGGTAACACTTCTAAATACTGTGCCAGCAGGCGCTGTTGCTAAAGTTGTTACAGCTGTTGTTGCTGTAGGCGCAGCAGGAGCTCCGGTTGGTGTTAGGTAGGTATCCTTAAAAGTAATTAATCTAGAAGAACCTGTTCCGGTACCATCATTACCCCAAGTAGTGAGATACAAAGTAATTTCTGTATTGGCCCCTACTACATTTAACACTCCGGTAATACTTTTAACTAAATCAGTATTTGGACTTGAGCTTATATTAGTTCCAAAAGAAATCCAATCTGTATTAGTAGAGTTGGTATAGTATCTTCTTATGGTACCCGTTGCATCATCAACAGCATACATCAACCTTCTTGTGCCTAGCTGAAACTCAATTACCTGATTTATAGTTACACCACTACCTAAGCCTGCTCTTGTTATAAAAGTTGTAGATGTTGTTGGCAATGGAGATGCATAAGCTAAAGTAGAGAATGTGCCAATTGGAGCTATTAAGCTATTATTTATAATACTTAAAGTTCTAGGAGCATTTTGATTTACACTTATTCTTGTTGAGCTGGTTGATCCTAAAGTAGTGTATTGAACACCGTTAGTAAAGCCATTAGCCCAGATATTTGTACCATCAATCACTGCGGAACGCGGTGCTCCTAAACCTGTTGTGGGGTCGCTTGAAAGTGTAGTTGTAGTATTTAAACTTCCATCTGCTGCTATTACACCTACCACTAAACCGTCTGCGGCATTTGGTGCTGTAGAACCTACTGCGGCATTATAGCCAAAAATTGTAATGTATTTACCATCTTGAGACAAAGTAGATGCACCCTCTTCTTGATATTTACCAGTTGCTGCTAGCTTTAATAGACCTGTTAAACCTTTGTTTACTCCATTAGTTACTGTTGGTACTGCTCTAGTTTTAACTAAATTTCCGGATGTATTATACTCATCTAAAAAAACTGGCACTAATTCTCCGTTGGTATAAGTAGCACCATTACCGTAGCGGTACACTACCAAATTACCGGATGTAAAACCTTGGGAAAAAGCAATACTCCCTGCTAGTAACATAGCACCAATTAAAAGTAATTTTTTCTTCATGTTGTAATAATTTAAGTTTATAAGGGTTAGAAAAAGGACTATTTGTATAGTCCTTTTATAGTTTCATAAAAATTATAAAGCGTATAAAACGCTTTCTTCTTTTTACCCGTTTCTGAAATAAGCCCTTTACGGTTCCAGAAATTCTGATAAATAGGATGAGGTCTTCTAGGCGATCTAAAATCAACTAAAATCCAAGGCGTCATTCCTCTTAAAGCATCAATCTTTTTAAGAATTTTAAACTGATTTTCATAAAGAGCTTCTTGATACTCTTCAGAGAATTTAGTTTCAGCATCTGCATGGAAACCACCCAAAGCATCTCCGCCAAATTCTGATATAACCACAGGTTTATCGTATTTTATATCAAAATAGTATTTGGTAATTTCCTTAGGTGTACCACCCCAATACCAACCTGCGTACTCATTAAAACTTACTAAATCTAGCTTTGCTCCTAAAACATCATCAATAATAACACGGTTACCATCACGATGTAATTCTAATGCGGCAGCCACTAATCTGGTATTATCATTATTTCTGGCAACATCTACCAAATTCCCCATAAATTTGTGTCTTGGGTTACTTAAAGGTGTTTCATTACCAACAGACCAGATGATAACACTTGCTCTATTTTTATCACGTGTTATTAAATCTGTTAATTGTCCTTTTGCATTAGCATAGGTATCAGGATTTTCCCACTCTATTGTCCAATAAACTGGCACTTCTGCCCATACCATTAGCCCCATCTCATCTGCAAGACGTAGCATTTCTTCATTATGAGGATAATGAGCAAGTCTTACAAAATTACAGTTGAGTTCTTTAGCCCAATTCAGTAACATCCTTAAATCACCGGTAGAACGCGGGCGACCTGCAACCATTGGATTTTCATCATGTATAGAAATACCTCTTAAAAAAACAGATTTACCATTAAGTAAAATATCTTTACCAGAGGTTTGTATGGTTCTAAAACCAATTTTATCTGCTACGGTATCCGTATTAGCTATAATTTTTACTTGATATAACTTAGGGCTCTCTGGAGACCAGTATTGCAATTTTTTTATAGGAATTTTTATGGCCGCATAACCATTGTTATTGGTTTGGACATTGATATTAAGTTTAGCTTCAGGTATTTGGATATTAAGTTTTTGACTCTTATTACTTCCTTTTAACTGAACAAAACCCTCTAACTCTTGCGCATTATTTTTAGCTAACTGTATCTTATAATCATGTATATAAGTATCAGGCAATTCTGCTAAATAAACATCGCGAGTTATACCGCCATAATTCCACCAATCTGTATTAATAGTAGGTACTTCTTCTTTTCTTCGGGTATTATCTACTTTTAAAACAACAGAATTTTCGCCTGATTTTAGCAAGTCCGTAACATCAAAATGAAAAGGCGTAAAGCCACCTTTATGAATACCTAATTTTTTACCGTTTAAATAAACATGTGCTTCATAGTTTACGGCAGCGAAATAGAGTAAATACTTTTTACCATTTATTGGCTTAGCACTAAATAAACGACGATACCATACCGTACCTTCGTAAAAAGCAAGTTTTTCTGCTTGCGAATTCCAATCAGCAGGTACATTTAAAGTGGGCTCATAATCAAAATTATATTCTATCAACTCTGATTTATCAACCTCTGTTTTATCATCATAATAACCACCAGTTTTACTGTTAGATTCATCAAAAGGCTTTCTTCTATAGTCATAAAAACCATTCTCATAAGGGTCTAAAACGTAATTCCATCGACCGTTTAAACTTATTTTTTTTCTTGAAGATATGTTTTGTATTAGCCCATCTTGAGCCTTGATAGGCTGCACTAAACATAAAACACATAAAATGGCGAGTAACTTTCTCATATAATTTGTTAAAGAATAACTTGATAAGGTTTACTTATGCAAGGTTTGATAATAAATTGCTATTTAATTAAGTAGTTAGGCTAGATGCACTGCACCTAACCTTTACTACTTTAAGAATGAACATTAACCAATTAATACTAATTTGTCCATCCGGGATTTTGAACTAATGCAGGTTGCCTATTGATATCTACTAAAGGGAAAGGAAATAAATAATTTTTGCTGGTGAAAATCCTGTTTTCTACGATAAACCTTTCATAAGTAAAAGAACCGTTTGCTTGTCTGGTGATACGCATACCACTTACTGGCTTGTTAAATTCTGTTTCGCCTTTTTTCCATCTTCTTACATCATAAAAACGGTGACCTTCAAAACATAGCTCAACACGTCTTTCGTTATGTATCAAATCTCTCATCTGTTCTTTTGATAAAGTTGGAGAACCTGCTACTAAAAGAGGTAAATTAACACCTGGTCTTCTTCTAACTTGGTTTAAATAAGTATATACACCAGCTACAGGGCCCTGTGCCTCATTTAAAGCTTCAGCATAGTTTAGCAGAACCTCTGCATAACGTAAAATAACCCAAGGTCTTCTCACATTACTGTTAGATGCTTGATTCCAGGTAGCCGCTTCGCTTAAGAATTTGCGCATATAATAACCTGTCTTTGTAGCATTTACATTTCTATTTAAACCATCTCTACCATCAACAAAAGTTTCAACTGCTCTGCCTTTAAATACTCTGCCATTGTAATTGATATTAAGATCTAGCCTTGGATCTCTTCCTGTATAGGGGCTGTTAGGATTATAACCAGATGTAGGGTCTGTAAGAGGCTTACCGTTTGCCATACCAAAAGCATCAACCATTTCTTGCGTAGGGTTTGTTCTTCCACTTGCCCCATCAAAACTGATTGGCGCATTAAAGGTTTCTATATCATTACGGTTGGTGGCTTGAGTAGCAAAGATTACTTCATTGTTGTATTGCGCTTGATTATAATTAAAAATAGATACATAGCTAGCTTGAAGGCTATGTCTATTTAAATCTATTAATGCTTTTGCAGCATCTGCAGCAGCTTGCCATTTTGCTAAATCATTATTAGGATTATTGAGAGGGCTTGCCGCATACAATAGCATTCTTGCTTTTAATGCCATCGCTGCGGTCTTAGTTGCTCTTCCACGATTAGCAGCACTCCAAGACTGTGTCCATTCTGGTAATTTAACCATAGCAGAATCACAGTCTTTAATAATTTGATCAACACATTCTTGAAATGTGTTCTTTGGCTGGTCTAAATCTTCTAACCTATCGAAAACACGAGTAGCTAAGATGACACCTCCGTATCTTTTCACCAAATCAAAATGAAACATGGCTCTTAAAAAAAGAGCTTCTCCTTTTAAACGTGTTTTATCTGCCTGCTCTGTTAAACCATCAACTGGTATAATCACAGCTCTATCTACATTTTCTAAAAAAAGATTTACCCTTCTTAAACCTGTATAAAGTGTTGAGTATTGTTCATCAACGGTTCTAACGGGGCTCCAAGTACCATTATTAAAGATATTAATGGAAGAACCTACGTTAGAATTAACAGCCTCGTCACTACCAGAAGCTAATAAAGCACCATTTCCATCAATATTATAACCATCTTGAAGAGATAAATACGCAGTATTTAAAACTCCCCTAGCATAAGCATCATTAGCCCAAACTTGATCTCCGGTTATAGCACCATCTGTAGTGGTACCATCTTGTAAAAAGCTTTCTTTACAACCAGTTGCTACTGTAGCAGCTAGCATGATATATATTATATTTTTAAATGTCTTGTTCATCTGCTTACAATTAAAATTTAAGATTTAAGCCTAGCGAATAGGTTCTTAGGTAGGGATATGATGAGTTATAACCTGCTTCTGGTATTTCAGCATCAATAGGTAAATCTAAATCATCAAACGTAAGTAGATTAAAACCACTTACATAAACCCTCATAGAGGATAACTTCAACTTTTTAAGTACTTGAGGAGAAATAGTATAACCTATTTCTGCATGCTTTAACTTAATAAAATCACCAGAACGTAACCAAAAAGTAGAATTTTGAACATTATTACCTCTATTCGCAAGGGTTAATCTTGGATAAGCTGCAGTAGCGGATGTTTCTGGTGTCCATCTATCAACACTAAACTGATTGATGTAACCTGTATTATTTGAACCAGCGTTTACTAAATCATTTATTTGGATTGTTCTGCCTCCAACACCTTGAAAAAGGGCTGAAAAATCGAAGTTCTTATAGTTGATAGAAGTTCCGAAACCAAAATAAGAAGTTGGAATATTGGTATAATCTGTAGTAACAAAGTCAAGATTATCTATTACTTTATCATTATTCATATCGCGGTAGCGGATATCACCTGGCTTAACCAATGCAGAAAAACGCTGTACAGGTGCTGCATCTATTTCTGCTTGAGATTGAAAAAGCCCTTCTGCTATAAGAAAACTCTTGGTAACAGAGCCTCCAACATCAACACCACCAATAGGCTTACCAATATTTCTTTGATAGGATGGTATGTTAGCAGGTTCGTTTAAAGCATCTGCCTGGCTTTTCACATAAGTATAATTACCAAATAGCCCAACAGTTACTTTATTAAAAGTTTTGCGGATGTTGATTGTTCCTTCTACACCTTTAAAGCTTGCTTCACCTTCATTAACTGCAACCAAATTTTGGCCAATAATTCTAGGTAGTAAATCAGTAGTGAGTAGTTTTTCTCTATTTTCTTGAAAATAGTCTGCGCTAATAGAAACTACTTGTTTAAACATGTAGGCATCAAAACCTAGACTTGCTTTTTTAGCTCTTTCCCAAGTTAATAATGGGTTTCCTAACTCTTGCTCGTAAGTAGAAGGCACATTAGAGTAACCGGTTCCAAAGAAAGTTTGAGTACCACCTCTTGAAAAATAATTTCTATAAGCAAATTTTCTTGATGTACTTAAAGCATCATTACCTACAATGCCGTATGAACCTCTCAGTTTAAAATAATCTAAAGCTTTGAAAGTTTTAAGAAAGTTTTCCTCTGTAACTATCCATCCGGCTGAAATAGCTGGAAACCATCCTGCCCTATTGCCAGGCAAGAAATTTTCAGAACTGCCATAGGTAGCAATAAAATCAGCAAAATACTTTTGTTTATAGTTATATGATAATCTATTAGCTAATTGCTCTGTCTTATTATCTAAACGCCCAGGCGCTGCACTAACGGCTCTTTGGAAACGAGTACTAAAATTAACATTGTGTTTACCAAAACCCCTGATATAATCAAACCCTCCCCAGAACTCATTAGCTCTTATATTACTATTAAAAACTGAGTTTGAGTATGCAATTGGGGATTGATTTCCGAAACGCGTATACGAACCATCATTTTCTAATTGATAAACTTCATATGATTCATCAAACCCAGATTGATACAAGCCAGTAACATCATAGGTATAAAAAACATTTGCCGATAACCCTTCTGTGATAAAGTTTAATTTTTGTTTAACATTTAAGGTGGCTAATAAAGTACGATATAAGTCTGTTCTGTTTCCTCTAGCTTGTATCATTCCTAGTGGATTATTTCTAAAAAGTGCACTTCCACCGTAAGTACCATCGGCATTATAAATAGGAAATGCATTAGAAGGAGTTCCGAAAACAGCCGATAAAAAACCGCCGTTCCCATCTCTAGGGTAACGTAAATCATTAACTCTACCACCAACATCCAAGGCAACATCTAAACTTTTGTTCACACGGATGTCTAGATTAGTTCTAAAATTGTACCTTTTAAAATTAGTATTTGCATTGTAACTGATATTTTCTCCGCCACCATATAAGCCATCCTGATTAAAGAAGCTTACATGAGTAAAGTATTTAGCAAAAGAATTCCCACCGCTTACAGTAGCTACATAACGTTGTACAGGAGCAGATTTTTTGATAAACAAATTCGGAAAATTAACATTTGGATATTTGAAAGGATCTGTTCCATCACGATAAGCGTCTAAAACAGTTTGATTATATTGAGGAGTATTACCATCATTTACTTGAGCTTCATTAAATAAAGTAGCATAATTAAATGAATTTAAAGGACTGATTAAATTTACCGGGGTTTGCAAACCTCCTTGAACATCAAAAGTTACTTTTGTTTTACTAGCACTTCCTCTTTTTGTAGTTACATAAATAACACCATTAGCAGCATTCATACCATACCAAGCCAAAGAAGCTGCATCTTTTAAAACGCTTATTCCTTCAATCTCATTCAAATCCATATCAACAAAATCCCTAGCTACACCATCAACCAATACCAGAGGTGCTTGCGAGCTGTTAAAAGAAGACCTTCCTCTGATTAAAAATGTAGCATCATCTGTACCTGGTCTTGTGCCTGTCTGTTGAATATGTAATCCCGATAATCTGCCTGCTAAAACGTTATTTAGGGTTGATGATGGAAGTTGAGGTAAAGCATCGCCTTTAATTGTATTAATGGTTGCTGTAACTTCTCTTTTTTCCTAACTCCGAAAGGTATAAATACGTCATCATCATCACTAGCATCTATTAAACTACGATTTAGTATTACCTGAGCATCTTGTAACTCTACTGCAGATTTTCTTAAGGTATTAAAGCCAGGTTTAGTAAAAATAATTTGATTAGTTGCGTCTGTCTCTAAAGAAAATGCGCCATTATCATCAGACATCACACCTGTTGTTTTCTCTTGGATAATGATGCTAACACCACTTATAGGATTGTTTTTAGAATCTTTTATCTTACCAGATATGGTAATTTTTTCTTCTTTATTTTGAGCAAAGTTGCTAAAAGCAGCCCCCAGCAATAGAAGAAGAGAAATGATATGTTTATATTTTGATTTCATCTTATTTAAGTTTAAAGTTTACAACCTATTCCCATCCAGGATTCTGAGTAAGAACACCCTTACTTTTAAATATCTCTGTTCTTGGAATTGGATACAGGTGCATATAATCAGCAAAAGTTCTTTGGTAGATGCTTGGTAAAACAATAGGATTATAAGTAAAAGAGCCATTAGAATTTCTTACCACATTCATCCCCATAACAGGCTTATTAATGACTTCTACACCTATTTTCCAACGCATAATATCATACCATCTAAAATCTTCAAAAGCTAGTTCTACAGCTCTCTCATGTCTAATAGCTTCTCTCATTTGAGCTTTTGTTAATCCTAAAGGAAGATTTGGCATAGAAACCCTTGCTCTAATAGTATTTATAGCATTATAAACCGTATTATCTGGTGCTGCTAAAAATTCATTTTGTGCTTCGGCATAGTTTAATAGCACCTCTGCATATCTAAAAAAGATATAATTAAAGAGTGCTCTTGCCGTTGTATTTCTGGTATAAACTTCTGGCCACATTTTTCTGCAGTAATATCTGGTGGCTGTATAAATGATATTATTCTCTCTAAAATCATTACCATTATTCCACATCTGCATTCTTCTTCCTTGCCAAGGCGCATCATTATAAAGAATATTGGCGTAAAATCTTGGATCTCTACCTGCATATGGATTAGCAGGATTATATCCAGAGGTTGCATCAGTAATAGGTTTACCGGTAAGTTGCATTTCATACATATCCACATGGTTTTGGGTAGGATTCATAGAACCCTGTGCACCACCAGAACCTGGAGACATGATGAAATCTAGTAGCATCCCATCTATAGCTCTTGGACCTCTTATTTTAATCATGATATATTCTGGAGACTCTGCTACATTCATGATTTCGCTATAAGTAGGATGTAAGGTAAATGCATTTAAATCCATTAAAGCTTTAGCAGCATCAGCAGCGGCTTTCCATTTATTTAAATCATTTGAGGTATTATGTAAGGCACTAGCTGCATATAATAATACTCTTGATTTTAAGGCCATGGCAGCTCTACTTGTAGCCCTTCCATAACTAGCATTATCATAAGAAGGTGGTAAATTAGTTATAGCTTGGTCTAAATCTGCCACTATAAAGTCTACACATTCTTGATAAGTATTTCTAGGTAAATCAGCATTATCGGTAATTTCAAGAGCTTTGTCTACAATCGGTACACCACCAAATCTTTTTATCAATTCAAAATATAAAAACGCTCTTATAAACTTCATTTCTCCTTCTATCCTTGTAGGATCTTGATTGGGTGTCCATGGCACTGTAGACATTTTCCCTAGCATTACATTGGTAATTCTTATACCGGCGTATGCTCTTTCCCATATTCCACCAATATCATTTAAAGCAGAACCTCCTCTTTCATAATGATCATGAAATAGACCTTGATTTAATGTTCTGATAGAAACATCGGTATTACCAGAAACCGCTTCATCTGAAGCTTGTGATGTTGTACCTCTGTGGTTGTTAAACCTTGCATAATCATCTACTAAAAAGTTATATGCATTATTTGCAAACTGAGAAGCCAAAACAGGATCACTAAATACTTTTTCCTCTGATAAGGCTACTCCAGGTGCTCTATCGAGAAAGTTCTTCTCGCAAGAAGTAGCTGTTAAAAGTATAACGATGGATACTATAATTTTAAAATTTTTCATCATTACAGAATTATAATTGAATGTTTAAACCAAAATTGTAAATACGGGATGATGGATACAGAGACTGTACAGAAAACGAGGTGTTAGATAAATTGATGTTTTCTGGATCTAAATACATACGGAATTTTGTCCATGTATGTAAGTTCTGTCCGTTTAAAAACAATCTTAAAGATGAGATTTTAGCTTTCTTTAACCACGTTGCAGGAACATTCCAAGAAAGCTCTGCATTTCTAATTTTTAAATAACTAGCATCTTGTAAGATAAAATCATTTAACCTGTAATTTACATAAGGATTTCCTCTAGAATGTAATGCCGGCCAAGTTGCTGTAGCAGCGGTTTCTGGTGTCCATCTGCCCAACTGTATACCATACATTTGTTGACCATTGTTTTGTTCTGTTAAAATTACATTTGAGCTTACATTGGCAACACCTTGAAATAGTACCGATAAAGAGAACCCTTTATATGCTAACCTTGGGGTTACGCTATAAGTATATTCAGGAGTACGAGAGTAACCTATAGCAGTTTGGTCATCATTAGTAATTACTCCGTCTTGATTTACATCTATATATTTTAAATCTCCCGGAATAGATGTTCCTAATAAATTTTTTGGAGAGTTATCAATTTCTTCTTGAGAGTCATAAAAACCATCCGTAACAAAACCAAAGAACTGACCTAGTCTTTTACCTTCTTGTTTTTGGTATTCTGGTCTACCTTGTGGTTCATCCCTATTAATAACTTTATTTCTAGCAAAAGATAATTGGGTAGTTAAACCATACTTAAACTGTCCGGTTCGTTTTTGATAATCTAACTCAATTTCATAACCCTTGTTATAAACTTCTCCAATATTTAATCTTGGATAAATTTCACCATAAGTTTGTAATCCCGATTGTCTTGCAGTTAAAATATCTGTTCTTTTCTCATCAAATAAATCAAATGTTAACCTGATAGATTCTTTTAAAAATGAGGCATCAATACCAATATTTCTTTTTCTACCTTTTTCCCAAGTAATATTAGGGTTACCTACAGAACTGATAAAGGAAACCAAATTATTAGTAATAGAATTGGGGTTACCAAATTGAACACCGTTATTTGGTCTTGACCATGCAGGATTAAAAGAAGTTCCTCCAGAAGCGGTCCCATAATTCTCCAAAAACAAAAATCTTTGATTTGTCCCGTCAATAGATAAATTATCATTACCTACAATACCATAACTACCTCTTATTTTTAAAAGGTTAAGCCATGATATATCTTTCATAAAATCTTCGTTGGTAATAGTCCAACCGGCAGAAACCGCGGGAAAGAAACCATATTGTAATCCTATCGGGAAGTTCTCAGAACCATTGTAAGCTGCATTAAATTCTGCAAAGTATCTGTTATCATAATTATAAGTAACCCTGCTTACTACACCTTGTGAAGCAGATGGCGGAGCTGTTGTTTGACTAGAGCCTGGACTCTTTACAAGCTGACGAGTACCTAATGCTAATGCTGTAACTGTGTGTTTTCCAAAAGATCTATTGTAGTAAAGCCCTCCTTGTAAATTAGAACTTATTCTACCATCATAACTTACTAATAAGCCACTTAGGGGCTCGTCTCTTTGTCTGTCTGGTGATAAAGTAACATCTCCTGTCCTTCTATCATAAACATAAGCCGCCCAATTGGCATTTCTTCTGGTTGTACTATTAAAATAAGAGTCATAACCTAAATTGGCTTTAAAACTTAAGCCTTTTACTAAAGACCCTAAATTATAATTTATGTTAAAAGTACTTTCTACAGCATTAAAATCATCATTTCGGGTTCCCCATCTGGTTAAAACAGCAAGCGGATTCCAGATATTAGTACCTACAGACGGGTTTTGAGCTATTCTACCATCAGGTAGCATAATAGGATAAGCAAAAGAAGGTGTTTGTAAGATTCTAGAAATCATTCCCTCTACGTTATCATAAGAAAAAGAGTTCGACTGTAAACCAGAAGGTTGATAACGTTTTTGTAGCCTACCACCTAGTATAACACCAACAGTTAAATTTTTTGATAATGTGATATCTAAATTTGAACGAAGATTGGTACGATTGTAATCTGGTGTGCTTTTTATGCCAAAAGGAGAATCAAATTCCTTAAAGATACCTCCTTCATAAAGATATCCAACCATAGCAAAATACTTAATAACTTTTGTACCCCCACTTACTTGTAGATTATGTTGTGTTTGCGGATAATATTTTTTGTCACATAATCAAACCAATTTACGTTGGGATAACCTAATGGGTCTGAACCATCTTTAAATTTCTGTAGTTCTTCTGCTGTCCATGTCTCGGTTAAATTGTCATTCCTATTAGCTTCATTAATAAGGAGTGCATTATCATAAGCACTTAAAGCCTTGGGGATTCCTGTATAGGTTTGTATACTGGCATTACCTGAATAACTCACTACTGGTTTACCTACTTTACCTGATCTTGTAGTTACTAAAATAACCCCGTTAGCTCCTCTGATACCAAAAATTGCCGTTGATGAAGCATCTTTTAAAACAGAGATTGATTCTATTTCATTAGGGTCTAATTGTCCAAAATCGGGTCTTTCTATACCATCTACTATTACTATTGCAGATGAATTACCATAAGTAGCTGCACCTCTAATATTAATAACCGAGCCGTTAGCTCCAGGTTGTCCGCTAGCTTGTACAGTTGTAACACCAGTTAAACGTCCTGCCAAACTATTGGTAACATTAGCTACTGGAGATTGCAAAATTTCTTTAGTTTGAATAGTACTAACAGCACCTGTTAAAGTTGCCTTTTTTTGTTCTCCGTATCCTACTACAACTACTTCATTTAAATTATTTACACTTTCTACAAGTACTACTTGTATGACAGATTGGTTTCCTACCGTAATTTGTTGAGAGAGAAAACCCAAATACTTAAATTCTAATACGGCTTGTTCATTAGGTACTCTAATAGAAAACTCTCCATTAGCTCCGGTTATCACTCCGTTAGTAGAATTTTTCACTAATACACTTACACCTGGAAGGGTTAAGCCTGTTGCATCTTTCACGGTTCCTGTTACTACCTTATTTTGTGCTAAAACTTCTACTGTTATTAAACATAACATTAAGCATAGGCTTCGCTTAAAATAAGTTAATAGGATACCGCACTTGAAATTTTTCTTCTTGTAAAGACTTTTCATTTGAATAAGTTTGGTTTAATAATTTGGTTGTGTTACACAAGACTGGCAACAGCACAAAGATGTATAGATAATGAAAAAGCAGAGGGATTCATCTGTACGTAATTGAGGTGTTAAACGTACTTAAAGGCATAAAAAAAGGGATTTTTAAAATCCCCTCCTACTTATTGAAAAAATTTGATGGATGATAAGAGACTTAAGAAAAGTGTGGATAAAAATATTTTCAACCTTTATTACATGAGCTTAATTAATCTGTTTGTTTAACAGACTGTAAAAATTCAGAAGGAGATAATTGATATTGTTTTTTAAATTCTTTACTAAAATGTTTTCTATCGTTAAAGCCTACCATATACGCAACCTCTGCAATAGAGAAAGTAGAAATTTTAAAAAGCTCTGCTGCCTTTTTTAATCTCATTTGTTTAATTAATTCTGCTACAGAATAACTGGTAAGTGTTTGAACTTTTTTATAAAGAACAGTCCTGCTCATCCCTATTTCATTTACTAATTCATTAACATCAAATTCTGGATTACCCATTTTATCTTCAATAATGTGTATCAGTTTTTGAATAAATTTTTCTTCCGGAGATGTTATAGCAGTATTACTTGGCTGTAAAATTACTTGCTGACTAAATTTTTCCCGCATCACCTCTTGAGCTTTTAGTAGATTCCTAATATTTAACAATAATATTTGCAAACTAAAAGGCTTAGAGATGTAGGCATCAGCCCCTATACTTAAACCATCTACTTGATGAGCTACTGAAGCTCTGGCTGTAAGTAAAATAAAAGGAATATGACTCGTACTTTCTGATGATTTTGCTTTCTCGCAAAGTTGTAACCCATCTAAACCGGGCATCATGATATCACTAATAATTAAGTCTGGAATTTCTTCTTGCATGTAATCCAAGGCTAATTGACCATTTGTAAACTCTACTATTTCATACTCATCTCTTAAAGTATCAGCTATTAAACCTCTAACCTCATCATTATCTTCTGCAATTAATAATTTATACTTTTTATTTTGGTTTGACACCTCTGCTTCATCATGGCTATAAGCTGGTACATGATAAGGCATGAAAGATTTTTGATAATTCTCTATGTATGCAGATTCTGAAACAACTTCTGATTCTGCTAAATGATTCTTTCCAGTTCTGAGCTCTATGGTGAAAACAGTAAGCTTATTTTCAGCCTGCTTACTAGAAACTCTAATTTTACCTCTATGCAGTTCTATAATACTTTTTGATAATGCTAAACCTATACCACTACCAATATTCTGATGCCCTCTATCATCAACCTGAAAAAAACTATCAAAAAGTTTATTCTGGAAATCTTCTGGTATTCCTTTTCCCGTATCAGTAACTTTAATTTCTATCCAATCTTTATTTCCTTCTTGGTAAGCTATCTCAACTTTTATACAACCATTATCTGGCGTAAACTTAAAAGCATTAGATAGCAAATTAAAAATCACCTTTTCTAACTGATTTTTATCAAAATACAGAAAAATTGGTTCTTTAGGTGCAACAAATTGATAATCTATGTTCCTATCTATGGCTAAGTTTCTAAAAGATTCATAAATATCTTTTGAAAAAGGGATTATATCTTGGTAACTACAATATATCCTCATATGCCCTTCTTCTGCCTTCCTAAAGTCAAGAAGCTCGGTAACTAATTTCATTAATCTATCTGCATTATTTTTTATAAGCTCTAGCTGTTTAATAAATTTAGGATGGTTATCTCCAGATATTAACCTTTCTAATGGCCCTAATATTAATGTTAATGGAGTTCTTATTTCATGAGAAATGTTAGTAAAAAAGTTCAATTTCATTTGATAAAGCTCTTGTTGCCTTTCATTTTGCAAATGTTCTAGATATAAATCACGTTTTAACCGAGCTCTATTTCGTAAGAAATTAATAATTATACTTGATACTAAAACTATGATTGCAGCATAAAGCAGATATGCCCACCATGTTAACCACCAAGGTGGCAAAACAATTATCTTAAGATTTGTAACCTCATTACTCCAAACGCCATCATTATTAGAAGCTTTAACTTTAAACAAATGAGAACCAGGTGCAAGGTTTGCAAAATTTACAACTCGCTGTTTTCCGGTTAGTTGCCAATCTTCATTAACAGAAAATCCTTCAAGTTTATAAGCATATTGATTATTTTCTGGATTTATAAAATTAAGTGCAGCATATTTTAAACTTATATTAGCTTGATTATAATCAACGGTTATTTCTTTTAACTCAGAAATAGACCTTGATAAAGGAGAATCATCACCGTTAATTTTAACTGCTTTATTATTAATTAGTATTTCTGTAAGAACAACTTTAGGTGCTTTCTTATTCTTAATGATTTTCTCAGGATAAAAAATGGATAATCCATTCATTCCGCCAAACAGTAGTTCATTGGTTTTAAGCCTTACAGCTGCAAGCGTTGAAAACTGATTACTAATTAAGCCATCATTTGCAGAATAATTTGTAATCTCTATATCTTCTTTTTTAAAGGGCAATGAAAACTTCTTGAAACTGAGTTTGAACATGCCTACATCAGTACTTATCCAAATATTTTGTTTACTATCTTCTACAATAGAGTGTACAACATCATCTTCTAAGCCTAATTTCTTATCTATAACATAAAATCTTTTTGATTTTTTATCAAAGTAATTTAAGCCCCCCCTTCTGTACCTATCCAAAATCTTTTTTTTGAATCTTGATAAAGGGTTGTTATGTTATTGTTGCTTAATTGAAACTTAGTATCTCTAACCTTTTTATAGAGCTTAGTGAGTTTACCTAAACTTGTATCATAAAAATTTAAACCGTTTTGAGTTCCAATCCACAAATTGTTATTTTCATCCTTTAATAGGGCAGTTACAAAATTATCGCTCAGAAAACTTAGGTTTGGAGAACTTAAATAAGAAAAATAGCCGTTTGGAACTACATCTCTAATATTTAAAAAATTTTGTGGTTTTTTAAATCGATTGATAGCTAGTTGCTCTGTATTTTTCCGTAGGTATACAGGAGATTCTCCGTTTGGCCTAACAAACCTTAGTCCACCACCATTAGTACCTACCCAAACACCATCATTATCAGGTAATACGGTTAAAATAAGGTTTTCACTAAACTTTCCATCTTTAACAGGAAAGCTAAAATATTTAAATTGTTTATTTGCTTTATTAAATAAACTTAAACCATCTAAAGTACCTACCCATAAATTTCCCTTTCCATCATCACCTAAAGATTTAACTCCATTATTTGGCCGACCAATACTTTTAGCTTTTATAGCATAATATTCACTTTTATTAGTTTCTAAATTGATATGGTTTAACCCACCTCCAAATGTACCTACCCATAAAGAACCATCCTTATCTTCTAAAACAGCGTTAACCAGAACATGGCTTAAGCCTATTTTACCTCCTATACGTTCTCCTATATTCCTAAAATTAGAGTTTCCTGCATAATAAAAGTTTATTCCACCACCAAATGTACCTACCCAAACACAAGAAGCTTTATCTTTCATAAAACTCCAAATAGCATTATCATTTAAAGAATTAGGGTTTAATGGATCATGCTGATAATTAGTAAATTTTTGAGTTTTAATATTTAAAGAACTAATACCATTTCTTGTAGCAAACCATACGGTTTGATGATCATAAATTAAAATATCCCTTACCCAATTAGACGCTAGAGTATTAGCGTTATTTTCTTCAGATATAAAACTAGTAACCTTATCTTTTTTTATATCATAAAAAAATACACCGGTAACCTCGGTTCCAAACCATAAATTACCTGTGTAATCTTGTTTGATTACCATAACTTTAGAATCTATAAGCAATGGTGTTTGATTAAAGACTTTTGGTAAAGACACTAACTTACCCGTAAATGGGTTAAACTTCTTTAAGCCTTGTTTAGTGCCTACCCATAAATAATTACTATTATCTATAAATAAAGAAAATATAGGTACAGTTCTAAAAGATGGATTTTCAGAATCATAATCTACATCTTCTAATTTTAAAGTTTTCTTATTTAACTTCTTTAAACCCCCAAATGTACCTACCCAAATATTTTTTTGTTTGTCTTCAACTATTGTAGATACATAATTACGTCCTCCTTTTATCTCTTGTATATCTATATGAGTAAAAGTTTCTGAATCTTTATTGTAAAGATTTAAGCCATTTGCTGTGCCTATCCATATTTGTTTATAGCTATCTTGAATAATGGCATTAACACGGTTATTACTGATACTTTTGGGGTTAGTATCATCAAAAATGAAATTTTTAAACTCATACCCATCATAACGGGTAAGCCCTTTTAGGTTACCAAACCAAATGAAGCCTTTATCATCTTGTAAAAATCCAGAAATAGGACTTTGTACTAAGCCTTCTTTATAAGAGATATGCTTAAAATTTATCTCATGGGCCTTTTCTTGAGCTTTTAAATTTAAAAGCATACAAAAAATGCCACAAACAAATAGAACTTGTAAATGAGAGTTTTCAAAAGTTAAAAGATAAGTTGGCTTATACGAATCTAGTAAATTATAATTTAATGTATTAAATTTTTTACAAGTAATATTATAATCTTCAGCTTCAAAAACAAAAAGGCGAAATTTTAAAATTTCGCCTTTTTTATATTTAAAATAATCCCAATTGCCCTTTGTCGTCTATATCAATGTCATCGGGGTTGGTAATTTCAAAATCTACTTTTTTAAGAGGTTTTACTTCTGCTTTTTCTGGCTGCTTTTCATCCTCAGGAGATTCATCATTATCATCAGCTATTTCTGAAGTGCTGTTCTCTAAATCATCTGTTTCTTCTTCATCTGAAGGCGCTTCTGGCTTTTCTTCTTCTGGTTCTTCGGCTTGCTCATCAGTTAGTAAAATTACCTTTTGCACATCATGCGGACTTAATTTGTTCCCTTGTGCTTTCATGCCTTTTACATCTATCAGCTCTGCTAAGTCAACCTCGCTTTCATCATAAAGTTGGCTTTTACCTTTTAAAGCTTCTATTTTTACTATTGGATGTTGCGCTTTGGTTATGATAATCATTTTAGAACCTGGCTCTTCATTAATGAAACCAATTCTTTTACCTATGGCTAAGTCTTCAAATTTAAAGCGTTTGATATAGTAAACCTTTGATTTTCCGTCTTGATGGATAACGGAATAAATCGTTTCTAGATTAAACTTCTCCATCCTCATCATTTTATCATCAAAATGATTGGTTAAATCAAAACTACTAAGCTCATAACTACCATCAGCAAATACGCATAATATTTTATCTTCTGCTTGGAACTCGCCTAAGAAACGCCCATGGCCGTTTTCATTTAAGCGTTTTACCACATCATCAAACCATATTCTTCTTCCGGCAAGTGTAGAAACTCCTTTAGATTTTAAGGTGATTTTCTTTACCGCATATTTGCTTGCGATATTACCTTGGGAGGCTCTTCCTTTAATGGCTGTCTCGGCAAAATCTAAATCAAAACTTAGTTTACGGAGTTTAGACATCGGCTTTAAAGCCACATTTACAACTTCTGCTTCTCCGTTAGGGTTGGCTGTAAAATACAATACTTTAGACCCTTTGGTTCCTTTGGTTAAATCGTATTCCTTATCTCTGGTAACACCGCCAACAGCAAACCTTTTAATGTAAGATGTGCCTGTTTTGCCGTCTTTATAAATCATGTTATAAATGGTGCGGTCATCATTCTTTTTAAAAACCCCAACATGTAAAATGCCTTTTCCTACGAAAGTTTTGTCTTGTACTTTGGTTACTAGGCAAATACCATCTTCTCTAAAAACAATGATATCGTCTAAATCAGAACAATCAAAAACATATTCGTCTTTCTTTAAACCTGTTCCTACAAAACCATCTTCCCTACTTACATAAAACTTAGTATTTGCTAAAGCCACTTGCGAAGCCTCTACCCTATCAAAAGCTCTGATTTCTGTTTTACGTTCTCTGCCTTTGCCGTACTTCTCTTTCAATTTCAGGAAATAATCAATAGCAAAATCTGTAAGATGCTTTAAATGCTTTTTAATTTGGACGATTTCTTTTTCTAAAGCGGCCATTTGCTCATCCGCTTTTTTAACATCAAAGCGGGTGATGCTGCTCATAGGTTTATCAATCAACCTTTTAAAATCTTCAGCTAAGATTTCTCTGTAAAGAGATGACTTAAATGGCTCGAAAAGTTGATGTAATACCTTTACAACTTCATCAAAATTTGACGAGTTTTCATAATCAGGATGTTTGTACATCCCTTCCTGAATGAATATTTTTAGTAAAGAGCTAAAGAAAATCTTCTCTTGCAAATCATGCAATTTAATCTCTAACTCCCTTTTTAATAAGTTTTTGGTGTAATGTGTACTCTCTGTAAGAATATCATTTACACTTAAAAAATGAGGTTTATCGCCTTTAATAACACAAGTATTTGGCGATATAGATGTTTCACAAGCTGTAAAAGCATATAAAGCATCTATGGTAACGTCTGGTGATATACCTGGCGCCAAATGAATCAAAATCTCTACATCCTTTGCTGTATTATCTTCTATTTTCTTGATTTTGATTTTTCCCTTATCATTAGCTGCGATAATACTATCAATTAAACCGATAGTTGTGGTGCTAAAAGGGATTTCGGTAATAACTAAAGTCTTTTTATCTAGCTCAGAAATTTTAGCTCGAACCCTAATTTTACCACCGCGTTGACCTTCATTATAGGCGGAAAAATCTGCCATACCACCAGTTTGAAAATCAGGAAGGATATCTGGTCTATTTCCTTTTAAAACCTCTATAGAAGCATCTATTAACTCTATAAAGTTATGCGGCATCACCTTGGTAGCTAAACCAACAGCTATACCTTCTGCGCCTTGTGCTAATAATAAAGGAAATTTTACAGGTAATGTAACGGGTTCTTTATTTCTACCATCATAAGAAGCTTGCCATTCTGTAGTATCAGGATTAAAAACTACGTCTAATGCAAACTTAGATAACCTTGCTTCTATATAACGCGGAGCTGCCGCAGAATCTCCTGTAATAGGATCTCCCCAGTTTCCTTGTGTGTCTATTAAAAGATTTTTCTGACCAATTTGTACCATGGCATCCCCAATAGAGGCATCACCATGTGGATGATACTTCATGGTATTACCAATAACGTTTGCCGCTTTGTTAAAACGACCGTCGTCCATTTCTTTTAAAGAGTGAAGAATACGTCTTTGTACAGGCTTTAAACCATCATGTATATGAGGTACCGCCCTATCCAAAATTACATAAGAAGCATAATCTAAGAACCAGTTCTCGTACAGGCCGTTTATAGCCGTTACATTATGAAGTACTTCTTCGTTTTCGTAATTGTTTTCTTCCATATTATTATAAACTACAGAGATTTATTTAGGAACCCCCATCTTTGTTTATTATTTTATTCAATATTGTTAATCAATCTTTTAATTCCGCTCTTTAACAAGAGAACATTAAAATTAATAAGCAAACCTAACTTACATTCCGAAAGCTTTAAATAAGTTAACATTTGTGCTAAATGTATATCATTTATTTCTGCTACAGCTTTTACTTCAACAATAAGCTTATTATCAACTAGAATATCTAATCTATAACCACAATCTAATTCTACATCTTCATATAATAGTGGCAGTTTTTCTTCCTTTTTAACGTTTAAACCCGATTTCTTTAATTCGTAATATAAACATTCTTTATATGCAGACTCTAGCAAACCAGGACCTAAATATTTATGAACTTTTATAGAAGCTCCTATTACTTCGGTTGCTAGTTTGTTTTCTATGTTCATATGGTGTTTTAATTCGTTTTTAACTGCAATTTTTGTTTTAACCACAGAGAGTAATGATTTTATCTCTATTCAAAAGCAACCCAGCTCTGTGCTCTCCGTGTACTCTGTGGTTATTTTTTTTATTAAACGCCGAGTTTTTTTGTTTAACCACAGAGGGCGCAAAGTACACAGAGTTGCCTAAATTCGCTTTACCTAGCTAGGTATTTAATTCTCAAACTCCATTTTATGAGTAAGCCAGCTCTGTGCTCTCCGTGTACTCTGTGGTTATTTTTTTATTAAACTCCGAGTTTTTTTGTTTAACCACAGAGGGCGCAAAGTACACAGAGTTGCATAAATACGCTTTACCTAGCTAGGTATTTAATTCTCAAACTCCATTTTATGAGCAACCCAGCTCTGTGCTCTCCGTGTACTCTGTGGTTATTTTTTTTATTAAACGCCGAGTTTTTTTGTTTAACCACAGAGGGCGCAAAGTACACAGAGTTGCATAAATACGCTTTACCTAGCTAGGTATTTAATTCTCAAACTCCATTTTATGAGCAACCCAGCTCTGTGCTCTCCTTGTACTCTGTGGTTATTTTTTTTATTAAACGCCGAGTTTTTTTGTTTAACCACAGAGGGCGCAAAGTACACAGAGTTGCATAAATACGCTTTACCTAGCTAGGTATTTAATTCTCAAACTCCATTTTATGAGCAACCCAGCTCTGTGCTCTCCTTGTACTCTGTGGTTATTTTTTTTATTAAACGCCGAGTTTTTTTGTTTAACCACAGAGGGCGCAAAGTACACAGAGTTGCATAAATACGCTTTACCTAGCTAGGTATTTAATTCTCAAACTCCATTTTATGAGCAACCCAGCTCTGTGCTCTCCGTGTACTCTGTGGTTATTTTTATAAACCTTGGAGTTCCAAATAAAACTCTGTTGTAAAATCAAAAAATCACCCTTTACCCAACCTTTTTTCAAAAAACATCATTGGTAAAAAGCTATTTACACCTTTAACTTTCCAAACTTCTCCGTTAATGCAGTAAAGTAAAACCTCTATGGGTTTATTTTGCTTCTGCTCATACTCGGCCATTACCTGCAAACAAGGGCCACAAGAAGTTACAGGCCTTAATAATTGAAATTCTTGTGTTGATGCTGTAACTGCTATGGTAAGTATTTCTTCCTCTGGAAAATTTGCTCCGGCAGCAAAAAGAGCTACCCTTTCTGCACATAAACCTGATGGATATGCTGCATTTTCCTGATTACTTCCTCTAACAACCTGCTTATTACTTAATAAAACAGCCGCACCCACTCTAAATTTAGAGTAAGGAGAGTAAGAAGACTCCATAGCTTTAACAGCCTCTAAACATAATTGCTTGTCTTGGGTAGAAAGTTCATCAATACCTGCATAAGCTTCGTAAGCTATGTTTATATTTTAACTTCCATTAAGCTGCGTTTTCTTTACTAGCCAATAAAGCATCTGCTGCTTCCTGTACTGCTTTAGCATCAGCTATAATATCAGCCTCGTCTTTCTCTATTCTTAAATTCTGAACGATATGTTTTTGTCTATCTGGAGTATTTTTACCCATGTAATACTCTAACAGGTTTTTGATTTTCATATCTGCTGATAAAATTACGGGGTCTAACCTAATATCAGCGCCTATAAAATTTTCAAACTCATCCGGGGAGATTTCACCTAAACCCTTAAACCTGGTTATTTCTGGCTTATTACCCAATTTATCAATAGCTAAAACGCGTTCTTCATCGCTATAGCAATAAATGGTTTCTTTTTTATTTCTTACCCTAAATAAAGGTGTTTGTAAAATAAACACGTGACCAGTTTTTACCAAATCAGGGAAAAATTGCAAAAAGAAAGTCATTAGTAATAAACGGATGTGCATGCCATCCACATCGGCATCTGTTGCAATAACAATATTATTATAGCGTAAACCTTCTAAACCATCTTCAATATTTAAAGCGTGTTGCAAAAGGTTAAATTCTTCATTCTCATACACTACTTTTTTGGTTAAACCATAAGCATTTAATGGCTTACCTTTTAAACTGAAAACAGCCTGTGTTTTTACTTCACGAGCTTTGGTGATAGAACCAGAAGCCGAGTCTCCCTCGGTAATAAATAAAGTTGTCTTTTTACGGTCTTCTTCAGAAAGCTTCTCATCATCCATATGCCATTTACAGTCTCTTAACTTACGGTTGTGTAAAGAAGCTTTTTTGGCTCTTTCATTAGCTAGTTTTTTGATACCCGCTATGTCTTTACGCTCTCTTTCTGATTGCAGAATACGTTTTAATAAGCCGTCTGCCGTTTCCGGATGCTTGTGTAAATAGTCGTCTAGCTCTTTCTTAACAAAATCATTGATAAAAGTTCTAACCGTAGGGCCATCCGGACCAACATTTAAAGAGCCTAGTTTGGTTTTGGTTTGCGACTCAAAAACGGGTTCTTGTACCCTGATAGATATTGCCGCTACAATAGAGGCTCTAACATCAGAGGCATCAAATTCCTTCTTGTAAAATTCTCTTATGGTACGTACAACCGCTTCTCTAAAAGCTTGCTGATGTGTACCCCTTGGGTGGTGTGCTGCCCATTCACAAAAGAATAATACTCTTCGCCGTATTGCTGCCCGTGGGTCATGGCTATTTCAATATCTTCGCCTTTTAAATGGATGATTTGGTATCGGTTTGATTCTGCATCGGTATTTCTTACCAATAAATCATGCAAACCTCTTTCTGAGAAGAATTTTTGATTATTAAAATTGACAGTTAAACCGGCATTTAAGAAAACATAATTCCAAATCATGTTTTCAATAAACTCTGGTATGTATCTAAAATTCCTGAAAATACTTTCATCAGGAATAAAAACTATAGCCGTACCGTTGCGCTGTGTAGTTTCTATTTCAGGATTATCTTTAACTAATTCTCCCCTTTCAAATTCGGCTTTTTTTGTTTTTCCATCACGGTAAGATTGAACCGTGAAAGATGCAGATAAAGCGTTAACGGCTTTTGTACCTACCCCGTTTAAGCCTACAGATTTTTGGAAGGCCTTAGAATCGTACTTACCGCCAGTGTTTATTTTACTAACGCAATCTATTACTTTCCCTAAAGGGATACCTCTACCATAATCTCTGATAGAAACTTTATGATCACTTACAGAAATATCTATGGTTCTACCTGCGCCCATCACAAACTCATCAATGGAGTTATCCATAATCTCTTTCAAGAGCACATAAATACCATCATCAAAAGCAGAGCCGTCTCCTAGCTTCCCGATATACATTCCAGGTCTTAACCTGATATGTTCTTTCCAATCGAGCGAGCGAATGCTATCTTCACTGTAATTCACTTGTAATTCAGCCATTTCTTTTTATAGATTGATATGGAAAATGAGAAAACATTATTTTTTCCCTTGTACAAAGCTAAAATTTTACGCAAAAGGGGCAAATATGATTTATTAACATTTAGACATTCTCCGGGATGAGTAAGCCTCAACACCAAATCAGAAAAATCCAAATGTTTAATATTAATTCGTAAGGAGCTTTAATTAAGCTTTGTTGTACAAATCTCTGATCACAACACTGGCTACCGTACAACCAAATATAGCTGGCATCCAGGAAACTGTACCAATTAAAGATTTTTAGGTCCACCTTCTGGCGCTAAAATAACTTTATTTGCATCTGGAAGTTCTGATGAGAACACCACTTTTAAGCCTTTTCTAATACCAAATTTCCTCAATCTTTTTCTTACATAACGGGCTAAAGTACAGTTATAAGAATCAGATATATCTGATACTCTTACTTTGGAGGGGTCTACCCTGCCGCCAGCGCCCATAGAAGACACCAAAGGAATGCCTTTTTCTAAGCAGGTTTGAATAAAAAACACTTTTGGAGAAAGCGTATCGATACAATCTACGGCATAGTCAAAATTACCTTCATTAAGAATTTCTTCGGTACGTTGGTCTTTGATATATTCATTAATAACGGTTAAATCTATATCAGGATTAATATCGCGTAAACGCTGAGCCATGACTTCTGCTTTAGGCTGATTATCTGTAGATATTAAAGCAGGAATTTGCCTGTTACGGTTACTTGCCTCTACCACATCAGCATCTACAATAGTCATTTTACCCACTCCAGCTCTGGCTATCATTTCTGCACAAATGCCTCCAACACCACCTAAACCTACAACCAACACATTGGCATTCATTAATTTTTGCATTTGATGATTGTCTAGCAATAAATTGGTGCGAGACATCCAATGAGGAATTTCAATCATGATATTATTTATGGAATTAATCTTTTAAAAACGGCTTCAAAATTATAAAAAACCTGCTTTTTTAATTGCACTATATCTATTTTTCTGATTTTTGCAGCTTGCTGATAAAGCGCTTCAATCTGTAAATGTGCTGTATCTGTTTCTAGAAAGAAACGGTCTGCCGGTACTTCCTGAAATGTTTTTGCAGCTTTGCTATCCTCGTAAAACAAATCCTTCCCAAAAGAAAAATACACCTGTGGATATTTTAAAAACTGATTTAGCTGGTGCAGATTAGCTTTAAAACCATGTAGAACAAATGGCATCTTAAACTGCTTTAAATAAGGGAGTACATCGGCGTAAGCCTTAACAGCATGAATAATAACTGGTTTTTGATAAGCTTCTGCAGTAGCTAATTGCTTTTGAAAAACTTGCTTTTGCAATTCTAAACTAGGTCCATTTACTCGGTCTAAACCAATTTCACCTATGGCCAATACATTTTCTATTTCTAAATAAGAAGCCAAATTTTGGGATATATCTTGAGCCTCGGAAGCAAACCAAGGGTGTAAGCCTACAGAAACAGCATAATCCAAATGATGCAAATTCTGAGGTTTTAAAACAAAAAAAGCATTTCTCAAAATCCACTCGTGACAGCTAGATGCCTTTTTATGCGTGTGAATATTGATGAAATGCTCTTTTGTAGGATATATCATTTATTCTAAGCCATCTATAGTTACAGCAACTTTTCCGTTTGCAGTCATCATGGCTACAATAGCATTTGGTGTTAAGATAATTTTATCTGGCGTAAACTGATTTAAAGCGCCATTAACTTTTACCCCCTTTACTGGCTGATAATTGGTTAAATAGCTTTTCATTGATTTTTCTCCCTCTGCTAACTGTGCTGCAATAGAAAAACGGCAATTTTGTTTGATTTTATTGAGGATAATACCATGCGCCAACCAGCTTCCTGCTTTAAGGAGTTTACTTTTAGAATCTAACACATAATCTATCTGGTCTAGATACACTTCTTTGGTTGTAGCATCATATAAAGGCACTCCAGAAAGGTAAAAATCACCATTAACAGCACCACTCATGTTTACCGCGACAATCATTTTTCCTTCTTTACCCCAAAGGTCTACTTTATTAACCGTTACAGATTTCTTTCCAGACTCAAATTTCTGACCAGCAAAATTTTTCTGAATAATTTCTGATGCATAAGTGTATGGTGCAAAAGCAGCTACATTAACTTTAAACTCGTTAGGAATTTTATCTACCGCTTTTAATGCAATAGCGTTTTTATTAAAAGTAAGCGATGGTTTTCTACCTATAGATGTCTCTAAATAAGTTTTTAAGCCTAAGGTAGCCGTTATTTTTTATTAGCTGCAACAGCTTTTGTAGCATACATTTCTACTGGCTGCATTGCAAACCAAGTGTTATATTGCTCATCAACCTGTATGGGAGATGCAATAGCTTGTAAAGCGTCTAAGACATAAGGTTTAATATCTAAAGATTGTGCGATAGCGTCATCAACCATTTTAGATAATCTGCCTTTAAAAACGCTGATTGCAGGGTTGATTAAATAGGTAATTGGCACATTTTTACCAGCTACACTTATACTAGGGCTTTCTTTCCAAACAATTTCCTGAATAACGGTATTGGTGTTAATTTTCCAATCTTTTAAAGCCACCAAAGAGTTTAGTTTTACAACGCCATTTAAATAAAAATCGCGGGTATCATACATAGAAACACCCATACTCTCAAAGCCATATTTAACTTTCCCGTTGATACGTAATGGCAGGTCTATATAAATTCTTCCGTTTTGCTCTTTAATGGTAACAGGAGCTTCTTTGGTAACTTTCATCATCACGTTATCACCATCTAAAGATTTATCGTCATAAATGATGCCTACCAAATACTTATTGGTTTGGTTTTGTAAGTCGGCAATGCTAACCTCTACAGGCATATTGATATAGGATAACTGCTTATCATATACAACTGTAGTGGAAGAATAATCTGGAAGTGGTTTTAAAGCTGTTACTTGTTTGCTAGTGCTACAGCCAGCTATTACAAATAAAGCCGAAGCAAAGAATATAGATAATACGGTTTTCATGTTTTTAAAAATTTCACAAAGATAATTCATAATTGATGTAAAAAAATAGGATAAAATCATATTTTTTGAGGATAAAACACAAGAAAGTAAAAATTAATTCTATTTATAATCAGATGGTTATAAAAAAATTAAAATTTTAAAAAACGCTTTGGCATTATTTTTCGTAACCTATTTTAAAATCAGTCGTCTTATTATCTAAAAAACCAAACATATGAAAACTAAAGAAACTACTAAAAGCACCACAAGCAAAGTAAAAAACTTGATTAAAAAATTTGATAAGCAATTAGCTGCTTTATTGATGGAAGATATTAAATCATTAAAGTTAAAAACTGCCTAAGCCAGCCTCATGAGCTTCCGTTTGTAATAATTTCATAATTATTAGAGCCTGTATTGTAAATACTCTTAAGTTTTTACATATTTGCTCACCTTAAAAACGGGGGTTTAGCTCATTTGGCTAGAGCGCTTGCCTGGCAGGCAAGAGGTGACCGGTTCGAATCCGGTAATCTCCACAACTTATTAAAATCCTCTTTAAGAAAATTAAAGAGGATTTTTCTTTTTAGAGCTTTTCACAAGAAACCATTGTATTTCAATCTTATTGTAAAAAGAGATATATAACTATTAACAGGGTACTCACAGGGTACTAACAGGGTCATTACCCGTTAATAACAAGTAAATTTACGAGTAAGCTCCCTGTTAGATTCTTGTTATATTCCTATAAGTTCTGAATGTATCACTCTTTAAATTACTGACCTCGCTTACGCTGATTATCTTTATTAGAAGTTTGATCAGACCGCTGTCCACCTGCATTGCTGATACCTATTTTCTTTTTGTCTTCTTTTAAAGAATTAAAATTTCTGTCGGCAGTAGATTTACCTTGTAAACTTCCTGCACCTTTACTTTTGTCTTTCATATGGTATTGTTTAGGATATGTTTAACAAAGGATAGACCAATATTAAATCTCATAAAAATAAATGGCATATAGTTTGCGAACTTTTATTTCGGGAAAATGGACCCGATATTATGAAAACATTATTGAATATTCTTGCAATGCTGTTTGTATTGGGATGGGGCTTAGGAGTATTTGTTTTTACTGCCGGTATATTGATTCATATTTTATTAGTATTAGGCGTATTCACGATGATTATTAATTTGTTAAGCGAAGAAGAATCTACAGGATAAAATAAATATACATCTATATGGAAAACGCAAGCCAACATCGAAAAGATTTTGACACTATGGTTGAAGCTTTAAATGATTTAAATGCCAGAGGATATTCTGGAAATTTAAAGCTTAGAGCCGATTTTTTAGAAGAAACAGAAAAGCAATTGATTTTATATCCAGAAAACTTTAAAGTGGTAGAGTCTTACCGTTTTGAAGGCATTACAGACCCTGCAGATAATGCTGTGGTTTATGCTATAGAATCTATTGAAGGAGATTTTAAAGGCGTATTGGTAAATGCTTATGGCGCTTACGCTGATGACGCCTCTTCTGAATTAATCAAAAAACTGGAAATAGAACATCAGCATTAATATTTTTTTGAAACAAAAAAGGGATAGTTTTCAATAAAGACTATCCCTTTTTCTATATAAGCTACAACTTAGACAGCAACAGGATAATCTGTAAACCCTTTTTCGTCTGGAGTATAAAGTGTATTGAAATCTGGCTGTGCTAAAGCAAGGTTTTGTTGTAAGCGTTCTACCAAATCTGGGTTTGAAATAAAAGGTTTGCCAAACGCAATTAAATCTGCTTTTCCATCTTGCAAATCTTGAATAGCTCTTTCTAAATCATAAGCTCCGCACCAAATTAAAGTACCTTTAAAATTTGCTCTTATGGTTGCTCTTAAATCTGCCGGAACTAAATCTAACCCATTTGCAGAATGATCTAAAAGGTGTAAATAAGCAACACCTAAATCATTTAATTTCTGCGATAGATAATCATAAGTTTCGGTTACTTCATTGTAAGCAGGTATATCATTAAAACCGCTAAACGGAGAAAATCTTACCCCTACTTTTTCTTTACCGATAGCTGCAATTGTTTGCGCTGCAATCTCCAATAAAAATTTACTTCTATTTACTACCGAGCCACCATATTCATCTGTACGGTTGTTTACAACTCCGTTAATAAATTGTTCAATCAAATAACCATTAGCAGCATGAAGTTCTACGCCATCAAAACCTGCCTCTACAGCTAATTTTGCGGCGTTTACATATTCCTGAATGGTTGCTTTAACTTCTTCTGTAGTTAATGCATGTGGCTGAGTGTGTGGCTTCATCCCTTCAGCATCTGTCCACATATCACCTGCAGCGGTAATGTTAGACGGACCAACAACTCTAGCTCCTTTAGGAAGATTTACTTCGTGTGAAACTCTACCTGTATGCATCAGTTGTATAAATATTTTAGCGCCTTTTGCATGTACAGCATCTGTAACTTTATGCCAACCCGCTACTTGTTGCTGATTGAAAATACCAGGAATTCTGGCATAACCTAAACCATTAGGTGACGGGGAAGTACCTTCTGTGATGATTAATCCTGCTCCTGCTCTTTGCTGGTAATAAGTTACCATTAAATCGTTAGGAATGTTATTTATAGCTCTAGAACGAGTCATTGGAGCCATAACAGCTCTATTTTGTAAGGTAAGTTGACCTAAATTATAAGTCTGAAATAAGTGATTGCTCATATTGTAATTACATGTTTAAACAAACATATTACAAATATCATTCCCACGTGTCATGAAAGAAACAGTTATTCGTCAGTAAAAAGTAAGTCTTACCTATTCAAATACTCATAAATAAGCTTTGCGGTTTTCTCAGAAGCGCCTGGCAAACCCATTTTATCTGCTAGTAGCTGATATTGCTGTAATTGAAGTACTCGTTTCTCTCCTTCTAAAAGGGGTTTTAGCTCTTTCAAAATTTGCGCTGCATTACAATCTTCCTGAATTAATTCTTTAACCACCTCTTTATCCATAATTAAATTCACTAAAGAGATAAATCTGATTTTTACAAGCATCCTAGCAATAGTAATACTTATTTTTCCGCCTTTATACAAAACAACTTCTGGTACTTTAAATAAAGCGGTCTCTAAGGTTGCCGTTCCGGAAGTTACCAAAGCAGCATGTGCATGGTGCAACAAATCATAAGTAGCACCAAAAACAACAGGAATATTCCTTCCGTTTAAAAATGAATCGTAATGTTCTTGATTAAAACTAGGCGCTCCGGCAATTACAAATTGATAATCAGGCAGTTTATCGGCTACAGCCAACATATCTGGCAATAAGTATTGTAGTTCTTGTTTTCTGCTTCCGGGTAAAAGTGCGATGATTTTCTTATCACCTAATTTATAAGAAGCCAAGAAATCATCCTGAGGTGTAAAGGCGGCAATGGCATCTAATAAAGGATTGCCCACGTAATCAACCTCCATACCCCATTCTTTATAAAAATCAACTTCGAAAGGTAAAATGCAAAACATTTTATCTACTACCTTTTTAATTTTGAGTACACGTTTTTGGTTCCATGCCCAAACTTTAGGAGAGATATAATAATACACTTTGATGTTGTGCTTCTTAGCAAAATCGGCAATTTTTAAGTTAAAGCCAGGGAAATCAACCAGAATCAAAACATCGGGCTGGTAAGCTAATACATCCTGTTTACAGAAACTAATGTTTTTAAGAACAGCTCTTAAATTCATAAGTACTTCTAGGAAGCCCATAAAAGCCATATCTGCATAGTGCTTTACCAAAGTTCCACCTTGTGCCTGCATTAAATCGCCACCAAAAAACCTAAACTCTGCCTCAGCGTCTAAATTTTTAAGCGCTTTCATGAGGTTTGCACCATGTAAATCTCCGGAAGCTTCGCCAGCTACAATGTAATATCTCATGAATAATATTTAAAGATTGTATTTGTAAAAAAAGAAAATGATAGCGCAAATGAAAGATGCAGAAATAATACCTCTTACTGTTTGCTCGTATTCGTCTTTATATACAAACTTTATAAGAACCAGATTTAAAGCTACACAACCTACGTATAACAAATCGTCTTTTGCTAATACAATTAAGTTTCTTTTCAAAACTTGCACCAGCAAAAAGGCTATACCAGGTACTACAAGACCCAGTGCTAAGCCTAACCAAACATTATCTTTCTTAAACATTAAAATCCCATGTATTTAAGGTAGAAATTGCATGATGAGCTGTCATATCAAACTGAACGGGTACAACAGAAACAAAACCATTGTTTAAAGCCCAAACATCAGAGTCTTCACCGTGGTCATGAGATTGGAAAACACCTGTTAACCAATAATAACTTCTTTTATAAGGGTCTTGTCTTTCATCAAAATCCTCTGCCCATTTAGCATTTGCTTGTCGGCATATTTTTATACCCTTCAATTGCTGCCCAGCCGGGAAATTAACATTTAATAAAACACCTGGCTGTAAGCCATTTTTAAGTACTTGTAAGCAAATCTCTTTGATGTATTTTTTACAATGTTCAAAATTGGCATCCCATGTGTAATCATCTAAAGAGAAACCAATTGAAGGAATACTTTCTATAGCGCCTTCAACAGCTGCAGACATGGTACCAGAATATAAAACATTAATAGAATTATTAAGACCATGGTTAATTCCTGAAACACAGATATCGGGCTTTTTACCTTTAAAAATTTTGGTTACCGCTAGTTTTACACAGTCTACAGGTGTACCAGAACATTTATACATCTCTACCCCTTCGTATAAACTAACCTTATCCATTCTTAAAGGTTTACCAATAGTGATGGCATGGCCCATACCCGATTGCGGACTATCAGGAGCAACTACGGTTACCTCTCCTAACTCTTTCATCACTTCAATTAAAGCCTTAATTCCTGGAGCTGTTATACCATCATCATTAACTACCAGTATTTTATATTTTTTAGTACTCATCTGTATTATTCTCTTTATTAATTAACCTTGAAAACGCATGCCTAAAAACACACCAAGTATCACAAAGTTAAGAAAGCTAAGGGTAAAACTAAGAAAGATTGTAAGTCGGCAAAAAAACAAGAACATAACCGTTATCTTATTAAGTGCCTTAGTAGGTTTAATAGTTGGTTTAGCGGCTATTTTAATTAAACAGATAATTTATGCGGTAGAAAATTATGCGGTAAGTTTCTTTCCGGGTTATTTATTTTTTGTTTTGCCCATGATAGGCTTATTGCTGGTAACTTTTTTAAACGGCAATATTTTCAAGAAATTGGTAGCTTTTAAAGGGATGCAGCATGTTATACAAGCTATAGAAAACCATCAATCTTTTATCAATATCAGGCTAATATATGCCAAGTTTGTTACAGCAGGTATTACCATTGGTTTTGGAGGAAGCTCTGGCATGGAGGCCGCAATTGTTACTTCTGGGGCATCTATTGGCTCTAATTTAGGGAAATCATTAGGCTTAAATTATCAACTTAGAACTTTATTAATAGGATGCGGAACGGCATCTGGTATTTCTGCCATGTATAATGCCCCTATTGGCGGGTTTTTATTTGCCTTAGAAGTGATATTACCTGAATTCACCCCTGCTTTACTCATTCCTTTACTGATAGCATCGGCCACAGGAAAAATTTTATTTGAGATGATTATGGGGGAAAACCTCCGTTTTGACGCTCATGTGGAGGCCTTTTCTTATGAAAGCTTACCCTATGTAGTTTTAATAGGTTTTGTTGGTGCTTTTACAGCGATGTATATGATTAAAACTTATGGTTTCTGTTATAAAATACTCTCTAGGTTAAATAATCCTTATTTAATGGCTTTAATAGGTGGTGGACTTTTAGGTTGTTTGATTTATATTTTCCCTGCTTTGTATGGCGAGGGCTATGTAAGCATCAATCGTTTACTACACGGACAAGAAACTGAGGTTTGGAAAAATTCCATCTTCCAAAATTTAAATATTCCTTTTCAGGGATTATTGATTTTATTGGTATTGCTATTACTACGGCCGCTTAGCACTGGCCTGAGTTTGAGCGCAGGTGGCGAAGGAGGTTATTTTGCACCATCTCTAGTGGCAGGCGGTATAAGTGGATATTTACTTTATAAGGTAATCATCGCGGTAAGCGGACCTCATCTAGATTTAGAAGGCAATACTTTTATATTTTTAGGGATGGCTGCCACTTTTGCATGTGTTATGCGGGCACCCGTAACGGCTATTTTCCTCATTGCTGATACCACCCAAAGCTATGCGATAATAGTCCCTTTAATGATAGCAACAACTATAGCTTACACTTTTAAGAATTATATTGATGCACACCATCCGCTTACAAAAGATAGCCATGGACCATTGCAAATGGAGAAATTTATCCTTAACCAGATTAATTTGCGTGATATTATAGACCCTGTGGATACTTTTGTGTACACCAACTATACACTACGTAAAATAATTGAACACTTTTCTAATCATGACCATGCGATTATACCAGTTTTAAACAGCCAAAATGAGGTTGTTGGAATTATTGAACTAAAAAAAGTACGAGAATTAATGAAAAATTTTGAGCAATACGATAGTATTGTTGCTGAACAATTATTAGAAAAAGATTTTCTCCAAATAGAATACGCACAACTTAGAAATGAATTGATTAGCGCACCAGAATTAATAAAGCGAAACCACGTATTAGTGAAAAGAAAAGAAAATACCATAGGTTATGTCTCTAAATACAAGGTTTTGAATATGTATAACCAGTATTTAAACCACCCAGACCGCTTATTTGTAAAATAAGCATTAAAAAGAAAAAGGAGACATGGGCATGTCTCCTTAATCTTTACTAAACCTAAACCTAAACGTATGAATAATCTTTCGATCAGAGAAGATTACATTTGATATTTATCAAAGTGCATACCAAAATTTTATAATAAGTGTAACAAAAAAGCAGCTTATGATTAGCTTATCCTTAATATTTACAAACTTCTTAACCAATTAATCACTTCGTCTCTGGTTTTACCTGTTTTGTTCTGTATTTTTCCAAGCATTTCATCTTCTTGGCCTTCTTGGTAAGTTAAATCATCATCGGTTAAATCGGCATAAGCCTGTTTTACTTTACCTTTAATTTCATTCCACTTACCTTTTAATTCTAAATTGTCCATGATGTTTTTCTTTTAGGGTGAATAAATATTTATATCATTCACCCAAGCATCATGCCACTAGAAGCTAAGATAATCTGCCGTTTTTAATCTCATCTACTACCGCTGGGTCTAATAAAGTTGAGGTATCTCCTAAGCTATTTACCTCTCCCTCAGCAATTTTTCTTAAAATTCTTCTCATGATTTTCCCAGATCTAGTTTTAGGTAAACCACTTACAAATTGTATTTTATCTGGCTTAGCAATAGCACCAATAATACGACTAACCGTCATAGAGATATCTTTTCTGGTTAGTTCATCGTCATCTGTTTCTCTAGAAAGTATTACATAAGCGTAAATACCTTGTCCTTTAATATCATGCGGATAACCTACCACGGCAGACTCTACCACATCAGAGAACATATTGATAGCGTTTTCTACTTCTGCGGTTCCAATTCTATGTCCAGATACATTAATAACATCATCTACCCTGCCGGTAATGCGGTAATAACCATCTTCATCTCGCATACAACCATCGCCAGTAAAGTATAAATTCTCATACGTAGCAAAGTAGTTTACACGGCAACGCTCGTGGTCTCCGTAGGTTGTTCTTAGCATTCCCGGCCACGGAAATTTGATACATAAATTACCAGAAACGCCATTTCCTATAATTTCTTCGCCCTTTTCATCAACTAAAATAGGTTGTATGCCCGGTAATGGTAAAGTGGCAAAGCAAGGTTTTACGGGTGTAACATTGGCTAAAGGAGATATTAAAATACCACCAGTTTCTGTTTGCCACCATGTATCCACAATAGGACAATTCTTTTTACCAATATGCTCATGATACCAATTCCATGCTTCTTCATTGATAGGCTCTCCCACAGAACCTAAAACTCTTAAAGAGCTTAAATCTTTATCTTTCACGAAATCTAAACCAAACTGCATTAAAGAGCGGATTGCCGTAGGCGCTGTGTATAAGATATTTACTTTATATTCTGCAACAATATCCCAAAATCTACCAGCATCTGGCCAAGTTGGCACTCCTTCAAACAATAAACTTGTGGCACCCATAGCTAATGGTCCATAAACGATATAGGTGTGTCCAGTAATCCATCCAATATCTGCTGTACAGAAATAAACTTCTTCTGGCTGGTACTGAAAAACGTTTTGGAAACTGTAACCAGCATAAACCATGTAGCCTCCGCAAGTATGCACTACGCCTTTAGGTTTCCCGGTTGAACCGGATGTGTACAAAATAAACAAGGGGTCTTCTGCATCCATTTCTTCTGCAGGGCAATTTAGCATTCCCAAAGTTTCCACTTTTTTAATTTCATCTTCCCACCAAACATCACGACCTTTTATCATGGATATTGGTGTTCTGCTACGGGTAAGCACAATAACTCTTTTAACAGATGGGCATTGCACCAAAGCATCATCCATCACATTTTTTAAGGGCACTTCTTTGGTACCACGGTAAGAACCATCGGCAGTAATAACCATGCTACAATTAGCATCTTGTATTCTATCTGCAATAGATTGGGCAGAAAAACCACCAAATACTACCGAGTGTATAGCCCCAATTCTGGCACAAGCTAATACCGCAACTGCCAATTCTGGCACCATAGGCATGTAAATACAAATTCTATCGCCTTTTTTAGCACCGTTGTTTTTTAAAACATTGGCAAACAAACATACTTTTTGGTGTAATTGCTTGTAGGTAAAAGCTCGGTGATGCTCCTCGGGGTCGTTTGGTTCCCAAATTAGAGCAGGCTGGTCGCCTTTATCTGCTAAATGCCTATCTAAGCAGTTTTCTGTAATGTTTAATTTTCCTCCAACAAACCAATTGATATCAGGCTCTTTAAAGTTCCAGTCTAACACTTTGTTCCACTTCTTTTTCCAAACGAAGCTGCTTGCAACAGTATCCCAAAATTGCTCTGGCTGCTCAACACTGTGTTGATAAACTTTCTGATAATCTTCAAACGACTTGATGCTTAAATCCATTTTTCTCTTTATTTTATTGTTTTATAATCTTCCTTATTTAATGCTGTTATTTTCTCTATCAAACGGCGGGTAGAGAAAGGTTTTATGATAAACAAATCTGCTCCTTTACTATACGCCAATTTAATATCCTCATCTTTACTTTTTGCCGAAATAAAAATCACTTTTATATGTTTGTAAACTTCGCTTTGCTTCACAAAATCACAAACTTCGTAACCGTTAACATCGGGCATCATAATATCCAGTAATATTAATTCTGGTTCATGCTGTTTTATCTTCACTATAGCTTCTGTACCGCTTAAAGCAATAAAAACTTCGTAGCCTACTTTTCTTAATAAAAACTCTACAGACATCACTATGGCTGGGTCATCATCAACAATTAAAACTTTTCTAGCTATACTCATCATTTAATCTCTATAGGTAATGTAAAATAAAAACAAGTACCAGATGTTGCGGCATCAGTTACACCAATTTCGCCTTGATGTAACTCCACAATTTTCTTGCAAATTGCTAAGCCCAAACCACTTCCTTCTGCCTTTTTGGTTTGATTTTCTGTTTGATAGAACTTGTTAAAAACGTAATTTTTATCCTTGTCAGGGATGCCTTCACCATTATCTGTGATGTTTATTTTTATAAAGCCTTCATCCTCTAAAACCATCACTTTTATCTCTCCATCCTTTGTACTACAATACTTAATAGCATTAGAAACCAGGTTGTTAACCACCCTGGATAGTAAATCCTGATCTCCATAAACTAAAGGAAGATGCTCTGGAAAAGATATAGATAAGGTGATATTTTTATCTTTAATTAGCTGAGATAAAGCATGCAAGACATCTTCTACTAATTTTTTAATAGCTATTTCCTGATGCTTTATATTTTGCTTACCAGATTCTAATTTCTCTAAATCTAAAACCTGAGTAATTAACCTACTTAAGCGCTCAATTTCCTTAATCATGGTGGCTAAAAACTGTTGTCTTTGTAAGGTATCTAACTCCGGGTTATCGAATAAAATCTCAGAGAAGGCTCTTATAGAAGTAAGCGGTGTGCGTAGCTCATGCGTAATGCTGTACAGGAAATCATCTTTAATAATTTCTGCTTCTTTCATTTGCATATTGGCCAGTTCTAAGGCATCAGAAGCTTTTTTAGTTGTTCTGATTTTTGTTGTAGTTCTTTGTTTAAGCTGATAAATTGCTGAGATTCTTTCAGGATTTCTACAACTTCATTCAAGCTTATTTCTTCTTCTTTAACAATAGACTCTATTAATATTCTTGATGATGCAGAACCAATAACACCCGATAAAATTTTCTCTGCATAAGTAATCAAGCGTTGGTCGGCATTGGTGTCTTCTTGCAATAAATTAAGTTGATACCTCCTAGAAAAATGCGTTAAGAGTTGCTTGGTTTTCTCTTGCCCTAAGAATTGCTCCATCAAGCTTTTAATTTCTTTTATTTTGATTTGCCCTGTTCTGTTTAACGATGTTTCATAAGCAGCTTTATATTTTGATACGTTGATAAAAAGCTCGGCCTGTATTTCTTCCTGATTGCTTGATTTAGTATATAAAGAGCCTAAAATGTAAAGTAAAATATTGATAAACATGCTCCAAAAAAAGGCATGAGTTAATGGCGTAAAAGCTGCCAAACCAAATAATTGGTTGGGTTTTAACAGGTAAACACCAAACAAACCGTCGCTTAATATCTCTTTAGGTAATAAACCCGCACCAATAATGGCCGGGATAATTAATGTAAAAAACCATATGGTAAAACCGCTGATGATACCCATTAAAGCGCCATTTTTATTGGCCCTAGACCAAAACATCCCACCAATAACAGCAGGTGCAAATTGTGCTACAGCGGCAAAAGAAATTAAACCTGTTGAAACTAGCGAGTAACTTTCTGCTATCTCAGCAAAATAAGCGTAAGCTAAAAGCAGGATTAGGATGATTGATAACCTTCTGATGTTTTTGATAGAACGCTCTACTTTATGGATGAAAATCTTTTTAAAAGGAGCTACTTTAAGAATGAGTGGTATCAACAAATTATTGCTCAGCATGGTACTTAAAGCAATAGTTTCCACAATAATCATCCCTGTTGCTGCAGAAAAACCTCCCAAATAAACCAATAAAGTAACCCCTTGATGATGGTGTACAAATGGCAGAGAGAGTATACTAAAATCAGCCTCAAAGCTTGATGATGTAGGTAGTAACTGCCCTGCTAAAGCTATGGGTAATACAAATAAATTAATGATTAAGAGATACAGAGGAAATAACCAAATAGCTTTATAAAGGTGTTTTTCATCAACATTCTCTACCACCGAAACCTGAAACTGCCTTGGTAATAACAATACCGCAAACATAGATAGGATGCACATTACCAACCAATCGGTATAATTGTAAGAAGCGTCAAAAGTAAAACTCTTTTGTAGTGCGGGTATGGCGGCTGCTCTGCTAAAAATATCATCAAACCCATTAAAAAGAAAGAAAATAACAAAAATTCCACCTACTAAAAAAGCTACTAATTTCACTATCGACTCAAATGCTACGGCGGTAACCATCCCTTCATGTCTTTCTGTTGAATCTACTTTACGTGTACCAAAAATGATGATGAAAACAGCTAGTAAAACAGTTATCCAAAAGGGAATATTACTTAATAAAGAGATGCTTGAATTTGAATTGGTATGCTGAGGATGATTAACTAAAAAAGCAAAGGTTATAGCAATGGCCTTTATTTGTAAGGAAATGTAGGGAATTACGCCTAACACGCAAACAATAGTTGCTAAAGTACCTAAAGAGGTGTTTTTACCATAACGGGCAGAAATAAAATCAGCAATGGAGGTTATTCTTTGCGCCTTGCAGATTCTTATCATCTTCCTGAGAATCAAGAACCAAAGCGGTGCTGCAATGGTAGGCCCTATGTAAATAGCTAAGAAATCAGGACCAAAATCTGCCGCCCTGCCAATGCTGCCATAGAAAGTCCATGCGGTACAATAAACCGCCATAGAAAGTGCATAAACGTAAGGCTTCAGCGTAGTGCTTTTTTGGTTTGATTTTTTCTCGGCCCAATAAGCCACACCAAACAGTAAAAGCAGGTAACCAAAAGAAAATATGACAACCAATAAAGTATTCATATCTATTCTCGACTATCCTTTCTTACCACATAAAACAATACTGCGATGATGAAAATCCAAGCAACAAATAGGTATAAATACAAGGTAGGGATACCCCAAATTAAAGAAGAGCGATTAAAAATAGAAAGTACAGGATATAGCAACAGCACACAAAATATAGCGCTAAAGAAAACTAACTTTTCATTCATTAATCGCTCTCTCATTTCTACTAATCTTCCTGATTATATTCGCCCTGCATAGCGTATAAGCCAAAAACAAACATGCCTCCTACTATAATGGGGGCTAAAATAAAGCAGTAAATAATGGCTGGCACTAAATCCTCAGTACTGCCAGTAGCAAATTTTGGAAGAGCTTGACTAACCAGCAAATAATAACCAGCTGCAATACCCAGAAGAATCCATACTATTCCTAATATTCTTTTTATAAAATTCATGTCTTTTAAAATTAATCGTTCATAGCTTTTTGTTTACCAATGTAGAGTACACCTATAATAAAGCATACACCAGCAATAATGATTGGATACCATAAACCTTCCAGATAAGGCTTATCAAAAGGTAATACCTGCCCAGCAGCTGCGGCGGCCTCGTTAGCTGTAGTAGCTTGCGATGCTAAATAGGTAGCAATAGCAGGTAATAATCCACCAAAAACACCATTTCCAATGTGGTAAGGTAAAGACATAGAAGTATACCTGATATTGGTTGGGAACATCTCTACTAAAAATGCTGCAATTGGGCCATAAACCATGGCTACATAAATAACCTGAATCAATACTAAAGCAACAAGAATATAAAAGCTTTCATTACCGACATTTACTATTTTTGTAATTTTAGCTTTACTCGCTTGCGCTGATGATGAAATAACTTGTTCTGATATCTCGGTATAAATAGTTCCATCAGTATAAGATTTGGTTGTGGTTACAGTTTTGATAGAATCTGAAGTACCTTCTTTAAGTGAAACTGCAAGATCTGTTTGCACTTTATCCTGAAGTTCTACTTTATTAGTTACATCTGCTGTCTGATAAATTTTATCATAGATTGGTCTGTAAGTTAAAATCGCGACAAGCATACCCACCATCATGATACCTTTTCTGCCTATTTTATCAGATAACCAACCGAAAAACACGAAAAAACCCGTTCCTAACATCAAAGCCAAAGCAATGATATAATTGGTTTGATCAAATTCTATATGGCAAACAGTTTGTAAGAACGATAAGGCATAAAACTGCCCGGTATACCATACCACGCCCTGACCCATAGTTGCACCAAATAAGGCTAGCAAAACAAATTTGAAGTTTAACTTTTTCCCGAATGATTCTTTTAAAGGATTAGCAACGGTTTTACCCTCGGCTTTAGCTTTCTTAAACAACGGAGATTCATCCATATTTCTTCTGATGAAGTAAGAAACGGCTACCATTACAATAGAAATTAAGAAAGGTACACGCCATCCCCAGTCTTCAAAAGAAGCTTTATCCATAGAATTTCTGGTTATCAGAATCACAAAAAGCGAAATAAATAAACCTACCGTGGCTGTAGTTTGTATCCATGCTGTTCTTAAACCTCTTTTATTAGGTTCAGAATGCTCTGCTACATAGGTTGCAGCACCACCGTATTCACCTCCTAAAGCTAATCCTTGTAATAGTCTTAAAATCAAAACTAAAACCGGTGCTATAAAACCAATAGTATCATAACTTGGAATTAAGCCTATAGCAAAAGTTGAGAAGCCCATCAACAATAAGGTTACCATAAAGGTGTATTTCCTTCCTATAATATCGCCTAATCTACCAAAGAACAATGCGCCAAAAGGCCTTACCACAAAACCTGCTGCAAAGGTGGCTAAAGTTGATAAAAACGCTGCTGTGGGATTGTCTTGCGGGAAAAATTTAGTTGCAATAATAACGGCTAAGCTTCCGAAGATATAGAAGTCATACCATTCAATGAGGGTGCCTGCACTGGAGACACCAATTACTTTCCAAAGGTTTTTTTTATCCACCTTTTGTTGCGGAACACTTTCTAACATAATTAAAATTCTAGGTTGTTTGGTTTATAAAAGTTTTATAAAGCTTGTTATAAAGTCGCTTAAAAACAAACTACAATCTTAAAAATGCTAACTATATATATAAGCTTATTTAAACCTATCCCACTTGATGAGCATATATTTGTCTCCTAATTCTGTAACAATCATTCCTGCTCCTTTTAAATTCTCTTCCTGAGCATAAAAATCTATCAATTCTTGATGTTTAAGTATTTTATATGAAGGTTTATAGACCGTTTTAACCGGTCTTATTAACTGAAACTTTTTAACCCATTTAATTACGGAAACATGGCTTACACCCAACAAACGTTCTATTTCTCGGTAAGAAACTCCCTCAACGTATAACTGCAAAGCTTTGATAATGTAAGAATTATCTACTTGTTTACCTAACTTATCAACCGTGAAATAATATTGGCAATCTTTGCACTTAAAGCGTTGTTTATGATTGATAACTCCACTTTTAACCACCTGATGAGATTGGCATTTTGGACAAGTCTTTTTTATTTCTTTTGTTGGCTCCATAAACTATAGCAAATTAGCAATAAAATTTTAATAAGAAAAATGAAGCCTATTTACAAAGGCATTTGCTTACAAGATTTTAGCGATTAAAAGAGGGGAAGAAATAAATTCTAAAAATAATTGAGTTTACTATTGCCTAATACATTTTATTTATTGATATTTGCACACTCTTTGTAAAACTGAGTTTTAATAGAAAACACGATATAGTCATGTCAAGAATTTGTGATTTAACAGGAAAAGCATCATTAGTAGGTAACCACGTATCTCACTCGAACGTGAAAACCAAACGTAAGTTTCATCCTAACCTTCAATTAAAGAGATTTTATATCCCTGAAGAAGACCGTTGGATAACTTTAAAAGTTTCCACATCAGCAATAAAAACTATCAATAAAATCGGTATTACCGAGGCTATTAACAGATTCATTAATAAAGGATCTATTTAAATTTAAGACTTTTAAAACCGAAATAGAATGGCTAAGAAAGGCAACAGAGTTCAAGTAATTTTAGAATGTACTGAACATAAAGAAAGCGGAATGGCGGGTACTTCAAGGTATATCACTACTAAGAACCGTAAAAACACTCCAGAGAGATTAGAGATAAAGAAATTTAACCCTGTTTTAAGGAAAGTTACTTTACACAAAGAAATTAAGTAAGAAATAGCTACCTGTTAGCATAAAATAATATTTAACATGGCAAAGAAAGTAGTTGCAACCCTAAAAACCGGAACCGGTAAAGAGTATTCAAAGGTTATTACTATGGTTAAGTCTCCTAAAACAGGCGCTTATACCTTTAAAGAAGTTATTGCACACAATGATCACATTAAAGATGCTATCGTTGCTGCAAAAGAAGGCACTAACGCTTAATTTAAAACTTCTATGATATTGAAGCCGTTCTAATAACCATTAGAATGGCTTTTTTTATTTAATTTTATACCCTATGGGATTATTTGATTTCTTTAAGAAAAAAGAAAAAACTGTTGAAGAAAAAGAAGCACTGGATAAAGGGCTTGAAAAAACTAAAGACACGTTTTTTTCTAAAATAAGTAAAGCTGTTGTTGGAAAATCTACAGTTGATGATGATGTTTTAGACGAATTAGAGGAAATATTAGTAACCTCTGATGTAGGTGTTAGCACTACACTGAAAATTATAGAAAGAATACAAGCAAGAGTTGCTAAAGATAAATACTTAAATACCAGTGAGCTCAACAACATCCTAAAAGAAGAAATACAAGGATTATTAGAAGAAAACAACTCAAGTGATTTTGAAAATTTAGCATCTTACAGTAACCAAAAGCCTTATGTAATTATGGTTGTTGGTGTAAATGGTGTTGGAAAAACCACTACTATTGGTAAAATGGCTTATCAATTAAGAGAAGCCGGACAGAAAGTTGTTTTAGGTGCTGCCGATACATTTAGAGCTGCAGCTGTAGATCAAATTAAACTTTGGGGAGAGCGTGTTAACGTAAGAGTAGTATCGCAAGGCATGAATGCCGACCCTGCCTCAGTTGCGTTTGACACCTTACAATCTGCTGTTGCTAACCAAGAAGATATAGCTATTATTGATACAGCCGGAAGGTTACATAATAAAGTAGGCTTAATGAACGAGCTTTCTAAGATTAAAAATGTTATGAATAAAGTTGTACCTGGTGCACCTCATGAAATTTTATTGGTTTTAGATGCTTCTACAGGGCAAAATGCTATTGAACAGTGTAAGCAATTTACACAAGCAACAGATGTAAACGCCTTAGCACTAACTAAATTAGATGGTACAGCCAAAGGCGGTGTAGTTATCGGAATTTCTGATCAGTTTAAAATCCCGGTAAAATATATTGGTGTTGGCGAAAAAATGACCGACTTACAGCTTTTCAATAAAAAAGAGTTTGTGGATAGTTTGTTTAGTACATGATTACCTAGATTAATTTGATTATACTGATTTCTTGTTGATCTATCTATAATATGGCAGAATCAAATTTAGTAAAAGACACTCTTACACATAAGATCATTGGATGCTGTTATGAAGTACATAAAGAATTAGGTCCTGGTTTTTTAGAAAAAATATACGCAAGAGCCCTTATCCTTCAATTTAATAAAGAGAATTTAAAATTTGAATATGAAAAAGAATTTACAGTTTTATTTCAATGACAATCTGTAGGTAAATTTCGATGTGATTTTTTAGTTGAAAATAAAATCATTGTTGAATTAAAATCAGTTACCGGAATAATGCCGAAACTTTTTCAAAGTCAAGTGATATCTTATTTAAAGGCTAGTAAAGTAAAAACTGGTTTGTTAATAAATTTCGGAAATACAAGTTGTGAAGTTAAAAGATTTTCTGTTTAGCGTCAGTGAAATCAAAAAATCGGTGAAATCAAAAATAATGAAAGTAAAATCAACAAAATCCCCTATCATAAAACCACGTGTTAATGTAGTTACCTTAGGCTGCTCTAAGAATACTTATGACTCTGAGGTTCTTATGGGGCAATTAAAAGGCAATCAAATAGATGTTGTGCATGAGGCAGACCGTGTACAAGAAAATGATATAATTGTTATCAATACTTGTGGATTTATAGATAATGCTAAGCAAGAATCTATTGATACGATATTGCAGTTTAGCGAGTTAAAAGAACAAGGTAAAGTTGGAAAAGTTATTGTTACCGGATGTTTATCAGAACGTTATACTCCAGAATTATCAGCAGAAATTACTAATGTTGACGCCTGGTTTGGTACTAACGATTTACAAAACCTTCTAACCTCGGTAGGTGCCAACTACAAATATGAGCTACTGGGAGAAAGACTTTTAACAACACCATCGCATTTTGCTTATTTTAAAATAGCCGAAGGTTGTAACAGACCATGCTCTTTTTGTGCTATTCCTCTCATGCGAGGCAAACACTTATCAAAACCTATTGAAGAATTGGTAAAAGAAGCTAAACATTTAGCTAAAAATGGCACAAAAGAACTTATTTTAATTGCTCAAGATCTTACTTATTATGGTTTAGATCTTTATAATGAGCGTAAATTGGCTGATTTAATGCGCCACCTTTCTGATGTTGATGGTATTGAATGGATAAGATTACAATATGCTTATCCGTCTGGTTTCCCTATGGATATTTTAGATGTGATGAATGAGCGCTCTAATATTTGTAATTACTTAGATATGCCGCTACAACATATTACAGATAATATGTTAAAATCTATGCGTAGAGGAACAACAAAGCAAAAAACCATCGACTTGGTTAATCAGATTAGAGATAAAGTGCCTGATATTGCTATGAGAACCACCTTGATTTGCGGTTACCCAGGCGAGACGAAACAAGATTTTGAAGAAATGTTAAATTGGGTTGAAGAAACCAAATTTGATAGATTAGGCTGTTTTACTTATTCACATGAAGAAAAACACATGCTTATGATTTGATTGATGATGTAGCGCAAGAAGTAAAGGAAGAACGTGTTGAGGCTATTATGGAAGTGCAGCAAGGCATCTCTTTTGACCTCAATCAGCAAAAAGTTGGCAACACTTACAAAGTTTTAATTGATAAAAAAGAAGGTGATTATTTTGTGGGAAGAACACAATTTGATTCTCCGGAAGTAGATAACGAAGTTTTACTACATGCTGCCGATAATTATGCTACTACTGGCAGTTTTGTTCAAGTTAAAATAGACCGAGCCGAGGACTTTGACCTTTATGGAACTATTGTCAAATAATTGATAGAAATAGGGGAAATGATGAATTTCTCCTATTTTCGTTTTCAATGGAAGCTCAGTATATTGATTATGAAGAAACCCGATGTTTTTCACCGGCGTTAATCAGATACATCAGGCAAGATGCCGATTTAAAGCCTTTTTATCATCATCCAGCAAATCTTGCAGGTTTTAAAGCTCTGCTAGCAAATAAAAAAGTCATCGCCAACAGGCAAGCTTTGGTTGAGGTTTTAAAAGAGCAATACCAAGCTATCACCAACCAGTCTGCTGTAACACAAACCCATATCAACCAGCTTTTACAGGATAACAGCTATACCATTACAACAGGGCATCAGCTCAATATTTTTACAGGTCCGCTTTATTTTATATTCAAAATAGTAACAGCTATTAATTTAGCTAAAGACCTTAAAAAAGAGTTTCCTCACCAAAATTTTATCCCAGTTTATTGGATGGCTTCAGAAGATCATGATTTTGAAGAAATTAACCATACTTATATTGGAGGTAAAAAAATAGCGTGGAAAAAAGAAACAGCTGGCGCAACTGGCAAGGTAGATACAAAATCCATCATCCAAGCTTTAAATGAATATAAAGGAATTTTAGGCCTTTCTGATAATGCTTTACAACTGAGTAAAATGGTTGATGAAGCTTATACCAAGTTTGCTAAACTTGCCGATGCTACCAGATATTTAGTGAATGAGATTTTCGGAGAACACGGCTTGGTGATTATAGATGCAGATCATCCACAGCTAAAAAAACAGTTTGTTCCTATTATCAAACAAGATATTACGAAGCAGCATAGCTTCAAAAATATCTCTGATACTGATAAAGCATTAACGGATATTGGGATAACACCGCAAGTAAATGCCAGAGAGATTAATTTTTTTTATCTAACGGATGATTTACGTGAGCGCATTATTTATGAAGGCCAACAATATCAAGTATTAAATACAGCTATTAAGTTCTCTGAGGATGAATTAAAGCAGGAAATAGAAAATAATCCTGAAAGATTTAGCCCAAATGTGGTGATGCGCCCACTTTATCAAGAAGTGATATTGCCCAATATTGCTTATATAGGTGGCGGGGCCGAAGTGATTTATTGGTTACAACTAAAATTAAATTTTGATTTCTATAAGGTAGATTTCCCTATTTTGATACTTAGAAACTCGGCCATGATTGCCAATACTAAGCTAAAAGATAAATTAAACAGACTTAAGCTAGACTTTAAAGATATTTTCGAAGATATAGATACCCTAAAATCTCGTTGGATAAAAGCACACTCTAACCATATTTTAGATTTAAAAAACGAGTGGAGAGAGCTAGAATGTATTTTTGAAAGGTTAAAATTAAGAGCTCATAAAATAGATCCTACTTTATCGCCAAGCACAGAAGCTGTAAAAGTAAGATTAGAAAAAGCGATTCTGAATCTCGAGAAGAAGCTCTTAAAAGCCGAAAAAAAGAATTTTGCTGATGCGATGAGTAATCTGGATAAAATAAAATATGCCCTTTTCCCCGGTGGAGGTTTACAAGAACGGAAAGAGAACTTCGGCTTATTTTATGTAGCCCAAGGAGATGATTTTATCCAAAATCTAATCCAACATTTTATACCTTTAGATTTTAAATTTACCATACTTATTTAATGGAATACCATATTTTCCCTGAACAGCAGTTAAGAAGTTTTACAGAAAATATTTTTAAAGCAATGGGTTGCTCTGATGAGCATGCCCAGCTGGCTGCCGATGTTTTAATAAAAGCAGATTTAAGAGGTATAGACTCTCATGGCGTTGCCCGTTTAACAGGATATGTAAGGCTATGGGAGAAAAAAAGAATTAATACCAAACCACATATTAAAGTAGTACACGAAACTAACAGCACCGCTACCGTTGATGGCGATGCAGGATTAGGGCTTATTGTTGCACCTTGGGCTATGCAAGTAGCCATTAGAAAAGCCGAGGAATGTGGTTCTGGCTGGGTAGCAGTAAGAAACTCGAACCATTTTGGTATTGCTGCTTACCATACTTTAATGGCTGTAGAGCAAGACATGATTGGCTTTGCTGTAACCAATGCTAGTCCTTTGGTGGCACCAACCTTTTCTACCGAAAGAATGCTAGGGACCAACCCTATTTGTTACGCTTTTCCGGCAGAAAACTACCCGCCAATGGTGGTTGATATGGCAACTTCTACCGCGGCCAATGGCAAACTAGAAATAGCACAAAGAAAAAATACAGAAGTACCTAACGGTTGGATACAAGATAAAGAAGGAAATACTACCATAGACCCTCATGGGTTAAAAGCTGGTGGTTCTTTACTTCCGCTAGGCTCTGATAGAGAACATGGCAGCCATAAAGGATTTGGCTTAAGTGCTACAGTTGATATTTTATCGGCAGTATTGTCTGGTGCTAGTTATGGGCCTTGGGCGCCGCCTTTTGTAGCCTTTATGGACCCACTTCCTAATCAACCAGGGCAAGGGCTTGGCCATTTCTTAGGCGCTATGCGGGTTGATGGTTTTAGACCTAAAGCAGATTTTAAAGCACACATGGATAATTGGATAAAGCGCTTTAAAGAAGCTAAGCCTATTAACGAAAATCAAAAAGTTATTATACCTGGCGAGCCAGAACTAGCAGCAGAAAAGGACAGGAAAATTAATGGTATACCTTTAATAGAAGCTGTTGTTAAAGATATGAATGAAGTTGCAGCTAAATTTGGGTTGCCTATTTTATAAATCTTACCGATTTTTAAAATAGCTTAAATACATATCGGGAGTAAAAACAGCTAATTCACTTTTTTGATAACCTTTAACGTTTCTGGTTATAATAAAAGAAACGTACTGGTGATGAATAGCCGAAAAGTTCTGTAACGCATCCTCAAAATCTTTAAAGTCAGAATTTAAAGAATCTATAATAGTGTTTTTATCCATCTGAAGAACATCTATTATAGTAAGCAGTTGTTTTAACTTTTCAACTATAACTTGATGCTTTGCTATTTTTCTTAAGAGGTAATAAACGTTACAAATGATAACTGGAGTTGTAAAACCTTTTATCTGCTTTTTTTCACATAAGGTAAAAACTTCTGCGGCACTTTTAACAAAAGGTTCTCTGTCAAAAAAGAAGTCTAAAATTACATCTGTATCTATTAATACATGATCCATTTTACAAATATTTTGCTTGTAATCTATCTCTAAGCTCCTTTTTATAGTCCATTTCATTAGCTATTTTAAAGCTTCCTTTTAAAGATTTCACTACAGGAGTTAAATGCTCATTTTTTTGACTTTCAGTTTCTTTCGTAAGGCTTTTAAGATAATTTTCTATGATATCAGACAAGCTGCGATTTTTACTTTTAGCATATTTCTTTGCTTTGGCAATAATCTCTTCTTCAATGGTTAAAGTTAGTTTGGTATTCATATCCATTTAAATTATCAGTACAAATATAACACAAAAACACGTGTGATAAACATAAAAATCACACGTGTACCAATAAAAAAAGCGAACCTTTAATTAAAAGTTCGCTTTTATTATATTTTAAATGAGAATTAATGAATCCCCATAAATAGTCTATTCCATCTTATCTTATCAAAGAAAGTTCCATTTTCATTCCAACTCATCCATACGAATAAGGCTTTACCAACAATATGATCTTCTGGTACAAAACCCCAATATCTAGAATCTAATGAATTATGGCGATTATCTCCCATCATCCAATAATAATTCATTTTAAAAGTATAAGTGTTAGATTTTTTTCCATTGATATAAAAATCATTACCCTTTACTTCTAATTGGTTACCCTCGTACAATTGAATAGCTCTTTTGTACATGGGGAAAGTTAAGCTATCTAAAGTAACTGTCCAGCCTTGTTTAGGAACAATGATAGGTCCGTAATTATCCTCGTTCCATTTCAAATTAGGATCATGCGGAAAAATTTCTTGTTTAAACTCCCCTTTTTGAGCTATCATAGGTGTAAAAACCTTCACATTAGAAAAAGCTTTTACTTTACTGATTTCTGTAGATGGCATGATAAAAACATATTCATCGGCACTAACACGCTCTACATCAGTATCTATATCCTCTAAAGCTTTAGGATTAAATTCGCTACCATCAGTTTTAACGTAATAGGTTGTTTGGCTTCTTTCTGGAATATCAACCTGTTTTCCATTTACAAAAACAACACCATTATCAATGCTTAAAGTATCGCCACCAATGGCTAAACATCTTTTAATGTAGTTCTCTCGCTTATCAATTGGACGATTTAAAGGTTCATCAGCATCCATAGGATAATTAAATACCACTACATCATTACGCTTTATATCCTGAAAACCAGGTAAACGGTAATAAGGTAATTGCCAGCCGTCCCAATAAGCTTTAGTACCCGTTACGGGCATCGTATGATGAGCAAAAGGAAAGGCGATAGGCGTTATAGGTGTACGAGCACCATAGTTAACCTTACTTACAAATAAGAAATCGCCCACCAATAAAGAGCGCTCCATAGAACCTGTTGGTATGGTATAAGCCTCTATAAACAAACCACGAATTAAAGTAGCGGCTATAACAGCGAAAACTATCGCATCAAGCCATTCTCTACCTGCACTTTTCTTTTTTGCTGGTGTTTTTTTGTTTTTGTTCTTTTCCCAGAATTTAAAATTCATGTGTGTATTATTTATACATTAAAATTGTACATCTCTTTTACAGAGTAAAAACCTTTTTTACCTTGTAACCATTCACCAGCTAAAACAGCCCCTAAAGCAAAGCCTTGTCTGCCATGCGCTACATGCTTTAATTCTATACGGTCTACATCAGAATCATAAATAACTGCATGTGTGCCCGGTACTTCGCCTTCTCTGTAAGATTCTATGATTAGATGCTCTGGGCGATGTTGTGTTACATTATTTTCTGAAGCATTGACATCAACCCACTCTTTTTTAGTTTTAAACTCTTCTAAAATGTCTTCAGCAATGGTAATAGCTGTACCGCTTGGCGAATCTAATTTATGAATATGATGAATTTCTTCCATACCAACATCATATTGGTCAGAAAAGTTATTCATCATCTTGGCAGCAATTTTACTGATTTGGAAAAATATATTAACCCCTACACTAAAGTTAGAGCCATACATAACAGTAGAATTTGCTGCTAAGCAAGCATCTTTAACTTGTTGTAACTGGCCGTACCAACCTGTTGTACCTACAACCAATGGCACTTGTGCATCAATACATATTTGGATATTGGCTAAAACGGTAGCTGGTGTGCTAAACTCTATGGCAACATCTGCCTTTTGCAGATTCTCTACCGTAAGTTCATGTATATTGCTTTCATCTATTTTTAAAACAATTTCGTGATTACGGTCTAAGGCAATGCTCTCAATCATTTTACCCATTTTACCGTAGCCTAATAATGCTATCTTCATAATTTTATGGTTAATTTAAGCATAGGAACCGGAGCTTGGTTTATGCCGAAAGAATAAACTGGTGTATAAATTGAAGGTGATATTTTGATGGCTAAATCGTCATCAACATCAAAAGTTGCTAAGCGGGCATCTATATAGGCATCAATCATATTGATACCATAAAAGCCGACAAAAGCCAATATACTTAAATCTCTATTTCTTCTGTAAAAGTCTTTTGCGCTGTAAATTTGTACGTCCGAAGCATTGAAGTATTGCTCAAGTTCTTTACGACCTTCGCTTCTGGCCTGGCTTTCGCCTAAGAACTCTTTATAAAGACGCTGATTAAAATCATAAACTAAGCCTATACCTACAAAACCACCATAAACTAAGGGTACTTTCCACCATTTACCGTTTCTTGCTTGTCCCCACCCGGGGATAATAGCAGAACGTAAAACAGCTTTACGTGGCGATTGCAGTTCTGTACTATCTTTAAACAAAGAAAAAACATCTCTATTTAAACGTTGTTTAACAAATATTTTTGGCTTTTCTACCGATACAGTATCTTTATTCTGTGCCAAACACAAAACACCGCTACATAGTAAAATCGCAAAAAACAAAGGCTTAAGCATGCTACCAGTCCAAAAGTTCTAAAATCCTACTCAGGTCATCATCAGATAAAAAAGGAATTTCTATACTTCCTTTTCCGTTTGGCTGAACTTTCATCTTAATTTTAGTTGCAAATTTTGAAGATAAATCGTCCTGTATTTTTTGATACTGAAAAGAAACACCATCTACTTTTTTTGCTGATTCTGGTTTTTTAGCACCATTTTGCTTGATATTTCTTACCAGCTCTTCTACCTTTCTTACTGATAAATCTTTATCAATAATCTCTTGAAAAATAAATAACTGACTGGAAGAATCTTCTACACTAATAAGCGCTCTTGCATGGCCCATAGATAAATGATTATCTCTGATAGCAGCCTGTATTACCGGAGGTAATTTTAACAAACGCAGATAATTGGTAATGGTTGAGCGGTTTTTAGAAACCCGATCGCCCAATTCTTCTTGCTTTAAAGAGCATTCATCTATCATTCTCTGGAAACTTAAAGCTACTTCTATAGCGTTTAAATTTTCTCTTTGGATGTTTTCTATTAAAGCCATTTCCAGCATCTGCTGGTCGTTAGCGGTACGTATATAAGCCGGTATTTCATCAATACCTGCCATTTTAGTAGCTCTTAATCTTCTTTCACCAGAAATTAACTGATAAGCATCTCCGACTTTGCGAACAGTAATAGGCTGAATTAAGCCTTGCAGTTTAATAGATTCTGAAAGTTCTTTTAAAGCTTCTTCATCAAACTCAAAACGAGGTTGAAACGGGTTAACCTGTATTTGGTTGATTTTAATTTTACTGATAGAACCTAAAGAACCTGAATTTGCACTTTCTGAAACGATGGGCTGCTGGCGCTGATAGGATGTATCCGGAGTATCATTAAGTAAAGCACCTAAACCTTTACCTAAACCAAATTTTCTTTCTTTAGTCATGCTTTATACTACTTCTTTTTGATCAACCGGACTTTCTTTTGATAAACCATTCTTTTTGATAATCTCGCGGGCAAGATTTAAATAGTTTATAGCGCCTTTAGAGTTAGCATCATGCATAATCACAGAAATACCAAAACTTGGCGCCTCGCTTAATCTTGTGTTTCTAGCTATAATGGTTTGGAAAACTAAATCTTCAAAATGAGAACGCACTTCTTCTACCACTTGGTTAGAAAGACGTAAACGTACATCATACATGGTTAATAAAATACCTTCTATTTGTAATTCTGGATTTAAACGTGTTTGTACAATTTTGATGGTGTTTAATAGTTTACCTAAACCTTCTAATGCAAAATATTCGCATTGTACAGGGATGATTACAGAATCTGCGGCAGTAAGTGCATTAATGGTTATCAAACCTAAAGATGGAGAACAATCAATAATGATAAAATCATATTGATCTCTAATTTTTTCTAAAACAGCCTTCATCTTGAACTCGCGTTCATGAAGATTAATCATTTCTATTTCTGCACCTACTAAATCTATGTGGGCAGGTAATAAATCAAGATTAGGGGTTTCTGTTTTCCTAATAGCCTCTTTAGGATCAACATCATTAATGATACATTCGTAAATACTTGTTTTGATGGTACGAGGATCAAAGCCTATACCTGATGTAGAATTTGCCTGAGGATCGGCATCAACAATTAAAGTTTTAAATTCTAGTACGGCTAAACTTGCTGCTAAATTAATAGAAGAAGTTGTTTTACCTACCCCTCCTTTTTGATTGGCAATTGCTATTATCTTACTCATCTACCTAAAGTGTATTGCTATTTTGCTTTGTTTGTTTTTTATAAAGGTTAAAAAAAAGCCATAAATTTGTAATTTTAAGCCTGTTTAACCCTTTTTCATAAAGGGCTAAGATACAAATTTAAACAATATCAATTTCCACACGTTTACAAGACTTATAAACATATCAATATGACTTTAATAATTTCAGCAACTAACAGGCTGAATAGTAATACGCTTAAAGTAGCAAAATATTACCAAAAAATTTTAAAAGCCAAAGGCACAGAAGCTTCTGTTTTATCTTTAACAGATTTACCAGAAAATTTAATCGTTTCTGATTTGTATGGTAAAAGAAGTGCTGATTTCCAGAACATACAACAATTAGTGTCTGCTGCTGATAAATTTCTATTTGTTATTCCAGAATATAATGGAAGTTTCCCTGGTGTTTTAAAAGTTTTTATGGATGCGTGTGATTTCCCTCAATCTTTTTATGGCAAAAAGCTGCATTAGTAGGTATAGCATCAGGTAAATATGGAAACATACGCGGTATAGACCATTTTACTGGCGTTTGTAATTATATGAATATGCAGGTTCTGCCATTAAAAATTCATATTACAGCGGTTCATAAAGAATTAAATGAAGATGCTGATTTCTTTAATGCCGATACTATTAAGTTTTGCGATGAGCAGGCAGAAAAGTTTATTACTTTTAAGCTACATCAAACTTAAGCCAAGCATTACCCTCATAACCAAAATTGAAATATTTTGGTGTGATAATTTCAGCTAAAATCTCAATAGAATCTACTAACCTAGGACCACTTCTGTTAAAATAGTGGTTACCATCAGCAATGTAGATTTTATTGTTTTTAACTGCTTGTAATTGGCTCCATTGCGGCTGACTTAATAAAACATTTAGCTCTTGCATGGTTCTGGAAATAGAAAATCCGCATGGCATGATGATCATGATATCAGGATTTGCTTCTGCAATTTCATCCCAACTTACAAAAGGAGAATGCTCGCTATTTTGCGCTAATAATGATGTGCCTCCAGCAATTTCTACCAACTCAGGAATCCAATTTCCTGAAACCATAACAGGCTCTAGCCATTCTATACAAGCTACTTTAGGTTTCTCGTTAAAAAATTTTAGTTTATGTTTTATGATGTCTTTTCGCTCTTCTAAATCTTCTATCAAAGCTTCGGCTGCAAGCATCGTGTCTGTTGCTGTAGCTATTTTTCTGATATCATCAAAAACATCATTTAAAACTTTAGGCTCTAAAGAAATAATTTGGGTTTGATGACCAATAAAATCGGCTAAAGCCTCTTCAACATCTTTTAAAGAAACGGCACAAACATCGCACTGTGCTTGGGTGATGATGATATCTGGCTTTAACTCTTGAATTAATGCTTTATCAATCTTATAAATAGATAAAGAATCTGATAAAATTTCTTTAACCTGCTGGTCTATTTCTTTACTACTACCTGTTGAAGTGAATTTTGCATCAGAGCAAATGGGCAAATGCTGGATACTTACAGGGAAATCACACTCGTGAGAGCGGCCAACAAGGTTTTCTTCTAAGCCTAAGGCACAAATAATTTCGGTTGCGGCAGGTAATAAAGAAATAATTCTCTTCATGAATATCAAATTTCTGCAAAGATAGTAAAATCAAAACAGGGATAAACCAATCCGATTTATCCCTGTTTTAAATTGTTTTATTAATGGTTTTAGTTGCCCATACCGCCACCTGCTTGGCCGCCACTTTCACCTTGTTTTAAGTCGTCATTTTTAACACCTTTTTTAGGGTTTTGATTAACTTTTAAACTTCCAAATCTCCAACTGAAGTTAACGCCAACAGAACGGAAAGGAATGGAGAAATTATTAGATTGTACAAAGGCTGGATTTCTAATCTCAGACTCGAAGTTTTTACGATTGTTGAATGGATCTATCATATTTAATCCAATACTTCCTTTTTTATTAAATAGCTCTTTTTTAAGACCTAAACTCCACATATTGAAAGATGGATTTCTACCTTGGAAAGTTCTTCTTGGTGAGTTGGCAATTAAAAAAGTCTCGAAAACTAAACCTTTAGGCATGGTATAAGTTGCGCTTAAGAAACCATTATATATCAGGTAAACTTTATCTTCTATAGCTGATATATTTGCGCTGGCTGCAGATAAGTTAATATCATAAGTATAAATATTAAAATTACCTCTTAAGGTAAGTTTTTTGTTGGGTTGATAGAACCAAAGAAGTTAAATCCTACAGAATTATTTTTACCAACGTTATCATAAGTGGTATAAGAAATATTTTTTCCATCAACAGGTATATTGGTAATAATACTCTCAATAATATCTGTAGTTGCTCTATAATAAATAGAAGCATTGATAATAGTTGTTTTAACAAAAGTGGAATAATTAATCTCGAAATTATCTGCCAATTCTGGCCCAAGAAGCGGATTACCTTGAGATTGATTATAAAAATCGGCCGAGTTTAAGAATGGATTCAAGAAAAATACACTTGGCCTTTGTAAACGTTTATTATAGCTAAACTTCACCGTTTGAAAATTTTTGAAAGTTCTTGAAACCACAAAGCTTGGCACAAAATTGCCATAATCATTGGTGAAAGGCGTAAAAGCAGCAGTTCCGGTTGCAAAACCATTAATATCTGTAAACTCATACCTACCTCCTATTTTCACTCCATACTTTTTAGCCAAAGTAAAGCCGAAGGTTGTATAGGCAGAAAATACATCCTGATTATAATCATAAATAAAATTTCTACCATCTACGGGGATTCTATTACCTCCTAATAAATCTGCACTATCTACACCAGAATCATTGGTGATATCTCTTATGATAGCTTTTACACCTGTTTCCCAAACTACTTTTTGAAAGGATGGGTATAATCTAACTGAAAGGTAGATTCTTTGTTGATAGCATCACTAGTACCAATTTCTTGACGAGCTAGGGTAGAAAAATAAGAATCATAATCATTAACCAAATTACTCTGGGTTAGCTGCCATGCTAATGAAATTTCTTGTCCTTCTTTTTTGAATTTGTGGGTATAATCATTATTCCAATCGTAACCCGTTACCCTATTTTTGTTGTTAGTTACCCTGGTAAAGGCTTGTTGTACTCCTCCAAAAGAATTTCTATTGTTGTTAAAACCATCTACACCAAACTCAAACCAGTTTAGTTTAAGGGTAGAGCTAACAGAGTTGTATTTATTAAAATCATAATCGGCACCAATAGAACCATTGGTAGCTAAACGCTCTGTTGTACTTCTACCATTTTGTAAATTAAAATCTCCGTTGTTGTTTACTCTATTAAAATCTAGAATAGAAGTTTGTGGCCAAGAATAGTAACCACCACCATTTGCAGTAACCGTTAACCTACTCTTTTTAAGATTTAAATTTAAGTTTCCACTGTTTTGACGGATACCTACACCTGCATTAACAGAACCGCTCATCCCTTCCAAGTTATTTTTTTTGGTGATGATATTGATGATACCAGAAGTACCCTCAGCATCGTATTTAGCCGATGGTGATGTAATGACTTCTACGTTTTTAATTTGATCTGCAGGAATCGCTTTTAAAGCATCAGCAATATTACCTGCCATAGTACCCGATGGTTTACCATTAATTAAAACCCTGATGTTTGAGCTTCCTCTTAAAGATACGTTACCATCATAATCAACAGATAAAAGAGGCACTTTACGTAAAACATCTGTAGCATTACCGCCAGCAATAGCTACGTCTTTCTCTGCATTATAAACCAGCTTATCAATTTTATTTTCTACGATAGAGGTTTGCCCTTCTACCACAATTTCTTTAAGAACTTTAGTATTAGGAGACAATTTAATAGTGCCTAAATTAATATCTGGCTTACTATTGGTAGTTACTACTGGGTCTATAACTTTTGTATGATATCCAATAAAAGAAATGGTTATTCGGTATCTACCGGGTATAATTTTCTCGATTTTGAAAGAACCTTTTTCATCGGCCAAAGAGCCGTTTGTAGATTTTGTTTGCTGACTTCTTGACAATGCAATGGTTGCATAATCTACCGGTTTGTTTGTTGCAGAATCTATTACCGTACCCGATATTTTTCCGATAATAGCACTTGAACCGCCGCCTGCTCCCATAGGCATTTGAGCAAATGTTTTAGTTGATATAAAAACAACTATTAATAAGTATAAATATTTCATCCCTTGTTTTGTTGTGTTTGCAAAATTAGAAGCAAAAAAAAAGTAAATGTTACAGGAATGAAGAATTATTTTCTCCTGTAACACTTACTTTACTAAACCTCTCTTTAAAAAGAGTTTTACATGTATTTGTTTTGAATTAAATATTCAATAACTCTTGAGAATTGTGGTGCTGTTTGATCTACCTTATCTACTACATTACTATTGAAATCTAAAAAGTTAGAACCAGTGTGGGTAACGTTATCTTTATAGGTTTTTAAAGACGCTTCTAAAATATTACGTTCTTTTTTTGAATGCTTTAGTACCGACTTTACATCATAAGTAGCAATTAAAGCCCCTTTTTTATTGTAAATAGAGACTACATAATTCTTGATTTTAGATTTTGCAGCAACTATCTCCTTTTCATCGGCTTTAATTTTTCCTAAAACTTTGTCTTTTGCTTTAATTTCATCGTTCTCTATTACTATATCAGGTTTTTTATCATCAAAAGAAGCCGCATTAGAGAAATTAGAACATAACAGTACAAGTAAAATAAAAATTAAATTTTCATAGTTTATGGGTTGTTAATTTGTTTAGTATAGATTGTTACGTAAAGATAGCATTTACGGTTTTAATTTTTCAAATTCTAAACTACAATATTAACAATTCTTCCTTTTACTACAATCACCTTTTTGGGGGATTTACCTTCTAAATATTTCTGAACAGCTTCGTTTGCTAAAACTTCCTTTTCTATATCTGCCGCTTCCATACTTAAAGGGAAGCTTAAATTAGTTCTGGTTTTACCGTTAACAGAAATAGGATAGTTAAAATCATTTTCCACCAAATACTCTGGGTTAAATTTAGGGAAGTTTGCATAAGAAATTGTTCCTGCGGCATTTCCTAATAAAGCCCAAAGCTCTTCTGTAACATGTGGTGCATAAGGGTGCAACAGCAAAACTAAATCTTGAAGGATAGCTCTTTTGTTACATTTTAAATCTGTTAACTCGTTAACCGCAATCATGAAACTAGAAACCGATGTATTGAAAGAAAAACGCTCTATATCTTCTTCTACCTTTTTGATGATTTTATGTAAAGCTTTTAACTCGGCTTTTGTTGGTGCTTCATCAGCAACTACAAAATTGAAGGCTTCATCATGAAACAGTTTCCAAAACTTTCTTAAAAACTTAAACACACCTTCTATACCATTGGTATTCCATGGTTTACTTTGCTCTAGAGGACCTAAGAACATTTCGTACATACGTAGAGTGTCTGCTCCGTAACGTTCGGTTAAATCATCGGGGTTAACCACGTTGAATTTGGATTTAGACATTTTTTCTACTTCAGCTCCGCAGATGTATTTAGCCTCACCCCTGCCCTCTCCAAAGGAGAGGGAGTTGGTTCCATCCTCGAAAATAAAGACAGCATCTTTATATTCAGGTCTGGATGCTCTAAATTTTTCTGTATCTAGGATATCGTTGTTTACGATATTGACATCGACATGTAAAGCAGAAGTTTTTGTATAATCTATATCAAAAGTAATTTCAAAATCATCTGAATCTAACCTATTTTTTATTTGTGATAACATTAAACTTTTAATACTATCATTCTCAAAAGAAGATAAACTACCTTTTAAACCTTTTTCGTAAAGACCTTTAGATAGAAGAATTATAGGAAAAGGTAACTTCGACTCATTATAAAAGTCTACATCATTATCTTCTAAATTTTTAATCTTTAGCTTATAATTTTTTAATTGAATCCTATAAACAAAATTAGACCTTCCCTGAATCATCCCTTGATTAATCAATTTTTTGAAAGGTTCTTCTTCTGTTACATAGCCTAAATCTTTTAAGAATTTATTCCAAAAACGGCTATATAATAAGTGTCCTGTAGCATGCTCAGAACCACCTATGTATAAATCAACATCTTTCCAATAAGCTATTTTATCTTTATCAGCGAAAGCGTTTTCATTTTTTGCATCCATATAACGGTACCAATACCAACTACTACCTGCCCAACCTGGCATGGTACTTAATTCATACTCGTACTCGTCTTTATATTTCCAGTCTTTTGCTCTTCCTAGCGGTGGTTCGCCAGATTCTGTAGGTAAGTATTTATCAACTTCTGGCAGCATTAATGGTAACTCGCTTTCGTCTATTAAGTATGGCAAGCCATTTTTAAAATACACGGGAACAGGTTCTCCCCAATAACGTTGGCGACCAAAAATAGCATCACGCATACGGTAATTTATTTTTGCGTAACCCATACCTTCTTGCTCTAAAAATGCAATTACTTTGGCTGTTGCCTCTTTATAGTTTAAGCCGTTGATAAATCCTGAATTAACATACCGTCCTTCTTTAGTTGGATCGGCCTCGTTTTCCATTTGCTGTGCATCTAAGATTTGGATGATTGGCAAATTGTACTGCTGTGCAAATAAATAATCACGCTGGTCTCCGGAAGGAACAGCCATAACCGCACCTGTACCATAACCTGCTAACACGTAATCAGCTATCCAAATTGGCACTCTGGCACCATCAACCGGGTTGATAGCATAAGCTCCTGTAAAAGCTCCTGAAACCGTTTTAGTATCGGCCATACGATCTAATTCTGATTTCTTTTTGGTTTGAGCAATGTAAGCTTCAATTTCTGCTTTTTGTGCAGCTGTAGTAATTTGCGCTACCAATTCATGCTCTGGTGCTAATACTAAAAATGAAACCCCGAAAATGGTATCTACACGGGTTGTGAAAACTTCAACATGGGCCTCACCCCCCGCCCTCTCCGAAGGAGAGGGAGCTGCCAGTCCTGCGGATAAACGCTCGGATTGTATCGTTTGATTTGTTGTAAATTCTTTTTGCTGGGATAAATGCTCTAGCTTTTCTTTTATAACAGAAACTACTTTTTCTGTTTGATTGATTGCTTCTTCGTTGGTAAAGCGGATAACTTCAAAACCTGCTTGATTTAAGAAATGAGTTCTTATTTTATCATATTCTGCTGCATCAATATCCTGGTGATAACCTCCGTCAACTTCGATAACAAGTTTTTGTGACAGACATGCAAAATCAGCAATATATCCTTCAATTACATGCTGCCTTCTTATTTTAAAACCTATTTGACTATTACGTAAACTCTGCCAAAGAACAAATTCCGCATCTGTTTGATTCTTGCGATTAATTTTAGAATTCTCTTTCAATAAATTCCAAGCAAAAGAATTAGCCGTTTCATATCCGAATGATAGGTTCTCCTGCGCTCCCTTCTCCTTTGGAGAAGGGTTGGGGATGAGGCTAAATTTCACCATCGCTCCTACACTCTTCCCTATCCAGTTGCGCTGCATTTCTTTTAGCGGTTCTGGCCAATCTATAACATTTAAGCCTTGAAGCAATCTTTCAGCGTAAGCGGTAATACGCATACTCCATTGCATCATTTTCTTTTGCTCTACAGGATGCCCGCCACGTTCTGAAAAACCATCTTTAACTTCGTCATTAGCTAATACGGTACCTAAAGCGGGGCACCAATTAACAGTACTTTCTTTTAAAAAAGTTAAACGGTATTTTAATAGCTCTGCTTGTTTCTCTTCTTCAGAAAAAGCAGCCCAGTCTGTTGGTAAAAGTTTTTGCGTATCATCATCAGAAACAGCATTTAGATTTGCTGTTCCTTGTGTTTCTAAATGATGGATTAAAGTAGAAATATGCTCTGCTTTGTCAGAAGATTTATTATACCATGCATTAAACAATTGCATAAAAATCCACTGTGTCCATTTATAATAGTCTGGCGAGCTGGTACGCACTTCTTTACTCCAATCAAAAGAAAAGCCTAGATTATCTAATTGCTCACGATATCTTTTAATGTTAGCCTCTGTGGTAATTGCCGGATGTTGCCCCGTTTGTATGGCATATTGTTCTGCTGGTAAACCAAAAGAATCATAACCCATAGGGTGCAAAACGTTAAAGCCTTTTAACCTTTTATAACGAGCAAAAATATCAGAAGCTATATAACCCAGCGGATGCCCAACATGTAAACCAGCACCAGAAGGATAAGGAAACATATCTAACACATAATATTTGGGTTTAGTGGTATCGGTTTCTACTTTATAAGTTTGGTTTTGAGCCCAGAAATTTTGCCACTTAGTTTCTATACTTTTAAATTGATAATCCATTTCGCAATTCTTTATTTGTGCGAAAATAAAAAATTAATGTATAGGCTTTAGGGTTTTATTTATTTTAAGATGCTGAGCTTATAAAATATCAAGACATAAAAACGTTATTTAAATATTTTAAAAGCCAAAAAATGTTAAATTCTATAGTTTACAAGCAATCATGCTTATTTTAGACTAAGGTTTCTTATTTTCGCAGAAATAATCGTCAGTTTTTATGGAAGAATTTGAAGATAGCAGAGCATCAAAAAAAACCAAAACCATTTATATCTCAACCGTTATAAGCATTTCTTTAGTGTTATTGATGGTTGGTTTACTAGGTTTAATTCTGGTACATGGTAAAAATTTATCAAACTATGTTAAAGAAAACATTGTACTTAACCTGGTGATTAATGAGGGTACAAAAGAGGTTGATATTTTGGCTTTGCAAAAACAGGTAGAGGCTAACGGTTATGTAAAATCTACACAATACATTAGTAAAGAGCTAGCTGCAAGAAACTTAACTCAAGATTTAGGTGAAGATTTTATTAAGTTTTTGGGCTATAATCCTTTACTTTCTTCTATTGATGTTTATTTAAAAGCAGAATATGCTAACAACCAAAGCATTGAAATTTTAAGTAAACAGCTTCAAAAGAACCCCATGATTAATGAGGTGCGGTATCAAAAATCTTTAGTGGATATGATTAATCAAAACATCAGGACTATATCTTTAGTAATTTTTGGATTTGGTGCTGTGCTTTTAATCATTGCTATTGCTTTAATTAATAATACCATAAGATTGGCCATTTACTCGCAACGTTTCTTAATAAAAAGTATGCAATTAGTAGGTGCTACAAGAAGTTTTATTAGAAAGCCTTTCTTAGTATATGGCTTTTTACATGGCTTAATTGCTGGTTTAATTGCTATTATTTTATTGGTGCTAACTTTATATTTTGCACAACAGCAAATTCCAGAATTGGTAATTTTAAGAAACTACTATGAGTTTGCAATTGTATTTATAGCTGTAATTGGTGTAGGCATATTTATCTCATGCTTAAGCACTTACTTTGCGGTTACAAAATACTTGAAATTAAAAATTTACGATTTATACAGATAAACCATGTCTCAAAAACCAACATCAACCCCAGACAATAAAGTTCAATTTGTTTTTGGTAAAAGCAACTATCAGTTTTTGGTGATTAGTATCGCTATCGTAATTATTGGTTTTGCTTTAATGACAGGCGATACAGATATTTATGATTTCAGGAAAACTGTTTTAGCCCCTATTGTGGTTTTAGCTGGTTTTGCTTTAGGCTTTTACGCTATCTTAAAAAAATCAACTCCTAAATCTCATTAATGAATCTTTTTGAAGCTATTATTTTAGCCATTATAGAAGGTTTAACAGAGTTTTTACCAGTTTCTTCTACTGGCCACATGATTATTGCCTCTTCTTTAATGGGTATACAATCTGATAATTTTGTTAAACTATTTACGGTTGCCATACAACTAGGCACTATTTTATCGGTTTTTGCACTTTATTTTAAAAGATTCTTTAGGTCTTTAGATTTTTATTTTAAACTATTTGTTGCTTTTATTCCGGCCATTATATTCGGTGTACTTTTTAGCGATAAAATTGATGAATTATTAGAAAGTCCGCTTACGGTAGCCATTTCTTTATTGGTTGGAGGGATTATCCTCCTATTTGTTGATAAATGGTTTAAAGATGGCAATATAGATAACTCTGATGACATAAACTATCCAACAGCTTTTAAAATAGGGATGTTTCAATGTATTGCGATGATCCCTGGCGTTTCAAGATCTGCTGCTAGTATCATCGGCGGGATGACACAGAAACTTAGCAGAAAAGCAGCAGCAGAATTTTCTTTCTTTTTAGCTGTGCCTACTATGTTTGCAGCTACAGCAAAAAAACTATTCGACTTTTATAAAGACGGCAATACAATTACCAGTGAAGAAGTAAACTTACTTTTAATTGGCAACATCGTTGGTTTTGTGGTAGCATTAATTGCGATAAAAAGCTTCATTGGCTATTTAAGCAAGCATGGCTTTAAAATATTTGGGATATACAGAATTATAGTTGGTGCTATACTTATTGCTTTTATTTTGAGCGGTGCCAACCTACAAGTGGTATAATGGAAGAAGTTCAAGAAAAAAAATTCCCCAATTTTGATTTTACTACTGGCGAAGTTTTATTGATTAACAAGCCTTACAAATGGACATCTTTTGATGTGGTAGGTAAACTGCGTAACTCTTTTAAACCTTTAAAATTAAAAGTTGGTCATGCTGGTACGTTAGACCCTCTGGCTACCGGTTTATTAATCATTTGCACAGGAAAACTCACCAAACAAATTGATACTTTTCAGGCCGAGGAGAAAGAATATACGGGTACCATTACTATAGGTGCTACTACACCTTCTTATGATTTAGAAACAGAGGTTGACCAGAATTTTGATATTTCTGCACTTACAGAAGATGCTATAAAAGACAATACCCAACATTTTATTGGCGAATTAGACCAATTTCCACCAGCACATTCGGCCATTAAAGTAGATGGCGAAAGGCTTTACATGAAAGCAAGAAGAGGTGAAGATGTTGAACTAAAATCAAGAAAAGTTACCATTTCTGAATTTGAAATTACCAGAATAGAGCTCCCTGAAATAGATTTTAGAGTAGTTTGTAGCAAAGGTACCTATATACGTTCTTTGGCTCATGATTTTGGCAAGAAATTAAATAACGGCGCTTATTTAAGTAAACTTAGAAGAACCAAAAGTGGTAATTTTAATGTTGATGATGCTTTTGAGATTATGGAATTGGTAAATCATATCAGAGAGATTAAACAAAACCCTGATTTTAAATAATTCAGTATCATGAAGATTTATAATCATATAAATGAGTTTAAGAAGCTAGATAACGCTGTAGTTACCATAGGTACTTTTGATGGTGTACATCTAGGGCATCAAAAAATAATTGGAACACTTGTTGAAGAAGCTGTCAAAACAAACGGAGAAACGGTTATCCTTACTTTTTTTCCGCATCCAAGAATGATTCTTCATCCAGAAGATCATCAGCTAAAACTTATCAATAATATGATAGAAAAAGCTGCTTTACTAAGTAGCTTAGGCGTAAACCATCTAATTATAACGCCCTTTACCAGAGATTTCTCTAACCTAAGTCCAGAGAACTATATTAAAGACATTCTTGTTGATAAAATTGGAACCAAAACCATCATTATTGGTTACGACCATAGGTTTGGTAAAGACCGTAGCGGAAGCTTAAAAGAGCTTCAACATTTCTCAACTACTTTTAATTATAAAGTTGAAGAAATACCCGAGCAAGATATTAACGATGTTACCGTTTCATCAACCAAAATAAGAGAAGCCATTTTAGCTGGAGATGTAAAAACAGCTCATGATTTTATGGGGCACCCTTTTTCTTTAACCGGAAAAGTTATCAAAGGCGACCAAATTGGACGTACCCTTGGCTACCCTACCGCCAATTTATTTATTGAAGAAAACTATAAACTTATTCCGTCTGACGGGATTTATGCTGTTGAAGTTTTCATTAAAAAGAACCGTAACAAAAATCAAATTATAGGAAACCCTTTCTATATTTCTACCGATGCTAAACTTGATGTTACCGAAGTTCAGAAATTTAGAGGCATGGCTTATATTGGGCACAGACCAACCATTAACGGAATGAGCCAAAATATTGAAGTTAATATTTTTGATTTTGCCGATGATATTTACCACCAACATATTCAATTAGATTTTCTTCACTTCATTAGACACGATATAAAATTCGGAAACCTGGAGCAGCTTACCGCTCAACTAGCTAAAGATAAAACTGCTGTAGAAAAGATATTTGTATCTTAAACTTATAGCTATTGGCTGATATTTTGCCAGCTAATTTTAAAGGGCTAAATATGAATATAGACCGCGAGAAAGCAGATTTTTTAGATGAGATGATAGATTACTGGAAGAAAGAATCTATTATTGAAGAAGAAACTGCCGAAAAGCTAAAATCTTCTTATGAAACCAAAGCATTCGACTGGCGCAAATTAGCACAATACGCTATTTATATTGCGTTAGCTTGTGGCGTATTTGCTTTAGGCTCTCTCCTTATTGATGATGACATCTTGAATTTCATTTATCAAATTTATGATGCTCCAAATTACATCATCAGTTTATTTTCTTTTGCTATAGCCGCTTGGGTACTATATAGAGGTAATAAAAGAAGAGCAACATTCCCTAAACAGGAATTCACCAATGAAGCCTTACTTTTTATTGGTGTTATGCTAATTGCTAATGGTTTAGCTTATTTAGGAAAATCTTTTCAGGGGAATGCAGATAGGTATTCTACTATCTTCCTGATGGCGATACCTGTTTATGCATTTTTAGGTTATTTCTTTAAATCTAGGTTGATATGGGCTTTTGCCTTATTCTCGTTAGGTGCCTGGTTTGGTACAGAAAGCAGCTATCTATCTAGAAGTAATTTTTATTTCCTGGGGATGAATTACCCTTTACGCTTTGTTTGTTTTGGAGCTATTTTAACTGCCTTATCTTTTACCTTAAAGAATATCAAGAAGCACCAATTCTTATTCCAAACCACTTACTTTATTGGTTTATTATACTCATTTTCTGCACTTTGGCTCTTATCAATTTTCGGAAATTTTGCTTCTATAGACCAATGGTATCAGGTAAACCAAATACAGCTTTTTGCTTGGGCTTTACTTTCTATTTCCATCTGTATCCTTACCCTATTTATTGGCTTTAAATTTAAAGATGAAATGGCTAGAGAGTTTGGGGCTACCTTCCTCATCATTAACTTATACAGTAGGTTTTTTGAATATTTTTGGGATAGCTGGCATAAAGCTTTATTCTTCTTTATTTTGGCAATTTCTTTTTGGTTGATTGGGCGTAAAGCAGAGAAAATCTGGAATGTTGAATTTCTAAAAAAGTAAAAGCCCTCCAAATTTGAAGGGCTTTAAGATATATTAGTGTGTTAGTGTGTGTTCTAAATTATGCTTGTTTTGTAAATTGTACGTTAATGGTTAATTTAATTTCATCGCCTACAACAATTTTACCTGCCTCGGTTACGCCATTCCAAGTTAAGCCAAATGCAGTACGGCTGATTTTACCTGTTACCTCAAAACCTGCTTTTTCTTGATTATAGAAATCTGTTGCTGTTCCACCAAATTCAACATCAAGCGTAACTGGTTTAGTTACATCTTTTATAGTTAAATGCCCTTCTAATTTATAATCATCGCCACTTTTGGTAAAAGCAGTTGATGTAAATTTCATAGCTGGATATTTCTCTGCATCAAAAAATCAGCAGATTTTAAGTGATTATCTCTATCCGTTTGGTTGGTATCTATACTGGTAACATCCAAAGAAAAATCAATAGATGCGTTAGTGAAATCTTCGCTTTCTGTACTTAAGTTACCATCAAATACTTTAAAAGTACCTGTTACGGTAGAAATTACTAAGTGCTTAACTTTAAATTGCACCTCTGAGTGCATAGGGTCTACAACCCATTTTCCAATGTTTGACATATGCTTTTTATTTTAATTTAAAATCTAATATACATGTTTAAACATCTAAATACAATAATTGTTTTTTTATTAGAATTTATTTAAAAAATACAAGCTTTACAATATGAATAATTGCTAAAGCAAAGAATATACAAGCTACGCTTTTATTAATTATTTGGTGACTTAAAGCAAATTTATTTTGGATGTATTGGGCAAATTTAGCGAATAGGTATAAAGCAGAAAAAGCACCTATAGCAGCTCCAACGGCAAAAATTTCTAATCCAAAACCCTCCGTGGTAATCCATTGATGAGATATAAGATAGGTTCCTCCAATCATCCAGAAAGGTATTTGCATAGGATTAAATATTCCTAAGATGATACCGGTTTTAATGCTGTCTCTTTTTCTGTGGTTGGTATTTTGCTTTAATTCTTTTTTTGCGTTGCTCCAACTACTGGTTCCTAAAATGATAAAAACAGCTATTAATACCCAATCTAGCCAGTGCATCAAATCTTTTTTTGTAGCAAACCATTCTGCGAAGCGCATCAACACATAAGTAAAACAAGCCTCAAAAATAGAAAATGTGAGTATAAATACCAATGCTTGTTTCATGCCTTTATTCACAGACATTTGAACAGCCGTGAGGTTAATATTGCCGAAGGGCAAATAACCTACAAAGTTTACAACTACAGCAACTATAAAGGTGAGTAAAAACATGGCTGCAAATATATATGGCTTATTTCATATTAACTCTAATAAAAGAGACGTTTTTTCTATGAGTTAAAATAATACTTTTGCAAAAAAAATATCACATGTCTCATCCTTTAAAAGCAATTCTTTTTGGTTTACTCTCGGCCTTATTTTTTAGTGCTACTTATATTTTAAATAAAAGTATGGCTAGTGCCGGAGGAGATTTCTTATGGTCGGCTTGTTTAAGATACATCATTACCTTACCCATTATTTTAATGGTAGCCTTATTAAGTAAAGGTGGTAAAACTATGTTTAAAGCAGTTTTTAACAACCCTTTACCTTGGTTATTATGGGGAAGTGTAGGTTTTGGGCTGTTTTATATCGCCTTAACGGCAGCAGCCTCTTTTAGTCCGGCTTGGTTGGTTGCTGGTACTTTTCAAACTACCATTATTGCGGGTTTACTTCTTTCTCCATTAATCTATAAAGATGAGCGAAAAATCATCCCCAAAAAGGCTTTTATAGCAACCTGTATCATCCTATTAGGCGTAATAATTTCTCAAATTGGCGAGGTTAAATCATCTTCCTTGCTTTATATCCTTATTGGGGCTTTATTAGTGATGTTTTCTGCCTTTATGTTTCCTTTAGGCAATAGAATGATTTTACTATTTCAAGAAAAAGAACATATTAAACTAAATGCCATACAACGTGTTGCGGGGATGACTTTAGGATCTATGCCTTTATGGTTAATAGTTGCCGCTATAGCTTACTTTAGAAGTGGTGCGCCATCATCTTCAGAGGTTGTACAATCGGGTATAATTGCTTTATCGTCTGGTGTAATTGCTACTGTTTTATTTTTTAAAGCTACAGAAATGGCGGGTAGCAATACTTCTATTTTAGGTGCGGTAGAAGCAACACAATCTGCCGAGATTGGCATTACCTTAATGTTAGAGCTTTTATTCTTAAATGGAAAAGCACCATCTACATTAAGTATTTTAGGGATGATATTGATAACCTTAGGTATGTTGTATTATACCAAAATATCATCGGCTAAAAGCCATTAAACAAAAAAGCTGCTACATTTCTGCAACAGCTTTTACCATCATAAATTATATTTTAAAGTGCTGCTCTTAACATTAAAGCACCAACGGTTACATTGGTTCTACTATCAATAATAATGGCACCACCGTTTCTCTTATTTACATCGTAAGCATCAAAAGCCAATTCATCAGCTGTTTTAATTTCTACCCTACCAATGTCATTCAATCCAAAAGCATCAGCGTTTACTTTTTCTAGTGTATTGATATTTACTTTGTATAGTATCTCTTGAATTTTGCATCGCGTAAGCTTACTATTATGCTGAATAAAATAGGTAGCTGATGTATCTAATTCGCGAGTATCCATCCAGCAGATATCAGCCTCAATTAAATTAGAAACTATAGGCTGTCTTTCGGCCTCAGAAATCATATCTCCTCTACTGATATCTATCTCATCTTCTAAATGCATGGTAATAGATTTTCCTTCTTCTGCAATGGCATGCTCGCCATCAAAAGTTTCAATTTTTGAAATTTTTGATTTCATACCAGAAGGTAATACTTTTATCGTATCTCCTACTTTAAAAGCACCGCTTGCCACACGGCCGGCATAACCTCTATAATCATGAAGCTCTTCTGTTTGTGGCCTAATTACCCATTGTACTGGGAAACGAGCTGGTAAAAGCGCATCCATTTCTCTAACAGGTACCGTTTCTAAATGGTCTAACAAGCTTTTGCCTTTATACCATGGCATGTTTAAAGAGTTATTAACGATGTTATCTCCTTTTAACGCACTTACAGGGATAAAAGTAACTTCATGCAAATTCAATTTAACAGCTAAAGAGTGGTAATCTGCGTGGATTTTCTCAAAAACTTCTTCACTATAATCAACCATATCCATTTTATTTACGCAAACTACCACATGCTCTAAAGCAAGTAGAGAAACTAAATAAGAATGGCGGATGGTTTGCTCTATCACACCTTTACGAGCATCTATCAGAATAATAGCTAAATCTGCGTTAGAAGCACCTGTAACCATATTTCTGGTATACTGGATATGACCAGGTGTATCAGCAATGATGAACTTACGTTTCTCTGTTTGGAAATATTTATAAGCAACATCAATTGTAATTCCTTGTTCACGTTCTGCTTTTAAACCATCGGTTAAAATGGCTAAATCTATAGAACCATCATCGTTTTTACGACTAGAGTTTTGGATAGCTTCTAATTGATCTTGTAAAATAGATTCTGTATCGTACAGCATTCTACCAATTAAGGTACTTTTACCATCATCAACACTTCCTGCTGTTAAAAATTTTAAAATATCCATTAGAAATATCCTCCTTTTTTACGGTCTTCCATAGCCGCTTCTGAAACTTTATCATCCATTCTGGCACCACGCTCACTTATTTTAGATTGTGAAATCTCTAAAATAATATCATCTATTTGGTCTTTATCAGACTCTACAGCGGCGGTACAAGTCATATCACCAACGGTTCTAAATCTTACTTTTTTTCTGGTGATGATATCTTCTTCATCCATATTTAGATATTCTGAAGCTGCCATCCATTGCCCGTTACGCATAATCACGTCACGTTCATGAGCAAAATAAACAGAAGGTAATTCTATGTTCTCACGTTTGATGTAATTCCAAACGTCAAGCTCTGTCCAATTACTAATTGGGAATACCCTAACATTTTCTCCTTTATGGATTTTTCCGTTATAGATATTCCAAAGCTCTGGGCGCTGGCGTTTTGGATCCCATTGGCCAAACTCATCACGAACAGAGAAAATTCTTTCTTTAGCTCTCGCTTTTTCTTCGTCTCTTCTAGCTCCACCAATACAAGCATCAAACTTACCTTCTAAGATGGTATCTAAAAGTGTAACCGTTTGTAAAGCATTTCTACTAGCATTTTTGCCTGTTTGCTCTATTACTTTTCCTTGGTCTATAGAATCTTGAACGTACCCAACAATAAGTTTTTCTCCTAATTGTTCTACCAATTTATCTCTAAACTCTATGGTTTCAGGGAAATTGTGGCCTGTATCAATATGTACCAAAGGAAAAGGAAATTTTCCCGGACGGAAAGCTTTTTCTGCCAATTTCACAAGGGTAATAGAATCTTTACCTCCCGAAAATAAAAGTGCAGGCTTTTCAAATTGCCCTGCAACTTCTCTTAAAATTGCAATTGCTTCTGCCTCTAACTGATCTAAATAATCCATATTTTAATGCTAAAAGCTGAAAGCCTAAGGCTAAAAGCTTCTTATAAATTTTTATGTTTTTTCTACTTTTGGCTTTTCGCCTTTAGCTTTTCGCTTCTAAATCATGCAAACCGCATTCTTTTTTGCTTTGGTCTTCCCACCACCATCTTCCTGCTCTAAAATCTTCTCCTTCTCTTACGGCTCTGGTACATGGTGCACAACCTATGCTAGGGAAACCTTTGTCATGTAAAGGGTTATATGGGATGTTGTTTGTAGCAACATACTTTTTAACGTCTTCTAATGTCCAATGAAAAATTGGGTGCACTTTTACCAATTGATGCGCTTCATCCCACTCTACCCAATCCATATCTTCACGGTTGGTAGATTGATCTGCCCTGATACCCGTTATCCAAATTTTTTGCCCCTTTAAAGCTCTATTTAAAGGTTCTACTTTTCTTATACCACAGCAGCTTTTTCTATTTTCTACCGATTCATAAAAACTATTTGGCCCTTTGGCCGATACAAACTCTTGTAACAAAGCCGCATCAGGAAAATAGGTATGAATAGGCTTTTGATAGGTTTCTAAAGTCCTATTCCACACATAATAAGTTTCTGGAAATAATCTTCCTGTTTCTAAAGTAAATACCTTTATGGGTAGGGCTTTAGTAAAAATCATGTGCGAAATTACTTGGTCTTCCCAACCAAAACTTGTTGAAAAAACAATCTCTCCCTCGTAGCTTTTAGCTAAGACTGCTAAAACCTCTTCAGGACTAAGACCTTTTATAATTTCTTTTATTTCTTCTGCTTTATTCATGTTAAAATTTCGGCAAAAATACAATTCTTAAACTTTATAAAACCCTATGCTAAAAATTTCATGATAAAACCAATGATATTTTTGCTGCTAGCTAAAATCACAATGATACCTACTGCAAACATGATGGTTTTGGCTGATATCTTATTTGATACTTTAGCTGCTATAGGCGATGCTATGGCGCTTCCTAAAACTAAACCGCTTACGGCGTACCAATGTAAATCATTCAACATGGTAACAAAGGTTAAGGAGCTCATTAAAGCCACAAAAAACCTACTCAGTTTAACCGAACCTAAAGAATAACGAGCATTTCTACCACCAGCAATAAGGGTTGATAATACAATAGTACCCCAACCACCGCCACCAACAGCATCTACAAAACCACCTGTAAAGCCTAAAGGCGCTACTTTCGTGATTTTTTTCTTTGCTGGCTCGTTTTTTCTTCTGTTAGCTATAATAGCTTTCCTGATGATAATCACCCCTAAAACAAAAGTGTAAACAGAAATTAGGGGTTTGGTATAATGACTGTAATGTTCTAAAGACGATAACAAAAACGCTCCTATAACCGCACCTATAATCCCAGGAATAACCAACATTTTAAAGAGTTTCTTATTTACATTACCCATTTTAAAATGCATCCAGCCGGCTATACCATTACTTAATATTTCTGAGATATGTACTGCCGTACTAGCTGATGCAGGAGGAATCCCCATAGAAAGTGAAAAAGTTGTAGAAGTTACGCCGTATGACATCCCAATAGCACCATCAACCATAGCGAAAATAAAACCTGCTATTAAAAAATAATAGAAGTATGGATTAACGGTAAGCAAGTAATTCTTAAAAGCCGGGTCTTGATTCCAAAGGGCAAAAAATGTTATCCCTGCAAAGGCCAGAACAGTTATCCAGATAATCCAACCTAAAGCTTTAGGAGAGATTTTCTGTTTAGGCTCTTCATCAACCAAACTAGCGGTAACTTCATTTAGCTTTTTAACTTTATAAGCGAAATCTCCTGTTAAGGTATTTCTTATTTTATTGATGTTATCTAGAGTTTGGTCTAACTCATCTGGTAAACTTTCGTTTAACACCTGTTTTAGTCTTTTTGCTACCGTTGGCGATTTACCATTGGTAGAAATAGCAATTTTAAGATTTCCTTTTTTTACAATTGAGCCTAAATAAAAATCGCATAGATGAGGTGTATCAGCAACATTAACCAATATGCCATTTACCTTGCATAATTGCTGTATTTGTTGGTGAAGCTCGTAATTATCGGTGGCTAATATCACCAGCTCTTTACCTTCTAAATCTGATACCTGAAATTGACGTTGAATAGTTTTTACTTGCGGATGTTTCTCTAACAAAGTAAAAACTTCGTCTAAATACCTATCTGCAACTACGGTAATATTTGCATCAGGACTATTGTTTAACATAGCTTCAAGCTTTTCTAAACCTACATTACCACCACCTACCAATAAGGTATTGAAGTTTTGCAGCTTTAAGAAAATAGGAAAAAGCTGATTTCCAGCCTTTTCCTTTTCACTATCTTGAGCTAATGTTTGATTCATTTTTATGTTGGTAGCTATTATGCGTTTGCAGATTTCTCTAACTCCGGTTGATTTCTGTGATTTTTAACTTTCTCAAGAAAATCATTTGCTTGTGCAAGGTAAGACTCTGCAAAAGCTGCTGTAGGCTCATTTTTATTGATTTCTAAAACTAAATCGCTAAAAGGACCATCTACAAACTGTCCTTCAAAACGCTCTGTAAATTCTTTGATGATACCAGATTGTGTACTGCTATTCACTCCCAAATCTAACAATAATGCTTTAGCACCACTAACAAATACGCTATAAGAATAGTAAATAGCATCGGCCCAAGCTTGTTTTTCATAAGCTTCTACTGCCCAGCTAAATTTCTCTTCAGCTTCAAATATTAAAGTAGCTACTAAGTCTATTACAACACCAGCACACTCACCAACCCCAATAGCCGTTTGGAAAGTTTCTTCATGTCCCCAATCAACAAAATCACTATCGGTAAACAAAGTGCTATCTGCCAAAGGCTTTAATAATTGATAGAAATAATCTTTTCCTTTTTCATCGTAATAAGCGTGGAATGTTTGGTTTTCTGATGCATTTGTATGAAAATCATCCAACACATTCCTTAAAACCTGTGGTGCTCTTTTAGATGGAACTTTTAAAACTTTATCTGCTGCTCTGCCTAAACCATCGCCAACAATACCACCACCTAAAAGTACTTGTACCGCTGGTAAAACTTTACCATTGGCTTTTAAAGAACTTCCGTGGAAACCAATATGTGCTAAACCATGCTGACCGCAGCTATTCATACATCCACTAATTTTAATTTTGATATCTCTATCGTAAATCAACTCTGGATATTCCTCATAAATTACTGATTCTAAAATACGGCTTAGCTCTGTACTGTTAGAGATACCCAAATTGCAAGTATCTGTACCCGGGCAGGTAGTCACATCGGCAACGCTATCAAAACCTAAAGCAACCAGATTTAATGATTTTAAAACATTATACAAAGCAGGTAAATTTTCTGCTGGCACATATTTTAAAAGTAAACCTTGGTTAATGGTGATTCTAATCTCATCTGCAACTAAATTCTTGATACCATCAATCAATAACCTTGCTTGTGCAGTAGGCATATCGCCAGTGCTTACTTTTATATAAGCCCCAAAAAAGCCTTCTTGCTTTTGCTCGAAAGTATTGGTAGCTACCCATTTTTGGTATTCAACTTCATCTATAACGGTTACTTGCTCAGTAACTTTTACTGGTAAAACCGGAGTTTTAACGGTATCTCTGTTGATTTTAAAAGTCTTAACTTTTATAGCGGTCTTTTCTTCTTCAACTAATCTTAAAACTTCGTCTATCCCGATTTTATTAACCAAGAACTTCATACGAGCTTTATTTCTGTTATTACGCTCGCCATATCTATCAAAAACACGAAGTACAGCTTCTCCAAAAGGGATAATATCGTCTTCATGCATAAACTCGCTTACTACATGCGCTAAAGAAGGTTGTGCACCCAAACCACCACCTAGTAAAACTTTGAAACCTCTTACTTCTTGGCCGTTCTCTATTTTCACTTTAGGGATAAAACCTAAATCATGAATAAAAGAGAAAGCAGTATCATCATCACTTGAAGAAAAAGAAATCTTAATTTTTCTACCCATTTCTTGGCAGATAGGATTTCTTAGAAAATACTCGAAATATGCCTGTGCATAAGGAGAAACATCAAATGGTTCTTTAGGATCTATTCCTGAAGTTGGCGATGCTGTAACATTTCTTACCGTGTTACCGCAAGCTTCTCTTAAAGTAATATCATCTTCTGCAAGTTTTGCCCATAATTCTGGCGTTCTATCTAAACTTACATAATGAATTTGAATATCCTGACGGGTAGTAAAATGCAGATTTTTTGATGCATACTCATCGGAAATATCTGCAATTTTTAAAATTTGCTTAAAAGTAACTTTACCAAAAGGTAATTTGATACGAACCATTTGAACACCAGGCTGTCTTTGGCCGTAAACGCCTCTGGCCAACCTTAGACTTCTAAATTTTTCATCATGAATTTTTCCTTCACGAAAAGCTCTAATCTTTTGTTCAAGATCTATAATTTCTTTTTCTACTAAAGGATTTTCAAGTTCTGTTCTAAAGCTTTGCATAATATTTTTATATAAAAAAACCTCCCTGAAACAAATCAGAAGAGGTTTTCAATTAACACACTAGAAATAATATTTTGATGTGCTTGCTCTCCTGTACCCACCTCAACTATTTATTTTTTGCAGGTAAAATTCAACTGTAAACCATCAAACTAATTTTGACTTCTGCAAATATATATAAAGTATACAGAATTAGTAGACATTTTTTAAAAAAAATCAGCTTAGCCAGCTAATCTTTTCTCCTTAGCAATTAAATCTGCGATGGTAGTCTCAGATAAAATTTTTAAAGTTGCGTCTCTTACATCTTTAAAAGTATCTCTGATACCGCAAGTGCTTTCCTCTTTACACTCATCGCAACGTTGATAAAAATTTAAGCTTACGCAAGGTAATTGAGCTATTGGCCCCCCGGTCAAGCGCATTACTTGCACAAGATTTATCTCTTGAGGATCTTTTAATAAAGAATAACCACCGCCAGCACCTTTTTTACTGTATAAAAAGCCAGCATTACGCAACTCGAGCAAAATTTGTTCGAGAAATTTCTTAGGAATTTTCTCTGTTTCTGCAATAAAAGAAATATTAACAGATTCTTTCTGGTAGCGTTCTCCTAAAGCAATAAGTGCTCTAATAGCGTATTTGGTTTTCTTGGATAACATTTTAATTTATTTCTATAGCATAGGTAATATCAACACCGCCTGCTGCAAGCATATCATGTACAGAGCAGTATTTTTTCACAGCCAATTCTGCTGCCTTTTCTACCTTTTGCAAATCTAAGTTACCTTTAAATTTAAAATCATATGTATAGAAGTGAAAACTGCTGGTATACCATCTTTTCTTTGGGCTTCTACTACCACTTTTAAATCTTCTATAACTTGTCTTTGTTTTTTTAGTATTGATATTAAATCTAAAGAACTGCAAGACGCTAACGCCATTAAAACTAGCTCCATAGGTCTTGCGCCTAAACCTTCACCGCCAATTTCCGGAGAACCGTCTATATGTACTTTAATATCACTAAAACTACTTGCAGCTTCGAAATGTACTGCATCGTTAACTCTATTTAATTCTACTTTCATTTTTTAGATATGAGTATGGAGATGTGAGCTATGAGACTTGCCTATCGTGAGATAAATTAACATATCGCATAACTCAAATGACCTTAATTCTAACTATTAACTAATGAACTATATACTAATGAAATTACCTACTAACCTCTAAAGCTTTAGAAATATCCTCCACAATATCATCAATATTTTCTAAACCCACAGAAATCCTGATACTACCTGGAAAAATACCAATTTGCTTACGCTCTTCTTCTGATAATTTAGAGTGCGTAGTTGATGCCGGATGTGTTGCAATGGTTCTTGAATCTCCTAAATTTGAAGAAATCAAAACCATTTCTAAAGCATCTAAGAAACGCTTTGCTCTTTCAAAACCACCTTTTATAACAAAAGTTACAATTCCACCGCCTTGTTTCATTTGTCTTTTTGCCAAATCATATTGTGGATGCGATGGTAAATGCGGATACCTAACTACTTCAACTTCTGCACTAGCTTCTAAAGCTTCTGCTACTTTTAAAGCGTTGCTACAATGCCTATCCATTCTTACAGGTAAAGTTTCTAAGCTTTTAGATAATAGCCAAGCGTTAAATGCAGACATGGCTGGGCCTGTATGCCTAATGAAGAACATCATCTCCTTAATTAAATCTGCTTTCCCGGCAACAATACCACCTAAAACACGTCCTTGTCCGTCCATATATTTTGTGGCAGAGTGACTCACAATATCAACGCCGTAAGCGATAGGCTTTTGTAGATATGGGGTTGCAAAGCAATTATCTACATTGATAATAATGTTTGGATACTTTTCTTTGATTTTACAAAGCCACTCTAAATCAACCAGCTCAAGACCTGGGTTTGATGGCGTTTCTAAGAAAATCATTTTAGTGTTTTCTTGTATAGCTGCTTCTAAACCTTCTGGATTTGCAGCATCAACATAAGTTGAGGTAATACCCCATCTAGGAAACAAAGTTGTTAAAAGCTGATGGGTAGAACCAAAAATAGAACGGAAAGCCACCACATGATCGCCACTTTTTAATAAGCCAGCAAATGATGCAAATACAGCCGCCATGCCAGAAGAAAAAGCCAAACCTGCCTCTGCTCCTTCTAAAGCGCATACTTTTTCAATAAACTCGGTTGTGTTGGGGTTAGAGTATCTTGAGTAAATATTCCCTTGTATTTCATCAGCAAAAATAGCTCTACCTTGTTCAGCATCATCAAATATAAAACTTGATGTTAGGTATAAAGGAACAGAATGCTCTCTGTTTTGTGATCTTGCTGCTTGTGTTCTTATTAATTTTGATTCTTCTTTCATCTTTATTCAGTTGTCAGTTTTTAGTTGACAGTTATCAGTTTCTCGTTGTCAGTTGACCATTGCCAGTTTTAGTTAGCCTTCCAAACTTCGGACTTCGGACTTCGGTCATCAAACCTCTGTCTTCATCAAAACCTCTCTCTCAAATATTCCCCAGTATATGATTTTTGTTCTTTGATGAGCTGTTCTGGTGTGCCTTCAAAAACTAGGTTACCACCTTTATCGCCACCTTCTGGGCCAATATCTATTATCCAATCTGCACATTTTATAACATCCATATTATGCTCTATCACAATAATAGTATTGCCTTGCTCTATTAATGCTTCAAAAGATTTTAGCAATTTTTTAATATCATGAAAATGCAAACCTGTGGTTGGCTCGTCAAAAATGAATAAATTTTTGTGACTATTATTACCTTTTATAAGAAAAGATGCCAATTTTATCCTTTGTGCCTCGCCTCCAGATAGCGTATTTGATGATTGTCCTAAGTGTACATAACCCAAACCAACATCTGCCAAAGGTTTTATTTTATTGATGATTTTTTGCTCAGATTCAAAGAATACCAAAGCTTCATCAATGGTCAAGTCTAAAACCTCTGATACCGTTTTATCTTTATAAGTAACATCTAAAACGTGTTGTTTAAAACGTTTTCCTCCGCAAGCTTCACATGGCAAGAATATATCTGCCATAAATTGCATCTCTATTTTCACCTCGCCTTCGCCTTGGCAAACATCACACCTACCCCCTCAACGTTAAAAGAGAAGGCCGCTGGTTTTAATCCGGCTGCTTTAGCCGCAGGTTGTGCTGCGTATAAAGCTCTTATCTCATCCCAAGCCTTAACATAAGTAACCGGATTTGAACGAGACGAACGCCCTATTGGATTTTGATCTACCAACTCAACCTGATTTAATAAATCATAAGCCCCTTCTATACCATCATACAAACCGGTTTGCTCACCAGAATAATTACCTAAAACTTTTTGTAAAGCAGGAAATAAAACTCTTTTTACCAAAGATGTTTTACCCGAACCCGATACTCCTGTAACAGCAGTTAATACATTAAGCGGAAATTTTACATTGATATTTTGAAGATTATTTTCTCTTGCTCCTTTTATTTCTATAAAATCTACTGGCTTTCTTCTATTCTTAGGAATAGCAATTGCTTCTCTTCCACTCAGGTATTTACCGGTTAAACTCTTCTCATCTTTAAGAATCTGTTGGTAAGAGCCTTCGAAAATTAAATTTCCCCCTTGTGTACCTGCTTCGGGGCCAATATCAATGATATGATCTGCGGCTTGCATAATTTCTTCCTCATGCTCTACTACCAAAACGGTATTACCAACATCTCGTAAAGATTTTAAAACACCTATCAGTCTGTTAGTGTCCCTTGGGTGTAAGCCTATACTTGGCTCATCTAAAACATAAACAGAGCCTACCAAAGAACTGCCAAGAGATGTTGCCAGGTTAATTCTTTGCGACTCGCCACCGGATAAGGTGTTGGATAAACGATTTAAAGTTAAATATCCTAAACCAACCTCGTTTAAAAAAACAACTCGGTTAGTGATTTCTAATAACAATCTTTTAGAGATTTTCTGCTGCTGCTCGTCTAATTCGATATGTTTAAAAAACTCCAGAAGTTTCTCTAAAGGCATTAAAACCAAATCTGTAATAGAAAAGCCATTAACCTTAACATAAGCAGCATCTGGACGTAAGCGTGTACCCAGGCAGTCTGGACAATTGGTTTTACCACGATAACGTGATAGCATTACCCGATATTGAATTTTATAGGTTTGTTCTTCTAGATATTTAAAAAATTCATCTAAGCCTTCGAAATATTTATTCCCTTTCCAAAGCAATTTACGCTCTGCAACGGTTAACTGGCTAACAGGTCTGTGAATAGGAAAATCAAATTTTGATGCATTTTTAATGAGCTTATCTAACCATTCTCGCATCTTTTCGCCACGCCAAGGAGCTATAGCACCATCATAAATAGATTTTGATTTATCTGGGATAACCAAATCTTCATCAATACCTATTACTTTTCCGTAACCTTCGCATTTTGGGCATGCTCCGTAAGGATTATTAAAGCTAAAGAAATTTGGAGTTGGCTCCTCAAACTTTATCCCGTCTAACTCAAACCTATCTGTAAAATGCTTTCTATCATCGCTATAATCAACAAAGCAATCGCCTTTACCTTCAAAAAAAGCAGTTTGTACAGAGTCTGCAATTCTACTTAAAGTTTCATCTTCTTGATTGGTTACTACCCTATCTATCAGGATTAAGATTGCATGCTCATCGGCTAAATATTCGTTCTTAATGCTAGCATCTTCCAAGATGGCTTCAACCTTTTTTATCTCACCTTTAAAAACAACTCTGGCGAAGCCTTTCTGCAATAATACAGCTAACTCTTCTTTTAAAGTTCTGTTATTGTGTGGATGTAAAGGACATAAAATAGTAACTGTAGACTCTTCAGGTAAGGCCGATATGTAATTTACAACATCAGTAACCGAGTCTTTTTTAACAACAGCATCAGAAATCGGGGAAATCGTTTTTCCTATTCTACTAAAAAGCAGCTTTAAATAATCGTAAATTTCTGTTGATGTACCCACGGTAGACCTTGGGTTAGAAGTAATAACTTTTTGCTCAATAGCAATTGCAGGCGCAATACCTTTGATATAATCTACATCAGGCTTGTTCATCCGACCTAAAAACTGCCTTGCATAAGAAGATAAACTTTCTACATATCTTCTTTGCCCCTCGGCATAAAGTGTATCAAAAGCTAAAGACGATTTTCCTGATCCAGACATACCTGTAACTACTACAAGTTTATTTTTTGGTATGGCTACATCAAGATTTTTTAGGTTATGAACCCTTGCCCCTTTTATAATTATATTGTTTACCGAGTTTTTATCTTCTATCATCCTTATACAAAAGTAGGGCTTCTAAAAATTGTTTTGCACTTTATTAAGTATTTTGACTTATTTTTAATATATCTTGTAAATATGTAGCAAATTAACAAAAGCTAACGTATTAAGACTTTAATTAGCTTTTGGATTTTTTATCTCAATTGATTAAAATAATATATCTTATAAAAAACTTGATGATAACATTTTGATTTTTATAAAATTATTATTTCATTTGGTAAAAATAAATTTAACAACTCAAATTTTTAGCTTATAGAGAAAACTCTTACTTAATTAGAACTAACACAAGGAAGAATTAACTAGGAGGAATTATGAGCTATCAAACCAAATCAGACCAAGAACTGGTACATCTTTACATTAAGGGTAAAGAAGCTGCTCTAACAGAATTAATTACCAGGCACAAATCCAGAATATATACATCTATTTATTTATTAGTAAAAGATGAATATTTGGCTGAAGATATTTTTCAAGACACTTTTATCAAAGTTATCAAAACCCTAAAACAAGGTAGATATAACGAAGAAGGTAAGTTTTTACCGTGGGTATTAAGAATAGGCCACAACTTGGTTATAGATTATTTTAGGAAACAAAAAAGATCACCCGTTATTACCAATACCGATGGTTTTGACATTTTTGATGTTTTAGGTATTTATGATGAAAGTGCAGAAGACAAAATGGTAAAAGAGCAAACTTACCAAGACTTAAAACAACTGATTCATTTATTACCATCTGAACAAAAAGAGGTATTAATTATGAGACATTATGGCGATTTATCTTTTAAGGAAATTGCAGATTTAACTCAAGTAAGCATAAATACTGCTTTAGGAAGAATGCGTTATGCACTAAATAATTTGCGCAAAATGATTACAGAAAAAGAATTATCATTAAAAAATTGATTTTTTATTTGGCTGTAAAATAATAGCAGCAGCTAAACGTTTCTATCTTATATTTTTAACAAATTTTAACAGTTAAAGCTTATGATAGAAACTTTTACACAACAAAACTCTGAATTGTTTGACGAACAAAATAACGAGGAGGAAACTGCTATGAAAAATTTTACTAAAGAAGAGCATCTGTTTTACGAACAGTTAAAACCTGCTTTAAACAAACTGATTAAAAATCCATCAGAAGAAAGTATAAACAGGATTTTAAAATACTCCAAATCGTTATAAACAAAAAAGCCTCTTGTAATTTGAAGAGGCTTTTTTGTTATGTTTTATTTTTTAGTCGGTAATACTTATAAACTTTAACTGCCGACATGATGACTGCGCTAAAAACAATCAGTCCGATTAATCCGTAAAGCCAATCTACTGCACTTTTCAAAACTACAGTAAAAACTATAGCTACCAGAAAAATGGTTGCTAGCTCGTTCCATAACCTTAATTGGGTACTTGTCATTTTAAAAACGCCGTTTTTTAGCTGCTTGATAATTCTACCGCATAAAAAATGATAGATAAGTAAACCTACTACAAAAGCTATTTTAACTTGCATCCAGCCGGTTTGTAATAAACCCGGATTTAAATGTAGCATAGTTAAACCAGCCAAAACACTTAATAACATAGCTGGTGTAGTGATAATATTCCAAAGTTTAGTTTCCATAACCTGAAATTGCTTTTGCAAAATATCACGCTCTATAAGAGGTCTTTCATTAGCTTCTGTATGATAAATAAATAACCTAACGATATAAAAAAGCCCTGCCATCCAACTAACAACAAATATGATATGTATTGATAAGACGTAGGAATACATGTTATAATTTTTTTATCAGATTAAAATCTTACTTGAATAAAATCTATGTTAGTGATAAAACCACAATCCAGAATTCTCTCTCCTTTTGAGAGGGATTTAGGGTGTGGCTTTTTAATATCTAAACTCTTTTACTACTTCAATAGCATATTTAACATTATCAAAAGGAATATCAGGCATAATACCGTGTCCTAAATTAAATATAAAGCCTTTTTCGCCACGCATACGTTCAAAAAGCCTATGGATTTTTTCTTTGATAACCTTTTTATCTGCATAAAGAATAAATGGATCAAGATTTCCTTGAACTGCCATTCCTTGTGGCAAACGTTGTTTAATATCTCTCAAATCAACATTCCAATCAATAGAAATAACATCTGGTTTGGTTTCTGCCATAAGTGGTGCAAAAACAGAACTTCCTTTACAAAAAGAAATTACAGGAATATCTTTCCTATTTAGTTTACTAATAATTTCATTGATATAACGATGAGAAAACTCAGTATAATCATCCCAGCTTAATGCCAAAGCCCAACTATCAAATATCTGAACTGCGTTAACGCCAGCTGCTATTTGCAGATTTAAATAATCAGCAGTTACCGTTGCAATTTTACTTAAAAGCTTATGCGCCAATTCTGGATGATTATTAATCATCAACTTTGTTAATTTAAAATCTTTAGAAGAACCGCCTTCAACCAGATAGCTCATCACGGTAAAAGGTGCTCCGGCAAAACCAATTAAAGGAATTTGCTTATCGCCCAAAGCGCTTAACCTTTGCTGAATAACCTTAATAGCATCTGCAACATACTGTAAACGATGGGTAACATCAACTTCTAAGGCATCAATATCTTGAGCCGTTCTTACCGGATTGGCAAACTTAGGCCCAACGCCTTGCTCAAAACTTAAATCGCCCCCATAGCCTCTCCTGTAACCAGTATATCTGAAAACAAAATAGCGGCATCTATACCTAATAAATCAACTGGTAACATGGTTACATCAGCAGCAATTTCTGGTGTTTTACACATTTCCAGAAAAGAATATTTGTTTTTAATCTCCCAGTACTCTGGCATAAATCTACCTGCCTGACGCATCATCCAAACTGGTGGACGTTCTGTTTCCTGAGATAAAGCTGCTTTAATAAATAACGAATCCTTCATTTAATTTGATGTAACTCTTTTTCTAAATTTTTTAATATGCTTTGTTGTCTAGCTGGTAAAGGTATCTTTTTTGCCTCTGCTATCCATAACAAACCTTTGTCTTTTTGCTTATTTCTAAGATTGATATTAGCCAAATGCATAATAGTTGTACCTAAATCTTGCACTTTAAGACCAGAAAAGGCTGCTTTTTCTAAATGCTGCTCAGCAGTTTGATAATCCATCTGGTGTACAGCTATACAACCTAATAAATACTCGTAATAAGGTTTTCTCTTTTTACTTAGATATTGTGGCTTAGCAATACTTAAAAGCAGATTTTTAGCTGCTTCGTAATCTTTATTTCTAAACTGTTTAGCTGCTAAAATAATAGGCCCTTCTTTAAAATAACCCCAAATAACTAAGCCAATAAATAAAAAGCTTAATGCTGCAATTTCATAAACCTTTAAAGTTATGGCCAATATAGCCACAATCAAAAGCAAGAAACCAACTAACCACCTAGCTTGATTACTAAACATGTTGCTTAAGCATCAGTAAATTTATAACCAACGCCTCTGATAGAGTGAAAATAAATTGGATTTTTTTGATCTGGTTCGAAATATTTTCTGAACGTAAGAATAAAATTATCTATGGTTCTTGTTGATGGATAAACATCGTAATTCCATACAGTTTCTAAGATTTGCTCACGAGAAACTGCCTCATTCTTACGCTCTATCAATAACTTTAAAAGCATGGTTTCCTTTTTAGTCAAAGGTGTTATAGTGCCATTTTCATGCTTTAACTCGAAAGAATTGAAATAAATAGTTTTATCTCCTATTTTATAGGAGTTGATTTCCTTTAAATCATCCCCCTTCATACTTCTTTTGATAAGATTATTTACTCTTAAAATAAGCTCTTCTAAATTGAAAGGTTTTGTTAAATAATCATCAGCACCTTTTTTAAGTCCCGTAACTCTATCTTCAGAAGTATTTTTAGCTGTTAAGAACATGATAGGTACCTCACTATTTTCTAGTCTGATAGTTTCAGCAACCTGAAAACCATCTATCTCTGGCACCATAACATCTAAAATGATAAGATTAAATTTTTCTTCTTTAAATACTTTTAAAGCTTTTTTACCGTCGGTTACAGCTCTTACAAAAAAACCTTCCATTTCCAGGTTCAATTTGATGGCTTCAAGAAGATGCTCTTCATCTTCCATCAATAATATTCTTTGTTTATTTACCATAATTGTAATTTTTTATCCAAAAGAAACTTCAAATACAGTTCCGCTTGGTTTATTATTCTTTACTTTAATAAGCGCTTGATGATTTTCTAGCACTTGTTTCACAATAAATAAACCCAAACCTGTGCCTTTAGTTTTACGTGTATTTTCGCTACCTACTCTGTAAAACTTATCAAATATCTTAGGCTTTTCTGCATCTGGTATACCCATACCTAAATCGGCAACTTTAAAGCATACTTTCCCATTACTTTTACGCTCTAAACTTACGTGGATAGGCACACATTCTGGCGAATATTTTACTGCGTTTTCTATTAAATTCGTCACTACAGAAGCCATAGCAAACTTATCACCAGTAATGAAAATATTAGGCTCTATTTGCGTAATTAAGGCTTCTTTGTTACAAACGTGTATCTGTAATCTAGCTACAATTTTCTCTATTAATTCTGATAGATTAAGCTGCTCTTTAGGGAAACTGTATGAATTATTTTCAATTTTAGATGCTAGCAGCATATTTTCAACTAAATCGTCTAATCGTTCTATATCTAAAAGTGATTTACCAATGAAATTCTTTTGAGTTTCTTGATCTAAATCCCTTTTCTGGATAGTTTGTAGATACAATTTTATAGATGCTAAAGGCGATTTCAACTCATGAGTTACAGAAAGTAAGAAGTTTTTCTGCTGTGCATTCATTTTTTTTTCTCTATTGATAGCCTTGTGTAATTTATAAGCTCCAAAGCTCATTAGAGAGATAAAAACAAAGCCTTCACCAATCACCATACCTCTTCTAATAGGTTCTAGCTCTATCAATAAGGTTGCCCACCAAAATAATTGTGCAATTACATAGAAAACTAAAACGTAAAATATGGTTAGCGGTTTCATATTACCTGGTTCTAAATACTAAATCTAAAGTTTCAAAAATTTGTCTTTTTGCCTTCTCTAAATCTACTTTATTATGCGCTGCCGATATAAAACCTACTTCGTAACCAGATGGGCCAAAATAAATACCTCTGTTAAGTAGTTCTTTATGCATCATTTTAAATTTTTCCATGCTAGCAGGATCAATATCTTCTGCAGTTTGGATTTTATCTTTATCCGTAAAGGCAAACCAAAAGATAGAACCTATGGTAAATACTTTAAATTTATAATTTTTAGCAGTAGCATAACGCTGTATAGAATCTGCAAACTCTTGGGTTTTATTGTTTAATTCTTTATAAAAGCCAGATTTACTGAGTTCGGTTAATTGAGCAATACCTGCTGCCATAGCAACCGGATTACCAGATAATGTACCGGCTTGATAAACCCCACCTTCTGGAGATATATTAGACATAATAGCGGCTGAAGAAGCATAAGCTCCTACAGGCAATCCTCCGCCAATTATTTTACCGTATGTAACTATGTCTGGCTGTATATCATAATATCCTGCAGCACCTTCAAAACCTACTCTAAAGCCAGAAATCACTTCATCAAATATTAATAGAGCGCAGTTTTCATTACAAATATCTCTTACAAATTGCAGAAAATCTTTGTCTTGTAAAAGTAAACCATTATTAGCTGGCACTGGCTCTATAATAACTGCTGCAATTTGCTCTTTGAAATCTTCAAAAGCCTTTTTTAAAGCTTCCTTATCGTTTAGTGAAACTACAATAGTTTCATTAGCAAATGATTTAGGTATCCCAGCGGATGATGTTTCTCCAAAAGTCACCAAACCAGAACCTGCTTTTACTAAAAGAGAATCTGAATGGCCATGATAACAACCTTCAAATTTGATGATTTTATCTCTTTTGGTAGTACCTCTTGCTAAACGGATAGCAGACATTACGGCTTCCGTACCAGAACTCGTAAATCTTATTTTTTCTATGTATTTATTATTTGAGATAATAAGCTCTGCTAATTCATTTTCTAAGGCTGTAGGAGCGCCAAAAGACATTCCATTAGCCATAACTTCAATAACTTTTTCTCTTACTTTAGCAGGATTATGACCTAAAATTAAAGGACCCCAAGAACAACAAAAATCAATAAACTGATTTCCATCTGCATCCCATAAATAGCAACCATCACCTTTTTCTATAAAAAGAGGTGTTCCATAAACAGATTTAAAAGCTCTTACCGGTGAATTTACTCCACCTGGGAAAAAAGTTTTTGCTTTTTCATATAATTGAGCAGACTTTTCTCTGGATATATCCGGTTTTGCACCAGAAGTTAAGGATGTAGTTTCTTCCTCTCCGCTACTAAAAATCTTTTTTATCGAATCGAACATCTTCTTATGATTATGGTAAATCTTTATTTAAATCCAATTATTAGCCAAAACTTCTTTAGCATGATAAGTTAAAATAACATCAGCTCCGGCTCTTTTTATTCCCATTAAGGTTTCTACAATAGCTCTCTTTTCATCTAACCAACCATTTTGCGCTGCTGCTTTTATCATGGCATATTCTCCACTTACGTTATATGCCGCAATAGGTAAATCAAAATTATCTTTCATTAATTTAATGACATCCAAATAAGCTAAAGCTGGTTTAACCATTAAAAAATCAGCTCCTTCTTGGCTATCTAACATGCCTTCAATTAAGGCTTCTCTTTGATTAGCCGGATTCATCTGATAGGTTTTTTTATCACCAAAACGCGGGGCAGAGTCTAAAGCATCTCTAAAAGGTCCGTAAAATGCGCTCGCATATTTTGCCGTGTAAGACATAATAGAAACATTGGTAAAACCTACAGCATCTAACGCTTCTCTAATGTAGCCTACTCTACCATCCATCATATCAGAAGGAGCAACAATATCTGCACCAACTTCTGCCTGTGCAACAGCCATTTTAGCTAATATTTCAAGTGTTTCATCGTTTACAATTTCACCATTTTTCACCAGTCCATCATGCCCGTCAGAACTGTATGGATCCATGGCTACATCCGTAACAATACAAGCTTCTGGAAAATTAGATTTTACCTCTTTAATAGCTTTAAGATATAATCCATTTTTATTTAAACTCTCTGTTGCGGTCTCGTCTTTTAATGACTCTTCTAAATTCGGAAATAAATCAAAAGACTTAAGCCCTAGTTTAAGACAAGACTCTACTTCCTTCAAGAGTAAATCTATTGAATATCTATAAATGCCTGGCATAGAAGAAACTTCTGTTTTTTGATTTTTACCATCAATAATAAACAGCGGAAAGATAAAATCAGAAGCTCTAAGAAAGTTCTCTTGAACCATATTTCTAATCACTTCAGATTTTCTATTTCTCCTTGGTCTGCTAAACATCATCATACTAAATTTATTTTATATCTATCCCAAAAACCGCTTCTGCTAAACCAATTTCATCTGGCGACGATGGCAATATATAAGGGACATTCATTTCCTCAAACTTCTTACCTGTAGAAACTCCTATCGCAACAATTTGCTGCCCTGGCTCAAGTAAGTTATCTATAAAATAGGCTTCAACATTAGAAGGGCTTGTAAATACCAGTACATCTGCAAAACTTTGGGCAGCATCATCAACCAATATGGTTTCATAAATGGTTAAATCTGTTATTTGAGTTTCTTGAGATAAAGCTTTTTGTACTGTTCTTAAAGAGTCTTTTGCTGATGGGAATAAAATATGTGTCCCATTAGCTATAGCAGCAAATTCCTCAGCTACTTCAGCAACATCACTGCTTTCGCCAACAAAAGCTGGCACTTTTCCTAATTGTCTTAAAGCATCTTCAGAGCCTCTGCCCACAACTCCAAATTTCACATCTTTTGGCAATACAGGATTTAACTTAAAAAAGTACTCTATTCCATTTTTACTACTAAAGAAAATCCAATCTACATTTCTAAAAATATAAGAATCTAGCTTATGTATGGTTGGTACAGTTTTAATTAACGATCTAGCTTCAATCTCTATATCGTGTTTAGCTAACGCTCTATAGAAATAACTATGTTCTGATAATTCTCTTGATATGAATACTTTTTTGGCTAATTTTCTTTTTTCTAAATCAAATTTAGCAACAATTTTTTCTGCTAACCCCTCAGTTATGATTGATTCTACATATAATCTATCTGGTAATTCTTCACCTGAGTTTGCTTTGGTAGTCCAAACTTTAAAGATATCGTCTTCTCTTTCACAATAACACCCCAAAGGCATATGACAACCACCATTGAAAAGGTTAAGAACCTTTCTTTCTACAGCAATACAATTAGCAACTTCTGCATCATTAATTTGCTGTAAAACTGTGTTAAGTTCTTCATCATTATCTCTAATCTGAATTGCTAAAACTCCTTGTGCCGGAGCGGGTACAAGCTCTGATGTTGGCTCTATTTCTTCGATGTAAAATTCAGATAAATCTAGTTTTAATCTACTAATTCCAGCTTTAGCTAGAATAATAGCATCGTAATTTTCATCTCTTAATTTCTGAATTCTTGTATTCACGTTCCCTCTTAAATCTTCAATCTCTAAATCAGGCCTAACTGCTAATAACTGAGATTGCCTTCTATTAGATGAAGTACCAACAATACCATTATGTTTAACTGATAGCTTTTTAGAGAAATCTACGCAATCTTTTAAAATTAATATAATTTCAGATGGATCTTCTCTTTCAGAAACAGCGGCTATTTTTAATCCAGGAGGATTCTCTGTAGGTAAATCTTTATGAGAATGAACAGCTAAATCTATTGTCCCAGCCAAAAGGTGTTCTTCTAGTTCTTTAGTAAAAAAACCTTTACCCTCTAATTTATCTAGTCTTAAGTTTAAAATATTATCACCTTGGGTTTTAATGATTTTAATCTCAGTACTTATCCCTATATCATTAAGTTTGTCAGCTACGTGGTTTGCTTGCCATAGCGCAAGATCACTACCTCTTGTTCCTATAATAATTGTTCTGTTCAATTGACCTAAAATATGAGTAAAAATAAAACTTTTGGAGGTACTTTAAGTGGATTATTAATTAAGCATTATTCACCAAGATATCCTTCGCCATTACCATAGGAACGCTGATATATTTCTTTTCCATATAAGCAATAACCTTTTCTAGAATCTCTCTGGAGTTTGGATCCAATGAACTTATTTCCTCAGCAAAAACAGAATTTAAAGCCCTAGTTTTAATTTCTTTAATTTTTTCAGGAACTTCTTTCATAGCAAGTTCAATCCTACGTTGCTTTAAAATAGGTCTAAACTCTTTAATATTTTTTTCAATAATAGCCTCACCGTTAATTAATTCTTGGTAACGCTCTTTAAGATTCTTATCAGCTATATCTTGTAAAGTTTTAACATCAATATACTCAAGTTTAAAATCAGATATAACATCCTGATGAGTATCATTAGGAATAGCTAAATCAACAATGATTTTCTTTGATGTATCGCCATTTAATAACTTAAGGTATAACTCCTTCGTAAGAATGGGCTGTGTAGCTCCTGTACAAGTAATAATAACATCAAAACCAGCAGAATAAAGCTCTAAATCTTCTAAACTATAAGCAACACCTCCTAGTTCTAAAGCTAAAGACTGTGCTTTACTTAAAGTTCTATTAAATATAGAGAAGTTTTGATATTTATGTTTCTTAAGATATTTAGCTAAATTTTGATTGGTCTCACCTGCCCCAATAATTAAAATCCTGCTATTTGGATTAATTTTTAAATCCCTAAGTTTTCTATAAGCTAAAGAAACAACTGAAATTGGATTTTTAGAGATATTAGTATAAGTATAAACTTCTTTTGCGGCTTTAACTACTCTATTCATAATGAGCCTTAGAAAATCTCCTGTGAACTCTTTTTCCTTACAAGATTCATATGCTTTTCTAACCTGAGCTAATATTTCCTTCTCTCCTACTACTAAACTCTCTAGAGAACTGGAAACCCTCATCAAATGATTAAGTGCGTCTTCTTGTTCATAAATACAACAATTATCTACTATCAGATTTAAATCCTTATCAGACATCCTTCCCTTATGGAATAAATCTAAAAAACGCTTTACAAAATCCTTGGTTATATCATGTTCTGCTGTAAACACGAATTCTACTCTATTACAAGTACCTAAGTAAAATATTTCTGAAATATTAAACTTTTCGCGTACCAAATTAAGAGTAGAATCTATAGCATCATTACACAATACTAAACATCCCAACTTATCAAGCTCAATTTGCTTATGAGTAAATGCTATAACCTTTAGATATTTCAATGATATATTTTTGAACTGTACAAATGTAAAATAGCTAATTTACACCTATGTCAATCATTTGTCAATTGCATTTATTTAGAAAGGATTTAAATAACAATAATAATTCGATAATTAACCAATACTAGATGGAGGATTATGAATTTAACATATAAACTTAAAGACTGAAGTTATACGCTAAGTAATTTATGTCAAACATCTAAGTTGTTATTATAACATATTAATTAGTATTCATTCCCAACTTGACCAGCAATCTAGTATTTCCTTTCAATACTGTCCTAAACGTTTATGAAAACATCAAAAGTAACGCAATAGCTTAAAATTTATGAGATAAAACAATAGCGTCCTAAACGAATAAAAAAGGAGAAAGGAAAGTTTTAACTCATCGTTACCTTTGAGGTGCAAAAAAACAAACCCTTTCTCAATGGTAAATGTAACACTATTCTCCCAAATCATATCAAAACTTGAGCGTTCAAAGTTCAACAAACTGGTATCTACATCTCAGAGCGACAAACATAATAAAGGTTATACAAGCTGGACACATCTAGTATCGATGTTGTTCTGCCAGTTTGCCAAAAGCCAATCGGTACGTGATATTAGTAACGGTCTTCGTTCAGCTACTGGCAACCTCAATCATTTAGGTATTCAAAAAGCTCCATCTAAATCTAGTGTAAGCTATCAGAACAAGCACAGGGACTATAACATCTTCAAGTCCTATTATTTCATACTGTTAGAAAGTTTGGGACAGCAGGCAGGCTTTAAACAAATAAAGTTCAGGATTAAGTCCAAAATCTTCCTGTTAGACTCCACTACTATCAGTCTGTGTCTTTCTCTATTTGATTGGGCCAGGTACAAAACAGCTAAAGGAGCGGTTAAACTGCATACTCTGCTTGATTATGATGGCAATCTACCAGCATATGTCAATATTACCAACGGCAAAACTGCGGATAACAAAGGAGCTTATGATGTGCCTTTACACAAAGGAAGTGTTATTGTTGCAGACCGATTCTATAATGACTTTGCCCTGCTGAATGTTTGGGACAGCAACGGCGTATTTTTGTGATCAGACATAAAGAAAACCTCCAATATACTACAGTTAAGGAAAATATATTGCCGGAGAACAGGCATAAGAATATCCTGATTGACGAGATTATTGAGCTTAAAACCGCAAAATCAAAGGACAGCTATCCCAAAAACTTAAGAAGAGTGGCTGTTTGGGATGATAAAAATGAACAAACTATAGAAATTATTACCAATCAAATGTATTGGACAGCAAACACCATCAGTGAGCTTTATAAAAGCAGATGGCAGATTGAAATCTTTTTTAGAGAGATCAAACAGAACCTGCATATCAAATCATTTATCGGAACCACAGAAAATGCCGTGATGATACAGATATGGACAGCGCTAATTACCATCCTCATCCTTAAAGCACTTAAAGCAATGGCTAAATATGGATGGCAGCTCTCCAACCTTATCGCATTTATCAGACTTAACATATTTGTGAAAATAAATCTACAGAATTGGCTCGATAGGCCTTTTGAAGAACCCGATGAGCTAAAAGATAAACAAGTTATTCAAGGGGTTCTTTTCTGAAATCTATTTTTATCTCATAAATTTTAAGCTATTGCGTTACTTTTGATGTTTTCATAAACGTTTAGGACAGTATTGGAGATAAAAATAGATTTCAGAAAAGAACCCCTTGAATAACTTGTTTATCTTTTAGCTCATCGGGTTCTTCAAAAGGCCTATCGAGCCAATTCTGTAGATTTATTTTCACAAATATGTTAAGTCTGATAAATGCGATAAGGTTGGAGAGCTGCCATCCATATTTAGCCATTGCTTTAAGTGCTTTAAGGATGAGGATGGTAATTAGCGCTGTCCATATCTGTATCATCACGGCATTTTCTGTGGTTCCGATAAATGATTTGATATGCAGGTTCTGTTTGATCTCTCTAAAAAAGATTTCAATCTGCCATCTGCTTTTATAAAGCTCACTGATGGTGTTTGCTGTCCAATACATTTGATTGGTAATAATTTCTATAGTTTGTTCATTTTTATCATCCCAAACAGCCACTCTTCTTAAGTTTTTGGGATAGCTGTCCTTTGATTTTGCGGTTTTAAGCTCAATAATCTCGTCAATCAGGATATTCTTATGCCTGTTCTCCGGCAATATATTTTCCTTAACTGTAGTATATTGGAGGTTTTCTTTATGTCTGATCACAAAAAATACGCCGTTGCTGTCCCAAACATTCAGCAGGGCAAAGTCATTATAGAATCGGTCTGCAACAATAACACTTCCTTTGTGTAAAGGCACATCATAAGCTCCTTTGTTATCCGCAGTTTTGCCGTTGGTAATATTGACATATGCTGGTAGATTGCCATCATAATCAAGCAGAGTATGCAGTTTAACCGCTCCTTTAGCTGTTTTGTACCTGGCCCAATCAAATAGAGAAAGACACAGACTGATAGTAGTGGAGTCTAACAGGAAGATTTTGGACTTAATCCTGAACTTTATTTGTTTAAAGCCTGCCTGCTGTCCCAAACTTTCTAACAGTATGAAATAATAGGACTTGAAGATGTTATAGTCCCTGTGCTTGTTCTGATAGCTTACACTAGATTTAGATGGAGCTTTTTGAATACCTAAATGATTGAGGTTGCCAGTAGCTGAACGAAGACCGTTACTAATATCACGTACCGATTGGCTTTTGGCAAACTGGCAGAACAACATCGATACTAGATGTGTCCAGCTTGTATAACCTTTATTATGTTTGTCGCTCTGAGATGTAGATACCAGTTTGTTGAACTTTGAACGCTCAAGTTTTGATATGATTTGGGAGAATAGTGTTACATTTACCATTGAGAAAGGGTTTGTTTTTTTGCACCTCAAAGGTAACGATGAGTTAAAACTTTCCTTTCTCCTTTTTTATTCGTTTAGGACGCTATTGATTTCCTTTATTAAATAATAAATTTAAGTCCCTAATAATATGGTTATAAAATAAACACTAAATAGCTATCTTCCTAAAGGTAATAATTAGTGATAGAGAAACAGTGGAAGAGGTATCAATAGGATTAGCAATCGAAGATCTTTGGAGGCATCATTTTCATTTGGATAGCTATCTCTACTAAAGCAAGAGATTAGGATTTACAATCCCCTAATAAACACAAAAAGCTCTTGAAAAGATTCAAGAGCTTAAAGTTTATTGATTAATAAAAGTCGGCATCGACCTACTCTCCCACATTTTACTGCAGTACCATTGGCTCTGATGGGCTTAACTTCTCTGTTCGGAATGGGAAGAGGTGGACACCATCGATATAGACACCTGAATATCTTTATGTTGATTCGTTTCTCAGTTAATAGTTGCTAGTTATCAGTTTATCAACTTTTAACCTATTACTTATAACTCAAAACATACAACAATGACATATTATTGAAAGAAGATATTGTTCGAGAAAACAACAGTTTGATTTTTATCTATCTGTTTCTGGAAAGTATCGGATAATTAGTACTACTCGACTTTGATGTTACCACCTTTACATCTATAGCCTATCAACGTGGTCATCTTCCACGATCCTCAATGGAAATCTCATCTTGTGGCTAGTTTCGCACTTAGATGCTTTCAGCGCTTATCTATTCCCGACGTAGCTACTCTGCAATGCCCCTGGCGGAACAACAGATTCACTAGAGGTCAGTCCAACCCGGTCCTCTCGTACTAAGGTCAGCCCCACTCAAATTTCCAACGCCCACAACAGATAGGGACCGAACTGTCTCGCGACGTTCTGAACCCAGCTCGCGTGCCACTTTAATCGGCGAACAGCCGAACCCTTGGGACCTTCTCCAGCCCCAGGATGTGACGAGCCGACATCGAGGTGCCAAACCTCCCCGTCGATATGAGCTCTTGGGGGAGATCAGCCTGTTATCCCCAGAGTACCTTTTATCCTTTGAGCGATGGCCCTTCCATGCAGAACCACCGGATCACTATATCCGTCTTTCGACCCTGATCGGCTTGTTGGCCTCACAGTCAAGCATGCTTTTGCTATTGCACTCCACGTACGGTTACCAAGCGTACTGAGCATACCTTTGAAAGCCTCCGTTACCCTTTTGGAGGCGACCACCCCAGTCAAACTACCCATCAAACAATGTCTCCGACTCAGTCGGATTAGACACCGAATACAGAAAGGGTGGTATTTCAACGTTGGCTAACTGAATCCTAGCGAACCCAGATCACAGCCTCCCACCTATCCTACACATCCTGTACCCAATGTCAATGTTAAATTGTAGTGAAGGTTCATGGGGTCTTTCCGTCCCGTTGCGGGTACCCGGCGTCTTCACCGGGACCACAATTTCACCGAGCTCATGGCTGAGACAGCGCCCAGATCGTTACACCATTCGTGCAGGTCGGAACTTACCCGACAAGGAATTTCGCTACCTTAGGACCGTTATAGTTACGGCCGCCGTTTACTGGGGCTTCGATTCAATGCTTCTCCATTGCTGAATGACATCCCCTCTTAACCTTCCAGCACCGGGCAGGTGTCAGGCCTTATACCTCATCTTTCGATTTTGCAAAGCCATGTGTTTTTGTTAAACAGTCGCCTGGGCCTTTTCACTGCGGCCTCTATTGCTAGAGGCGCCCCTTCTCCCGAAGTTACAGGGCCATTTTGCCGAGTTCCTTAGCCATGATTCACTCGAGCACCTTAGAATTCTCTTCTCGACTACCTGTGTCGGTTTACGGTACGGGTTTTTATAACCTGATGCTTAGAGGGTTTTCTTGGAAGTCTGATTACCTGCTCTATCTAATTGCCCGAAGGCTCTCAGTACTATTGGGGTTCAGCAAGACCGGCGGATTTGCCTACCAGTCCTATACCTACGCCTTTCAACGAACTATTCCGTCAGTTCGCGGCAGTGTCACTACTCCGTCACCTCATCGCAGTTATAAAAAGTATGGGATTATTAACCCATTGTCCATCGGCTTTCTCCCTTCGGATGCGCCTTAGGTCCCGACTAACCCTGATCCGATTAGCGTTGATCAGGAAACCTTAGTCTTTCGGTGGGCGGGTTTCTCTCCCGCCTTATCGTTACTTATGCCTACATTTGCTTTTCTATACGCTCCAACACCCATTACCAGATATCTTCGCTGCATATAGAATGCTCCCCTACCGATATATTTCAATCCCATAGCTTCGGTGATATACTTAATGCCCGTTTATTATCCATGCCCGATCGCTCGACTAGTGAGCTGTTACGCACTCTTTAAATGAATGGCTGCTTCCAAGCCAACATCCTAGCTGTCTATGCAATCGGACCTCGTTAGTTCAACTTAGTATATACTTGGGGACCTTAGCTGATGGTCTGGGTTCTTTCCCTCTCGGCGCGTGACCTTAGCACCCCGCGCCTCACTGCAGTGTATATTTAATCAGCATTCGGAGTTTGTCTGGATTTGGTAGGATTTGACTCCCCCGCACCCAATCAGTAGCTCTACCTCTGTTAAACTTTACCACCACGCTGTTCCTAAAAACATTTCGGGGAGTACGAGCTATTTCCCAGTTTGATTAGCCTTTCACCCCTACCCACAGATCATCCGGAAACTTTTCAACGTTTATCGGTTCGGTCCTCCAGTACCTGTTACGGCACCTTCAACCTGTCCATGGGTAGATCACAAGGTTTCGCGTCTACCCCCTCTGACTGTACGCCCTATTCAGACTCGCTTTCGCTTCGGCTCCGTGGCTTAACCACTTAACCTTGCCAGAGAGGAGTAACTCGTAGGCTCATTATGCAAAAGGCACGCCGTCACAGAACTTGTCTGCTCCGACCGCTTGTAAGCACACGGTTTCAGGTTCTATTTCACTCCGCTATTCGCGGTTCTTTTCACCTTTCCCTCACGGTACTAGTTCACTATCGGTCTCTCAGGAGTATTTAGCCTTACCAGATGGTGCTGGCAGTTTCCCACAAGGCGTCTCCGACCTCGCGGTACTCAGGATTCCACTATCTAATTATTACTTACGTCTACGCAGCTATCATGCGCTATGGCCAGGCTTCCCATCCTGTTCGACTTCATGCTAATCTTCATGTTGTGGTCCTACAACCCCAGTTATGCCGTAACATAACTGGTTTGGGCTCTTTCCCTTTCGCTCGCCACTACTCAGGAAATCATTATTATTTTCTCTTCCTCTGCTTACTTAGATGTTTCAGTTCGGCAGGTTTGCGCTATTGCAACTAGTCTTCAACTAGTTAGGTTGCCCCATTCGGAAATCTTCGGATTAATTCGTATGTGCCAATACCCGAAGCTTATCGCAGCTTATCACGTCCTTCATCGCCTCTGAGAGCCTAGGCATCCCCCGTGTGCTCTTATTTACTTTCTTTTTCTTGTATGATTACATACAAGCGTAGATGTCTCTACCTGTTGTCTTCTCTTTCAATAACTTCTTCCAATATGTCAAAGAACTTTTTTAAGCTGTAGTTTACATTGCGTATGCTACTTTTACTTAAACGTGGAGAATAACGGATTCGAACCGTTGACCCCCTGCGTGCAAGGCAGGTGCTCTAGCCAGCTGAGCTAATCCCCCTTTAAAGATGTTTTTTGAGTTATCGTCTTTACAGTTATTTAAAGTCTATTACATAGACTCTTATCTTAACTCTTTAACTTCTCTCTTGTAGTCTCGAGCAGATTTGAACTGCTGACCCCTACATTATCAGTGTAGTGCTCTAACCAACTGAGCTACGAGACTTTCTATCCCCTTACCTCATCGGTAGAACCACCGATTCTCATCTCTTCAGGTTCATTTCCTTTTATAAAAAAATATACATATAACGTAACAACTTAAAAACCTTTCGACTTCTCTAGAAAGGAGGTATTCCAGCCGCACCTTCCGGTACGGCTACCTTGTTACGACTTAGCCCCAGTTATCGGTTTTACCCTAGGCCGCTCCTTACGGTTACGGACTTTAGGCACCCCCAACTTCCATGGCTTGACGGGCGGTGTGTACAAGGCCCGGGAACGTATTCACCGCGTCATTGCTGATACGCGATTACTAGCGAATCCAACTTCACGGGGTCGAGTTGCAGACCCCGATCCGAACTGTGAATGGCTTTTTGAGATTGGCATCTTATCGCTAAGTAGCTGCCCTCTGTACCATCCATTGTAGCACGTGTGTAGCCCCGGACGTAAGGGCCATGATGACTTGACGTCGTCCCATCCTTCCTCTCTGTTTGCACAGGCAGTCTGTTTAGAGTCCCCACCATTATGTGCTGGCAACTAAACATAGGGGTTGCGCTCGTTGCGGGACTTAACCCAACACCTCACGGCACGAGCTGACGACAGCCATGCAGCACCTAGTTTCGTGTGGTAAACCACTGAATCATCTCTGATTCATTCACTAACTTTCAAGCCCGGGTAAGGTTCCTCGCGTATCATCGAATTAAACCACATGCTCCTCCGCTTGTGCGGGCCCCCGTCAATTCCTTTGAGTTTCACCCTTGCGGGCGTACTCCCCAGGTGGATAACTTAACGCTTTCGCTTGGACGCTGACTGTATATCGCCAACATCGAGTTATCATCGTTTAGGGCGTGGACTACCAGGGTATCTAATCCTGTTTGATCCCCACGCTTTCGAGCCTCAGCGTCAATTAAACCTTAGTAAGCTGCCTTCGCAATTGGTGTTCTGTGACATATCTATGCATTTCACCGCTACTTGTCACATTCCGCCTACCTCAAGTTTATTCAAGCCACTCAGTATCAAAGGCAAGCTTACAGTTGAGCTGCAAGTTTTCACCTCTGACTTAAATGGCCGCCTACGCTCCCTTTAAACCCAATAAATCCGGATAACGCTTGGATCCTCCGTATTACCGCGGCTGCTGGCACGGAGTTAGCCGATCCTTATTCTTACGGTACATTCAGCTCGATTCACGAATCAAGGTTTATTCCCGTATAAAAGCAGTTTACAACCCATAGGGCCGTCTTCCTGCACGCGGCATGGCTGGTTCAGAGTTGCCTCCATTGACCAATATTCCTTACTGCTGCCTCCCGTAGGAGTCTGGTCCGTGTCTCAGTACCAGTGTGGGGGGTCATCCTCTCAGATCCCCTAGTCATCGTCGCCTTGGTAAGCCGTTACCTTACCAACTAGCTAATGACACGCATGCCCATCCTCATCCTATGAATATTTGAACATTGTACGATGCCGTACTATGTTTTTATGCGGTGTTAATCCGAATTTCTCCGGGCTATCCCCCTGATGAAGGTAGGTTGCATACGCGTTACGCACCCGTTCGCCACTCTCATGAGGAGCAAGCTCCCCAATCCCGTTCGACTTGCATGTATTAGGCCTGCCGCTAGCGTTCATCCTGAGCCAGGATCAAACTCTCCATTGTATAATGTTGTTTGATACTAACTTTCGTTAATATTTGTTTTCTTCCGTCTCTAGGTTACTGATCTCTCAGTGTCGCTACGTTATATGATATCTTTTTAAAGAACTTTTGCGCCTCACCATCTCGGATCAGCTTTTATTGCTATCTCGATAATTACTTATCTACTTAGTATTTCTATTTTGTCTTGTCTTAAAATTACAATCGCTGTAACTCTTTCCCCCTTTCGGGGGCTGCAAAGGTAATCATCCAACTCCTAATATCCAAATGTTTTTGAAAATAATTTTTAACCCCTTCTTTTCTTCATCTCTCTCATTATTCCCTCTAACTTATGTCAACCTTTTCCCCCTTGCGGGCTGCAAAGGTGCATATCTTTTTCTTCTCTCACAAATACTTTATACCCTTTTTTATCCAAATCATCATAACTCACTGTATATCTTATCGAAAAAGTTTAATTTTCTTTTTTTTAAGCTATGGATGGGAAATATATGAAACGCTTAAGGCCTAATAGCGCTGACTTATACTATTATTATAGTGTTAAATTCTGTTAAAGGCTAATATGAGGCTTATTATTAGTCTTATATTAGTAGCTATTAAAAAATTGACTTGTATTATTTATTAAACTATCTTTGCAGCATGTTAAAAAATAAAGGCTTAGCATTATTCGGATTCATATTATTATTTGTAGGATTAAGCCTCAGTAGTTGTAAAAGCAAATTTGAAAAGCTTAGAACTAGCAATGATGTTGCTAAGAAGTACCAAGAAGCTATTAAACTTTACAATAAGAAAGATTATACTAAAGCATTAACTTTATTTGATGATTTAGTACAAAGATATAGAGGGAGGTCTGAAGCTGAAGACTTATATTACTATTACGCTTATACTAATTATCAACTGAAGGATTATTTATCGGCTAGATATCACTTTAAAACTTTTGCCGATACTTACCCTAGTAGTCCTAAAGCCGAAGAGTGTAGGTTTATGACTGCTTATTGCTATTATATAGATTCCCCTAATTTCTCATTAGATCAGGATAATACCTATAAAGCTATAGAATCATTGCAATTATTTATTAATATATACCCGAGAAGTGAAAGAGTGGCCGAGGCTAGTAAATTAATTTTAGACTTACGTGATAAATTGGAGCGTAAATCTTATGCTAATGCAAAGCTATTTTTGGATATTGGAGATTACCAAGCGGCAGTGATTGCATTTAGAAATTCTATGAAAGATTTTCCTGACACGAAATTTGCTGAGGAAATGGAATATTTAATTATAGAAGCTCAATATCTTTACGCGAAAAATAGTAGAGAAATTAAGCAAGAAGATAGATATAATGAAGCTTTAGTTGAATACGAAAGATTTACGGAAAAGTATCCTAGTAGCACTTATACGGAAAAAGCAAAAAAGCTTAAGGAAGATATAGTAAAAGGAATAGCATTAACAAAAGAAATATTAGCTACATATTCAGAGAATAAAAAAGTAGAAAAAGAAGATGAACAACAACAATAACAATAAACCTACGGTTTCTGGTACAACTGTAACAAGAGATTTAAGACAATTAGATATTGAAACTGAAAATATTTATGAGTCTTTAGTAGTAATTAGTAAAAGAGCTAATCAAATTGGAGCCAACTTAAAAGAAGAGCTTCACGGTAAATTAGCTGAGTTTGCAAGCTCTAACGACAATTTAGAGGAAGTATTTGAAAACAGAGAGCAGATTGAAATCTCTAAGCACTATGAAAGAATGCCAAAAGCTTCTTTAATTGCTATTGATGAATTTATTCATGGTAAAGTTTACCACAGAAATCCTTCTAAAGAACAAAAATAATTTGTTTTATATTTGGCTTTAGAGGCTGAGCGTTTTAGCAAAAAGCCTAAATAATTAACTCTTAAATTATTTGAGAGAAATTTTAAGACTTTTTGAAGATGCTTGAAGGAAAAAATATATTACTTGGCGTTTGTGGCAGTATAGCAAGTTACAAATCGGCAGAATTAACTAGATTACTTGTTAAAGCTGGCGCAAACGTCAAAATAATAATGACCAAGGATGCTAAAGCATTCATTACTCCTTTAACCTTATCTACCCTATCAAAAAATCAAGTATTTTCAGAATATTATCAGGCCGATACGGGCCAATGGAATAACCATGTGGAATTGGCTTTGTGGGCAGATTTAATATTAATTGCCCCTATCACTGCTAATACTTTAGCTAAATTTGCTTCTGGAGGATGTGACAACTTGTTAAGCGCATGCTACCTATCGGCAAAATGTCCTGTTATGTTTGCCCCGGCGATGGATTTAGATATGTGGCAGCACCCATCGACAAAAAAAATATCCAAACTTTATTAAATTACGGCAATATCTTGATTAAGCCAGGTAAAGGAGAGCTAGCCAGCGGACTACATGGAGAAGGTAGAATGGAAGAGCCGGAAACTATATATCAACAGGTCATTCATCATTTTGAGTTTGAACAACTATTGAAGGGTAAACATGTTTTAGTAACGGCTGGACCAACTTTTGAACCGATAGACCCGGTTAGGTTTATTGGTAATCATTCATCTGGAAAAATGGGCTTTGCTATTGCTGAGCTATGTGCGAAACTTGGTGCTCATGTAAACTTGATAAGTGGACCAGTAGCTTTGGATGTTCATCATCTGAATATTAAAAGGACTAATGTAACTACCGCAGAAGACATGTTAAATGCTGTTAATCTTACTTTTGCTGATTGTGATGTTTGTATTATGAGTGCAGCAGTTGCAGATTACACTCCGATAGAAAAGGCTGAACAAAAAATAAAAAAAAGTGATACCGAATTTAATATCACCCTAAAGAAAACAACTGATATTCTTCAATATTTAGGCTCCATCAAAAAAATCAAATCTTAGTTGGTTTTGCTTTAGAGACTGAAAAAGAAGAAGAGCATGCTGAGATTAAACTACAAAAGAAAAATCTTGACTTCATTGTTCTTAATTCCTTAAATGATGCAGGAGCGGGATTTAGAGGTGATTTAAATAAAATAACAATCATCAAAAAAGGTGGCGAAAAAACTAAGTATGATTTAAAATCAAAATCTGAAGTTGCAATGGACATCATCAATACATTAATAAAATTTTTATGAAGCATTACCTTTTAAGCTTGCTTTTTTGCATCATATCATACGTATCTTATGCTCAAGATTTAAATGCCAGGGTACAAATATTATCTCCACAAATTCAAAACACTAATAAAAGACCATTAGAAGTATTAGAAACAGCTATGTCTGATTTTTTGAATAATAGAAAATGGTCTACTGATGAACTTTTAGCTACCGAAAAAATAGACTGTAATTTTGTCATCAACCTTAAAGAATGGGATGGTTCTAGTAATTTTAAGGCTGAAGCACAAATTATTAGTAGTAGACCTGTATTTAATAGTTCATACAATACTACACTTTTAAGTATAAATGATAGAGATTTTGACTTTTCTTATTCTGAAGGGCAGCCTTTAGACTTTTCTGACCAAAATTTCATCAATAACCTGAGCTCGATGTTGGCATTTTATGCTTATATAATTGTTGGATTGGATTATGATAGCTTTACTAAACTAGGAGGCGCTAACTACTTTAATAAAGCACAAGATGTTTTAAATAATGCACAAAATGCCCCATTTTCTGGTTGGAAAGCTTTTGAAGGATTGAGAAACAGATATTGGTTAATTGAAAATATTACCAGTAAGAATTTCTTGCCATTAAGAGAGATTATTTATGATTACCATAGAGAAGGATTAGATGTGATGGCAGAAAATGCGGCTAAGGGGAGAAAAAACATCTTATCTATCTTACCAAAAATATCCGAAATAGATAAACAAAGACAGGGAGCAATGTTTAATCAAGCATTTTTCACTGCTAAAGCAGATGAAATCACGAATATTTTTTCAAAATCAGATCCTTCTGAAAAATTGAAAGTATATAATATTTTAGTTGTTGCAGACCCTGCTAATACCAGTACTTACGAAGCATTAAAAAACAATAAATAACAATTAGATTTAGCTATGCTGAGCAGATTACATATTAAGAATTATGCGCTTATAGATTCATTGGATATTTCTTTTGATGAGCATTTAAATATTCTTACCGGAGAAACTGGAGCAGGAAAATCTATTATATTAGGAGCTTTAGGTCTAATTCTAGGCCAGAGAGCAGAAGGTAAATACTTCTTCAACCAGCAGAAGAAATGCATTATTGAAGGTTTTTTCAAAGTGAAGAACTATCAATTGAATACATTTTTTGAAGAAAATGATTTAGATTATGAAGAGGAAACCGTTTTAAGAAGAGAAATTTCTTTAGATGGAAAATCAAGAGCCTTTATTAATGATACTCCGGTTAATTTAACCACACTAAAACAAGTTGGCGAGCAGCTGATAGACATCCACTCGCAACATGCGACATTAGAAATTAGTAATCAGAAATTTCAGTTATTAGTGGTTGATTTAATGGCTAATCATCAAGAGCTTATTGAAAAATATACATCTTCTTATAAAATCTATAAAAAGAAAGTTAAACAGCTTGACACTTTAATTGAGCAAAGCGAAAAAGAAAAAGCAGAGTTAGATTATTTACAATTTCAGTTTGATGAGCTTGAGCAAGCGAAGCTTAGTGCAGATGAGCAAGATCATCTGGAGCAAGAGTTGGAAAGGTTAAATCATGCGGAAGAGATAAAATCTAATCTTCTAAACGCTTCTACCCTATTGCAAAATCAAGAAGTTAATGCTTTAAACTTAATAAAAGAAGCATCAAACCAATTACAACAGGCTGAAAAGTATCAACAAGATATTAGTGCTTTAGGCGAAAGATTAAAAAGTTGCTTAATAGAGATAAAAGATATAGCTAGTGAAGTAGAGGATATAGAACAAACCATATCTTTTGATGAGAATAAAGCTGCTTTAGTGAGTGAGAGGTTAGATTTAATTTACAGTTTGCAAAAGAAACATCGTGTTAACAGTAATCAAGAGCTTTTAAATTATCAGGAAGAGTTATCATCAAAACTTAATAAAATTCTTTTTGCTGATGAAGACATAGAACGCTTGCAAAAGGAAATACAAGAAGAAAAGCTTTTACTTGTAGAGCAAGCGAAAACCATCAGCTTAAATAGAAAAAATGCAATTCCTGCAATAGAGGAATATATCATCAAAATTTTAGCAGAAATTGGTATGGCAAATGCTGATGTTAAGCTTGAGCAATTGGTTAAAGAAGAAAACAACTTTGACCAAGACGGTTTAGACCAGATTAAATTTTTGTTTAGTGCAAATAAAGGCCATCAGTTACAAGAATTAAGTAAGGTTGCTTCTGGAGGAGAGTTATCTAGGCTGATGTTAAGCATTAAATCTTTGATAGCTAAGAAAACTGCTTTACCAACCATTATTTTTGATGAGATTGATACCGGAGTATCTGGAGAAGTAGCTCATAAAGTTGGGAACATTATGGAAAAGCTAGCAGAAGACATGCAAGTGATAACCATTACACATTTACCGCAGATGGCTAGCAAAGGAAAGTCGCATTATTTTGTATATAAAGAAATAAAAGACGATTTTACTTATTCGCAAATAAAGAAACTTAATAACGAAGAACGCATTTTAGAGATAGCAAAAATGTTGAGCGGAGAGCATCCGAAAGAATCAGCAATACAAAATGCTAAAGAATTATTATTTGGATAAATTTTATCATCCACAAAATTTTATAATCTTTACACATTCAAATTACAATGAAGCTTAATAGCTTAAAAAAGAATTAAAATATGGCTTATAATTTATTAAAAGGTAAACGTGGTATCATCACAGGTGCTTTAGATGAAAACTCTATTGCGTGGAAAGTTGCTGAGAAAGCTCACGAAGAAGGTGCTACTTTTGTATTGACCAACGCACCTATTGCAATGCGTATGGGAGAAATAAATAAACTTGCTGAGAAAACTAACTCGCAAATTATCCCGGCTGATGCAACAAGCATAGATGATTTAACGAACCTTTATACTCAGGCTCAAGAAGTTTTAGGTGGTAAAATAGATTTCGTTTTACACTCTATAGGTATGAGTGTGAATATCCGTAAAAAAATTCCTTATACAGAGTCTAACTACGAGTATTTTGCAAAAGGCATTGATGTATCTGCTATGTCTTTACATAAAATGCTTGCGGTTGCAAAAAAATTAGATGCAATAAACGAAGGAGGAAGTGTGGTTGCCTTAACTTATATGGCAGCACAACGTACTTATCCTTTCTATACCGATATGGCCGATATTAAAGCTATGTTAGAATCTATAGCCAGAAGTTTTGGTTACCATTATGGATTAGAGAAAAAAGTACGTATCAATACGGTTTCTCAATCTCCAACAAAAACAACAGCTGGAACAGGAATTAAAGGTTTTGGCGATTTCTATGATTTTGCTGATAAAATTGCTCCTCTAGGCAATGCTGATGCAGAATCTTGTGCAGATTATTGTATTACTTTATTCTCTGATTTAACCCGCATGGTTACCATGCAGAATTTATTCCATGATGGTGGTTACTCATCAACAGGTGTAAGTATGGATGTAATGACTGCTATTGGAGCTGGTGAAGAAGGGTAATAATTCAAATTTTTATATAAAAGGAGGCTGTCTCAAAAATAGTATCTGTCACATTGAGCGGAGTCGAAATGTTCTCTGATATGCTTAGAAAAGGCTTCGACTCCGCTCAGCCTGACACAAAATGGTAATTTGAGACAGCCTCTTTTTTTTATTCCTCTGATGGTATTAAAACTATTTTAACCGGTAAAGCACCAGGTCTGTTAATCACTCCTAAATCAGTACTTTGTACCTTGATGATGGCACCTACTCTAACGGCATAGGTATAAGAAATTCCTTCAAATACATTTGGAATAGGTTCATCCTCACCATCAACAAATGTCCCATAAACCAAAATACCATCTAAATCATAAACATTTTGATTAATCTCTGTTAAAGGAATAGAAAAGGAATAAGTTACTCCGCCATCATTAGTAATCCATTCATTTTGTTGAATAACATCATAAATGGTTTTATTTGGAACAGTATAATATTCTTCTGTTACTTTTTGGCAAGCTGATGTTCCTAACACCAATACACCTAATAAAATGATGGACAGCTTCTTCATGTGTATTATGTTTGAGGTGAATAATTATTATTTAGACGATTGAAATTTCTATATGGTTGCATGCTAACAAAAAAAGCACCACAATTATTGTGATGCTTTTTTATATAGAAGAAGTTCTAACTACTCTCCGCCTTCTTTCTCTTCTTCCTTCTTCTTTTTCTTTTTAGCGGCTTTACCTATGATATGGATTTGATCTTTTTCTTTATCATAATCTACTTCCATGGTATCACCTTCTGTAAGCTCTCCTTTAAGAATTTCCTCTGCAATTGGATCTTCTAAGAATTTTTGGATGGCTCTCTTCAATGGACGAGCACCAAAATTAGAATCAAAGCCTTTTTCAGCTATGTAATCTTTGGCTGCTTCAGTTAATTTGATATCATAACCCAGAGTTTGAACTCGACCAAATAAGGCTTTTAGTTCAATATCAATGATTTGGAATATTTCTTCTTTTTCAAGAGAGTTAAATACAATTACATCATCAACACGATTTAAAAACTCAGGAGCGAATGCTCTTTTTAAAGCACTTTCAATTACAGTTTTATTATGACTTTCTGTTTGTGATAATTTAGCAGAAGTTGCAAAACCAACACCTTGGCCAAAATCTTTTAACTGACGAGCACCAATATTAGAAGTCATGATGATGATGGTATTTCTAAAATCGACTTTACGACCTAAAGAATCTGTTAACTGACCTTCATCTAAAACTTGTAATAAGATATTAAATACATCTGGATGCGCTTTTTCAATCTCATCTAACAATACAACAGCGTAAGGTTTTCTACGTACTTTTTCTGTTAACTGTCCGCCTTCTTCATATCCCACATAACCCGGAGGCGCTCCTACCAATCTGGAAACAGCAAATTTCTCCATGTACTCGCTCATATCTATCTGAATCAAGGCATCATCAGTATCAAACATAAAACGAGCAAGTTCTTTAGCCAACTCTGTTTTACCAACACCTGTAGGACCTAAGAAAATGAAAGAACCAATTGGTTTTTTAGGATCTTTTAATCCGGCTCTGGTACGTTGTATAGCTTTTGTTAATTTCTTGATAGCATCATCCTGACCAATAATTTTCTCGTTAATTTTCTCGAACATACCTAATAGTTTTTGGCTATCGGTTTGTCCAACACGTTGTAACGGAATACCAGTCATCATAGAAACTACTTCAGCAACATTGTCTTCAGAGACGATATATCTCTTAGTTTTAGTTTCTGCTTCCCATTCTGCCTTAGCTTTATCTAATTCTTCTAGCAGATTCTTCTCAGTATCGCGAAGTTTTGCCGCTTCTTCGTATTTCTGGCTACGAACTACTTTGTTTTTCTCAACCTTTATTTGCTCAATTTTTTGCTCAATATCAATGATATTTTGCGGAACATGAATATTGGTTAAGTGAACTCTAGAGCCAGCCTCATCTAAAGCATCGATAGCTTTGTCTGGTAAAAATCTATCAGTGATGTATCTTGAAGTTAGGCTAACGCAGGCTTCAATAGCTTCGTCTGTATAAGTTACACCGTGGTGTTCTTCATACTTTTCTTTGATTCTGTTTAAAATCTCGATAGTTTCTGTTGGTGTAGCAGGTTCTATCATCACCTTTTGGAAACGACGGTCTAAAGCACCATCTTTCTCGATGTACTGACGATATTCATCTAAAGTTGTAGCGCCAATGCATTGGATTTCTCCACGAGCTAATGCAGGTTTAAACATGTTAGAAGCATCTAACGAGCCCGAAGCACCACCAGCACCAACAATGGTATGAATCTCATCAATAAACAAAATAACATCAGGAGATTTCTCTAACTCGTTCATTACAGCCTTCATACGCTCTTCAAATTGGCCGCGGTATTTAGTACCAGCCACTAAAGAAGCTAAATCAAGTGTAACAACTCTTTTGTTAAATAATACTCTTGAAACTTTACGTTGTACAATTCTTAAAGCCAAACCTTCTGCAATAGCAGATTTACCAACGCCAGGCTCTCCTATTAAAATAGGGTTATTTTTCTTACGACGAGATAAAATTTGAGAAACACGTTCAATTTCTTTCTCACGACCAACGATAGGATCTAATTTCCCATCTTCGGCCATTTTGGTTAAGTCTCTTCCAAAATTATCTAGTACTGGTGTTTTAGATTTGATATCTGAAACCTTTTTTGGTGTAGAAAAAGACTCTTCTTCTTTAAAGTCATCATCACCACCACTAGTTGCAGAATTTGTAGGATCATCTCTAAAACCACCTTTATTATTTTCTACTTCAGATTTAAATATTTCATAATTTAAATTGAACTGCGCCAATATTTGAGAAGCTATGTTATCTTCCTCTCTTAAAATGGATAATAAAAGATGCTCTGTACCTATAATATCGCTTTTAAAAATTTTAGCTTCTAGGTAGGTAATCTTCAATACCTTTTCTGCTTGCTTGGTTAGGGGAATGTTCCCTAAGTTTGCGGTAATAGCAGAAGTACCGCGTACGGCATCTTCAATAGCTCTGCGAAGCTTTGCTGTATCAACACCCAAAGATTTTAAAATCTTTATTGCTACTCCATCTCCTTCTCTGATCAAGCCCAATAGCAAATGTTCTGTGCCAATATAATCATGACCTAACCTTAAAGCCTCTTCACGGCTGTAAGAAATTACGTCTTTAACTCGGGGCGAAAATTTAGCTTCCATATAATACCTTTCTCTATAAGTGTAGAAACGTTCTAATGTATCAAATAGTTTTAGAAATGCAAGAGTAACGTTTGGTAGTTTTTATCAACAATTTAACCAATATAGTGGAAAACCGTTTAACGATAGTGAAGTTAAGAATTTTTACCTGTTTCTGACCAAAAAAACGATATTTGCCTTTCAATTGATGAAATAATGGCAGACGAGAAAATAATCTTTTCAATGGCAGGGGTAAATAAGATTTATCCGCCACAGAAACAGGTACTGAAAAATATTTACCTTTCTTTCTTTTATGGCGCTAAAATTGGCGTTATAGGGTTAAATGGTTCTGGTAAATCTTCCCTATTAAAAATTATTGCTGGCTTAGATAAATCTTACCAGGGGGAAGTGGTATTATCTCCAGGATTTTCTGTAGGATACTTAGCACAAGAACCAGAGCTAGACCCAGAGAAAACCGTGAAAGAAGTAGTTGAAGAGGGTGCAAAAGAGATTACAGACATCCTAAAAGAATATGAAGAAATAAACGAAAAATTTGGTTTACCTGAAGTTTATGAAGACGCTGATGCGATGGATAAATTGATGGCAAGGCAAGGTGTTTTGCAAGACCAAATTGACGCTGTTAACGGGTGGGAGCTGGACGCAAAACTAGAGCGAGCTATGGATGCTTTACGTTGCCCAGAACCTGACGCAAAGATTGCCACATTGTCAGGAGGAGAGAAAAGGCGTGTAGCTTTATGCCGTTTATTGATACAAGAACCTGCTGTTTTATTGCTAGATGAACCAACCAATCACTTAGATGCAGAATCTGTGGATTGGTTAGAGCAGCACTTACAAAACTACGAAGGAACTGTAATAGCGGTTACCCACGATAGGTATTTCTTAGATAATGTAGCTGGTTGGATTTTAGAATTAGACCGTGGAGAAGGCATTCCTTGGAAAGGTAATTACTCATCTTGGTTAGACCAAAAGGCTAAACGCTTAGCTCAGGAAGAAAAAACGGAGAGCAAACGCCAAAAAACATTAGAAAGAGAGTTAGAATGGGTAAGGATGGCGCCAAAAGCAAGACACGCAAAATCTAAAGCCAGACTAGGGAACTACGAAAAACTAGCATCAGAAGAAACAAAGGAAAGAGAAGATAAGCTTGAGCTATTTATCCCACCTGGACCAAGGTTGGGTAATGTAGTTATTGAAGCTAATGGTGTTACCAAAGCTTATGGAGACCGTGTGCTGTTTGAAAATTTAACCTTCTCTCTTCCGCCGGCTGGTATAGTGGGTATAATTGGACCAAATGGTGCCGGAAAAACCACTTTATTTAGGTTAATTACCGGACAAGAGACACCAGACGCTGGTACTTTTAGGGTTGGGGAGACCGTAAAATTAGGTTATGTAGATCAGATGCATCATGATTTAGACCCAGAAAAATCTGTGTGGGAGAACATTACAGGCGGACATGAGACCATGATGCTTGGAAATAAATCTACCAATTCTAGGGCTTATGTTTCTAAGTTTAACTTTAACGGAGCAGATCAACAGAAAAAAGTAGCTGTGTTATCTGGAGGAGAACGTAATAGAGCCCATTTAGCTATTACTTTAAAAGAAGGTTCTAACGTTTTATTACTAGATGAGCCTACCAACGATATAGATGTAAATACTTTGAGAGCTTTAGAAGAAGCTTTAGAGAATTTTGGAGGTTGTGCGGTAGTTATTTCTCACGATAGGTGGTTTTTAGATAGAATATGTACGCATATTTTAGCCTTCGAAGGCGATTCACAGGTTTATTTCTTTGAAGGTAATTACTCGGAATATGAAGAAAACCGTAAAAAGAGATTGGGTGATGTTGCTCCTAAAAGGATTAAATATAGAAAACTAGCTTAAGCGATTATAAAAATCACTGAAAGCCTGCTTTTAACGAAGCGGGCTTTTTTATTTTTAAAAAATAAGCGTTTTAAATGCGCTATTTATGTTTAGATGCTAATTTAAAGGGTGTTGATAAACCAGTTTATGTTAACAATTAAATAATAGTAATTTTATAAAATTATGAAAATCAATTACTTAATTTTATAGACCACAAAAATTGATGGTCAAATAAACTTTAAAAAGCATTATTATGACCTGGAAAAAATTTAGCGGCGAAGTCATCAATTCATCTATCCTAGAAGAAGTAGAAAAAACTATTGAAAGAGAGTACGAAGCAGGCAACAAGCTTAAAGTTTGTATTGGTACAGACTCTCAGGTTAAAGGTAATACCACAGACTTTGCTACCGTAATTGTATTTCTGAGAGAACAAAAAGGCGGTTTCATGTTTATCCATCAGGAAAGAAGCACCCAGAAAATGAGTATTAAAGAAAGAATGCTTACTGAGGTACAGAAATCTATTGAAACAGCCTACACCCTATGTGATTTACTTGATTTGTACGATGTAGATTTAGAGGTACATGCTGATATTAATACCAACCCACAGTTTAAATCTAATGCAGCGCTACATGAGGCTATGGGCTACATCTTAAGTATGGGCTTTGTTTTTAAGGCTAAACCAGAAGCGTTTGCAAGCTCTGCTTGTGCTAATAAAATGGTGCAGTAATTAAAACTAGCTTAAAACTTTAATCATAGATGTTTGTTTAAACATCTACATGAAAACTTATACACTAAATTTTAGTCAGAAATTACCTATTAGCTTAGCAGAAGCTTGGGATTTTTTTTCATCACCTCTTAACTTGGCAAAAATAACTCCGCCAGGTATGAATTTCATCATCACTTCTGATTATACAGAAAAGACCAAGATGTATGAAGGCATGATCATAACATATAAGGTATCGCCTTTATTGGGGATTAAAATGGATTGGATGACCGAAATTACATCTGTAAAAGAGCATCAATACTTTATAGATGAACAACGTTTTGGGCCATTTAAATTTTGGCATCACGAGCATCATTTTGAAGAAATTGATGGCGGCGTTTTAATGACAGATAAATTGATTTACGGCATTCCCTTTGGCCCTATTGGAACTATAGCAAATGCACTTATTGTTGGTAAACAAACTCGTGAGATTTTTGAGTTTAGAGAAATAGCGGTAGAAAAATTGTTTGGGAAATATGGCTAGGTTGTTAGTGTCTAGTTGGTTAGGTTGTTAGTGTCTAGTTGGTTAGGTTGTTAGTGTCTAGTTGGTTAGGTTGTTAGTTGGTTAGGTGGTTAGTGCCTAGTTGGGTAGGTGGTTAGGGCCTAGTTGGGTAGGTGGTTAGTGTCTAGTTGGTTAGTTGGTTAGGTTGTTAGTTGGTTAGGTGGTTAGTGCCTAGTTGGGTAGGTGGTTAGGGCCTAGTTGGGTAGGTGGTTAGTGTCTAGTTGGTTAGGTTGTTAGGTTGTTAGGTCCTAGTTGGGTAGGTGGTTAGCCAAATATGATGATATAGAAACAGCGACTATGAGAAATTTAGAGTCGCTGTTTGTGTTTTATATGCTTTTAGATAAGTATCTTTTGATATTTAGAACCTTGTACTACTCCTCTTCTTTCTATTTCGTTATCAATATAAGTTTGGATTTCAGATTTTTTTAAGCCCCATTTTGGTGCAATTAACATATCTAAATCTGAAATACCGAAAAGGCGTTGTATAATAATGTTTGGACGAACTAATGGTAATAACTCGCAAAGAAAATCAGTATACTCTTCCAAACTAAACAACTTAAAAGGTTCTTTTTTATATTTTACGCCCATAATAGAGCCTTCTACGATGTGTAAATGATGAAATTTAACGAAGTTTATCTGCGGGAAACGGTTTATCTCGTCGGCATATTTAAGCATCATATCCTTAGTTTCTCCGGGTAAACCAAAAATGGTGTGTACGCAAATATCTAGTTTAGAATTTTCAAGCAATTTCATGATATCTATAAACTCATCATGAGAGCAGCCGCGGTTAATTTGCGATAGGGTTTCGTTATAAATAGACTCCATTCCCATTTCTAAATCAACATCTAGCCTATCGGTATAACTTTCTAATAAAGCTATTTTTTCTGCGTCTAAACAATCGGGTCTTGTACCAACAGATAAGCCAACAACATCGGTCGTATCAACACTTAAAGCTTCGTCATACATGGTTTTTAAATAATGTGCCGGAGCGTAAGTATTGGTGTTTGGCTGAAAATAAATGATAAATTTTTCTGCCTTATAATGCTTTCTTGCTCGTTCCATCCCAAACTCTATTTGCTCTTTCATGGTAGCCATAGTTCTGGATGTTGGCGTAAAAGAATCTACATTGCAATAGGTACAGCCTCCGTAGCCTTTAGAGCCATCGCGGTTGGGGCAAGTAAAACCTCCATCAACAATAACTTTATACACACGTTTTACCTGATACTTCTCTTTTAAGTAAGCACTATAGTAATTATAATTTTTTTCGCCGAAAGCGAGAGATTTTTCCACTATTAAAAGATATTTTTGCAAAGATACGAAATGATAAAGCAATACAAATTGATGGCCAATGCTTAGAATCTATTATAAAAAAAATACCCGCCTTGCAAAAGAGACTGATGTAGAGCTTTTAAGGGAAATACCTATGGAGAGCTTGGTTTGGGTAGATTTGCAGAACCCTACAGTAGAAGAAAAAGTTACCATAGAAACTTATTTTGATATTAAATATTCATCAGAAGAAGAATCTCAGGAGATAGAAAGTTCATCACGCTTTAGCGAAATGGATAATGAAATCATCATTAACTCTAACTTCTTAGCCGTAAGGCAACATGGTTTTGATTATAGTCCGGTTTCTATTATCCTTGAAAAAGGCATTTTATTTACTTACCGTGATGATGATTTAAAAACTTTTGGAGAATCTGTAAAAAAGATAAAGGCCAATCCAACTTTATATATTAATGGTTTCCAGATACTTTCAACCATTTTAGAAACCTGTATAGACCAAGATGCAGATTTGATAGAGAATATTGCCAAAGTAATATCAGAACTAAATAAAAGCTTAAAAGCAACCAGTGAGAAAGTAGATGAAGAAGATTTATTAAAGATTTCATCGCTTCAGAACGATAATATGATGTTAAGGGAAAACATCATTGATAAGCAAAGAATGATTTCTGCTTTGATGAAATCCTCAACTTTTCCGCAAGAGTATATGGGGGTTTTAAGAATCATGATTAAAGATATCAGCTCCCTATTAGAGCATAATAAATTTGCTTTTGAACGATTAGAATATCTTCAAGATACTTTTATGGGTTTAATTAACATTGAGCAAAACCGTATCATCAAAATATTTACCGTTGCTACGGTTGCTTTTATGCCTCCTACCCTAATTGCCAGTATTTACGGTATGAATTTTAAAATTATGCCAGAACTTGATTGGGAGTATGGCTATCTATTAGCTATTACTTTAATGTTTGTTTCCTCTTTTGGCACTTTGATTTATTTTAAGAAGAAGAAGTGGCTTTAATTTTGCATGATAGTGTAAAAACTAAACATGAAAAATTTAAAGTCTGCTATAAGTGTATTTGTAATTTTTGCTTTTATACTTTCTAGTTGTGCCTATCAAACAGCTGGAAGAAGCGGTAAGGTACCTCCGGGACAAGCCAAGAAAATGACAGGTAGTAAATCTGCCAAACCTTTTGCGCCAGGGCAAAGAAAAAAATAATTTAATTTTTCTAGGATAATACAATAAGTGGTTTAAAAATTGTGTTTGTAAAAGCAACTCATACCCCAATTTATTATCTCATGAAAAATATTAGTCATTTCGTTAATTTTAAAGCCGCCAGCGCTTCTGTTTTGCAGTGGATAACGTCTATTTCTAAAGTTACAGAAGCAAAATCAGCATTTTGCGATACGCAAATAAAGCAAAACGCTAAAGAGAAACAACTTAACCTTGTTGCAGAAACAGACAGTAGTGAAGTTTATTCTAAACAGGTTAATCAAACTAATTTATTACCTGAAATTTTACAAGGTAATTTTTCTAACCAAATACACTATCCTATTTTTAATGCTCAGGAGATTTTAAAATCTGAAGATAATTTCAAACAGGTTTTAGATACTCAATTCATCATCATCAATTGTTCTTATGTAGATGAAAAAGGTATTAGATTAGATGCCTTAACTTCTAAAATTATGAATGAAGCTAAATGCCCAGTTTTATTCATTCCTGATGATGTACAAGAACCTAAACAGCTTAAAAGTATTGTTTATTGCACTGATATTAGGTTTACAGAAGTAAGATTTATGAGAGTTTTTGGACAAGTTGCGAAGCATTTAAACTGCGATTTAACCATAGCCCATGCTTCTGATAGCGGCATACCCGATTTAGATATTGAATACGGAAAGCAACTTTACCAAGACTGCTTTGCAGGCAGAGTAAGCGATTGTAAAATGAATCTCGAGAATTTAAGACGTTTAGATATTCAAAAATATCCAGACTTAATTCATGAATATTTGTTGGGCGATGTTTACAGTATGATTAACAAAAACCATTTATTAAAAGATGGAGATTATTTAGAATCAGTGGCTATTAAATTGGCAAGAATTGCTAAAAAACCAATATTGGTGATTAATAATTAAGATTTAAAACCTTTTTAGAATAGGGAGCTGATGAATATTAGCTCCCTATTTTTTTTGACCTTATCAATATCCATAAGATTATTACGAATTAAAAGCTTTGGTACATCATCAATTAGTTAAATTTGCTATGTAAAAACCTTTCAGCGTTATGCAAGAAATCTCCATTTATAAACCAAAAAATAAAATAAGATTTGTAACGGCAGCCTCACTATTTGATGGCCATGATGCTACTATCAATATCATGAGGAGGATTTTACAATCATCTGGAGCCGAGGTTATACATTTAGGGCATAACAGATCTGTTGAAGAGGTTGTAAACTGCGCTATACAGGAAGATGTGCAAGGCATCGCTTTAACATCATACCAAGGCGGGCATATAGAGTATTTTAAGTATATGTTTGATTTGCTTAAAGAAAAACAAGCAGGTCATATTAAAATTTTTGGTGGTGGCGGAGGCGTTATTTTGCAAGAGGAAATACAAGAGCTACATCAATATGGTATAGCTAAAATATTCTCTCCGGATGATGGCCGTACGATGGGTTTACAAGGCATGATAAACTATATGCTGGAGAGTTGCGATTTTAACCCGATTGACATTTATCATCCACAGTTATCAAATATAAAAAACAAAGATTTTCAAGAAATAGCTCGTTGTATAACACTTGCAGAAAATGACGCTCAAAAACATGAGGATTTTATTAAGGCCTTAAAAAATCTTAACGAAAAGGCCACACCTGTTTTAGGTATTACAGGAACAGGTGGTGCAGGAAAATCATCTTTAACAGATGAATTGGTAAGACGCTTTTTAACCTATACAGATAAGAGTTTAGCCATAATATCGGTAGATCCATCTAAAAGGAAAACCGGTGGTGCACTTTTGGGAGATCGTATCCGCATGAATGCCATAAATACGCCCAGAGTATATATGCGTTCTCTAGCCACCAGACAAGCAAATTTGGCGCTTTCTAAACATATTGAAGAGTCTATAGCTATTTGTAAAACTGCCGGTTTTGATATGATTATTGTAGAAACATCTGGCATTGGCCAATCTGATACCGCTATTACAGATTATGTGGATGTTTCTTTATATGTGATGACCCCCGAATTTGGTGCAGCAACCCAATTAGAAAAAATTGATATGCTTGACTTTGCAGATTTGGTGGCCATCAACAAATCAGACAAAAAGGGTGCACAAGATGCGATTAGAGATGTAAGAAAGCAATTTAAACGTAATCATCTGTTGTTTGAAACTCCGGATGAAGATTTACCCATCTTCACCACGATGGCATCTCAGTTTAATGACCCTGGAACCAACCAGCTATTTAAGGCCATCATCCATCAAATAGAAGCAAAAACAAGCTTAAATTTTAATATTAAAACTGATATTGCTACAGCAGATCATGAGAAAAATTATATCATCCCACCTCATAGAACCCGTTATTTAGCAGAAATAACAGAAGCAAATTTTGCTTATTCTGGTTGGGTTGTGCAGCAAGCAGGTATTGCTCAAAAGATGTATCAGGTTAAAGGAGCAGCAGATTTATCTTTACATTACAAACAAGAACAAGCTGCTGAGGCTTTAAAAGAGATTTATAATCACTTAGAAGAGCAACTAGACCCCTATTGTAAAACGCTATTAAAAGAATGGCCTCAAACACTAGAAAAATATCAGCAAGATGAATTTGTTTATCATGTTAGAGATAAAGAAATTAAACAGGCTTTAAAAACAGTTTCTTTATCGAAACTTAAAATTCCTAAAATTTCTTTGCCTAAATATGAAGCTTGGGGCGATGTTTTAAAATGGTTACTTACAGAAAATTTACCGGGCGAATTTCCTTATGCTGCGGGAGTTTTCCCTTTAAAAAGAGCAGGTGAAGATCCTACAAGAATGTTTGCTGGTGAAGGCGGACCAGAACGTACCAATAAAAGATTCCATTATGTTTCTTTAGGTCAGGATGCAAAAAGATTATCTACCGCGTTTGACTCGGTTACTTTATATGGCGAAGATCCACATATCAGACCCGATGTTTATGGCAAAATTGGAAACTCGGGTGTAAGTATTGCTACTTTAGATGATGCTAAGAAGCTCTACTCTGGCTTTAATTTGTGCGACCCTAGCACATCGGTATCCATGACGATTAACGGACCAGCGCCCATGCTTCTAGGTTTTTTTATGAATGCCGCTATTGATCAGCAATGTGAAATTTATATTAAAGAAAACGGTTTAGAAGCAGAGGTTAAAGCTAAAATACAAGCTATTTATCAAGCAAAAAAACAAGCAAGACCAGTTTACAACGGAGCTTTACCAGAAGGTAATAATGGGCTAGGCTTAATGCTTTTAGGAGTTACTGGAGATGAAGTTTTACCATCAGCTATCTATAACCAAATCAAAGAAAAAGCCATAGCAACGGTTAGAGGTACTGTACAAGCAGATATTTTAAAAGAAGACCAAGCCCAAAATACTTGTATTTTCTCTACAGAATTTGCTTTAAGGATGATGGGCGATATACAGCAATATTTCATAGACCAAAAGGTTAGGAATTTTTACTCTGTCTCTATATCTGGCTATCATATTGCTGAGGCTGGCGCAAACCCTATTACGCAATTAGCATTTACCCTAGCAAATGGTTTTACTTTTGTGGAGTATTACCTAAGTAGAGGGATGCATATTGATGATTTCGCTCCTAATTTATCTTTCTTTTTCTCTAATGGTATAGACCCAGAATATGCCGTGATAGGAAGAGTAGCCAGAAGAATTTGGGCTAAAGCTATCAAAGAGAAATATAAAGGGAATGATAGGTCTCAAAAATTAAAATATCATATTCAAACTTCCGGGAGGTCTTTACATGCCCAAGAGATAGATTTTAACGATATCAGAACTACACTACAAGCGCTTTATGCCATTTATGATAATTGCAACTCTTTACACACCAATGCTTATGACGAGGCTATTACCACACCTACCGAAGCATCTGTAAGAAGAGCTATGGCTATACAGCTCATCATCAACAAAGAATTGGGTTTAGCTAATAATGAAAATCCTTTACAAGGTGCTTTCATTATAGAAGAGCTAACCAATTTAGTGGAAGAAGCGGTATTGTTAGAATTAAACAGACTAAATGAGCGTGGTGGCGTACTAGGCGCTATGGAAACCATGTACCAAAGAAGCAAAATACAAGAAGAATCTTTACACTACGAAACGCTTAAACATAATGGAGATTTCCCCATTATTGGTGTAAATACATTTTTAAGTAAAGATGGCTCGCCTACGGTTGCACCAGGAGAAGTTATTAGAGCAACTACAGAAGAAAAAGAATATCAAATACAGGTTTTAGAAGCATTTAAGAAAAGAAATTTAGATAAAGCAAGTATAGAGCTTGAAGCTTTGAGGAAAACAGCCATCCAAAACGGCAATATATTTGAAAGCTTAATGGAGGCCACAAAATATTGCTCTTTAGGGCAATTATCACAAGCACTTTATGAAGTTGGTGGGCAATATAGAAGAAATATGTAGGTTTTCGTCCCTAACGTTAATTTAATATTAACAAATCATTAACTTTTCAATTTGATTAAGCTATTGTTATCATAATATTAATTTTGCATCGATTTTAATATTTATTTAACAATTAATTATCCATGTATTTAAAACCTGTTAATGTATTAAGTAGCTTTTTATTATTTGCAATTCTAACTTTTACCCATTTATCTCAGGCCCAAACTAAAGATACTTTAGTGTTGAAACCTAAAGCATCAATAGAAAAATGGTACGATAAACTTGCTATTAGAGGTTATGCACAATTAAGGTATAACGGATTGATAGAAAGTAACCCGAACTTAAAATGCGAACAATGTGATAGATCTTGGGGCGATGGAGGAGATTTTTTCATAAGACGAATAAGATTAATATTTTTTGGACAAATAAGTGAAAAAGTATATCTATATATTCAACCAGATTTTGCGAGTGCAACTGGCAATTCATTAAATTTTGGACAAATTAGAGATGCTTATGTTGATGTAGGTTTAGATAAAGATAATGAGTTTAGATTTAGATTTGGGCAAAGTAAAATACCTTATGGTTTTGAGAACATGCAATCTAGCCAGAACAGATTAACATTAGACCGTAACGATGCTATTAACAGCGCAGCAGCTAATGAACGTGACTTAGGTTTATTCTTTTATTGGGCACCAAAAGAAATTAGACAAAGATTTTCAACTTTAGTTAAACAAGGTTTAAAAGGCTCTGGAGATTATGGAGTTTTTGGTTTTGGCGCCTATAATGGCCAAACCGCTAACAGACCAGACCTAAACAATAAACAACATTTAATAGCTCGTTTATCTTACCCTTTTCTATTTGGCAAACAGTTTATAGAACCTGGTATACAAGCTTATACTGGCAAATATGTAATGGCAGCAGACCAATTAAGTTCTGGTGTTAAAACCAATGCCAGCAAAAACTATTTAGACCAAAGAATTGCAGCAACTTTAGTAGTTTACCCGCAACCATTTGGTGTACAAGCAGAATATAATATTGGTAAAGGACCAGAGTTTAACAAACAAACAGATTCTATTGAAGTCAAATCCTTAAACGGAGGTTATGTAATGTTTAATTATATGGCTAAAATCAACAATCAATTATTATATCCTTTTGTTAAGGCCCAATATTATGATGGAGGGAAGAAACACGAAAGAGATGCCCGTAGTTATTTAGTTAAAGAACTAGAAATTGGGGCAGAATGGGAACCTAACAAATTCTTAGAATTAGTGGTTAACTATACTTTTTCTTCCAGAAGATTTGAAGATTTTGCACTTCAAGATAACTTACAAAGAGGGAGCTTACTGAGAATACAGGCACAAGTTAATTTTTAGGCCTTAGAAACAAAAGCATAAAAAAGCTATTGGAGATTCCAATAGCTTTTTTTGTACAACTAAGGTTTAGACTAAGGCCAAATACCCATATTCATATAAGAAACGGCTATTTTATCTACAGCAGCAACAAAAGCGGCTGTTCTTAAACTACCTGTATTTTTTACATTTTTAATTTCTCTTATTTCATGATAAGATCTTACCATGGTATCCTCAAGGCCAGAGTTTACCAATTCTAATTCAGACGGACCTTTCGCTATCATAGCTCTTTGCTGAGGGGTTAAAGTAACTCCGGTAGTGCTTTCTATCATGCTTAAGATATTCAGGTTATTCGTCTCATCGTATCTTCTATCCATTCTACCAAAAGCTACATGAGATAAGTTTTTCAACCACTCGAAATAAGAAACTGTAACCCCACCTGCGTTGGCATACATATCAGGAATAATCATCCCACCATTTTTAATAAAGAAATCTGCAGCATCTGGCGTAGTTGGACCATTAGCACCTTCTGCAATAATTTTAGCTTTTATTCTGGCTACGTTAGCCATAGTGATTTGATTCTCTAAAGCTGCTGGCACCAATATATCGCAGTCTTGCTCTAAGCCTTCGGCAGAGTTTTTAAATTCTGAGGTAGCTTTAGCATAACCCAGAATACTGCCTGTTTCTTTTCTATGCTTTACCACATCGTTAACATCTAAACCATTGACATTATAAATAGCACCATCAAACTCGCAGATACCTACAATGATACCGCCTTCTTCGCTCAAAAATTTTGCAGCATGGAAACCCACATTTCCTAAACCTTGTACAATGATACGTTTCCCATTAATACCTGCTGTTAAGCCTAATGCTTTCATATCTTCTGCAACAGAAACACATTCTCTAACAGCATAAGCCACACCTCTTCCTGTTGCCTCTCTTCTACCAGCAATACCATGTAAAGCAATTGGTTTACCTGTAACACAACCCAAAGCATCTAAAGAGCCTGGATTCATGGTTAAATAGGTATCAGCAATCCAAGACATTTCACGCTCTCCGGTACCGTAATCTGGTGCTGGCACATCTATACCAGGGCCTATAAAGTTTTTCTTAATAAGCTCTACGGTATAACGTCTGGTAATATTTTCAAGCTCTGCCGCAGTATAGTTTCTTGGATTAATTTTGATACCACCTTTAGCACCACCAAAAGGAACATTAACAATAGCACATTTATATGTCATTAAAGCTGCAAGAGCCATAACTTCATCTTCATTTACAATATCGCTATACCTGATACCTCCTTTAGTAGGTAGCATATGGTGCGAATGTTGTACACGCCATGCATGAATAATTTCAAAACTATTTCCTTTTTTTATTGGAAATTGAAGATGATAAACACTATTACATGCTTTAATTTGCTCTAATAAACCTTTATCGTGATTGGTAAATGCTGCCGCCTGGTCTACATACTGGCATACATCATTAAAAAAATGGTAGTCATCAAAAATAACCTCTCCTGCTTTGGTCATAGTAGTAATTTTTATGGTTTATAAAAAATTTTATACAAGTTGAGAGATTTTTTTGTCATCTCCAAATTGATAAAACCTTAGTGTTTTAACCACACAGGGGCATTTTTGTTTTAAATGTTTGTTTTTAAGGTAGATGAAGCTTATTTATTTTTTTCAATTTTTTTTAATCTTCTATCGATAGAAAATAGATAAAAAAACAAGCCGATAAATAATACCGCTATTACAGCTACTACTACGTAAATTTTACCAGAAGAACGCATGGTTTCTGCCATCTCAACTGACTGTGCTTGTGCAAATTGTACAACCAAAAAGAGTATTGCTGTTAAAGAGAAAAATCTTTTCATTATTGAATTTGATTATTTTTATTTTCTATGACTCTAATTCTAAAACGTATGGTCATGATCCAGGTAGCTACTAAAATCCATCCTAATACGGCAGGATAAAAAACATAGCGCATATTACTATCTAAATCATAAGCACCAAAACCTGGGTTTCCACCGTTACCGGGATGTAAAGAATCTGTTAATCGTGGTAACACAAAAATAAGTACTACCATGATGGGGAAAGCAAATATGTTATAAATAGCAGAAATTTTTGCCCTCTTTTGCTCTTCATCAATAGAGCCTCTTAAGATGATGTAAGCTAAATACATTAACGTAGCAATAGCAGAACCATTTAATTTTGGATCATTTGGCCAAGGTGCGCCCCAAGTAAAGTTTGCCCAAATCATACCGGTACCTAAACCTAAAAAACCGAAGATAATACCTGTATTTACACTTTCTACAGCAATTAAATCATCGTTTTCTTTTCCTGAACCCAAATACTTGATACTGTAAATTACAGAAACTAGGTAAATAATAATCATGGCAAACCACATAGGTACATGATAATATAGGTTTCTGATACTTTCATGTAAGATTGGAAGCGCCGGAACATCTATCAATAAACCTCCGGTAACGGAGAATAATACTAAGATTACAGACAATACTTTCCACCAATTTTTATACATCATTGCTTAAAAATTAATCTCGCCAAAGGTAAGGAAATAGTAATAAAGAAACAGCAATTACTACGATATTAATGAGGCATAAAACGCCAATTTCATCATAAGAAACTGAAGGATCTAAGCCATCCATGGCATTTTTAGAAAGCTTAATAATCAGCATCAATAACGGGATAATAACTGGGAAACTTAATATAGCCATTAAAGTACCATTATTACCCGCTTTAGAGGCTATGGCAGATATCATGGTAAAAACCGTTGAGAAACTGATACTACCCAATAAAACTGCTATTAAATACAATCCTAAATTGGCAACTGCATTCTGAAAAACAATTTGATAAGCCAAAAAAGCGATGGCAGACATAATCATCATCAACAAAATATTATAAATAATTTTAGAGATGATGATGGCCTGCGGACTAGCGATGGTGTAATAATATAATAAGCGGCCTTTACTTTCTTGCATAAAACTTTTTGCAATGGCATTGATAGCAGCAAAAAGTAAAATAATCCAGAAAAGCGCATTCCAAACTAAAGGCGGAGTAGTTTTAAACGATAAATAACAAACAAAAACGGTAGAGATAACATACAGCAAAATACCATTGAAGGCATATTTAGAGCGCCATTCTAATAAAATCTCTTTGTACAATAAACTCTTTACTTGTTTAATTAATATCATGCAGCTGCAAAGATAGTAAAAGCTCATATATAAGCTCAACATCGGTGTAAAGCCTTATATTTTTATGATATTTGATTGATGAATGTACAAAGTATGGAAAGTCCATTAGGCTTCGTTATTATTAAAGAAGAAGACCAAGCTATTTGTGAAATTAGTTTTGCAGATGTACCAGAGGAAAATGGTACTAAAACAGATGTTTTAACCTTGGCTTTAACAGAACTTCAACAATATCTTGATGGAGATTTAAAAAGCTTCACCTTCCCTATCAAACAAAGCGGCACAGTTTTTCAACAACAAGTTTGGAGTACCTTGCAAGAACTCAATTTTGCAGAAGTTATCTCTTACACCACTTTAGCTATCCGGATGCAGAATTTACTAGCCATAAGAGCCATTGCAGCTGCCAATGGTAAAAACAAAATCATGATTGCAGTACCCTGCCACCGAGTAGTAGGCATGGCTGGCGAACTTACCGGCTATGCTGGTGGTGTATGGCGCAAACAATGGTTGCTAGAACATGAAGCTAAAATTGCAGGAATAGGACAAACTAAACTGTTTTAGTATTCCTCATTAAACGAGCAACATATTTACCAATGATATCAAATTCTAGATTTACCATATCGCCAGGTTTTACGCTTTGTAGGTTGGTATGCTCGTAGGTATATGGAATTATAGCAACAGAAAACTGCCCAGGTTTAGAATTTACAACGGTTAAACTTATCCCGTTTATGCAGATAGAACCTTTTTCTACCGTAACATTTCCTTTATCTTCATTGTAGCTAAAAGTATAAAACCAACTACCTTCTTGTTCTTCTAAGCCCATACAAATACCCGTTTGGTCTACATGGCCTTGTACAATATGTCCATCTAACCTACCATTCATTTGCATGCAGCGTTCTAGGTTTACCAAACTTCCTTCTTGTATACTTCCCAGATTGGTTTTTTGTAAGGTTTCATAAATAGCGGTTACAGTGTGGCTTTCCTCATCTTGCGAAACCACTGTTAAACAAATGCCATTATGTGCAACAGATTGGTCTATTTTTAAATCTTTACTTATCGTAGAAGATACGGTAATGTGTAAGTTTTCTTGCTCTTTTCTTAAGCTTGTAACAGTTCCTAAAGTTTCTATAATACCTGTAAACATGTATTGTTTTATTTGTTGAATTACCAATTTCTTCTATTTCTTAACCAGTTTGAAGTTTGCTGCCCTGCCGCAACTAAATTTTGAATGCTTGATTTTGTAAACAGTCTATAAGCTAAAATTGCAGCTATTCTTTCTTCCTCGTTATTTTGCTGTTTCAATACATCTGGTTTAAAATATTTAGCTACAAAATGCGTATCAAAATTTCCTGATATAAAAGCTTCATGCTGCATGACAAAGCTACCAAAAGGCAGGGTAGTTTCAATACCACTTATTTGATATTCTTCAATTGCCCTTAACATTCTTTCTATAGCTTCTTCCCTATTTTTTCCGTAAGTAACCAATTTAGCTATCATTGGGTCGTAGTAAATAGGTATTTCCATGCCTTGCTCAAAACCATCATCAACCCTTACACCAATACCTTTAGGTGTTTTATAAGTTTTTAGTGTACCAATATCTGGCAAGAAATTATTGGCAGGGTCTTCTGCATAAACTCTTAACTCTATGGCGTGGCCTCTGATACTTAAATCATCCTGAGAAAAAGAAAGTACTTCGCCTCTGGCAATTTTTATTTGCTCTTTCACTAAATCAACTCCGGTAATCATTTCCGTTACCGGATGTTCTACCTGCAAGCGGGTGTTCATCTCTAGAAAAAAGAAATTCTTATCGGCATCTAAAATAAACTCTACCGTACCAGCACCTGTATAGTTTACAGAGCGAGCTACATCTACCGCACATTTTCCCATTTTAGCTCTAGTTGCCTCGTCTAAAACAGCAGAAGGCGCTTCCTCAACCACTTTTTGGTGGCGACGTTGTACAGAACATTCGCGTTCGAAAAGATGAACAATATTTCCATGCTGATCTCCTAAAACCTGAATTTCTATATGCCTAGGTGATGTTACATACTTTTCTATAAAAACAGCACCATCTCCAAAAGCAGATTCTGCTTCGGAAATAGCCAATTTCATTTGCTCTTCAAAATCTTCTACCTGATGTACCAAACGCATACCTTTACCACCGCCACCGGCAGCAGCTTTTATGAGAACGGGAAAGCCAATACTTGTTGCCCTTTCTTTGGCCTGCTCTATATTGGTGATAGCTTCTTCTGTGCCAGGAACCAAAGGAATTTGATATTTTAATGCAGCCGCTTTCGCTGATAATTTATTACCCATAATTTCCATGGCTTCTGGCGATGGACCTATCAGGATGATACCTGCCGCTTTTACTTTTCTAGCAAAATCTGGATTTTCTGATAAAAAACCGTAACCCGGATGAATGGCTTCTGCACCTGTTAGCTTACAAGCATCAATTACCTTTTGAATATTTAAATAAGATGCTGTAGAAGCAGCTTCGCCAAGACAAATAGCTTCATCTGCATAGCGTACATGTAAGGCATTTCTATCTGCCTCAGAAAAAACTGCAACAGTTTTAATACCCATCTCCTTTGCAGAGCGCATAATTCTGAGCGCTATTTCGCCCCTATTAGCAACCAATATTTTTTTCATATGGCTTAAATTATCTCAACAAAATACGCATTTATGAAGATAACCTAACTAAGCACCGACATGTTTTCTGAATCTAAGATTTTTACTAATAATTTTTCTTCGGGGAGAAGACTATCTTCTAAATCTTCATCAATATCATACTCGTATAAGGTGCCATTTTCATAGCTGTGTAGCACAATAGGGTGTATATAATATTTCTTACACACCGTACGGGTATTACCTAATTTACGGGCAAAAAGAAAACAGAATGTCATTTATATGATAATGAGGAATGATTTATAAACGCTAGAAATATAAATTCAAGAGAGGTAATTACTATTGGTATTTACACATCGGGGGTTAAAATCAAAGTAGGTTTTTACAACTTAAATCAGATTCAAATTATGAGTGCCAAATTTGACGAATTAATTCCGGGAGAAGACTTTAGGACAGGAAATGGCTATGAAGGTGTTTTAGAGATTAAAAGCATTGATACAGTTAATAGAAGAATGACAGGTACTTTTTATTTTGATCCTTACAATGAAAAAACTAAACAAACTGTGAAAATTACCTCTGGCACATTTAATCTTAAATACGTAAACTTTTAATTAGGAGCTTTTTATTTTAAATTATATATCTTTAATTTCATTTATACTATATACAATTAAAAAACTAACCATATGAAAAATCTAATCAAGCTAATTACTTGTTTGCCAGTCATCATTTTTTTATCTGCAGCATCTTGCAAAAAAGACGAAATAGATGCAGGTTTTACCTGTAAAGTAAACGGAGAAAGATGGAGACCTTTTGCTAATGATTTTAAACTACAGGAAACAGAATGTCATCTTACAAATAATAATGAGGAATTGTTTATCTACGCAAGAAATACTAGTAGAAATGAGGCTATCGGATTTGGTGTTTTTACTAAAGGCACAAAAATAAAAGTAGGCAAATATAATTTAGACCAAAAACAGATTATGAGGGGTTTCTTTGACGAAAGAATACCCGGTGAGGACTTTAGGACTGGTAATGGATACGTGGGTATTTTAGATATAATTACTATCGATGAAACTAATAAAAGAATGACTGGTACTTTCTTTTATGACGCTTATAATGAAAAAACTAAACAAACTGTAAAAATTACCTCTGGCACATTTAATCTTAAATACGTAAACTTTTAATTAGTAGCTTTTTATTTTAAATTATATATATCTTTAATTTCATTTATACTATATACAATTAAAAAACTAACCATATGAAAAATCTAATCAAGCTAATTACTTGTTTGCCAGTCATCATTTTTTTATCTGCAGCATCTTGCAAAAAAGATGAAATAGACACAGGCTTTACCTGTAAAGTAAATGGTGAAAGATGGCGACCTTTTGCTAATGATTTTAAATTACAGGAAACGGAATGTCATCTTACAAATAATGGGGAAACTTTATTTATTAAAGCAAGAAATACCAATAGTAGAGAGCATTTGGGAATATTAGTTTCAACTCCAGGAATCTTAATTTCTACAAAATATTATACAATTAATAGTAATATGTTTTTGAGTGGTACTTATGATTCAAATAGTTCAGGACCTGGCGATTATTTTCAAACAAACTCTAGTTATACTGGACAAGTAGAGATTAAAAGCATTGATACTGTTAATAAAAGAATGACTGGCACTTTCTTTTATGACGCTTATAATGAAAAAACTAAACAAACTGTGAAAATTACCTCTGGCACATTTAATCTTAAATACGTAAACTTTTAACCAAAACCTATGAAGAAAATTTACATTAAAAAAGCAGTTTTAACTGCTTTAATTTCTTGTTATGCATTATTTAGTGCAATAGCACAAACCCAAACCTATCAGCAAGAAGCAGATCAGGTTTTATTAAATCTTAATAAAGTAGAAGTAACAACAGGCATATTATATGACCGTGTTTTCCCTTTAGCTAACTTGCAAAATTTTCAAGGATTAGTTACCGATGACACAACTAATACCGAACATTTTCATCAAGCTTATTATGAACTTTATAATGCAATGTTGAATAACAACGGCTATCAAACGCCTGAAGCATTAAACAATTATCTGATTAATCATGATCAGCAAAATGAGCATAATATAGGTTTAATGATGTTTAATTATAATTATTTAGACACTAATGCTATAAAAAATAATCAGCTTTATTCTTCTGGTGGTTTATTATATGATAATAGTAACCGAAGCACCTCTCCTTGGTTGCAAAAAACTTTTTTTATTGCCACCCCACTATTACCTGCCGAAAGTGTAATAAAAACAGGAGAACATACCTTTAATTTTGACCCCAATTTAATCCTTAGTAATACTCCTGTAAATATTGCAAGCATCACTGTAAATTTTGATGATGGCTATGGCGATCAACAACTTTATTCTAACGGAGGCGGATCAGGGGGGCTTCAAACTTTTAGCATTTTTAGTAAAGTTGCTCGCTTTTTAACTAGTAGAACATTTTTAGTAAGGCTCACAGTAGTTTTAACTAATGGACAAATCTATAAATCAATTAGCACAGTAAGGGCTAAAAAAGAAGAACCTTTTAAAACAATTATAGATGGATGCAATGGTGGCGAGGAAATAAATATTACTGGTTTACCTATTAATGCAAGCCAATATGGTGGGGGATTAGAAAATGCCGAAGGTAAAGCTTATATATTTTACTCAAATGCCAACTGTGGTACTGGTAAAATTAGTAAACCTATAATTTTTCTGGATGGTTTTGACCCATCAAATGATAGAGGTGTTCAACAAATTTATGATGAATATGTAAATACAGAAATCATCTTTAATAACCAGCAAGTAAAATTAGGTGATAAATTAAGAGCAGACGGTTATGATATTATAATTTTTGATTACAAAGATGGTGGAGATTTTATTGAGAAAAATGCGATGGCTGTCATTAGTCTTTTGCAACAACTACAATTTAATTTTGGTACAAACACTAAAGAAGATTATGTTCTTATTGGGCCAAGTATGGGGGCATTAGTAGCTTCATCTGCATAGCGTACATGTAAGGCGTTTCTATCTGCTTCAGAAAAAACTGCAACAGTTTTAATTCCCATCTCTTTAGCAGAGCGCATAATTCTGAGCGCTATTTCGCCCCTATTAGCAACCAATATTTTTTTCATATGGCTTAAATTATCTCAACAAAATACGCATTTATGAAGATAACCTAACTAAGCACCGACATGTTTTCTGAATCTAAGATTTTTACTAATAATTTTTCTTCGGGGAGAAGACTATCTTCTAAATCTTCATCAATATCATACTCGTATAAGGTGCCATTTTCATAGCTGTGTAGCACAATAGGGTGTATATAATATTTCTTACACACCGTACGGGTATTACCTAATTTACGGGCAACCTCATCAATAGCTTGTATAATATTCTTTTTACTTATTTGCTCTTTATCAGCTTTTTCCATCTGCTTTAAGGTACATAAAGCATGTACACTACCAGCCCAAGTTCTAAAATCTTTAGCTGTAAAATCTTCTCCGGTTATGCTTTTAAGGTATTGGTTTACATCACCAGACTCAACACTATAATGTTTTCCTTCATCATCATAATATTGAAATAATTCTTTACCGGGGATATCTTTACATCTTTTTACTAAAGCCGCAAGTTTTCTACTTTGTAAATTGATATGGTGCTGAACCCCTTTTTTACCTTTAAAGATGAAATTAACTTCGCTACCTTTAAATTTCACATGCTTATCTCTTAAAGTAGTAAGACCAAAAGAGCCATAGAGCTTACTATACTCGGCATTTCCTATCCTGATATGCGTTAGCTCAATCAGTTTAACAACTAAAGCCAATACTTTTTCAAAAGGTAATCCTTTCCTATTTAAATCTATTTCTACTTGTTTCCTGATGCCGGGTAACGCCTCTGCAAACCTTCTTAAACGGTAAAATTTAGCTTCATTTCTTATTTTATTCCAATCTGGATGATAACGATATTGTTTTCTGCCTTTAGCATCTACACCAGTAAATTGCAGGTGTGTATTTTCTGCTGGAGAAATCCAAACATCTTCATAAGCAGGCGGAATAACAAGTTTTTTAAACCTTTCTAGCAGATTCTTATCTGTAACTTTTTGGCCATCCCAATCTTTAAAAGCGAAACCATTTTTTGTTCTTAACCTAATATAGCCCGCTTGTTGGTTGTTTACATAACGTAAGCCTACGGCTTTAGCTGTAATTTTTGGGTCGAGGCCAATTTTCTCTAGACGCTGTAGTTTTCTATTCATGTTCTTTACAAAAACATTGAATATCATGCCACTAATATTTAATGTAACATTTATGCCCTACTTTAGGTATCAGGTAAAAGAAATTATTTATTACTTTGCATCAATATCTATTTTTCAACATATGGCTAGTACGAATTCTATAGAAGAAGAGAGAATGAATGAGATTTACAAAATCACTTCGCTTCTTATTCAAACCCAGTCTGATGATTTTAAGGAAATTATCGGTATAGCCTGCGGCTTTCTTCAGATGGAAACAGGAATAATAGCCAAAATTGTAGATCAAGACTATCAAGTTCTTGATTTCTACTCTGCCAACAAAGAATTACAGCTTAAAAATCAGGTTTTTGATTTACAAGATACTTTTTGCGAAATCACTTTAACTGAAAACAAAGTTTTTGATATTGATGATGCAGAAACATCGCATTTAAAAGGGCATCCTTGTTACAGTAAATTTCAAACTAGGTCTTACATCGGTGTTCCTATTTTGTCTGAAGGCAAGAAATTTGGAACTTTAAATTTCTCATCATCTTATGCTAGTCCGAAAAGCTTTAACCAAGCTGATAGAGATTTTGTACAATATCTTGGGCAATGGATTAGCAATTATTTAGACAAAAGATCTTTTGAGAAGCAAATAGCTGAAAAGAATGAACAATTGCTAAAGCTTAACCAAGAACTAGCCGATAATAACGAGAACCTGTATAAAATTATGCAGGAAAAAGACCAGCTTTCGCAGATATTACTTCACGATTTGAAATCGCCTTTAAGTAATATTAAAATGCTATCGTTTTTATTTGAAGAAATGGTAACCAATAGCGAAACCGAGGAGCTTTTTGGCATCTTTAACAAAAGCATGCAGGATGTTTTCCACCTCATTAGTCAGATGGAGACTTTAAACAGCATGGAAAATAATCCGGTTAAACCGTATGTAGAAGACGTAGAAATAAACACTTTTATAAAAGATGTTGTAGGAAATTTCTTAAAATCTGCTGATGAAAAGCAAATCACTTTAAACTACGAGCCTTTAGCATCACCTTTAACCATTAAAACCGATAGTAATTTACTCACCAGAGTTATCAATAATATTTTATCAAACGCTATTAAATTTTCTGCTTTTAATAAGGAGGTATTTATTACGCTTCAAAATCAAGAAAACCAATTTAGTGTAAGTATTAGAGATGAAGGACCGGGAATTTATCCTCAAGAAATGGATAAACTTTTTAAACGTTTCACCCTACTATCAAATAAACCAACCAATAACGAAAGTTCTTCTGGCTTAGGCTTATACATTGTAAAAGAGCTGCTAGAAAAACTAAGCGGTACTATTAATGTTATTAGCACACCCGGACAAGGCAGTATATTTAGAGTAAATTTACCGCTTACCTTAGTAGTTGACTAATATCATTTAAAATTTAGAATGTCTTTTAAAGCTGTACCTGTTACCATACTTACCGGATTTTTAGGTGCTGGTAAAACCACTTTTCTGAACCATCTGATAGCAGAAAATCCTCACAAAAAATTCGTGATTATAGAAAACGAGTTTGGCGAAATTAATATAGACAGTCAGCTAGTTATCAATACCGATGAAAATATTTTCGAGCTTTCTAACGGTTGCATTTGCTGTTCTGTAAACGGAGATTTGGCAGCTTTATTGAACAAACTGGTTACTGGCCCTTATGATTATGACCATTTAATTATTGAAACAACAGGTATTGCAGATCCATCTGCCGTAGCAGCCACTTTTTAACAGATTACAACATCCAAACTGCTTTTAAGCTTGATGGCGTTATTGGTATTGTTGATACCTTAAATGTATTAGATGTTTTAGGTGTTGAGGAAGAAGCATCTAAACAAATTGCTTTTTCTGATTTCTTAATCTTCAATAAAAGTAGCGAAGCCTCGGCAGAAACCTTAGCAGAAGTAAAAGAAAAAGTAAAAGCCTTAAACCCATTTGCTGATTTTGTTTTTACCGATTATAGTAAAACCCCAAGTACAGCTTTATTAGAGCTTAATGCTTATGATAAAACTAAAGTAAGGTTTAATTTAGGTTTTAAAACCGATGATAAGCCGCTTATACAATTAAAACCAGAAACTCATCATCACAATATTGTATCACAAAGCTATGCGCTTAAACCCAGTTTTGATTTACTAAAATTGAGGCATTATTTTAGTGTGATGCTGATGATACAAGGCGCTTACTTTTACAGGATAAAAGGAATCTTAAATATTGAAGGATTTAAGAAACAACTTATTATACAATCTGTTAAAGGAGCACCTGTTTTTACAGAAGGCGACGACTGGAAAAATGATGAAGAAAGAGAAACAAGAATTGTTTTTATTGGTAAAAACCTAAAAAGAGAAATTTTGGAAAAAGGCCTTAAACAGTGTTTTTATCAGTAAAATCTTATTTTATAAAGAAAAATAACTTAGTGTATTTTGTACAATAAGAAGATTTGTCTATCTTTAAAAACCTAATTAAATTTAACATGATTATAATTGCCGACGGAGGCTCGACCAAGACAAACTGGTGTTTGATTACTGAAGATGGGAAAAAAGTACTTTTTAATACAGAAGGTTACAATCCTTATTTCTCAAATACCGAGTATATTATAGCATCCTTAAATAAAAACGTCCCTTCTGATTTACCAATAGCAGCTATTAAAGAAGTTAATTATTATGGCGCTGGTGTTCATAACGATGAGAAAGCAGAAATTGTAGCTAAAGCTATGCGAGCTTTTTTTGTGAATGCACAAGTTAACATTGGACATGATTTATTAGCCGCAGCAAGAGCTTTACTAGGCGATGAAAGAGGTTTTGCAGCTATCTTGGGCACAGGTACCAATACTTGTATTTACGATGGTGAGGATATTGAATTTAACATAGATTCTTTAGCTTATATTTTAGGTGATGAAGGTAGTGGCTGTTATATTGGTAAAAAACTTTTATCAGACTATATAAGAGGTTATATGCCGGAAAATGTTAGAGCTGTATTTTGGGAAACTTTTAAGCTTACTCCGGATGATATTTTAAACCATGTTTATACACAACCACTTCCAAACAGGTTTTGTGCTAGCTTTAGCAAGTTTGTTTATGATATTACCGTGAATATTGAGTATTCAAGAAATTTAGTTAAAACATCTTTTAACGATTTCTTTAAAAACTTGGTCAGTCATTATCCTAACTATAAATCTTATAAATTTAATTGCATTGGTTCTGTTGCATATAACTTTAGAAATATACTAGAAGAAGTTGCAAAGGAATACGATATGGAAATGGGTGTTATCATCCGCTCACCAATAGATAACTTGGTAAATTATCACGTAAAAAAATTCAACAATAAATAGAAAAAGGGGCTTTAAAGCCCCTTTTTCTATTTATAATTTTTTTGAAAAAATTACTCTTTCCCAAAAGAAAGTTCGTTATGGAAATACTTACTGTATTTACGTTTATCAAACTTGTATAATTTGGCAGCTCTGTAAGAAACACCTTTCTGTTTCTCGTCAAGTTCTTTTAAGATATCATAAGCCAACATTTTCTTTCTAAAGTTTCTTTTGTCTAGCTTTTTATTTAAGATAACCTCATACAAATTTTGCAATTGCGTAAGGGTAAACTTCTCTGGTAAAAGTTCAAATGCAATAGGTTGATAGCTAATTTTATTCTTTATTTTCTCGAAACCTTTTTTGAAAATTTCGGTATGGTCAAAAGCTAATTGAGGTAAATCTTGTACAGAAACCCAAACCGCTTTTTTAGCATAATTGGTAATAGGCTTAAGCTCCTTTTGGCCATTTAATCTAATCATGGCAAAATACGCAACAGTTATAACCCTGCCCTGTGGGTGTCTATTTACCTCACCAAAAGTATAAAACTGCTCCATGTATATCCCTTTCAGTCCTGTAAGTTCGTATAAAATACGCTCCGCTGCTTCGTCTATACTTTCGCTTTCGTAAACAAAGTTACCTGGTAAAGCAAACCATTCTTTAAAAGGCTCTTCATTTCGCTCTATCAATAAAATTTTCAACTCACCTTCATCAAATCCAAAAATGATGCAGTCTGCAGAGAAAATCGATTCAAAACGTAATGGTAAATTTTCCAAGTCTTAGGGTTTATAAAAACTAATAATAATCAAATTTGAAAAAAAAAATTGACAAAATCTCACTTAGTGTAAAAAATACACCGTATATTAGTGAGCCGTAAACGAGAGTTCAAAAATAAAAAATGTCGAAAATTAATAAAATAGCAGTATTTACTTCAGGTGGAGATGCCCCAGGAATGAATGCATGTATAAGAGCCGTTGTGAGAACGGGTATTCATTTTGGTTGTGAGATGGTAGGTATTAAACAAGGCTACCAAGGAATGATAGATGAGAATTTTATCCCAATGAACCGCCACTCGGTTAGTAATATTATGCAATTAGGTGGTACTATTTTAAAAACCGCCCGTTGTTTAGAATTTAGAACCGAAGAAGGCATGGAGAAAGCCTATCAAAACCTTAAAAAACAAGGCATTCAAGCTTTAGTTGCTATTGGTGGCGATGGAACATTTACAGGTGCAGAAAGATTTTCAAATAAATATGATATCCCGGTAGTTTGCGTACCAGGCACTATTGATAATGACCTTTATGGTTCTGATTTTACTTTAGGTTTTGATACCGCAACCAATACCGTTATAGAAGCCATAGATAAAATTAGAGATACCGCAGAATCTCATGATCGTTTATTTTTTATAGAGGTTATGGGCCGCGATGCTGGCTGTATTGCTTTAAGAGCAGGTATTGCAGGTGGCGCAGAAGCTATCATGTTGCCAGAAAAAGACACCGCTATAGAAGATTTAATTTCTACACTAGAGCATGGTGCGGCTAACTTAAAATCATCTAGTATTGTAATTGTAGCAGAGGGCGATAAAAACGGTGGCGCTTATAACGTTGCTAAAAGAGTAAAAGAAAAATTTGACTATTATGATACCAAAGTTACCATTTTAGGTCACTTACAAAGAGGTGGTAGCCCAAGTAGTTTTGACAGAATTTTAGGCAGTAGAATGGGCTTTGCAGCAGTAAAAGCATTGTTAGCAGGCCAAACCAGAAAAATGGTTGGCTTACATGGCAACAATATTGCACTTACAGATTTACGTGAAGCACTATCAGGACACGAGTTTAAGTTGGAAGACGATTTAATGGAAATGTCTAGCATATTAGCATAAAAAAATGGTTGCAGTTGTTTACAGTGGATCTAGATATGCCAATTGGCGAATTGCCCATAAGGGTACAGAAACCATTGAGCTTAGAACTGTAGGTATAAACCCATTTTTTAACGATGAAAAGTATATTCTTCAGGTTTTAAATAAGAACATACAACTCATCCATAATGCAGAAAAAATAAAGAAAATATTTTTTTTGGCGCAGGTACAACATCAAAAGAAAGAAATGAGATTGTAAGCAATGCATTTGCGCAATTCTTCAGATATAGCAAGATATTTGTACATAATGATTTGCTAGCTGCTGCAAAAGCAAGTTGCGATGATAAAGCGGGCATTGTTTGTATCATGGGAAGTGGCTCTAACGCAGCTTTTTTTGATGGAAAAAAAATCATCGATAACAATTATGGTTTAGGTTATGCCATTGCTGATGAAGGATCATCTAACTGGCTGGGTAAAAACTTAATAAAAGCTTATATCACACAAACTTTGCCGCCAGACATTAACCTACTTTTTAAGAAAAAATACGATTTAGATAAAAAACAAATTCTGGATAAGATATATAAACAAGCACATCCTAACATTTTTATAAGTTCTTTAGTAGATTTGCTCACAGAAAACAGAGAACATCCTTTTGTAAAAGACTTTGTTAAAAATGGATTTCATGTGTTTATCAGCACTTATCTTATTCCTTTGATAGAAAAGTACGGCAAGAAACAACCTATTTATTTTGTGGGGACAGTTGCTGCAAATTTTCAGGATTATTTAAGAGAAATTGCCAAAGAGCATAACATTAAAATATCCACTATCATTAAAGAACCTATTTATAACTTATTGAATTATTACGCAAATAAAAATTAAAACAAATGAAAATTGGAATTAACGGATTCGGAAGAATTGGAAGATTAGCTTTCAGAGCTGCAATAAACAGAAAAGACATTCAGATTGTTGGTATCAATGATTTGATTGATGTTGATTACATGGCTTACATGCTAAAATACGATTCTACACACGGAAGATTTGATGGTACTGTAGAAGTAAAAGATGGCAACCTTGTGGTTAATGGCCAAAGCATTAGAGTAACAGCAGAAAAAGACCCTGCAAACTTAAAATGGAATGAAATTGGAGCCGAATATATTATTGAATCTACTGGCTTTTTCTTAACTCAAGAAACTGCACAAAAACACATAGAAGCTGGTGCTAAGAAAGTAGTTATGTCTGCTCCTGCTAAAGATGATACCCCTACTTTTGTTATGGGTGTTAACCATAAAACTTTAAGAGCAGACCAAAATATCGTTTCTAACGCTTCTTGTACTACAAACTGTTTAGCTCCTATCACTAAAGTATTAAACGATAACTTTGGCGTATTAGAAGGCTTAATGACTACTGTACACGCTGCTACTGCAACTCAAAAAACTGTTGACGGACCATCTGTTAAAGATTGGAGAGGCGGACGTGGCGCTTACCAAAACATCATCCCTTCATCTACAGGTGCTGCAAAAGCTGTGGGTTTAGTTATCCCAGAAATTAAAGGAAAATTAACGGGTATGGCTTTCCGTGTTCCAACTGCTGACGTTTCTGTAGTTGATTTAACTGTACGTTTAGAGAAAGCTGCTTCTTACGAGGATATTAAAAAAGCTATGAAAGCTGCTTCTGAAGGCGAACTAAAAGGAATTTTAGGTTATACAGAAGATGAAGTTGTTTCTACAGATTTCTTAGGAGATGCTCGTACTTCAATTTTTGATGCAAAAGCTGGTATTTCTTTAAATGATAACTTCGTTAAAGTAGTATCTTGGTACGATAATGAGTGGGGATACTCTAACAAAATTGTTGATTTATTACAACACATGGCTACTTTGTAAGAAGATAGCTTATTAGCATAAAAAAGCTTTCCTGATACGCATCGGGAAAGCTTTTTTTATTTATACTCATTTGGATAGTGAATTTCTATATACTCTTGTAACTCTGTTTTAAGGAAAATATACTTGGCTTCCGCTTCTTTGCATATCCACTTTTTAATGGCCCTGCCCTGCCCAAGTACCTCAATAACTCGGAAACGTCTTACCAACTGATCCATTTGATTATTGTAATTCTCGATTATAGGATCGCTTAAAAGATGAAGATTCCTTTTCTTAAACTGAACTCCAAAATGAATATGACCTACTATCATAGTAAAGAATTTAATAGTTAAAAAATAGGTAGAAACATTTAGGTAGATATATGTTTCTGAAACAGAGAGCATCGCGTTAGAGAAACTAAGTTAATGAATAAATCTTAAAAAATATAATTTTAAAAGATAATTAATGATAAAAACATAATAAAATAACCCTATTTTTAAAGATGTTGCAACATTTATTATTAACAAAGCAAATAAAAAAGCGAAGCGCATGATTAACAAAAAAATTACTGCAACCGATTGCAATAATCTTTATTTTTCTTTACCTTGCTTCGGCTTTCAAAGCATAAACCTAGCATAAGAGATTTAAAAAATGAAGAAAGAGATAACAATTTATGACCTTGCAGAGAAGTTAAATATTTCTGCAACCACGGTTAGTAGAGGTCTTCAAAATCATCCTGCGATAAATATCAACACCAAAAAGAAAATTTTTGATTTAGCTAAAGAACTAGGTTATCAATCAAATAAATTTGCTAGCAGTTTGCGTAAACAAAAAACCCATACCATAGGCGTTATTGTCCCAAGACTTAATAGTTTATTTATGTCATCTGTGTTATCAGGTATAGAAAAAGTAGTAAATAACGCTGGCTATAACCTTATCATCAGTCAATCTTTTGAACAAGAAGAGAAAGAAAAAACAAACGCCATTACCATGTATAACAACAGGGTTGATGCATTAATTGTATCGCTTTCTTATGACTCGGCAGATTTCACCCACTTTAACAACTTCATTAATAAAGGTATTCCCATTGTATTTTTTGATCGGGTTACAGATAGCTTACCCGTTACAAAAGTTGTAATAGACAATTTTAAAGCTGGTTATGATGCGACTATGCATCTTATTGAACAAAATTGCAAAAGCATTATGCACATTACGGGTAACTTAACCAGAAATGTTTACAAAGACCGCTACGAAGGCTACAGGAAAGCACTTGCTGATAGTTATATTCCATTTTCTGATGATTTATTTATCACCAATGATTTAAGCGAGCAAGAAATTTACAATGCCGTAACCAACAATATTTTAAAAAGAAAACAACTTCCTGATGGTTTATTTGCCACAAATGATTCTGCCGCAGCTTACGCTTTAACATTATTTAAAGAAGCCGGTTTAAAAGTACCAGAAGACATTGCTATTGTAGGTTTTAATAACGATTTCATTTCTAAAGTAACAGAACCTGCTATTACAACCATTAATTACCCTGGTAATGAAATGGGAGAAAACGTAGCTCGCATTTTAATTAACCATTTAGATGGCGAAGGCGACTTAAGTTTAACCAGTACCGTTATCTTAAACTCGGAGCTTATTGTAAGAGGCTCATCTTTAAAAAGTAAAGTATGAAAAAATTTTGGGCTCTTATTATAATCGTCATCTCTCATTTAAGTGTTTCTGCTGAAAATGGCTATAACCTTTGGCTAAAATATGAACCAATTAAGGATGCAAAATTAGTAGCTGCTTATCAGGAAAATATATCTTCCTTATATGTTTATCAAAAATCAGAAACGCTTGACATAGCTACTAAAGAGTTTATCACTGCTTTTAAAGGTTTAACCGGAAAATCAATTAGCACATCGGTATCAATACAAAAAAATGCCATTTTATTCATAAAAACAGATGATTTACAAAAACTTAACATCACACACCCATCACCAGAAAACGATGAAGGCTACCTTATAAAATCTATCCAACATCAGGGTAAACCCCTTACTTTAATAAGTTCTAAAACAGATAAAGGCCTTTTATATGGCGCTTTCCACTTGATTAAGCAATTACAACTTAAACAAAGCATCTTCAATTTAAATATTTGGGAAGAGCCTAAAATTAAACATCGTATACTTAACCATTGGGATAATTTAGACCGTAGCGTAGAGCGTGGTTATGCCGGTTTTTCTATTTGGGATTGGCACAAGCTACCTCAATACACCGACCAGCGTTATATAGATTATGCCCGAGCAAACGCTTCTATTGGTATTAATGGCACTGTTTTAAATAATGTTAATGCTAATTCTCTTATCCTTACGGATGATTGGCTTAAAAAAGTAAAAGCCTTGGCTGATGTTTTTAGACCTTACGGAATAAAAGTGTACCTAACTGCCCGTTTTAGTGCTCCAATAGAAATAGGAAAATTACCAACTGCAGACCCTCTGGATGAAAAAGTACAACTTTGGTGGCAGCAAAAGGCTAAAGAAATTTATGCTAGCATTCCAGATTTTGGAGGCTTTTTGGTAAAGGCCAATTCTGAAGGACAGCCTGGGCCGCAAAACTATGGAAGAACCCATGCCGATGGCGCAAATATGCTAGCCAAAGCACTTGAACCTTATGATGGAATAGTGATGTGGAGAGCTTTTGTTTATGATAATGAAGTACCAGAAGATAGGGCAAAACAAGCTTTTAATGAGTTTAAACCTTTGGATGGTAGTTTCCATAAAAATGTAATTATACAAGTTAAAAACGGAGCTATAGATTTTCAACCCCGCGAACCTTTTCATCCCTTATTTGGTGCTTTAACAAAAACACCTGTAATGGCAGAGTTTCAATTAACGCAAGAATATTTAGGTTTTGCTACACATTTGGCTTATTTAGCACCTTTGTTTAAAGAATGTTTAGATGCAGATACTTATGCAAAAGGTGAAAATTCATCGGTTGCTAAGGTTATTGACGGTTCTTTATACAAAAATCAAATTACGGCTATTGCTGGTGTTGCCAATATTGGTAATGATGTTAACTGGTGCGGACATCCTTTTGCGCAAGCAAATTGGTACGCTTACGGCAGGTTAGCTTGGAATCATCAATTATCTTCTTCGGCTATTGCCGATGAATGGCTCAATACTACGTTTACTGGTCTACAGAAGACATCAAGTACTTTGTTAAAAGATATGATGCTAGAATCGAGAGAAACCGTAGTAAATTATATGACGCCACTAGGCTTGCATCATATCATGGGATGGGACCACCATTATGGACCCGGACCTTGGATAAAAGATAAACCTAGAGCAGATTGGACATCTGTTTACTATCATCAAGCAGATAACAATGGTATTGGTTTCAACAGAACATCAAGCGGTAGTAAAGCAACTTTACAGTATTTCTCTCCTGTTGCACAAAAATTTGATGATTTAAAAAGCTGTCCAGAAGAATATTTATTATGGTTTCATCATTTACCTTGGGATTATAAGTTAAAATCTGGCGATAGTTTATGGGATGGAATCGTAAAAAAATATTATAAAGGTGCTGACGAAGTAAAAGAAATGCAAAAAACTTGGGCTGCTGTTGAACATGATATCGATAAGCAGACCTATCAACAAGTAAAACAATTATTGACCATACAAAGTGAAGAAGCTTTATGGTGGCGAGATGCTTGTGTATTGTATTTTCAATCTTTTTCTGGTAAACCTATACCCATTGGCCTACCAAAACCTAAACACAACCTAAAATACTATCAAGATTTAGAATTTAAGTTTGTACCTGGCATATAATATCAAATCATACTCTCTTTTAAACGCTTATTAAACATGAACAAAAAATTATATCATCATTTAAAACCAGTGCTTTTTTTTAGCCTTTTTATGCTATCGATTGCATCATGTAAAATCACACCAAAACCAACTACATATCAGCAAGATAGCAAAGGATTAAAAGATTTTTATAAAGACTACTTTTCTATGGGAGTAGCTGTTGGCCCTAGAAACCTTAGTGGAGATGAAGCTACACTTATTAAAAGACACTATAATAGTATTACCGCAGAAAATGCTATGAAAATGGGACCTCTACAACCTAGAGAAGGCTATTTCTTTTGGCGAGATGCAGATTCTATTGTAAACTTTGCCACCAGAAATAATATTAAAGTTAGAGGCCATAATTTATGCTGGCATGAGCAAACTCCAAACTGGATTTTTACCGGTAAAGATGGTAAACAAGTATCTAAAGAGGTTTTATTACAAAGGCTAAAAGATCACATTTTTGCCGTAGCGGGCAGATATAAAGGAAAAATTTATGCCTGGGATGTTGTAAATGAGGCTATTGATGATAACCCTAATAATTTCTTGAGAAACTCTAAATGGTTTGAAATATGCGGAATAGATTTTATTATAAAAGCTTTTGAATATGCCCATGAAGCAGACCCCAATGCTAAACTTTTTTATAACGATTATAACACCGAAAGACCAGAAAAAAGAGAACGCATTTATAAACTTCTTAAATTACTTAAAGAACAAGGAGTACCCATCCATGGTGTTGGCCTACAAGCGCATTGGTCTTTAGAAGAACCTACAGAACAAGAATTAAGAAAAGCCATTACGCAATATGCTTCTTTAGGTTTAGAAATACAGTTTACAGAGGTTGATCTATCTATCTATAAATGGGAGAAAGAAAGAAGAGAAAAAAGAGTAGATGAATCTGATGCATTTACTGCCGAGTTAGAAGAACAACAAGCAAAGCAATATGAAATGGTTTTTAGGGTAATGCGTGAGTATAAAAACGTTGTTAGTAATGTTACTTTCTGGAATGTTTCTGACAGGTATACTTGGTTAGACCAATATCCAGTAAGAGGAAGAAAAAACTACCCTTTACTTTTTGATACTCAATTAAAACCAAAAAAAGCTTATTGGAGCGTTATCAACTTTAAGAAATAAGTATGAGAACAATTATTTTAACCATTGTATCTGTTCTTTCTGCTGTTGCTTGCTTAGCATCAGGCTTAGATAGAATTGTAACTAAGAATTATACCAAAGGGAGTTTTGCTATTGCTAATAAAGATAAAATAGCCCCTATCATCATCAGTGAAAACGATTTTATTGGCGTTAAAAGAGCCGTAAAAGATTTACAAACCGATATTTTTAAGGTTACAAGAAAAACCCCTGAATTACTTATAGATAATAAAAGCGCACTACCCATTATTGTAGGAACAATTGGTAAAAGCACTATCATTGATGAAATGATTAAGCATAACAAAATAAATGTTGCTGGTATTGCAGGCAAATGGGAAAGCACTTTAATTGAAGTTGTTAAAAATCCTCTGCCCGGTATAGATAGCGCTTTGGTAATTGCCGGAAGTGATAAAAGAGGAACCATTTATGGTATCTATGAAATATCTTATCAAATTGGGGTTTCGCCTTGGTATTACTGGGCTGATGTTCCTGTAAAAACAAGTCAGCAGTTATTTGTAATAGCTGGTAGACATGTTATTTCTTCGCCAGCAGTACAATATAGAGGCATATTTTTAAATGATGAAGCACCAGCTTTAAGTGGTTGGAGTAAAAAACAATTTGGAGGCTTTAATCATCAGTTTTATGAAAAAGTATTTGAACTAATTTTACGATTAAAAGGCAACTACTTATGGCCTGCCATGTGGGGAAGTGCTTTTAACGATGATGACCCTATAAATCCTGTTAAAGCAGACGAATACGGTATTGTGATGGGTACATCGCATCATGAACCTTTAATGAGGGCACATGATGAGTGGCGCAGATACGGCTCTGGCAAATGGAATTACGAAACCAATACCACAAAACTGAAAAGCTTTTGGGAGGATGGTTATAAAAGAACAGCAGGTAAGGAACAAATTGTTACTATTGGTATGCGTGGCGATGGTGATGAACCCATGACCGAAGGTACAGCTATAGATTTACTAGAACGTATTGTAAAAGACCAAAGAGCCATTATAGAAAAAGTTAGTGGTAAAGCAGCAGCAGAAACGCCACAATTATGGGCTTTGTATAAAGAAGTTCAAGATTATTATGATAAGGGGATGCGTGTACCAGATGATGTAACCTTGCTTTTATGCGATGATAATTGGGGTAACATTAGAAAATTACCTAAACTTAAAGAACAGCCAAGAAGCGGTGGATACGGCATTTATTACCATTTTGACTATGTAGGCGGACCAAGAAACTACAAATGGATAAACACCAATCCTATCCAAAAAATATGGGAGCAAATGAACCTAGCTTATGAACACGATGCTAATAAAATTTGGATTGTAAATGTTGGCGATTTAAAACCTATGGAGTTCCCTATCGAGTTCTTTTTAGATTATGCTTGGGCACCTGATGCTATTCCGGCAGAAAAACTTAAAGAATATGGTATAAAGTGGGCCACTAAACAATTTGGAGACTCTTATGCTACAGAAATTGCCGAATTGATAGAACTATATAGCAAATATAATGGTAGAGTTAAGCCAGAACTTTTAGATGCTAATACTTACAGCTTAACTCATTACAACGAATTTGAAACTGTTACTCAAGATTACCAAAACTTAGCAAACAGAGCTTTAGAGCTTTATAAAAACATACCCGAAAAGCAAAAAGATGCTTATTATCAATTGGTTTTACATCCGGTAACGGCAAGTGCAAATTTATACCAGTTATATTACAAGGTGGCTAAAAACAAATTATATGCAAAGCAAGGCAGAAACAGCGCCAACTCTTTAGCCACAGAAGCAAAAACATTATTTGCGAAAGATGCTGCCATTAGTAAATTTTATAACGATACTTTGGCTGGTGGTAAATGGAAACACATGATGGACCAAACGCATATTGGTTATACTTACTGGCAGCAACCTCCGGTAGATAAAATGCCAGATACCCAAGAAATTGCCATCCAAGAAAAAGCACAATTAGGTGTAGCTATAGAAGGTAGTTTAAAATCTTGGACAGGAAAAACCACCGTAGACGATAATTTTCCTATCTATAATTTCTATACTCAACAAAAACACTTTATAGAACTCTTTAACAAAGGTATAAAGAGCCTAAATTATCAAATTAAAACACCACCTTTTATTAAAGCTAGTTTAGGAAATGGAAAGTTAGAAACACAAGAAAGAATTTATCTGGAGGTTGATTATACTAAACTAAGTCAAACAAAAAATAAGAGTGCTATCATCATATCTGGAAGTGATGGTTCTAAAATTACCCTACCCATTGTTATTGATAACACCCGATTTGCAGATGAAAAAATAACGGGTTTTGTTGAACAAGATGGTTATGTATCTATAGAAGCTGTGCATTTTACAAAAGCGGTAAATAAGCGCCCTATTTTTTGGAAAGAGATTAAAAACTATGGTAAAACTTCTGGCGGGATGATAGCAGTACCTGTAAGCAGCGAAACACAAACGCTAGATAAGAACACACCTCATTTACAATTTGATATTTACTTGAAAAATACAGGAAATTTCACTTTAAACACTTACATATCTCCTACCATAGATTTTACCAATACAGATGGGCTAAAGTTTGCCTTGTCTATAGACGATGGTGAGCCTGTTATTGTAAATATCAACAAAGATGATCAGGATAATAAAGCTTGGGAAAAATCAGTAGCAGAAAGTATTAAAATCTTTAAAACACCTTTTAACATCAGCCAAAATGGGAAACACACTCTTAAGTATTGGATGATTAGCCCTGGCGTAGTCTTACAAAAACTTGTATTAGATACTGGTGGTTTAAAACCATCTTTCTTAGGACCAAAAGAAACATTTATTAACCATAAATAAAACATGAAAAAGAATTTAAAACCCACTATTACAGCCTCTTTTTTAGCTATAGCTATAAGCGCCATAGCTTGCCAAAACAATTCGGGAAAAACGGCACAAACCGACAGTTTAAAACAAGATACTTCTAAGTTTTTAACGCAACCGCTTATATCAAATATTTATACGGCAGACCCATCTGCCCATGTTTTTGAAGGTAAAATTTACATTTATCCTTCGCATGATATAGAAGCCGGTACACCAGAAAATGATAATGGAGACCATTTTGACATGCGAGATTATCGTATCCTATCTATGGATAGTGTGAATGGCAAAGTAACAGACCACGGAGTTGCTTTAGACATTAAAGATATACCTTGGGCAGGCAGACAACTTTGGGCTCCTGATGCAGCTTATAAAAATGGAACTTACTATTTGTATTTCCCTGTTAAGGATAAAAATGATGTCTTTAGAATAGGCGTAGCTACATCAAAAACACCTGCCGGCCCCTTTAAGGCAGAACCACAACCTATTAAAGGAAGCTTTAGTATAGACCCTGCCGTTTTCACGGATGATGATGGCACTTCTTACATGTACTTTGGTGGTATTTGGGGTGGCCAATTACAAAGATGGAAAGACGGAAAGTATGATGCTAATGGTTCTAAAACAGATTCACAAAAAGAAGATGAGCCAGCATTAACTGCGAAAATTGCAAAGCTGAGTAATGACATGTTAAGCTTTGCAGAACCCGTAAAAGATGTTATTATTTTAGATAAAGAAGGCAAACCACTGTTAACAAAAGACCATGATAGGAGATTTTTTGAGGGCGCTTGGATGCATAAATACAACGGAAAATATTATTTCACTTATTCTACAGGAGATACGCACTTCTTAGCATCAGCGGTTAGCGATAACCCATACGGACCATTTACTTACCAAGGTACTTTTATGGAACCTGTACAAGGCTGGACCACCCACCACTCTATTATTGAGGTTAAAGGTAAATGGTATATTTTTTACCATGACACACAATTATCTGGCAAAACACATTTAAGAAATGTTAAGGTTACAGAATTAACCCACAATGCCGATGGTACTATAGGCTTAATAAAACCTTTAAAAAAATAAGATTATTTTAGGTTTTATGCATAAAAAAGCGGCAGTTTTTTCACTGTCGCTTTTTTGCTTTTATACAAATGTTATGCTATTGTTTTAAATCAACACCTTCATAATCTAAATATTTAAAAGAAGCTGTATTTGTTGATGTTTTACCGTTAGCACTAGCATATATTGCAAATAAAGCTCCTACAAAACCACCTGCTTGTTGCGTACTTAAATATTTTCCATCCAAATGAGGTGCTAAAACTTTCCAATTTTTAGGTTGCTCGGCGTAAGCCAAATTATAATTAGCGCCTTTTGCTTCTATTTTAAGCCAAACTTTAGTATTAGCTGTTGTAAGCTTCTGTTCTTGTAGTAAATCCATACTTTTTGAAGCCTTATTGCCTTTAAAAACCTGAATTACAGGTATGCCACTAGCTATAGATTTACAGATATAGTAGAAATGGAATTCGTTTTGAAAAATCAGCAAACCAGCCTTTTCATTTTCCTTTGCAGCTTTAAAATCCATTTCTGTAACTACGGTTGCAAAAGCATGTTGCTGGCGTTTACCTACAAATGCCGGATTAGACAACTCCATACAGGTTTCTGGCTTTAACTGTAGGGTTAAACCTTTTTTGGCTGATAATTCTAACCAACTTTTATCATGAGACCTTAGAAACAAGAAAGAATAATCAAGCGTATCTTTAAACGTGTGGCGATACGTAAATGCACCACTTTGCGGTAAGGCATTTTGTTTAAGCTCTGGCCAATTCACCGTAAATTGATATTGAATTTCTTGATGATCTGGGTTGATGATTGGCCACCCATCGGCAGTCCATTTTACAGGCGCTAAAAAAGTTTCTCGGCCTGTATTGTAATAATTTCCTTCATAGGGTCTAACAGCCAAAAACACAGCATAAGTATTACCATCTGGGCCCTCAACTAAATCTGCATGACCTGCCGATGTGATTGGGTTTTTACGATTGGGGTCTAAATGCCTTTGCGTTAAAATAGGGTTTTTATCATAAGGGATATAAGGCCCTCTTACGTTTTTACTCCTCAAAATAACCTGAGAGTGATTTACAGAAGTCCCCCCCTCTGCGGCACATAGATAATAATAATCGTTTCTTTTATAAATATGAGGCCCTTCTATCCAAACAGGTTTGGTAGAAATATCAACCCCACCGTTAACCAAAATAGTTTCCTCGCCTTTTACAGAAAAATTTTCCTTATCCAGTTCATAAATTCTAATGGTACGATGCCCATCATACAGAGGTTTACGCTCTGGCGCATCGCTATTGTAAATGATATAAACCTTATCATCATCAAAAAACAAAGAAGGGTCTATACCTTTTACTTTGGGTAATAAAATAGGATTACTCCATGGCCCAGCCGGATTTTTTGCTGTCATGATGAAATTCCCATCCTGATCAATATCTGTACAGGTGATATAGAAAAGTCCATCGTGGTAACTTATAGCGGGTGCGAAAAGTCCACGAGAAACTTGCTCGCCCATAAAATCCATTTGTGTTGGGCGAGTAACAACACTGCCAATTTGCTTCCAATTTTTCAAGTCTTTGCTATGAAAAACTGGTATACCAGGCACATAAACAAAGGTAGAGTTCACTAAATAGTAATCTGTGTTTACTTTTACGATACTGGGGTCTGGATAAAAACCACCGAGTATTGGATTGTGTATAGTAGTTTGGGCCTGAGTAGCAGTAAACCACATCAGGCTAACCAAAAAGAAATATTTACGCATGTTTTTTTTATTTATCTGTGGCAAAAGGTGAAGCTGGCAAACCTGCTTGGTTATATAAATTAGCTCCTTCCGGATTATCAGCCCAAGCATAACGTACCGCAACCGGGTTTTTAATTTGAGGATGTTTAACTACAATTTGTTTTCCTGAAATAACAGCCTCTGCTTTTAAAAAAACTTTATCAGCACCTGCCAGGTAAAACTCATTTAATTTAGCACCTTTAGCTAGCAAGCCGCCATTAACATGGTCAAAACTGAGGAGAATTTCATCATTTTTAACCTGCATACTTTTATATATGGGCCCGCTGTAGGCGATATTTTTTTCATGATAGGCTAGCTTTCTAGCGGCTAAAGCTAAACGCTCTCCTACTGTTTTTTTATTTAGAGGATGAATATCATTCCATTCGCCAACATCAATGGTAACTGCCATGCCTGTATGATTTAAAGCTAATGTTTGCAATTGTGAATTTCTAAGCTCGGCCCAATTACTTTCTTTAAAAGTATCTTGAGCTTTCATAAAATTTGCGAGTTGCACATACAAAAAAGGCATATCAGCCTGTTTCCATCTTGCTCTCCATGTCTGGATTAGATCTCTAAAAAGCTGCTTATATTCTTGATATTTGCCTGTATTAGATTCTCCCTGATACCATATTACACCTTTTATGGGGAAGTTTAACATAGGCGCTATCATGGCGTTAAACAAACCTGCTGGCTGGTAGTGGAAAGTAGTTTGCCCCATTGGCATAGGCTCGCTGGCATAGCCTAAAGCAATTTTCCAATCTCCTTTTAAATCTATTTTATTGCTGCCTAATATTAAAGCGTATTCCTTATCTAAAACAAAACCGCCTTTTCCAATATTACTCACTACTCTTATAGCGATGGAGTTTTTGCCGGGTTTTAAAATCCCTTGCGGGATAGGATATCTTCTTGGAGGATATTGATAACCAGTTGTACCTACCTGCTTACCGTTTACATAAACTACATCTCTATCTACTATGGCGCCCAAAACTAATAAAGCCGAAGATTTAAGCATCTCATCGGTAACATAAATATCTCTTCTAAGCCATACTACACCATTTAAGTTTTGATTTTTATCTTGAGCTAGTTTGGTAAAGGTTTGTTTATCCCAAAAACCCGGTATAGAGAAATTAGTCCAGTGGGTATCATCATGTTCAGTTTCAAACCATTTATTTTTTAAGCCCTCATCATTTTTATCAATATTGTTGTTCCAGGTGTTAACAATGCTATTGTCTTTATTTCTAATACTATCTACCAAGCTGGTATTTTTATATTTTTGAGTGAGTTTTAGATAATGAGGATAAGCATGAAGCGCTTCTTCACTTAGCCAAGCCTCGGCCGGAGAGCCGCCCACACTAACCCGAATAAGCCCTATAGGGATTTGATATTTTGCATATAAAGATTGGGCAAAGAAGTAGCCAACGGCTGTAAAATCTAAGATATTTTCTGGTGTAACAGCCTTCCATTGGCCCGATGAAAAATCATCTTTTTCTTCAGTAAAAGCAAAAGAAGTTTGTACGCCAAACTGTCTAATTTTAGGGTTATTGGCATTTTTAACAACATCAGGATATAAAACTTCTACCCTACGCATAGGCAATTCCATATTAGACTGGCCGGATGCTACCCAAACATCACCAACTAAAATATCTTTAATGATGATTTGGTTATTTCCTTTAATATCCATTTCATAAGGACCACCCGCTTTTAAAGGCTTTAGGTTAATATTCCACACCCCATTATCACTGGTTGTTACTTTATACGCTTTATTTTTGAACCTCAAGGTAACCTGTTCTCCAGCGCTAGCCCAACCCCATATTTTAAGCGGAACGTTTCTTTGTAAAACCATCCCATCAGAAATTAAACGGGGCAGCTTAACATCAGCAAATGTTACCTTAACTGCTATTAATAAGAATATGATTAAACCTAAACGCTTCATAGAAATGTCTTTTAATAGGAACGGTAAGCCCTCTAAAGAGAACCTACCGTTGTAACCTAAACCAATAATAAATAATTATTTTCCTTGTAGTGCCATTTTTACCCCGGCGTAAGCTGGTTTTTTAGTAAAATTGGCATTAAAGAGCAATGCAAACTCCGGACGATCGGCTCTGTTTAGCCATCCTCTAGGGTCATCAACTCCCCAAATTGTAATTCCGCCTCTTTGTGCAGCAGGCACATATTTTAAGTAAGTTTCTACCACAAACTTATACATCTCTGCTTGTAAAGCTAAAGTGAATTCATCTGGTGTAAATGCAGCTGCGTTACCTACATTAACTCTGATATCTAATTCGGTAATTTTAACTTTTAAACCCGTAGAAGCTAATTTTCTTAAAGAATTGATGATACCAGCTCTGGAAGAATTAGTGGTAATGTGCATTTGCGTACCAATACCTGTAATAGGCACATTTTGTGCTTTTAAGCGGTTGCAAAGTGCTACCATAGAGTCTACTTTTAATTGGTTACCTTGCTCTAAATTAAAATCGTTGATGTATAAATCTGCGTTAGGGTCTGCTTCTCTGGCATATCTGAAAGCATTAGCAATATAATCTCGACCAAGGAATTTTACCCAATAGTATTCTGTAGGGCTGTTTGTACCATCTCTTAAAGTTCCGTTTTCTGCCAAAATCTCATTTAATACATCCCAACTTACCACGCCTCTTGATTTATAACGGTTAATCATGCCTTGAATAAAGGCTTTCATAGCATTATCTACACTTATTCTTACTTGAGTTAAATCTACACCCGGAACTGGCGTAGCATCAACCACTGTTACATCATCTACAAAATACGTATTTGCTCTTGCACCCATATCAAATAAAATACGTGTTTGTGCATCTCGAGCTCTAAAAGTCCAGCTAATAGGTGTCCAATCTGTCCCTACAGTTTGGTCTCCTTGAAATTGTGCTGAAGGGGCAGTTGATAATCTCATAGTACCTCCTGCTGTTGCTGCTCTAATGAAGAAAGTCACTCTATAATCAACACCAACTGTTGTAGGGAATAAATCACTAGCTAACTGTACCCTCCATTGGCCTCCAGGATTATCTGTAGCAACTACAGCTTTCATAGAGCGAGTGCCGGTTCTAACCTCGCCACCAGAACCTGCTGAAAAAGATGCTGCTCCGTTAAATTTAGACCAGTTGGTATAATCAGCACCGGTACCACTTTCAAAACCACCATTTAATAAAATATTTGGTCTTGGCGGTGGTGCAGTACCTCCTAAACTACTTAAATAAGTGCCATTTTGTTGAGAATGCCATACTAAAGTGTGACCATGAATTTTTAAACCTGCCGCAGTTGCAGCAGTAGCTAAAGCATCGGCTCTTGTAAAATCAAATGTTCCATTATCTCTAACAATGGCATTATGCTTCATAGAGTTTTCAAAGGTTATCATAGATGCATTTGAAACTATAGCTCTTCTGTAAGCGGCATTACTTTCAAAAGTAGGATTATCGGCTGCAAAGCCAATTGGAAAATCTGCTACTGCTTGTAAAGAGCCAACGGTATCTGTAAAATTACCTTTGTTTAAGCTATTAAATTCCACTTCTCTTTGGCAAGAGCTTAGTACTGTTGTACCTAAGGCAAACAGCACCATGGACTTTATAAATGTATTTTTCATTTTTATGTCTTTATGATTAAAAATTAATTATAACCTGGGTTTTGAGGGTAAGCAGGACCAGATGTTACCAAATCTATTTGTCTTTGCGGAATTGGTCTTAACATATGGAAATCTTGAATATTAGCTCCTGCTTCTGTATTAAAAGCTTTCACTCTGGTTACTAGAGAGCGGGTTCTTACTAAATCCCACCATCTGATGTGCTCGCCATAAAACTCTCTGGTTCTTTCATTTAAGATAAAATCTAAGGTAATATCAGCAGCTGTTACTTGTAAAGCTGTAGCTGCGGCGGCATTTTGTGCTGGTGTTCTGGTTGGGTTAAAGGCAGCTCTTCTTCTTACCACATTAATCATATCAGCGGCTCTATCATTTCTATTAGACTTATGATAAGCTTCTGCTGCAATTAGATAAACATCAGAAAATCTGAACATGATGAAAGGACGAGTTGATGGGTCATTCACCGCTGGTCTGCTTGGATCATCATATTTTTTCATTGAAGGGAAAAATACATTGGTATAAGCATTACCGCCATTAGCGCCTGTTGGCGTAAAAATAACCCCTTTAAATGCTTGTCTTCTAGCGGCGGTAACTTCAAAAGGAGGCATCCAGATTGCAGTATCAACACCTACCGTTAAAGCACCTCTTGGTGTAGTTACATTTGCCGTGTTAGCTATCCAAGTAGTTTGAAAAGTTTTATCAAAACGAGTATCGTTAGCTCTATTTGTAAATGCTACGTTAACCACATAATTGGTATTTGGGCGCATGCGAATAAAAGGTCTTCCGTTTGCAACATCTCTTGTCATCACTGCCGCACCACCAGTACCTGGGAAATTAGCATTAACAGTTGGGTAGTTTGGCCTTTGAAAATAAGCCGTACCATTAATTCTACCACCAGCAGCTGTAGGTACAAACTCCCCAAAACGAGGATCTCTATTATAATCTACCACAAATAAAGTTTCTTTACCATACTCATTACCTAGTTTATGTGCATCGGCATAATCTTCCCATAAATCAACCCCATAAGCTGCTTTATTATCTATTAAATTTTGAGCAATAGATGCCGCTGTTTGAAAATCATTGGGTTGAGCAACATCAGACCAACCTCTGGTAGCATAAACTTTAGCTAAAAGGTATAGTGCGGTTGCTTGTGTAGCTGGTTTACCGGTGAAAGGAGCGGTAGGTAAAACCTGTAATTCCGTTGAGGCTTCTGTTAAATCTTTAATAATAAGATTATAAATATCTGCTTTAGGGGCAGGGACTGCTGCAGTTGAAGGCTCTGTTATAAATGATGTACTAAGTGGAACATTACCAAAAGTAATTACCATATTATAATAAAGAAAAGCCCTCATAAATTTGGCTTGAGCTATTGCTCTAGTTTTCTCAGCTTCTGTAGCAAAATTTGCTGCAGGACCAAATTGTAAAATACCATTCATGGCATTGATATCTTGATAAGATATTTGAAATATTGGAAGATAATCATTAGAAGTTACAGCAAGGTTATTATAAGTTAAAGTATTGATAGACCCCCAGCACTAGCACCAGCTAAAACCTCATCCGTACCACCTTGTGTTTGGATAGAGAACCCTTCTGTTCCCCATAAAAAGCGCATATCTGAGTATGCTCCAGTAATTCCTGCTATAATACCTGCAGGTGTAGATAAATATTGCTGAGTTAAGCTTGTTCTTTGCTCTTCTACTAACAATTTTTTACAGCCAGAACCTCCTAATACACCTAGGATAAGACCTGAAAATAATATTTTCTTATATAGTTTCATATGCTTGAAGATTAAAATTTAAGATTTACACCTAGTTGGAATGTACGGGTTGGCGGATTATTTAAGTTTACCGTAATTGCTCTTCCTGTAACGTTTTCACCCGCAGCGGTAGAAGTGGCTACTCCTCCATAACCATTTCCTTCAGGATCTATGGCTAGACCTTGTCTTACAATTGGAGACCAAAGTATAAATGGATTGACAACAGTAGCATAAACTCTTAATGAGCTAATACCAGCCTTAGCTAAAACATTAGCTGGAAGGTTATACCCTAAATTGATACTTCTTACTTTTATAAAAGAACCATCTCTATAGGCTAAAGTCGAAGAATATAGTACTCTGTCTGAACTAGCATCTGGTGCAGGAAAATCATTTGTTGGATTCAATGGTGTCCAGTAATTTATTTTGTACTGGTTGGCTCTAGAGTTATTAAAGAATGGATATCCCCTATCGCTACCATCTGCAGTTAAATAAGGTAAAGCTACCGTTTGACCAATTCTTGCAAAAGTTACAATAGATAAATCAAATGCTTTATAAGAAAATCTATTGGTAAAACCGGCATCAAAATCTGGTTGAAAGTTTCCAATTATTTGTAAATCGGCTGCACTAATAGCAAAATCGTTATTTACATCTTCTACCCTTATCTGTCCGGGAAGCTGTCCGTATCTTGCAGCTAAATCAGCTTCATTAGTTTGCCATATACCTACTTTTCTAAAGTCTCTAATAATATTAAACGGTTGCCCTACTACCCAGCCTCTACCAAAGTCTTGTAATAATCCTTCTCTTAAAAAAGTAATTTTATTTCTTACAAAAGATATGTTAAAATCTGATGACCAGTTAAAACCACTCTTGCTTGTAATATTAGTACTGCTTAGACTGAACTCTAAACCTTTACCTTCAGTTCTACCTGAATTTACAGTAGTGCTACCAGCACCGTTAGTTGGAGGAAGAGGAAGTACTTGTAAAATATCTCTAGTTTCTTGTTGGTAAACTTCTAAACTACCCGTAATACGATTATTTAAAAAACCAAAGTCTAAACCCAAATTAAAGTTTGAAGTCTTTTCCCACTCTAAAGCCCTGTTGGCTAATGTTGATACAATAGCACCAACCTGACCCACCTCACCAAAATTATATACATAACCTTGTGGAGTAGATCCGCCACCAGTAGTTGTTAAATTACCTTGAGTAGCATATGCAGCAACTGACTGATTAGAAGTTAAGCCCCATCCTGCTCTTAATTTCAAAGCTGAGATAAAAGTTAGATCCTTTATAAAGTTTTCCTCAGCAATATTCCAACCTAAACCTAATGCTGGATAAGTAAAATATTGAAAGCCTGGAGATAATACAGAAGAACCATCACGTCTTACAGTGGCAGTTAATAAATATTTACCTGCAAATGAATAATTTAAACGGCCCATATAAGAAATCAATCCTCTTTCTACGAAGCCTCCACCATCAGCAGTTATAGAATTAGCTAAGCTTAAATTATAATTTTGTATATAATCTGCTGGTATACCTACACCTCTAAATCCACTACTTTGGTTATGGTTTTTCTCCATTGAGAATAAACCTGTAAATGTTACATTATGCTTTTCAGCGAATGTTTTATTATAGGTAATAACGTTTTCCCATAAAGCCGCCCAATTTTGTGAATTTGAAACGGAAGCTGTTGATTGACTAGCTAGCCTACTATTATTGTAGAAAGTATTGGGACCTGTATAAGCACCACCCTGTACTTGGTTAAAAGTTAAACCAATATTGGTACGGTACTTTAATCCTTTTATAATATCTACTTCTCCATACAAGCTATTAAATGTTGCTAACCTTCTGCTAGGATTAGTATGAGTATCTTCATCTCTTATAGTTAATGGATTTACAGACTCTACATCTAATGTACCAACTTGCGGTCTTAAATTAATACTTCCATCTTCATTATAAGGAGAGAATAAAGGACTAATTCTTAGAGAACCACCAACCGGGAAACGTCCACCGCCTTGGCTATTACCTAAACTATTTAAGGAATTGATACCAACTTTTATACGCTTATTAATTCTATGGTCTATAGTTGTTCTTAAGGTGATACGATCATAATCTTGACCATAAACAATTCCTTCTTCCTTTCTGTATCCGGTACCAAATGAGAACTGAGTATTTTCATTTCCACCAATTACAGATAAAAAATGATCTGTATTATAACCTTGTCTAAAAACAATATCTTGCCAATCAGTATCAACACCAGCTGCAAGATTTGCAGTTTCTACTGGAGTAAGTGCGTAAGGATTTGTCCCATTAAACCTTGTCGCTGCATCTTTGAATGCGGCAAATTCTTGGGCATTAAAAAAGTTATAATCATCCATTCTACGGTTAATGCCATAAAAAGAATCAAAACTTACAGTAGCTTTTCCTGATTTACCTCTTTTAGTAGTAATTAAAATTACACCGCTTGAGCCCCTAGAACCATAAATAGCAGTTGCTGATGCATCTTTTAAAATATCTAAAGAGGCAATATCATTAGGATTAATTTCATTGATACTTCCCACAAATGGAATTCCATCTAATACAATTAAAGGCTGATTTTGTCTATCAGCATCCCCTGCACCAACAGCTAAAGAACGCTCACCTCTAATACGTATCTGACCGCTAGCTCCAGGTTGCGTACTATTACTTTGAATATCCACACCGGCTGCTCTACCTTTTAATTGGTCTATTACGTTGGTTGTTGGCACTTCTCTTAAAGCGTCGCCACTAACAGATACTACAGAACCTGTCACATCACGTTTCTTTTGCGTACCGTAACCTACAACAATAACTTCTTCAAGACTTTTTGCATCAGGCGCAAGACTTACGGTAATGTTATTCTTGTTTGCGATATTAACTTCTTGTTTAATGTAGCCTATAAAAGAAACTACAATAGTATTTTGCTGTGCAGGTACATTGATAGTAAAAGAACCATCAACAGAAGTTTGCGTACTTGCTGCACTACCTTTTACTTGTACTGCCGCACCTGGTAAGGGCTGCCCAGTTTCATCAAGCACCTTTCCCTTAAGTGAGGTTTGCGCCAAAGACAGCAAGGGCACAAAGCTTAATAGCAACACCAATAGTGTAGCTACTCTTAAATAATTTTTAAATTCAGGTTTATTCATAATTGAAATGAAATTTTTTAAAGCCCTAAAGCCTTTTGTAAAAAATGAGATTGTTTAACTGTTTTGAATAAGCTTAGGTATGGGGCTTGCCTGTTCTGCAAAATCAAAATGAATACTTGATAAAGCATGGCAGTAGCTTATAGATGACCATAATACAGAATTTAAATAACTGTATAATTTTTCAGCGTCATCTAATACATAAAATTGAAAGTAATTTTTGTACATATGATTTTTGTTAATTGGTTAAATAGCTCCTTAAGTTTTAGCCTTTGATTGTTAAGCTTTTCTTAATTGGTTAATCTAAAGTAGAAATTAAAAAATTAATTTGCAACCGATTGCATAGTTTTTTTTTATTTTTTTATAAAAAGCTTATTTAAATACCTTGTAAGCTTATTTTGGTAATTGTTATCGGTTGCAATAAATAAAAAAAATATTTTATAAGAATGAATTGTATTGCAAAAGGGAGAAAATATAAAAAGGAAAATTAGATAGGATTACCAAAAATTAAGACCTTTTTAGGCTTAATAAGCTACATTAAAAAGAGTTAATTGAAAGGTTTTATAATTAGGAGATAGTTATAGAAGAGCCATATATAAACGTAACAAAATTTAAAGGCAATTTAGGAAGAAAAGGCAATTTTAATCCTTTGCCAAGGTAGCCGTTATCAGCTTTACTACTTCAAAAGATTTAAAAGGTTTGGTAATGAAATGGCGACAACCTAAATCTAGGCCCTTCTGTTTATCATCATGACTAGTTAAGGCAGAAAGAAAAATAAAAGGGACATCTTTGAATTGAGCTTGTATTTTTACTTGCTCCATCATTTCAAAGCCGGTCATGCCGGGCATTAAAACATCACTTAGTATCAAATCAGGAACTGTATCTTTTAAAATCTCCAATGCTTCTAAACCAGAGCTAGCGGTTATAACTTCAAAATCATTTAATTCTAAAATTTCTGCTAAGGTTTCTCTTAAAATGGTTTCATCCTCAACTAACAAAATCTTACTCATAGGTATTAGGCAAAGTTAAAGTTACTAAAGTTCCTTTATCTAATTCACTATCAATTTTTATTGTTCCTTGGTGAAGCTCAGTAAATTGCTTTGCAATAACTAAACCTAAACCAGAACCTTGTATGGTTGATGTGTTAGAAGCCCTATAGAAAGAACTAAAAAGTTTAGATTTTTCATCAGGAGGAACACCAATTCCGTAATCTTTTACTAAGATATCAATTTCATTCTCTTTATAAACAATTTCTAGCTCGGGATTTGGTTTACCTACAGAGTATTTAAATGCATTTGAAATAATATTGGTTAATATATATATGAATAGCAGCTCATCTAATGCCACAATCTTTCTGATACCTTTATTGTCAAAGTTGATTTTCCTTCCATCAGGCTGATTTGAAAAATAGGTTTCCAAAACACGGTCTATCAAAGCGGAAAGCTCAACAGGTTTAAGATTTACAGAAAGTTCCTGAGCGTTATAACGACCAAAGAGCAAGATATTATTCATCAATTCTGTCATCCTATCTATTTCTCCTTTTATTCTGCTAGCAAAAATGGTAAAACGCTCTAATGATTTATCATCTAATTTACTAGCATAGGATTCTATAAGCTCTATGTTAGAGTAAATAACCGTTAATGGTGTCCTAAACTGATGAGAAGCCATAGAAACAAAGTTCGACTTTAGCTCGGTTAGTTCTTTCTCTCTTTCTTGTGCTTCTTTACGGTCATTAATATCTATGATACTACCTGCAAAAGCCGATGTATCTGAAAAAGAAGATTTAAACTTACTAGCAATTACATTTACCCACCTGTAGTTTCCGTCTTTATGTTTTAACTTAACATCAATATTGATAGCATGATTGGCTTTACCTTCCAACAAAGAAAACTGTTTCTTCATGAACTCCACATCATCATCAGCCATAAAACTACAAATGGTTTTATGTGTAGATTCTTGTTGGGTATAGCCCGTCAGGTTATACCAATAGTCATTTAAAAAAGTAAACTCATTAGCTGTATTAAGCCTAAATACAACTTCTGCAAGGTTATTTATTAAATAATCAAATTCGTTACGTTGCTCTTCAAGTTCTTGCTGCTGCGTTTTAAGTCTGGTTATATCTAAATGAGAACCTGCCAGATAAATTAGTTTCCCTTCATCATCCCATTTCCCTACGGCAGAACCTCTTACCCAAACACAATGGCCTTCTTTGTGTACTTGTCTAAACTCTACAGAAAACTCTGGGATTCTTTTATGGATATAATCATCAAAGGCTTTAACAACATTTGATTTATCATCAGGGTGTATGATGTTTACTGCAAATTCAAAAGTTTGCTCAAACTCTTGAGATGCATAACCCGCCATAGACATGTATATCTGGGAGAAATACCACTTATTTTCAGCTACATCAAATTCCCATATCCCTTGTTGCGAGCCTAAAACAGAAAGATTAAACCTTTCTTGAGAGTGAAGAACTCTTTGTTCGCTTTTTTCACGAGAAAGCCTTATCCCGATATTTTTGGCTACCACATGTAAAGCCTCTACTTCCTCTGGCAGCCACTTTCTTTCTATCTGGCAATCGTCGTATCCCATCCAACCCCAAAATACTCCTTCGCAAAAAATTGGTGTAAATAAGAAAGCTTTAATGTCTTGAGACTCCATTACTTCCTTAAAAAGCTCATTTTGGCTTTCTTTAACTATACCATAATAAGCTTCTTGGTTAATTAAGGTTTCATACAAGCCTGGGAAAATAGCATATTCCAAGCCGCTTAAATCGGGATTACCTAATTGAATTTCTATGTCTTTATTACACCACTCATGTGTATAATAAAGTTTTAAAATACCATCAGTATCTATCTTATTGGTAAAAATATAGCAACGGTCTACATCTGTAGCCTTACCTAACTCCTCTACTACTTTTTGTAAAGACTCGTTAACGTTACTTTCTTGAAGGAGGACAGTGTTGGCATTTGAAATGCCTACTAGTAAATGTAGCATTTGATTGTTATAGATTCTCAAAACTAAACATCCTCATTTATTTTTATATCCCTTAAATTAGGGATATAAATAATTTAAAAAATACTATGTAAAACACTGCTATTTAATTAATTCGCTGTAAATACAGATTAATGTTAAAAAAATATGGTAGTTATACCCCCTTTTTAGGGATAACCAATAAATACACTATGAATAAACTAAACATAAAGCTCTTCAAGAGCTCTAGCAACTAAAGCCTTAGCCTTTTCAGAGAAAGGTAGTTTTAAAGCATGTTCATGACCATGTTTATCCATTTTAAGGAGAGATTTTCTTAAAATACCAATCATTTTTATATCGGGCTGCGTGTTTAAAAAGTCTTCGAACTGATATTGTAAAAAAACCAAACACAAAGCATTTTCCATAATTTGCACTTCGGCATCAATCTTAATTTTTTGTTTTAAGATGATTTGCTTAACGCGATAGCAAACAGTTTCATCAAAACCTGCATGACGTAAAATAGCCAAAGATTTATCTACATGAAAATTTGCCTGTTCTTTTCTCCATTTTAGATAACCTTCTCTTCCTTCTGGATATTGCTTACGCGGAGTTTCCCAACGCCCAATATGTTGGCATCTAGATGCTAACAAAAGCTCTAAACTAGCTTTTGGATTTAAAGTTAAAACCCATTCGTGTAGTTTTAAGGCTAAAAAATATTCTTGTGGATAAGTTAGCCCTTCGTATACAATCTGATTTGGATCTTGCTGATTATAGGCATCAAATGCTGCAAATGCAGCTTTCATATTTCTCATACGGCACTAGGTTGATTTATTGCCTTAAAGGTAAATACTTTTTTTAAAAATCAAATTAGAACAGCATTAAAAATGGTTTATATTTTGCTATATAACTTCTAAAAAAAAGCAATCTTTCATACTTCATTCATGGTTAAAACAAACTCTAAAATTCCTGTATTTTTTTGCATACCAGACATTACAGGTTTCACAAAATTCATGATGTCTGCCAATCAGGATTTTGCGCATGAAGTAATACCCAATATTTTACAAACCATTATTAAAACCAATATATTAGAACTTAATGTAGCCGAAATTGAAGGCGATGCTATATTTTTTTACAAAACAGGCAGGCTACCATCTGTACAAAAAGTAGCTAGGCAATGTAAAGCTATTTACGATGCTTTTAACAACTTTATTGCATCGTACAAAGAAATAGATATACAGAATTATGAAAAATACTTAGCTAATAACCAGCTTGGTATTAAAATCATCATCCATCATGGAAAGATATCTATTTCTAATATAGAAGGGCATATTAAATTAATGGGCGAAGATGTTATTTTGGTGCATAAGCTACTTAAAAACAGCGTACAGCAGCATAATTACATCCTTTTATCACAACAATATTTAGATAAGCTTAAAGACAAAAAAGTGGCTAAAAACTGGTTCAATTGGGATAAACTACAAAAAGGAAAAGACAGTTACGAACATTTTGGGTCTGTACCTTATCATTATATCGCTTTCGCTGATGTTAAGAAACTTAGTAAGACAAAAGCATAATCAATAAAAAGCCTACAGCACACACAACTAAGCCTCCCATAAAAATATTATAAGAAGTAGTTAATAGCTTATATTTCCTTACCAGTACTACTCCCAAGTGGTAAATATCTACTGTCATACTATCATAAAGCTCTTCTTTTTCTTTTTTAAGTTCTTTAATATGACTTACAAATTCATTGATTTGTATTTGAGCAAAATTCCCAAAAAACAGGATACTACTGTTTTTATTATCGAGCTCGAATTTTTCTTTGCTGGTAATATTTGGCCTGGCAGATAAAATAGCAAATACCACAGAAAGCAAACTACTGATAACTAAAAAAGCCATTGGAAATACAAATCTTATACTGGCAAAAGTACCATCGCCTGTAAAGGTATAACCAGAACCAAATAGCGTAATAATTAAAGAAACTATAATGGTATTGATACTAATCATGATGTTGGCTTTATTATCAGCAATAGAGCTTAAATTGATATGATAATCATAAACAGAACGGTATAAAGTTTCTATCCCTCGGCCCTCTTTTTTAGATTTTACTTCAATACCTTTTTCTTTTAAATGTAGCTTAAACTGGTCGCTTTTTAGTTTTTCTATTTGCTTACGCTGCTTTTTTAAATTTTTCTCTTTGCCATCGCCATAGGTTTGTAAGGCATAAGCTGTTTTAAACTTTTTATTGATAAGAAAATGTAGCTGCCCCTCGGCCCATTGTAAATCCGTATAATTTTGTTTAAGGCTTTGCTCCCACTCTACCCTTAGCAATTCTGCATTTTTGCAAAACTGCTTTTTACCCATGTTGATACAATCTGCATCATGTAAAATTTCCTCGTTTAAATTATTAACAGGAACATTTACATGCGTACTTTTTATCATTTCGGTGATGCTGCTTAAGCGCTTTTCATCTAGTTTACTTCTTAAAAAAGTTTCGGCAATTTTAACGCTTTCTTCTTCATGATCTTTGTATTTTACGGTATAGCCAGTATCATGAAACCATGCTGCTAGCATTAAATCTTCTTTCTCAATATCATTTAATTGATAATGATTTGCCATTTCTTCGCAAGCGTCTACCGTATCTTTAGTATGGTTAAAATTATGGTAAACCAACTCGTTGGGCAGTTTATCTTTTAATAAATCAAAAACATAAACTTCTGCTGCTTTTAATAAACCAGATGGTGTTGTCATCATATATGATTTTAGTGGTATAGGATTTGATTTGTGTGTGCTACAATTTATTTTTATGCACAAGGTCTACATCATACCTTTTTTAATTTCATCAATACTTATCACATCCTGTACCAATTCTTCTTTAAAGAAAAAGAAAGCACAGGCTGTTAAGAAATCTTATATCAAAAATTTCGAGACCATTAACCTCGATTATCAGCTTAAAGAAATTTCTGGAATCACCTTTATTAACGATAGTTTAATAGCTGCCGTAGAAGACGAAAATGGTATAGTGTACTTTCTTGATCTTATTGAGAAAAAAGTTGTTAGAAAATTAATTTTTCAAGAGCCTGGAGATTTTGAAGACATCACCAAAGTTAAAAACGACCTTTTTATCATCAACAGCAAAGGCAGTTTAACCCAAATTGTATCCTTTAAAGATAAAAGACCAGAAGTTATACAGCATAATACCGCTTTTAAGAAGAAAAACGATATTGAATCTGTTGTTTATGATGAAGCACAGCATCAATTATTAATTGCTGTAAAAGCAGAAGATTTGAAAGGTAATGAAGATAAAAAAGCTGTTTATACGTTCTCTTTAACAAATTTTAAGGTTGATGAAGAACCTTATCTAAATATCTCTCATCAAAAAATCTTAGCCATTTTTGAAGGAGACCGTTGGGAAGAGCTATCCAAGGCTTTTCTAAAAAAACTTGGGAACGAAAATCTAAACAAAGTTTTTAGTCCTACCGCAATGGCTATACATCCGCAAGACAAAGATTTATACATCCTATCATCAACAAATAACTTTATTGTAGTTATCCATCAACAAGAAATTAAACAGGTTATTTCCCTACTTGGAAATGCTTTTACCCAGCCAGAAGGCATGGCCTTTAATAGCAAAGGAGAGCTTTATATTTCTAACGAAGGAAAAAAACTGAGTGGCAACATCTTAAAAATCACATCTATACATGACAAATAAGTTTAAAATATCATTCATTGTTCTCAGTAGCTTTTTGTACGCTGCTTGTACAACTTATAAGCCTTTTTATGCTAAAAAGAAAAGGAATGGCAAACGGCAAACAATCCCGATACCTTAAGTCTTAAATACACGGTTTTTTTAGTTGGCGATGTAGGCAACCCTGATTTAAGCAGGCAAGAACCTACATTGAAACTCATGGAATCGCAGATGTTTAGTTACGATACCGTGGTTTCTAAAACTGGTAGCGATACGCTTATCAAAAAATTATCTAACCCTAAAGACGTAGCTATATTTTTGGGAGATAATATTTATGATAAGGGCTTACCAGAACCTGATGATTATGACCGTGAAGAGAAAGAAAAACGACTGGTAGAACAGCTGAAAATTGTAAAAGATTTTAAAGGCCGTAAAATATTTATTCCGGGTAACCACGATTGGAACCACAGCAGACCAGGCGGACTTGCTGCTGTAAAACGCCAAGAGCAATTTGTAGAGCAATACTTAGATAGTACCGATGTATTTATCCCTAGTAATGGTTGTGCCGGACCAGTAGAAGTTCGTATGAATAAAGATCTGGTTATTATTGTTTTAGATAGCGAGTGGTGGTTGCATAAGCACAGTAAATCTAACAGATACCAACAAGGCTGCACAGCGGTTTCTAAAGAACAAGTACTTACCCAAGTAAAAGACATTATTCTAAAAAATAAAGGAAAAAACATACTATTTACCCAACATCATCCGCTATTTTCTAATGGTAAACATGGTGGTTATTTTACGCTGATAGATTACATATTTCCACTCACCTTGGTTAAAGATAATTTATACATTCCGTTACCTATTTTGGGTTCTTTATATCCTTTATTGAGGCAATATGGTTTGTCCAGACAGGATATTTCTAACAAAGATTACCAGCAGCTCAAAAACGGTTTACTTTCTATACTAAACAATGCAGAAAATGTAGTTTTTGCTGCCGGGCATGAACATGCTTTACAGTTTACTAAATACCAAAACTTAAATCATATTATTAGTGGTGCAGGCAGTAAAAACAGTGCGCTTTTTAAAGGCAATAATGCGCTTTTTGGTCACGGAACAAAAGGCTTTGCCCGCTTAAACTATTATACCAACGGCCAATGCTGGGTAGAGTTTTGGGAGCCTGTTAAAGATGGCTCTACCGGTAAACTGATGTACAGAAAACCGCTCTACGCAACAGCACCTAGCAAAGCAGAAATAAAAGAAGAAGACTTGTTAGATCTTCAAGATTCTATGAAATACGTAGCCGTAGGTAAACAGTACAGGGCTTCTAATTTTAAAAAGAAAATTTTAGGCGAACATTACAGAAACGTTTGGGCTACACCAGTAGAAATTCCTTACCTAGATTTAACCAAATATGCCGGAGGTCTAAAACCTTTACAACTTGGTGGCGGTAAACAAACTACTTCTTTACGGATGATTGGTAAAGACAGTATCCAATACCAATTTAGAACGGTTAATAAAGACCCATCAGATTTATTACCAAACGGTTTTGAAACCACTTTTGCTGATGATTTCTTGCAAGACCAAATATCATCTGCCCATCCTTTTGGCGCTTTAACCATCCCAGAAATGGCTAGCGCAGCAGGAGTTTACCATACCAAACCACAATTGGTTTATATGCCTTATTCTAGGTTATTAGGCCCTTATTTAGCTGAAGTTGGTGGCAGGGTTGGTATCATAGAAATAAGACCCGATGAAAATTTATCTCTATATAAAAACTTCGGCAGAACCAAAAACGCCATCGGTACAGAAACCTTATACGAAAAACTAAAAGAAGATAACGATAACGAGGTTGACCAAAAAAGCTTCTTAAAAGCCCGTTTGTTTGATATGCTTATTGGCGATTGGGACAGGCATGAAGACCAATGGCGTTGGGCTGAGTTTGAAAAAGATAAAGGTGCTATTTACAGACCTATCCCTAGAGACCGCGACCAAGTTTATACTAAATTTGATGGCTTACTACCTTCGCTTTTTAAAAGTTTTGTGGCAGACATACAACATTTTGGATATGAAATTAAAGACCCCGCCGAACTCTCTATTGCCGCCAGAAACTTAGATAGAAATTTCTTGAACGAGCTTAACCTTAAAGATTGGCAAAAAATAGCCAAAGAACTGCAAACAGAGTTGACTGATAGTGTTATAACATCATCTATTAAGGCTATGCCCAAAGAAGCTTTTATGGTTTCTGGGAATGAGATTATCGAGAAATTAAAATCAAGACGTAACCAATTACATGATGTGGCGGTATCTTATTATAAAACTTTAGCTAAAGAAGTTACCATTGCTGGGTCTGATAAATATGAATATCTAGAAATTACTAGAGAGGCTGATAGCACCTTGGTTTGTCTATACAAAACCAGAAAAGAAGGGAATATCGATACCCTAATTTATTCTAGAAAGTTTGACAATAGCCTTACCAAAGAGCTTAATTTTTTCCTTTTGGATGAACGCGATAGCGCTATAGTGAAAGGAAAATCTAAGCATCCTTTAAAAATTAGAATTGTTGGCGGAGATGGGAAAGACCGTATAACAGACACTTCTAATACTGGTAAAATAGTTATTTATGATACGCCAGAAAATAACATCAGCGGAAGCAAAAACACCAGAATTGTACTTTCTAACAAAGCTTGGATTAACCAGTATACTCCAAATTGGTTTAAGTACGATAAGGCAGGTATTGCACCTTCTGTAGATTATCCAAACGGTTTAGATGGCCCTTCTTTTGGCTTATCTCACCAAATAAAACGCTATGGTTTTAGAAAAGACCCTTATGCTTTTGAGCAGAAAATAACTGCTTTATACGCCCCTAAAAACGGAGCATTTGAAGTAAAGTATAGAAGTATTTTCCACTCGCTATTTGCTAAAAAATATGACTTGGTTTTTAGTGGCGATTTTGCCGGACCAGCCTATAGTTTTAATTATTACGGTATTGGTAATAGTACGCCTAATGAAAATCATGTTGATTTCTACAGGGTACGTTCCAGAGCTTTACAGGCAAATGCATATTTCCAATACCGTTTATCTGAAAGGGCTAAGTTTGGTATTGGACCGGGGCTAGCTTACGTAGATATTATGAAAAACAGACCCAATAGCTTTATTGGTAATTTAGCTGATGATTTTTCTAATACCGATAAATTTATCACGATAAAATCTTATGCTGATTTAGATTTGAGAGATAGAAAAATCAATCCGCAAACGGGGTTCAGATGGCTGAGTACCATCAACTATATTTGGCAAACCAATGCAGAGCAATATAAACATCTAAACTTATACACCAGCTTTAGCGGTTATGCTACGCCTAATATTTCTTTCCCTGTAACTTTTGCTGTTAGATTAGGTGCAGAAACTAATATTGGTGATTATCAGTTTTACCATGCCAGCTCTTTAGGTAACAATGAAAACTTAAGAGGCTTTAGAAATCAACGCTTTTCTGGAAAAACAGCCTATTTTGCTAATACCGAGGTGAGAATACCAGTTACCAAAATACGTGGCTATATCTTAACCGGAGATTTTGGCGTATTTGGTTTTTACGATACCGGCCGGGTACATTCTGCCCAAATTGAAAGTAATACTTGGCACCAAGGTTATGGGCCGGGTGTTTGGCTAAACCTTTTTGATAATATTTTTATAAGCTTAGGCTATGGCTTTTCTAGAGAAGATAAAGTGCTTTCTTTTAATACTGGGTTTAGATTTTAACAAAAAAGCAGAGCCTGGGAAGGCTCTGCTCTAAATATAAACGAACAAAAAACTTACTGTATAAAACTACTTGTACTATAAATATGGTACTCGCCAGGCGCTAAAGATTTGGTATAGTTACCTGTAATACTGATAGTTTCGCCACTAATAAAATCTTTCCATTGGCCTGTAGTTGGAAATTCTACATTGGCGCTTCTGGTAACAACATCAAAATTGCCTACTACTACAACTCTGTTATTTTGACCATTTAATACCACACTCTTAACTGCACCGCCAAGTGCGTATTGTGCGTTAGTAGTATTGAAGACATCGTTTTTAGTTTTCAATTTTATAAACTGTGCAAACCTGTTATATAAAGCTTTTCTTGGGGCATTACTATTATAAGTCCATAAAACAGGCTTTTCTCCTGTTCTACCATTTTGGTTGATAGAGATATCGTAACCTAATTCGCCAAATTGCCAAAGCATTTTAGGTCCTGGTATAGCAAATAAAAATGCTGCTGCAAGTTCCTGCCTTTTTAAGGCAGTAGCTAAATCTTTCACGTTATACGTTCCTGATGTATTACCAAATTGCAGATTTTTATACATCATACGCTCTTCATCATGGCTTTCCATATAGGTTACCAAACCTGCCGTTTGCGTAAAGCCATGTGTGCTTGCAACTGCCCTGCTTAAATCTGAAGTGGCCACAAAACCCATACTAGCCTCGGTAAAAGAATGGTTCATGTTGTTCCAGAACATCATACCTTCATCGGCAAGTTCTTTTTCTTCTAAATCAACAGCAAAATGTTCTAGAATGACATAGAAGTTATTGGCATCTAGGCTCTTCATGTAATTGTTATAATTTTTCCAGATGGCAACTCTGCTAGCATCGTAAGCGCTCCACGCACCAACGCCAGTTTCTGCGGTACCCGAATTTTTCTGTGTAAATCCTTTAGATAAATCAAATCTGAAACCATCTACTTTAAACTCTTGCATCCAAAATTTCAGTACATTTTTAGAAAAATATTGGGTAGCCTCACTTTCATGGTTAAAATCATAACCTACATTAAAAGGATGACGAGCATCCGTATTAAACCAAGGATTATTTGCACTTGGTTTGCCCGCAGCTTGGTCAAAATATAGCTGTACCATTGGAGATTGCCCAAAAGAATGGTTTAATACCATATCTAAGATAACGGCTATCCCACGACCATGACATTCATCAATTAAAGCTTTTAAAGCATTTTTAGTTCCGTAAAATTTATCAACGGCAAAGTAGAAAGATGGGTTGTAGCCCCAACTAGAATTTCCCTCAAACTCGTTTAAAGGCATAAATTCTATCGCGTTAACGCCTAATCTGCTTAAGTAATCTAGGGTATCTTTTAAGGTTTGATAATCTCCTTGCTCTAAGAAATCTCTTAAATGTAGTTCGTAAATAACCAGTTTATTTTTATCAGGACGGGTGAAACTTGCATTTCTCCAAGCATAAGCCGTTTGGTTAGCTTTAAATACACTCACAATACCTGTTGTTTTACCTGTTGGATAGGTTTTAAGGTTAGGATAAGTGATAAAAGGTATTCCTGCATCTTGTTGCGGATCTAAAACTTTTTCGCAATAAGGGTCTGCAATACGTAAGTTTCCATCAACCAAAAATTGGTAAGCATACTCTACATTAGGATCTAAATTATCTACTTGTACCCACCACCTACTACCATCAGGTGTTTTTTTCATGAAATAAGTTTGCTCTGTTTGCCAGTTATTAAAATCGCCAATTAAATAGGCAAACTGTTTGTTAGGAGCAAATAAATTAAAAATGGCAGATCTACCACCGTTAATAAAAGTTATACCATCTTTTGCTCCTGCTGGTAATGCTGCTGTTTCTACGGCCCCGTTAATGATAAACTCAAAAGAAGCATTGGTAGTTTCTGCACCACTGCTAGCTGTTACTGTAATCAGTTGCTTTCCTGTAGCAGTAATTTTGGCTGTTGCCGATATTTTATTGGTGTTAGCTGCGTTTCCTAAAGGATTTCCATTTAGCTGTAGCGTTAAATTTGCAGCTTTAGAAGATACTGCCGTAACAGCTAATTCTTGCCCAACCATGGTAATTTTAACCGCTGGTGCTGGGGTATAAAAAGGCTCAAAAGCTGGATTTGAGAATTTAACATGAAGTTTATCAGCCTCGTAAAGAGGGATATAAATATCACTGTCATCGCTATTTCTGCCTACGCTGCTGCCATCGGTATTTCTAAAAACCATGGCTAGTTTTAGAATTTTCTCTCCGGCAGGTACAGTATAAAACTCCCTTGGGTTTAAAGTAAATTTATACTTCCCACCGCCAATAGCAGTCATTTTAGTAGCCGCAACGGGCTGGGTAAAATTGCTGTTTTTCACATATTTCCAATCGGTAGCACTAGTACTTCTATCGGTAATGACACCGGTATGCACATAAACATCGCCGCTAAGACTTTTTAATCCGCCGTTACCTTTAGCAGCATCGTAAATAAAAGTAAAAGCTTGGTTTTCTGAAGGAAAATCTGTCTCCAGACTTATTAAAGTAGCTTCTGTTATACCTACTGGAGGCTTTTCTTCTTTATTACCGGTAACCATGTCCTTTTTACAAGCTGTAAAAAGAAAGGCCACAAACATCCCATAGAAAATAATATTTTTCATTTGCTTTATTTTTGTTTTTATTGATGATGAATCATCGTCATCTGCAGAACTCAGTTTATAAACTCAGTTAAACAAAGATTAATGAGTATGACTCTTCTTATTATCTTGAATGTATAGGACAGAGACAGCGCCAAGAATCATGAAAATACCTGCCATGACGATGGCATAAATTGCCTCTCCGTTATAAAAATGTTTTACTATTAACCCGCCAAAAAAACCATTTACAATTTGCGGCATGGTGATAAAAAAATTGAAGATACCCATGTAAACCCCCATTTTTCTGGCTGGTATAGACCCCGATAGTAAGGCATAAGGCATTGCTAAAATACTTCCCCAAGCCAAGCCTACGCCTACCATAGAGATGATAAGCATATTAGGATCTTGAATAAAATAGATAGATAAAAGTCCGGCACCACCAGCAATTAAAGAAAAAGCATGAGCCATTTTTTTGCTGGTTAACCTTACTATGGCAGGTAAAAAAAGTGCATAAATAGCAGAAACGGCATTGTAGATACCAAATAAGATACCTACCCAGTTTCCAGCATCAGCGAAAGCTACAGAATTGGTATCACCAGGTGCTACTTTATAAATATGATTGGCTATAGCCGGGGTAGAAAAAACCCACATAGAAAACAAAGCAAACCAAGAAAAAAACTGCACCAAACCTAGCTGCCTCATGGTTAAAGGCATCTTAGAAAAATCGGTAAAAATAGAGCTGATACCTTTAGATTCTTCTACCTCTTCTTCATCTTTAGAAAAAGCAGCCATTTCTGCTGGAGAGTATTCTTTGGTACTTACTACTGTCCATAAAATAGAAGCTAATAATACCAAAGCGCCCGCATAGAAAGCATAAATCACATTATCTGGTACAAAACCACTGGCAGCTGTTTTAGAAACCCCAAAGTATTCTGATAAAATATAAGGCAGCCAAGAACCGCTAACGGCACCAACACCTATCAAAAAGGTTTGCATAGAAAAGCCTAAACTTCTCTGGCTTTCTGGAAGCTTATCAGCCACTAAAGCTCTAAAAGGCTCCATAGCAACATTAATAGAGGCATCCATAATCATAAGCATACCGGCACCAATAAGTATTGGGGGCAGAAAGTAGGCAAGCAAAGCAGCGTTTGGCATTAAGGTTAAAGCCAAGGCAGTTAAAATAGCCCCTATTAAAAATAGGGTCTTCTACGGCCAAATCTATTCCAAGTTCTATCGCTATAATAACCAATAATGGGTTGTACCAACATACCTGTTACTGGGGCAGCCAACCAAAAAAGAGAAAGATGTTCCACATCGGCACCAAAGGTTTGTAAAATACGCGAAGCATTACCGTTTTGTAAGGCAAAACCAAACTGGATTCCGAAGAAACCAGCACTCATGTTAAAAATTTGCGCAAAACTTAATTTAGGTCTTTCCATTGGTTTTATCTCTCTTGTTTAGGCAACAATGTTTACAATTTTTTCTTTATGAACAATGTAAATTACGGTTTCTGCTGCAATTGTATAGTCTTTATCAAACACTTTTATCGTTATCGCTTCCGCTGATTTATTGCTAATTATAATTTGCTCATGCCCTATTTTTATATTTAAAACATACACCCTAAAGTTGATGGTGAAAGAGAAAGACTCCCAACTATCCGGTAAAAAAGGGCTAAATTTTAATTGATTATCGCGGACACGCATACCAGCAAAACCTTCTACAACACTCATCCATGTACCTGCCATAGAGGTGATGTGTAAACCATCTTCGGTATCATTATTATAATCGTCTAAATCTAAACGGGCGGTTCTTAAATAAAATTGATATGCCCTTTCCTGATTGCCTAAACGAGCGGCCAAAATACTATGAATACAAGGAGATAAAGAGCTTTCATGTACGGTACGGGGCTCGTAAAAATCAAAATTTCTTCTTAAAGTGTCTTTATCATAATCATCCTCAAAGAAATATAAGCCTTGTAAAACATCGGCTTGTTTGATAAAACAAGAACGTAATATTCTATCCCAACTCCATTTTTGGTTTAGTGGCAAATGCTCTGAGGCAAGTTCTGACACCAAAGTTTGCTCTTTATCTAAATAACCATCTTGTTGTAAGAAAACCCCAAGCTCTGTACTAGCAGGATAATACATGCCTTTTACAATGGCATTCCAACTGCTAAACTCTGCAAATTCATCTAGCTGTAGTTTTTGAACAAGCTTTTGATAAACATGAGGCTGATTATCTTTTACATAAGTTGCCGCTTCTATTGCATATTTTAAGCACCAGGTGGCAATTGTATTTGTATACCAATTGTTATTAATGTTGTTTTCATACTCATTTGGCCCTGTTACCCCCAGCATAACGTAAGCGTTTTTAGCAGCGCTCCAGTTAACACGTTGTTTCCAAAAACGAGCGATACCTATTAAAACTTCTAAGCCATATTCTGCTAAATAATCAGCGTCTCCGGTATAACGGATATAATTATAAATTGCATAAGCGATGGCTCCATTTCTATGAATTTCTTCAAAGGTGATTTCCCATTCGTTATGGCATTCTTCGCCATTCATGGTAACCATAGGGAACAAAGCAGCACCATCTGTAAAGCCTAGTTTCTGAGCGTTTTCTATAGCTTTATCTAATTGCTTGTAGCGATAAATTAGCAAGTTACGTGTAACTTCTTGTGCCGATGTAGATAAGTAAAAAGGCACACAATAAGCCTCGGTATCCCAATACGTAGAACCTCCGTACTTCTCGCCAGTAAAACCTTTAGGACCAATATTTAAGCGAGCATCTTTACCCGTATAGGTTTGATTAAGTTGGAAAATATTAAAACGTATAGCTTGCTGTGCTTTCACATCTCCTTTAATCACGATATCGCTGGTTTCCCATTTTGCAGCCCAGGCAGCAGCCTGCTCCTCAAGCATATTATTGAAACCCTTAGCTACAATTTTATGCAGCAATTGCTCGCTAATGTGTTGTAATTTATCTTTTGGATGATTTTCTGAGGATACCTGTACAGCATATTTATGTAGAACAATACTATCTCCTGCTACAACATCTGTTACTGCCAAATGCGATACAAATTTCTCGCGATGGGTACTCGCTGGCTTTATAGCAACAGGCTTATTATTCTTCTGTATAAAAACTTGTGTGGCCGTACAAACTTCAAAAAAGGTTTTCTTGGTTTGCAAGGTTAAAAAAGCAATATTATCAGAAACAGCCCCTGAAACTTCGTTCCAAAATTTCTCATCGTAATTAGCATCTTGGTTTTGGATATCGCCGTCTGTAAAACTGGTAATTTGGATAGTTCCAGCAAAGTTTAAAGCTTTTATGCTATACTGTAAAGCACCTGCTTCATCATCAACAATACTATAAAAGCGCTTTGCATGAACTTGTAACTGTTTGCCACTTGTTAATTTTGCTATAAAGCTTCGCTCCAGATAGCCTTCTTGCATGTTTAAAACACGCTTAAAATGGGTAACTGTACAAGTATTTAAATCCAGAATTTCATGATCTATTTTTATCTTTAAACCAATCCAGTTTGCAGCATTTAATACTTTTGCAAAATACTCGGGATAACCATTTTTCCACCAGCCTACACGTGTTTTATCAGGATAATAAACCCCTGCGATGTAGTTACCTTGCAATGTTTCTCCGCTAAAAGTTTCTTCAAAATTGGCTCTTTGGCCCATACGGCCATTGCCAATACTAAAAATACTTTCAGATATTTTATTTAAATGAGGATCAAAACCTTCCTCAATAATATTCCACTCGTTTGCTTTGATGTAATTTTTCATAAACCCCTCTGTTCTTACAGGCTTCTACTCTTCTCTAACTTGTTTAAAATTTGTGCTGCGCTTTGGCCTTCTAAATTTGGCAGTACCCAATCGGCGTTTTTTAAAATGCTTTCTTCACCAATACCAATAACCCGCATATCTGCATTTTTTGCCGCTTCTATCCCGGCAAGGGCATCTTCAAAAACCACACATTGTTGTGGCGCTACTTGTAATAATTGTGCTCCTTTTAAAAAAACTTCGGGATTTGGTTTAGATACTGAAACTTCATTTCCATCAACTATAACATCAAAAAATGAGGTTAAACCCGTACGTTCTAGAATTAAGCTTGCGTTTTTACTAGCCGAGCCTAAAGCACATTTAATACCTGCTGATTTTAATGAACTTAATAAGCTTTGCACCCCAGGTAAAATTTCCTGAGCTGTCATCTTATTTATCATTTCTACATACCACTGGTTTTTTAAAGTGGCAAGTTCTTGCACTTCTTTAGCTGTTTTTTCTACACCACCCCAGCCTAAAATCAGGTTTAAAGAATCTATCCTACTGATGCCTTTTAACTGCTCATTTTGGGCTTCAGTAAAATCAAAACCAAGTGTATTGGCTAGCTTTTTCCAGGCTTTAAAGTGATAAACTGCGGTATCTACAATAACGCCGTCTAAATCGAAAATAAAAGCTTTTATCGTACTCATTGCAGCTCCATTACCAAAGTACTTATGCTCGGAATTTCCATGGCTACGCTTAAATCGTATACTTTTCCGCTTACAATATCCTTTGCCTTTTTAAAACCTTGAGTTCTTTCGCTAAAGCGTGATGTTTCTAACGACATAACTTTATCATTACTGTTTACCACCACCATAACGGTTTTAGCATTATCGTATCTGAAATACACATAAACACCGTCTTGTGGTACAAATTGCATCAGTTTGCCAGTTTGTAAAGCTGTTGTTTGCTTGCGGTACTTAGCTATGGTTTTGATATAGTTGAAAACATCATTTTCTGCAGCTGTTCTACCCTCGCTGCTAAACTTATTTACTTTATCTTCTGCCCATCCGCCAGGGAAATCAGAACGTACCAAACCATCGGGATTAGAAAAGTTCTTCATCATGATTTCTGTACCATAATAAAGCTGTGGTATGCCTCTGGTGCTTAACAACATCGCTAAACCAGATTTAAACTTCTTTACATCCTCGCCAACGATAGAGAAAAACCTGCTCATATCATGGTTATCTAAAAACACAACATTTCTACTGGCATCTTTATAAATAAAATCTTGTGATAAAACGGAGTATAAACGGTTTACACCTGTAGTCCAGTCGAACTTACCATTTAAAACATCAAAAATAGCATCCTTAACCTGTACATCTGTAACACCGGGTAAACCTGTATCAAAACCTTGTCCTATGGTATTGCCTTCCGTAAAATAAGCCTGACTTACTACTGAGTTCACCAAAGTTTCGCCAAAATACCTAGGTGCGGAAATTCGGCTTTCATTTGTGCAGCCCATTTAGCCATATAGTTTAGGTTATTATAAGGGTAAGTATCTAACCTTAAACCATCTATCCCAGCATATTCTACCCACCAAATGATGTTTTGGGTGATGTAATTTTGTACAAACTCGTTCTCCTGATTTAAATCGGGCATGGTACGTACAAACCAACCATCTAACATTTGCTTTTTATCTGCCGCAGCAGCATAAATATCCATTAAGGTTTGGTCTTTATAAGTGGTTTGAGTGTAAGTAGGCCATTGGTGTACCCAATCTTTCATGGGCATATCTTTGATAAACCAATGCTCGTTACCACTGTGGTTGTGTACCACATCTTTAATTACTTTAAGGCCTTTAGCATGTGCCTCATCCACAAACTTTTTGTATAGCTCGTTAGAACCGAAACGAGGGTCTATTTGATAATGGTCTGTAACTGCATATCCATGGTAAGAAGCCAGTGGTTGGTCGTTCATTACCTCCGGAGTTAACCAAATAGCCGTAGCACCAAGTTCTTTGATATAATCTAAGTGATTGATGATGCCTTGAATATCGCCACCATGACGATAGTACATAGAATCTCTGTTTAGAGCAGTTTCTTTTAAGCCTTTAACAACATCATTATTTTTATCGCCATTGGCAAAGCGGTCTGGCATCAATTGATAAATAAAATCTTTATTGGTAATGCCCTGAATTCTGTTTTTAGCGTCTCTTTCTCTTAATTCGTAATTGTATGCTAAAGTTTTAGCTCCTTTTTTAATAAACTGTATTAAGAATTTTCCCGCTTTCGCTGATGTAGAAACCTCTAAATCCAAAAACAAATAATTAGGATTTTCTACCTGATGCACCTTTTTTAAGCTAACACCCGGATAATTGAGTTGTACTGTTCTTTCGGCAATTTTATCGCCATAGATGATGAGTTGCAGCTGCTGATTTTTCATCCCTACCCACCAAAACAAAGGCTCTACCCTTTCTAATGGTTTGGGAGCTGCAAATATTTGCTGACAAAACAGCAAGAAGAATATAGAGAGTAATTTTTTCATAACAATTGCTTTTTAATTTTTTTTACCACGATAAGGATATTTTATCCGTATCATTTTTGATGATTAAGCTTTTAGCTTGATATCCTTCTGCCGGATTATTATTCCCCTGCGGATCAAACCTTGATATTGGCGTTAATAAAGACACAAATTCATTTTTAGTATTGATAGATTTCCCTGCATTTTTTAAAGCTTTTAAATCATCAAAACCTGTAAACACAACCTTGATATAGTTGAACTTAGATTTATAGTTACCTTCTACTTTATCAAAAACTAGGCTTTTAGTACTTGGGCTATATAAAATTACCCTTTTAAAGAACTCGCCTTTTTCATAGTTATAGCTATCGCCATCATCTTCATAATAAACATAGTTATTGTTCAACTCGCCTTTATAAACATGGATAGTTAAAGTATCTGTAGGTTTTTCTGCGGTTGTTTGTATTAAAGACTGCATCGGGATGATACTGCTTTCTTTAACATAAACCGGTAGTTTGTGCATGTTTAGTTGTATAATTTTTTCTTGATTACCTTGCTCTTTATCAGCTGTATAAAGGTTATACCAAGTAGCTTTAGGGAAATATACCTTTCCGTATTTATCTGTACTTTCAAAAGGAGCTACCATAATGGCTTTACCAAAGAAAAACTGATTTTGGAATTGCGTATCGTAAACTTTAGCATCATGCGTATAGTCAATAGCTAAACTCCTCATGATAGGTTGGCCACTTGTGCTTGCCTCATAAAATGCGCTGTATAAATAAGGAAGCATTTTATACCTTAAGCTAATGTAGTTTCTAGAGATTTCTAAAACTTCTTCGCCATAGCTCCACGGTTCTGATGATTTGGTATTTACCGCCGTATGATTTCTGAAATAAGGGTTAAAAGCACCAATCTGAATCCATCTGGCATAAAGTCCTACGGTTGGATTTCCTGTAAAACCGCCTATATCCATCCCTGTAAAGGCAACCCCACTTAAGCCTAGGCTATTCATTAATCTTACGCCTAAAAGCATATGATTATCTTCAGAACGGTTATCGCCTGTCCACTTTGCAGTATAACGCTGCATACCTGCATAGCCCGCTCTGGTTAAAATGAAAGGACGTTTATTTGGTACTTGCTCTGTAATTCCTTCAAAACTAGCTCTTGCCATCTGCATACCATAAACATTATGTGCTTGCTTGTGAGATGCCTTCATCCCATCATAATCAAACAATACGTTTGAAGGCATTTTTTGACCCCAAGTAGCTATCTCGTTCATATCATTCCAGATACCAGACACACCCGTTTCTGCAAAAAACTTCACTTCCTTTTTCCACCAATTTCTTGCTTTATCGCTTGTAAAATCTGGAAAATGACACCAGCCCGGCCAAACCTGCCCGCTGTAGTTTGTACTATCAGGATATTTTATGAAAATATTATCGGTTAAGCCACGCTCATATGCACCATAATTTTTCTCTACTTTAATGCCTGGGTCTACAATAACTGTTGTTTTAAAACCCATTGACGATAGCTTTTTAGTCATCTCTAAAGGGTTTGCAAAACGCTGTTTATCCCAGGTAAATAACTTATAATTGTCCATATAATGGATATCTAAGGTGATACCATCAGCAGGGATTTTTTCTCTCTTAATGTTTGAGCTATACGATACACTTCTGTATCGGGATAATAGCTATAACGGTTTTGCTGGTAGCCTAAGCTCCATAGTGGAGGCATTTTCATGCGACCAGTTAAGGCCGTGTAGGAAGTAATAATATCTGCCAGATTTTTGTGGTAGATGAAATAATAATTCATTTCGCCACCTTGCGCACCAAAAGACGAAAAACGATTGTTAGAAGCACCAAAATTGAAATCGCTTTGGTAGGTATTGTCTAAGAAAATACCATAATTTAAATTGTTGTGGATACCTATATAAAAAGGTATGGTAGAGTAAATGGGGTCTTGGTCGGTACGGTAGCCAAAAGCATCGGTATTCCAGTTGGTATAGCCATTCCCTTTACGGTCTAGGTTACCCGTTTTTTCGCCTAAGCCAATAAAACGTTCACCTTCTTGCATTTTTTTGTAGGTAGTCACTTCCTCGCCAACCCAAGAGGTTGTTAAATCCGCTTCATCTTGATTGATGATTCTCCCATCAAGCGTTTGAAAACTTATGGCATATGGTTTTTTTTGGATAACAGCCTTTAAAGAATCTGTTTGGATGATGACTAAATCATCTGTTTGTGAGATATTAACTTTTGTAGTTTTTGGCTGCGAGATGACCGCATAAGAAAAATCTTTCTTTAAGCTTTTATCGATACGTACTCTCATAACATTAGCACTGTAAACAGTAATTTCTGTTTGTGCATGGTCTGTAGTTAAATTTACTTTTTGGTTGTTTACCACTACTGATTTTACATTACCAATAGGTAAAACCTGAGCATCAGCATTAACGAAGTTTAAGCCTAAAATGGTTAAGCTGGCTATCACTCCTCTAAAAGTCATCTTCATAAAAAAGCCTGTTATAGTTTAAAAAAAGCAGGGAGCATAAACTCTCCCTGCAATAAGAATTTTATAATCTTGTGATGGTGTAAGTATTGGTTACAGTGCTAAAAGAAACACGGTAAGTTCCGGCTGTAGTAATATCTATATCTCCACCACCAGAAACAAGTTCACCGTTTGCACCACCATAATTTGTTCCCCAATCATCATTTTTTCTAAATTTAATAACCCCTACGGTAAGTGGCAAAGTTACACTCCAAGTTCTGGTACCGTTGTTATAGGTCATGTCTGTATCGGTAGTCCAACCACCTGGTGTTGCGTTGCCTATTACACCAAAAGAGAATGGTTCAAAAACAAGAGTATTAGCATTTAAATTAGCAATTAAACGATAACTACCTGCTGCTGGTGCACTTAAATCGCCACCACCAATAGCTATTGACCCTGCTACTGAACCCGCACCATACTCTGGCGGACCCCAAGATTTGTTGGTCAACATTTTAAAGCTTAAACCATTTGATGGGAAATTGATAATACCTTCATAAATGCCGTTACTGGTAGCAGAAATTAGACTTTCTGCCGTTGCCGGATTCCAGCCTTGATAAGCACCTGGCACATAAATGAAAGAAATTAGCGGATACGGAGTTACTTTTAAGGCTGTAACATTAGAAAATACAGGTGCAACATTCGAAGAAATGGAGGATTTAACCCTTACGTCAACATCTGAAAGTGCATTAAAAGGCAAGTTCATAGTTAATAATAAAGCATTAAGCTCTAAACCTGTATAAGCTTTCGAAGTAGCTCTTGTAGGTAAAGTAACTTCCTTTGCATTAGCAAAATTAGTACCCTTTAAACCAAATTGCAATGTGTTTGTAACGGCTGCTTCATACCCAAAGTCTGGCGCAGTAAAGTTAAACTTAATGGCTTCCTGAGCTTCGGTTGCTTTTGTAAGTACTAAAGTGTTTCTTGTTACCGATAAATTGCCAGATGCATTAGATAAATTGGCTACTGCCATGTCTTGATCCTTTTCACAACTTATCAAAAACAATGACGTTAAGCTAAGTAGAAGGAAATTTGAAAATAATTTTTTCATAATTATAATATTTAATAACCTGGATTTTGAACTAAGTTTGGATTTGCAGTTACATCAGCTGCTGGAATCGGGAATACTTTTCTGAAATTTTCAACACTTCTTCCGTCTCTAATTCCACCTTTCCAAGGCCATAAGTAAGTAGCTTCTGTAAAACGATTGTATCTAATTAAATCCGTTCTACGATGACCTTCCCAGTGTAATTCTCTTGCTCTTTCATCAAGAATTAAATCCAATGACAAAGCTGTTACCGCTCCGGTTGCGTTACCATAAGCTCTAGTTCTTAAATTATTGATATAAGTTAAAGCAGTTCCAGCAACTCCGTTTCCTCCTCTTAAAGTAGCTTCCGCATAAATAAGATACATCTCTGCTAGTCTGAATAATGGAAAGTCGGCATCAACGAATGTTAAATTCGTACCTGCCACACCAGCGCTAGTTTTGTTTTGGAACTTAGGTAGGGCATAACCATCAGTAAAGGTGGTTAAACTAGCTATTTCTAAATTTTGTCCGTTAGTGTAAAAATTAGCTCTACGATCTGGAGAACTGGTAGGATTAGGAAATAAATTTACTAATGCTTTAGTAGTTCTTATACCTCCCCATCCAAAATCAACACCATAATCACTTGCTTGCATACTGCCACCAATAGCGGCATGAGTTAAGAAAGTTGTACCACCAAATACTTGAGATCTCTGTCCGTCATAATTAATCGTAAAAATTAGCTCAGGACTGGTATTATTGTCATTTAAAGTTAGCTTACGGTAGTTTGGATCTAAAGTATAACCAGCATCAATTACCCTTTTAGAGTATTCTACAGCCTCGTTATTTTTTTGAGTACCAGTATAAACCTGAGCATTCAAATATAAACGAGCTAATAAAGCTTGAGCTGCTCCTCTAGTTGCTCTTCCGTAATAGTTCGCTGCTCTGGTAGCTATTAATTCAGGCTCAATAGCTTTTAACTCAGTTTCTATATAAGTAAATAAGGCTGCTCTCCCTATTTGTTTAGGGAGCGGTCCTCCAATAGGGTCGTTTTCTGTAACAAAAGGAGGATTACCAAATACATCCATAAGCGACCAATATTGGTAAGCTCTTAAAAATCTAACTTCTGGTCTATAAGCTTTAATCCTATCAGCATCTGCCCCAGATATCCCGCGGCTTGCCAATTTAGCATCAGTAGATTCTCTTAAAAACTCGTTAACTAAGGTTATTTGATACAAGCTTCTAAAATATAATCCCCTTAAAAATGAATTATCTGGTGTCCAGTTCATTTGATGGAAATCCTGTAAACCAGCATCACCCCAAGCAATTACTGCCTCATCTGTGGTAAGTTCTTGTGCTTTCCAAAATGTTCTAAGATAATCTGCATTACCGCCTTCATCCAAACCAACTACATCAGGTTGTCCAGTAGGACCTGCATTACCTGTTAACGCAAAGCTACCATAAACCTTAGCTAGTGATTGTTGGTAACCTAGAGGTGTTCTATAAACAATCTCAGAGGTTACATCATTCATAGGCTCCAAATTCAAAGAATCTTTACAAGAGCTTAAGCTCAAGGAAATCACTCCAATTATTAGCCCTGTTTTATAAAAAAGATTTTTCATTGTTGTAAGTTTTATTATTAAAATCCAAGGTTTAAACCTAATGTAAATGTTCTAGGTCTTGGATAGAAGTTGTTATCTATACCTCCACTTATTTCAGGATCAATTCCATCATATTTAGTAAGAACAAAAGCATTTTGGATATTTCCGCTGATGCTTAAATTTCCTGTCCCTTTAAATACTTGGCCAAAATTATAACCTAGGTTAAAGTTATCCATTCTTAAGAATGATGCATTTTGTACATAGTAATCCGATAAAAAGTATTGGTCTCCAGCTCCCGAAAATTGGGTATTTAGAATATCTCTTGAGCCATTACTTAAGAACTCTAAAGGATTAAAGATATTTCTATAAGTACCTGTGCTAGAAGCTACGTTATTATATACGTAATTGTTAATGTTAGCTCTTAAAGTAAAACCACCAGTGAATTTTTTGTAATTAAAATTCGAAGTAAAACCTAAAAAAACATCAGCATCAGGATCTTTAAATCTGTAAAGATCTTTATCAGAAATTTGTCCATCACTATTTCTATCTACAAATACTCCATCAAGAGGTTTTCCATTAGCATCATAAACTTGTTGATACACATAAAAAGAAGCTCTATTGAATCCTACAGAATTAATTTGGATATTATTACCAGTACCACCAGAAATACCGCCAAATCTGTTACCGATAAAGTTAGGATCATCTACCAATGTTAAGTTGGTAATAGTATTTTTATTGAAGGTAGCGTTAAAAGAAAGGCTTAATCTGAAATCAGTTTTATCAACCGCTAAACCTGTAATCATCATCTCGATACCTTTATTAGTCATGTTACCAACGTTGTAAGTAAATTCGTTAATAAAGTTTGTTCCAGCAGGTTGAGTGATATTACTCAATAAATCGCTAGTGTTTTTGTAATAAGCATCTATGCTACCAGTAATTCTATTATTGGCGAAACCATAATCTAAACCAATGTTAGATGTAGCTGTCGTTTCCCATTTAAGGTTAGGATTAAAACCTAAAGGGCGATACATATTAAAAAACTCATTACCCAATTGGTATTGCGCAGTTGGTGTACTTAACGCATAGTTAGCTAAGTAAGAATAATTACCTATTCCTTCTTGCTGACCAGTAATACCATATCCAACTCTTAGTTTCAAATCAGAAAATACATTAGATGATTTCATGAATGATTCTTCTGAAATTCTCCATGCAAATGCTGCAGAAGGGAAAATACCTACTCTATCTTCAGGATTGATACGAGAAGAAGCATCTGATCTTACGGTAGTTGTTAAGGTATATTTATCACTTAAAGTATAGATCATCCTACCATAAATAGAAAATAATCTATTTTGAGGAACATCCAATGGGAAATTAGGCTCCGAATTTGGTCTTATCGTTCCATCAAAACTAAAATCAGCAAAAGAGTAATTTCTAGCTTCAAACGCCTGATAAGATGTACCACCTGTTATATCAATACGGCTATTAATTGATTTTATGTCCTTAACATAATTTAAATAGAAGTCAGAAACATAGTTAGAACGCTCTTGCTTGTATTGGTTATTTACACCACTTTTGTTTGCTCCGTTAGCATCTGCAAATCTACGGAATGCAAAACCAGCACTTTCAGGAACAATTATAGTTCCTCGACCTTGTGCCACATCATAACCTAAATTTAAATTAGCTCTTAAATCTTTTAAGAAAGGAAGTGCATAATCTAATTGGATATTTCCTATGCTTCTGTAAACATCCGATGTATTGTTTCTTAAATCTAAAAATGAAACTGGGTTACGTGGTGCTAAACCTACTAATGGATTTACACCCGGTCCAGCTTGAGGATTTAAATATTCAAAAAATCCACCAAAGTTTTGGTTACCCGAAAATATAGGTTGAGTAGGGTTAAAGGTAGCAGCAGTACCAATAGCAGCGCCATCAGCAAAACGGCTATTACTTAAACTACCTTTTAAACTTACATTCACTTTTAAGCTATTATTAAATAGGGAAGGGTTTAGGTTTAAACCTACAGTTCCTCTATCTAAGGTTCCTGTTTTCAATAAACCATCCTGAGACAAGTATCCAAGTGATAATCTGTAAGGAAGTTTTTTATAAGTTCCTGCTACACTTAAATTATTATCGGAAGTAATGGCATTATCATAAATAGCATCCTGCCAATCGGTATCAACATTACCTAATTGAGTTAATAATTTTGTTTTTAAGGCAGGAGTAACTGTAGTATTAGTAGGTGCATTGGTTACTAAATCTCGGAACTCCGCAGGTGATAAAATATCAGCCTCTCTAGCTAAAGTTGCTACCGAGAAATTGGTACCGAAATTAACTTTAGCTTGTCCGCTTTCACCTTTTTTGGTGGTGATTATAATTACACCATTAGATCCCCTGTTACCATAAATTGCAGTTGCAGAAGCATCTTTTAATACGGTAAATGATTCAATATCATTAGGGTTAATTAAGGAAAGTGCATTTGGAGATCCCGCAATGCCACCTTGGTCTAAAGGAACTCCATCTACCACAATTAGTGGATAATTATTTCCAAAAGAAGAACCACCTCTTATTAAGATGTTACTTCCACTTCCTGGCTCACCACTACCCTGAGTGATTTGCACACCGGCAATTTTACCCGCAATTAATTGCTCTGGACTTGTAATTTGTCCTTTAGTAAAATCTTTTGTGGTTACAGTAGTAATAGATCCAGTAATATCTGCTCTTCTGGTTGTACCATATCCCACAACTACCACTTCGTCTAGACCTCGGCTATCTGGAACAAGAGAGAAATTAAGCACTTGCGGAGTAGCAGAAACGGTAATTTGTTTCTTTTGTTCTACATAACCAACAAATCTTGCGGTTACGGAAACGTTCCCGGATTTAATTCCAGAAATTTGGTAATTACCATTTACATCAGTTTGAGTGCCTAAAGATGTGCCATCTATAAACACCGCAGCACCTGGTAAAGGCTGGTTAGCTTCGTCAATGATTTTACCTGAAATACTTCCGCTCTGAGCTTTTACAACTACAACGTTCAGGATTAAAAGTAACATCAAAAGACCACACTTTTTTAAGTAATAGAGTTTCATTTTGATTAGTTTATTTTGGTATGAATAATTGGTTTCTAAATTGTCATTCACAGACAAAGACTAAGTTACTCTTCTATTTTAAAAAACAAAATTTTAAATAAAAAAATATTCCACACCTATTTTTGAAAAAATCAGAGTGTATTCTGACACAGAATCATTCAACAAAATGAAAATATAAAATATTGATTTACAAAACTTTAATACAAATCTATCATTACCTTATTGTATTTTTTACACAATATAATTTTTACTAATTTTTCGGGAACGGTACCGGCACCGTTCCCGAAAATGTGAATAACTTTTATGTTACTCGAGTCAAAATTCTTCCTGATTTTACAATTTGTTTGAAAAAATTTAATTTTTTATCCTCTTAAAATGAGTAGAATTTATATAAATTTTGTGCTAATTTTTTTTAGGATTTTCACAAAATCTTACCCACCTCCGCTAGAGCGTCGCTCTATTAATTTTGAGTTGAGAGTCAAGTTATCTGATTCTGAAAAGTCTCCACCAGATTCCATAGCTCTGAATAAAATTTTGGCCGACTTAACGCCCATTTCAAATGCGGGTTGGGTGATGGTAGATAAGGATGGATTTAGTAGTGGGGCAATCTCTAAACTAGAAAAACTGATAACTTTTAAATCTTCCGGGATTTTAATTCCTAGTTCATAAGAAACATAATAGGTAGAAAAAGCTAACCTTTCTACCGATGCGAAAACACCATCGGGCTTTAGGGTTTTAAAAGCCTCTTTTAATATGATACTATTGGCTTCGTAATCGTTACTACAATCTATTACATATTCATCAACATATGGTAAACCATGCTTTTTTAAAGCATCTACATAGCCATTCATACGGGTTTTGCCAATAGAAAGGTTTTTATTCACCACTAAATAAGCTATTTTTTTACAGCCGGCTTTTATCAAATGCTCGGTAGCATCAAAACTACTTTCGTAATCATTAGTAGTGATTTTTGCGGTATCAATATCCTCATAAACCCTATCAAAGAAAACCAAGGGCATTCTTTTACTCTTTAGCTTTTTCAGGTATTGATGATCGTTAGCTTCCCCAGAAACAGACATGATCACACCATCTGCCCTACCACTGTTGAGGTGCGTTATGTAAGCCACTTCCTTTTCGTAATTATCATCGGTAACGTAAATTAAAACATGATAATCTTTCTCTCTAGCCACACCCTCAATACCTCTAATAACTTGTGAGAAAAAATTATTGGCTATCTCTGGAACAATAACAGCAATAGTTTTGCTTCTTTTCTCTCGCATATTACTAGCCAAATGGTTTGGCTGGTAATTAAGTTCTTTAGCCATAGCGAGGATACGCTCTTTTGTTTCTTTATTAATATCACTATGCCCCCTAAACGCTCTAGAAACTGTTGATGTAGATAAATTTAGTTTGGCAGCTAACTGTTTGATATTAATAGCATCCATAATTTTATAAAATATAATGTAAAGCTAGCAATTTTGTATGAGTTGTATCTATTTTGAATCTAATCAAACATTCTTCAATATTATTCTTTTATTTTTATCATCATGAAAAAAGAAAACTTCTCTCTAACTGGCAGTAATCAACATACTATCATAGGAGACATAACTTATAGTGCAAAACCAACAAAGCAGGTTGCCATTTTTGTACATGGTTTTAAGGGATTTAAGGACTGGGGAGCTCATCATTTGGTGGCTCAGTATTTTGCTTCGTATGATATTCATTACGTAAAATTTAATTTTTCGCATAGCGGCGTCAATCCAGAAAACCCTGTAGATGTTAATGATTTAAATCTCTTTGCTGCTAATACACCTAGTTTTGAACTTTTTGATTTAGACCTTATCATATCCTACACAAAACAAAAATTTCCTGATGCCGCACTCACTTTAATTGGGCACAGCCGTGGTGGCGGCTTAAGTATCTTAACAGCAGCAGAAAATAAGAGCATCCATAAATTAATTACTTGGGCCGCTATTGATAGTTTTAGCAGCTTATGGAAAAAAGAACAAGAGCCAGAATGGCGAGAAAAAGGCAAAATTGAAGTTTTTAACGCCCGAACCAAAGAATATATGCCTTTAAACTTATCTCTTTTACAGGATATTGAACAAAATGCTGATAAACTAAACATCAAAACTGCTGCAGAAAACATTAAAAAACCTTGGCTTATTATCCATGGTAATGATGATATTAATGTCCCTTTAAGCGTAGCACAAAACTTCTTAAAACTTAATCACGAAGCTAGTTTTATAGAGATAAACAAAGCTAATCATGTATTTGGCGCTAGTCATCCCTATAAAGAGGACCAACTACCAGAACAATTAATAAAAGTTTGTGATGCTAGTATTGATTTTATAAAGAAAACCGAATAAGCTTACTCTTTCTCTACCCAATTACCGTCTGCCCTGATGATTTCTATCAATTCATCTAGGGCATTTTCTGTATTTACATTTTTCTGGATAACTTCTTTTCCACGATACAAGGTTATCTTACCCGGACCAGTTCCTACATAGCCGTAATCGGCATCGGCCATTTCACCTGGGCCATTAACTATACAGCCCATAATACCAATCTTTATTCCTTTTAAATGATCGGTACGGCTGCGTATCATTTGGGTGGTTTCTTGCAAATCAAACAGGGTACGTCCGCAAGAAGGACAAGAAATATATTCTGTTTTAGAGATACGGCTGCGTGTTGCCTGTAAAATCCCAAAAGAGGTAGATACAATAAATTTAGATGACAGATGTGGAGCATCTATCCAAACGCCATCGCCAAAGCCATCTAATAACAAAGCACCTAGATCTGTAGCTGCATAAAGCTGAGCTTTTAAAGCTATATCTTCTTGATTTTCATCATCAAATTGATAACTTCTTTTAATAATGACTGGCGTATCGATACCTGCTTGGGCTAGTTTAAAGAAAAACGCTCTTTGGTCTGCCATGCCATGTGTTTCATTAGTTTCTAATACAAAAACTAATGTTTTATCGAAAGGAATATCAGCGAAAGCGTCTGTATCTAAATCCTCACGTTTAATTTTTACTAGATTAAGCGCAGTATCTCTTTCTGTTGCGCTTACATATTCTGTTAGGCTAAATAGCGGATGGCAATTGGTTTTATTTTTCAATTGCTGCCAAGTAGAATAATCAAAAAGCTGTTTTAAATTACCCGGAAAGCTAAAAGAAGGCAACTGACTACCCATATAGGCAAAATCAATGGATTGATCGCCCATGTTGTATTTATCTAAAGCTGCCGAATAGATATATCCAGCATCAGCCAACACAAATGGATCTTTTAGGTTTTTATCAGATATATCTAAAATAACTCGTGGAACTTGATGTCCGCCAATAAAAGTATTTAGCTCCGCAGAAGGGCGTTTATTATACTCGAAAGGAGAAAAATATTCAGGAAGTTCAACATCATCAGCATTTTTTAGTTGCGTTTGCTGATGTTTGCGCTCTTCATAACGTTGGGCTAACACTCTGGCAACTGGTATTTCAAACTCTGGTTCTTCTGTTAAGGAAACTCTAATGGTATCGCCCAAACCATCTTCTAGCAAAGTACCAATACCCACGGCAGATTTTATTCGGCCATCTTCACCATCACCAGCTTCGGTAACACCTAAGTGTAAAGGATAATTCATCCCCTCTTTTACCATAGTTGCTACCAATAAACGGTAAGCTTGCACCATAACCTGTGGGTTGCTAGATTTCATAGAGATGACCAGCTGATGGTAATCTAAAGCATGGCATATACGAATAAACTCCATTGCCGACTCTACCATTCCCTTAGGTGTATCGCCATACCAGCTCATGATACGGTCTGATAGCGAGCCATGGTTAGTGCCTATACGCATAGCTGTACCATGTTCTTTACAGATTTGTACCAGTGGAGCAAATTTCTTTTTTATACGTTGAAGTTCTATTTCGTAAGCTTCTGGCGTATAATTAAGCTCTTCAAATTTCTTTTTATCGGCGTAGTTTCCCGGGTTTACCCTTACTTTTTCTACAATTTTTGCTGCAAGTTCTGCTGCATTGGGGGTAAAATGTATATCGGCAACAAGTGGTGCGTGGTATCCTTTTTCGTGTAAACCTTTTCTTATTTCTGCTAGGTTTTGAGCTTCTTTTATAGATGGTGCTGTAATTCTTACATACTCGCAACCCGCATCAATCATCCTGATACTTTGCGCTATAGAACCTTCGGTATCCATCGTATCAGTAGTAGTCATAGACTGTAACCTGATAGCATGATTTGCCCCCATAGGAACATTTCCTATATAAACTTCTAGCGTATTAAATCTGGAGTATTGGGTTAAAGAATTACAATAAATACCTTTTAAAGACATTGCCGCCTCTGCATCCATAAAATAAAATTTAAACAAAAATAAAGGATTTTATTAAAAGCCGGCTTTTTAAAATTTGTTTTAAAAAAGCAGAAAATTTATGCTTTTAAATTAAACGCTCTTTTATAACTAAAGTGCCAGCCCAAACATCGTGTAAACATTGCTGTTTTTTATTTAAGAAACTATACAAATAGCCTATAAAAAGAGTTAAAGTACTACCAATTTTACCAAGATTTCTAATGAATATCTGATGAAATGATGGTTTTAGGCCATCTAAATTGGTAACTTTTATATTTAACATACGCTTACCTACTGTAAACTGAGTTTTAGTTTCTGCAATAATTTGATAAACAAACTTCAGGAGTGGTAACGCTACTAAATTGGATAATAAGATAAGTTGTACAGCATCTTCCTTATCAAAAGCTAGGATATAAGTAAACTCGGCAACAGCCACCACAAATAAAACTAAAAACCAATCTATGGCAGCTGCTAAAAGTCGTAAATCAAAACCGGCGAAGTATTGCGGAGCTGTAAATTGTTGCTTAAAACCGAATAAACTTCTGAGCTCTTCAAATTCATGGGCTTCTTTATAATCATCCATACCGGGCTTTCTAATGAAAGCATCGGGTTTAACATCCAAAGCTTTTAATTCTTCTAAACTAAAAGGTCCTTCGGGTTTACCCTTCATCACCAAGGTATAGATTTTGGTCTCCATTGTTATTTAATTATTGACTGCTTATTTTCTTAGGTGGCGCTTCTTGCTTGGCTGGCGGAGCGTTTTCTTTCTTAACAGTTGGAGCCGCCTTAGGTTTAGCTTTACTAGCAGTTTTAGATTTTGACGTACTTGCTTTTGGCGTTGGCTTTTTACTCGTCGCTTTTTTAACTGCCTTTTTAGCAATAATTTCATCCTTAGATTTTGGCCTATCTTTGGGCTTCCAGCTAAAGTTTGGTAAGGTCTTTAGCTCTTCTGTAACATCTTCTATAGGGTAATAAGTCATTTCTGGCTTCCTAATAAAAGTGATAGACATTAAGCTATCGTTGGTGAAATTAATCCGCATACGGGCGGCCAGCGTTCTAGACATGCTATTGTATGCTGTACTATCCTTAGGGAAATAAATACTCTCTGCATTACCATCCACAAAAACCCGGTCTAGCTGCTCGTTAACAAAATAACCTTTCATTATTTTACCAGCAACTTGGTTAAAATAGGCAGAATCTTGTTCTGTATTTACAACAATGGCATTTCTAATCATGTCCATATTGTCCATCTTCTTATTGACCATTTGTAAGTACATAGTATCGGCAGAAATTTGGCTACCCTGTGCCCAAACCATAGGAGCTTGAAAAATTCTTAAGGTAGAATCTCCGTAACTAAAAAAAGCAGAATCAGACCTGGCCTGTAAATCAGATTTAAAAACTCTTACTTTACGCCAAGCACTTACAACCCTAATTTTTGTGGTATCGCTTTCCAAAGCGTAAATGCTATCTTTTCTAATACTATCTATCACAAACTGCTTTCGCAAATTGGCTTTTATCAAAACAGAATCTACTTTGGGCGGCATCAAGTTTTGCTCTTCTACAGGAGCTTTACTTTGCGTAGCAATTTCTTGTACAGGGGCTTCATTGCTCTTATTCTTTCGCTTTCTAGTTCGTTTAGGTGTCTTTTCATCCTCAGCAGCTTTAACTATGGCTGGTTGTTTTGGTGTATCTTCTAGGATGACTAAACTATTTTCTTTTAGTGTATCTATAACTAAAGAATCAGCCGGATTGAGACCTTCTTGTTTTGGTAAAGTTAAAGCTGCGCTATCTAAACTGGCTTTGGTACTATCTGCCGCTAAGCTATCTGCAAGTGCAGCCAAAGCCTTTGCTTTTTGTATAGCGTAGAGTTCCTTTTTCATGTAAACTTTACTGTAAAGGGTATCTGCCGACATCCAGATGCTATCTTTTGAGACCGAATCTTTTTCTGTTACAAAAACGATATAAGCATTTTGCGTAACGGTTATACTTTCATCCTTTTTAAGATAATTCCCCAAATCGCCTCTTAGCTCTACTTTTTGGGCGGTATCAACAAAAAGAATATTTTTAACCGCCCTGCCATAGCCCACCTTACCATCGTAAAACAAGCTATCGCCCTTTAAACTTTTAGAGTTCTGCGTATATAAATTTCTTTTACCAAAAGCAGCTTGCTCTGTAGCGGTATTGTATTGGCCGTTTTCTGTATATAAAGTATCGTCTTTACCGTAAATATGGGTTGGCCCATAGAAATAGGCAATTTTACTTAAAGAATTATAGCGTAAAGTATCAGATTTTATTAGAACCTCTGGCGTTTTAACTCTTACATTGTACCTAAAATAGGCATCGCTAGAGCTAGAAAAATAATAACCATTGGTGCTGGTTAAAGTATTATCTCCGTTTACAATTTTACCGCCATTGGTATAGGTACCAACCTTGCTGGCCATGTTGTATGTTAAATTATTGGTGGTTAAAACCGAGCCTCTATCAACCATTCTTACATTATTGGTTAATACCGCCATCTTGGTATTTCCGTTATAATTCAGTAAATCAGCAAAAATATTAACGGTATCTGCTTGGTTAATATGTACATGTCCAAAAGCATCAAAGCTATTTTTTTCGATGTAGAAATAAGCGCTATCGCAAATTAATGTGGCGTTATCTTGCTGAAAAACAGGCCTAATAACTTTCTGAATATTTTGTCCGTTCCTTTTCATCCCGATAAAGGACTGCGATTGCAACAGTTCTACACGAGTGATTTTTTGTGCTTGTACCATTTGTACCAACACCAGGATAAACAATAAAAGGGAATACTTTTTCACAAAGCAAAATTAGTTTTTTGGTAACGATTTTAAACGGTTAAATTTGATTGATGTTATGGCAACTAAAATCTTTTCAGGATTTCATTAAATCCGAAGGCTTAATTGGGTCTAAAGATACTGTTTTGCTAGCTGTTAGCGGTGGTAAAGACTCTGTTGCGATGGCTCATTTATTTAAACAAGCCAACTTTTCTTTTGCTATTGCACACTGCAATTTCCAATTGAGAGGTACAGAATCTGACCGCGACGAGCAATTTGTAGCTCAATTAGCCAAAACTTTAGAAGTTCCTTTTCATGTAACCAGTTTTAATACTTTGGCTTACGCCGATGAGCATAAAATAAGCACCCAAATGGCGGCTCGGGATTTAAGATATCGCTTTTTTGAGGAGCTTGTATCAACTTTTAATTATCAGAAAATAGCTGTAGCACAACATCAAAATGATGCTATTGAGACTGTTATTTTAAATTTAACTCGAGGTACGGGTATAGCCGGTTTACATGGCATTAAAACCGAGAGGCAAAATATCATCAGACCTTTAATGCTTTTTAAACGTGAGGATATTGATGCTTATATTTTAGCAAACCAGCTAGATTTTGTTGAAGATAGCTCTAACAGTTCTACCAAATACATCCGAAATAAAATCAGACATCAGATTATTCCGGTGATGAAAGAGATTAACCCCTCTTTAGAAGATACTTTTCAAAAAAACATTGCTTATTTTTCTGATTTAGAAGCCTTTTTAAAAGCAAGCATCCAAGAATACAAGCAAAAACTGTTTCAAAAACATCCGAAAGGCTATCTAATCAGCATCCAAAAATTAAAAGAAATACCCGCTTTACATTTTATTTTAACCGAGCTATTATTGCCTTATGGTTTTAATAGCACCACAGTAACTGATGTTATTTTGGGTTTAGATAAAGAGAGCGGCAAAACCTTTTTTGGTAAAGATGATGTTTTATTAATTGATAGAGATTTCATCTTCTTACAAAAAATACAGCAAGAGCACCGTACCGAGTTGACCTTAAATGAAGATGATTTGATGCTTTATTTTCAGGATTTCATCATCACCCAAGAAATTACAGAAACTACTTTTTCTAATAGCCAAACTACCGCATTTGTTGATACCGAGAAATTAAAATACCCTTTAGCGCTAAGAACATGGCAAGAAGGCGATAAATTTATGCCCTTAGGAATGAAAGGCTTTAAGAAGTTGAGCGATTTTTTCATCAGCTTAAAAATACCGCTTACGCAAAAACATCTGATTCCGGTTTTAGTTAATGCTGATGATCATATCATCTGGATTGCTGGTTACCGTTTAGATGAAAGATTTAAAATAACTGCCGATACTAAAAAAATAACTAAATTCGAATTAAAGAATATAAAGCCATGATTCATTATTACCCTTTTTATGAAAAACAATACCTTGGAAGAGACTACTCTTTTATAAGCATTAGGTTGGTAATGGCTATTTTTTGTTTCTTGGCTTACTATTGGACAGAAAATAAAGATAAAAACGGCGATTTATTACTCTTAGTAGGATGCGGAATTTTAGCCGTTAGCGTGTTGATGTTGTTTTTACTTCATTACCGCACCATTGTAAACAACAAAGCTGTTTTAATTGATGGTTTATGGACCACCAGATTGGTTAAAATAGATTTAAATAGCATTGTTAAAGTTGAAAAAGGAGAATACAGCAAGTACTTTCTTAATAACCCCGTATATAATTTACATAGAAACGGTTCTATTAAATTTTATGCTGGTGGTAAAGATGCCATCCGCTTAACAGACCGCGACGGCTTAATTTATGTAATTGGTACCCAAAGACCAGTAGAACTTTATCAGGCTATTATGGAAGAGATGAAGAAGTAGTGATGGGAAAGGCCGAAGGCTGAATCTGGACCAAAGGTATTTTTTATACCTATACTAGCATATAAAAATTAAAGCCCAAGGTTTAAACCTTGGGCTGTTAAAATGCAAGTTTAATATTAGAATTATAGATTTTCTACTTTTTAGAACACCTTATATATAAATCAAAATTAGACTTACAAGGTTCGCCAAAATAACAATCATGATCTGCTTGACTCCAATAAACAGACTTCCTTTGAGGTAAACAATAAATAAGCTCTTCTAAAATGTATGTACATCCATTATGATTGAAGTTCATCCCAATATAAAATTCTGATTCATGGAATACATTTTTATATAGCCAATCAAAATCTCCTGACATCAAAAACACGTCACTTTTATCCTTACTAAGAATAAAATTAAATAACACTTGTACGCTCATAATCTAATTATTTATTTTCACGAGAAAATTTAATACAATAGCACTAATACCTATTAATTAAGACCCGCAAGACAAGCAACCATCTTCCATACTACAACTTGCACCTTCTTCTATCACAACTTCTGGTGTTTGTACCAAAGGTTCCATCTCTTTTCCCGCCTGACTTTCTACCGAGAACTTGACTGCTTGTGTAGCTGCTTGTGTTCTTAAGTAATACATACCTGTTTTTAAGCCTTTTTTCCAGCTATAAAAATGCATAGAGGTTAATTTTGAAGCGGTTGGAGAACTGATAAACAAGTTTAAAGACTGAGACTGACAAATAAATGCTCCTCTATCGGCAGCCATATCAATCACATTTCTCATCTTAATTTCCCAAACCGTTCTATATAAATCTTTGATGCGTTGCGGTATAGCCTCTATATCTTGTACCGATCCGTTTGCCAAAATAATAGCATCCTTCATTTTACTATTCCAAAGATTGAGTTCTACTAAATCTTTTAATAAATGCTTATTTACCACTACAAACTCTCCGCTTAATACCCTTCTGGTATAAATATTAGAGGTATAAGGCTCAAAACATTCGTTATTTCCAAGTATTTGTGAGGTTGATGCTGTTGGCATTGGCGCCATTAATAAAGAGTTTCTTACACCTTTTTTTATAACTTTCTTTCTTAAAGCATCCCAATCCCAACGTTTACTTTCTGGCTGTACTCCCCATAAATCAAACTGGAACTGTCCTTTAGAAAGTGGTGAACCTTTAAATGTTTCATAAGGTCCTTCTTTCTCTGCTAAATCAGCAGAAGCTGTCATAGCAGCAAAATAGATGGTTTCAAAAATATCTTTATTCAGTTGTTTTGCTTCTTCACTTTCAAAAGGCATTTTTAACAGAATAAAAGCATCGGCAAGACCTTGTACACCCAAACCAATTGGTCTGTGGCGCATGTTAGAATTTTTAGCCTCTTCTACCGGATAGTAGTTGTTATCTATAATTCTATTAAGGTTTAAAGTTGCCTGATAACTTACTTCGTAAAGCTTTTCGTGGTTAAAAGTACCATCTATAACATAACGAGGTAAAGAAAGTGAAGCCAAATTACATACCGCAACTTCATCTGGAGAAGTGTATTCTATAATCTCGGTACATAAATTAGAACTTTTTATAGTGCCTAAATTTTGCTGATTTGATTTTTGATTGGCTGCATCTTTATACAATAAATATGGCGTACCTGTTTCTATTTGCGAATCAAGAATAGCGAACCATAATTCTTGTGCTTTAATGGTCTTTCTGGCTCTTCCTTCTTGCTCATATTGCTGATAAAGCGCTTCAAACTCGGCACCAAAACAGTCGGCTAAGCCTGGTGCTTCATGTGGGCAAAACAAACTCCAATCGCCATTAGCTTCTACCCTTTTCATGAATAAATCAGACATCCACAGAGCGTAAAACAAATCGCGAGCTCTGTTTTCTTCCTTACCGTGATTTTTCTTTAAATCCAGGAAGTCAAAAATATCTGCATGCCAAGGCTCTAGATAAATAGCAAAAGCACCTTTTCTTTTACCACCACCTTGGTCTACATAACGGGCAGTATCGTTAAACACTTTCAGCATAGGAACAATACCATTACTGGTTCCATTTGTACCACTAATGTAAGAACCGGTTGCCCTAACATTATGGATGCTTAAACCAATACCTCCTGCACTTTGCGAAATCTTGGCGGTTTGCATCAAGGTGCTATAGATACCTTCAATGCTATCATCTTTCATGGCAACCAAGAAACAGCTAGACATTTGTGGCTTTGGTGTACCAGCGTTAAATAAGGTTGGTGTAGCATGAATAAACCAACGTTCGCTCATTAATTCATAAGTTTTGATAGCGCTAGCTAAATCCTGCTTATGAATACCTACTGCAACACGCATAAATAAATGCTGCGGACGCTCTACAATACGACCGTTAAGTTTTAGCAAATAAGAGCGCTCTAAAGTTTTAAAACCGAAATAATCGAAACTAAAATCTCTATCGTAAATGATGGTACTATCTAAAATGTCGGCATTTTCTTCTATCACCTGCCAAACATCATCAGCAATTAAAGAAGCTGGCTTTAATGTTTTTGGGTCTTTATATTCATGCAATAATCGCATGGTTTCTGAAAAAGACTTGATGGTATTCTTATGTAAATTAGATACCGCTATACGAGAAGCTAAAATGGCATAATCTGGATGACGGGTGGTTAAAGAAGCCGCGGTTTCTGCCGCCAAATTATCTAGTTCTGATGTTGTTACTCCGTCGTACAAGCCATCGATTACCTTTTTAGCAACCTCTACAGGGTCTACAAAATCTGCATTTAAGCTGTAGCTGAGTTTCTCTATTCTTGAGGTTATTTTATCAAATTTTACGGATTCTGTTCTTCCGTCTCTTTTTATTACGAACATTCTTTTTTAGTTTGTTAGATTGTTAGGTGATTAGTTTGTTAGGTTGTTAGTGGGTAGTTTGTCGGGATGGCGATTTCATAGCCTAATAAACTAACCAACTAGCCCGATAATTCATCAGGACTAAGCATCTAATTAAAAATCTTCTTCCAGTGAAAACGCTTGGTCTTCTTTGCTACTTAATACACCACTTTTTTGGTAATCGCCTACACGTTTTTCAAAGAAATTGGTTTTACCTTGTAGGGATATCATTTCCATGAAATCAAAAGGATTTGTAGCATGATATTTTTTATCATAACCCAATTCTACTAGCCATCTATCAGCCACAAACTCGATGTATTGCATCATTAAGCGAGCATTCATCCCGATTAAATTAACGGGTAATGCCTCAGAAATAAATTCTTTTTCTATCTCTACAGCTTCAGAAATAATTTCATAAACCTCTTCTTTGCTCAACTTATTTTGAAGCATACCGTAAAGCAAGCAAGCAAATTCGCAATGTAAACCTTCGTCTCTTGAAATTAACTCGTTACTAAAAGTTAAACCAGGCATTAAGCCTCTTTTCTTTAACCAGAAAATAGAACAGAAACTACCGCTAAAGAAAATACCTTCTACGGCAGCAAAAGCTACCAAACGTTGTGCAAAAGTGCCTTTTTCTATCCATCTTAGTGCCCATTGTGCTTTCTTCTGCACACATGGAACCGTATCTATGGCATGTAAAAGATGGTTTCTTTCTTTTACATCTTTGATATAAGTATCAATTAATAAAGCATAGGTTTCTGAGTGGATATTCTCCATCATGATTTGGAAACCATAAAAGCACCTAGCTTCTGGCACCTGTACTTCGCTCATGAAATTAACCGCTAAGTTTTCATTCACAATACCATCGCTAGCGGCAAAAAAAGCTAAAATATGGCTAATGAAATGCCTTTCGCCATCATTAAGATTTTCCCAATCTTTTTGGTCGGCAGATAAATCTATCTCTTCTGCTGTCCAAAAACTAGCTTCGTGGCGTTTGTACATTTCCCAAATTGCGGGATAATTGATGGGCAGAATCACAAAACGATCCTTGTTTTCTTTAAGTAATACTTCTTCCTGTTGCATGGTTCTAATTTTTAAATTTTACAAACAGGAATTGACAAAAGACAACATAGACCCTGATAGGTATTGAGGGTTTAGAAGAGCTTCTATCAAAACCTTTTACGTGAAAGTCTTGACAAATCCTAATCGGCAGGTCTCCTGGCTTATCTGTTTACTAAATGCCTTCCCATTTTGTTGAAAAACAAAACAGTGACCTGATATTTAGCAAATTTTTGATTTCAAATTTTAGTTGAAAAAACAGAAATACAGTTGCAACGTCAGCCCATGATTTTAACATGGTTCCCTTTTAATACCAAAACAAATTTGGTAACCTGAATAAGTGATGTTAAAGAACTATTTCAAAAGTATGACTAATAAAGCGAGTATAGGCAATGAAGTTTTGAACAATAAGGAAACTTATTCACAACCTTGCTATAAAAACAAAAAAGCGCCTTTTTGGGGCGCTTCCTTCCTATTCTGAATTACTGATTTTTATTTTTTAAGACCTATTTCTCTTAAACGTTCGTCGAGATACTCGCCAGCCGTCATATCGCTATAAGCTTTAGGGTTTTCTTCATCAATACAAGAAGTTAAAGAAGTTAAATCCATACCCGATTTTGGATGCAAGAAAAAGGGTACCGAGTACCTAGAGCTCTTCATCAATTCTCTTGGCGGATTTACCACACGATGAGTGGTCGATTTTAACTTGTTATTGGTTAAACGCTGTAACATATCGCCAACATTAACTACAATATCTTCGCCATGGGCTTTAACGGCAAACCAATCTCCGTTTCTAGTCAAAACTTCTAAACCATCTGCGCTAGCACCAATTAATAAAGTAATGAGGTTGATATCTTCATGCGCCCCGGCTCTTACTGCATCGGCAGGTAAAGCATCTGGATTTTCAATCGGGAAATAATGTATAGCTCTTAATATGGAGTTTCCATTATGCACTTTATCCTCAAAATAATCCTCGGGTAAACCCAAATAAACTGCTATAGCTTTTAAAAGCTGCTTACCTGCATGCTCTAATTTTTGGTAGATTTCTTTGGTAACGATGTTAAAAGCAGGTACTTCTTCTACAAGAACATTATCTGGATATTCTTCTTTGATGACATCTCCATCCTCAACATATTGCCCGGTTTGCCAAAACTCTTTTAAATCTGGTGTTTTAGAATCTTTAGCTTTTTCGCGACCTTTTGAGGTATAACCACGTTGCCCTGCAAGCTCTACTTTTTCGTATTTTAATTTAGTTTCTTCGGGTAAACTAAAAAACTCTTTTACTTGTGTGTAAAGGTTATCGATAAGCTCCTTACTTAAACCATGATTGGTGATGGTAACAAAACCTGTATCATTAAAAGCTTTGCCAATATCATCAGAAAATTGTTTTCTCTGTACTGCTGTACCATTCACATAATCGTTTAAATCTAAACGCGGTATATTTATTGATGTAGCCATGTTTTGTTGTTTGTAGTAAAACAAATGTAAGCTCAAAATGTGGATAAACCTATATTGTTTTTAAACATCACGCTTTAAAACTCTGATTTTCATTATTTTGAGTTTTACACATTTTTATAAAGATAAATAATTTCCTGAATTATAACTATGAATGAAATTTTTGAATGGGAAAGAGTTTTAATGAATGATTTGCCTATTATTTTCTTGTTGGAGGTGATATTCAGATGCTTAGTCATGTTTATCGTGGTCTTATTTTCTTTAAAACTTACAGGCAAGAGAGGCATTAAGCAATTATCTATTTTTGAGTTGGTCATTATCATCACGCTAGGTTCTGCAGCCGGCGACCCTATGTTTTATGAAGATGTAGGTTTATTACCCGCTATTACTGTTTTTATTTGCGTTTTAGCTTTTTATAGAACTGTTACTTGGGCGCTTAAATTTAAAAAATTTGAGCATTGGATAGAAGGCAAACCGGCTTATTTAATTGTCGACGGGGAATTTGTTATAGAAAGAATGAAAAAAGAAGACATAGCTGTTGACGAATTTTATGCAGAACTAAGAATGGAACACATAGACCATTTAGGCCAAGTAAAACTAGCTATTTTAGAAGTATCTGGAGATATAAGTGTATTTTTCTATAAAAACGAAGATGTAAAATACGGTTTACCTATACTGCCACAAGAAGTTAGAAATCCTGTAAAAGAGATTACAAAAAAAGGTTTATTTGCTTGTGTTTCTTGCGGTAAAGTTCATGAATTAGACATAGCAACAGAGGCGGTTTGCAGCAAGTGCGGCAAAAAGAAATGGTTAGAAGCTAGGAATAACTTTAGGGTAGTTTAGTTTAGATAGACACCATCGGGCTCATTATTCTCGTCTAAAACTACTTCTACGTGTTCTTTTAATACGGTAGAAAGTTGTAGGCCTACAAAATCTGTAGCTACCGGAAATAGTTTATGACTTCTATCTATCAAAACAACAGATCTCAATTTTTTTAAAGGGATATTTAAGAATACTCCTAAACCATAAGCAATGGTTCTACCGCTATTTAAAACATCATCAACTAAAATAATAACTTTATTTTGGCAGGCTTCTATAGGGATATTGATAGATGATTCTAGCTTAGAGCTATCTTTATTTAACTCAATTTCTGCTAAGGTAATTTTAAAATGAGCAATTTCTTTTAATACTTTTTCTAGCCTTAAAGCAAACCTATAACCTCTAGAAACCACACCCGCAAGAATAATTTCTTGTTCTTCTATATTGTCTTCTAAAATTTGATAAGCAATACGGTTAATTTTCTGCTGTATTTGCGTATGGTTAAGAATAAGTACTCTTTTGGTTGGCATAGCTGCTATTTTTGGCTCAAATTAACTAATTATGTTTAAACCTGTAATCTTTTTTAAAAATTAATGTAACTAATGATGCTATGATAGCGTCTAAGTTTTAAAAGGTTTACAAATTTGTCTTAATAAATTTTTAGTGTGTGTTAATGCTAAGAGGTTATCAATAATCGAATCCACTTTATGTGGCTGGTTTCAATTGTCATCCTGAGCAGGGTCGAAGGATGAATTAGGCTTCAACTCCGCTTCAGCCTGACACGAATTATTTGATTTGACAGCCTCTTTTCTTTTAATAGGGGTAATAAACAAAATTTGCTCCTTCTGGCACCACAACAAAGACACAGGCAAAATCGTCGGCATTTTTATAGCTGCTTAAAAAAGCATCTTTCTTAGTCTCCTGAATAATGCCTCTTTCTATAAATTCTTCTAAAGTGGATGCTTGTATAGTCCAATCTGTAGCCAATTCTACCCTATCTAAAATAACTTCACCAATATGAACTTCATGCTGATGAGCAATAAATATAGGATGGGCCGATAAACCTTCTACCATAATTTCTATGGCAACCTCCCTAATGGCATCTTTATAATTTGCTAAATCTTTTTTTAAAGAGAGTAAAGGACTTTCCTGAGGTTTTTGATTTTCCCCCGCAGCCGGATTACCCATTAAATCTTCTTGATTCATTTCTTCAATTCTAATAAAACCACATTTTCTACATGCTGCGTTTGAGGGAACATATCAACAGGTTTAATTCTGCTCACTTCATATTTCTCTTTTAAACGCAGCAAATCTCTAGCCTGTGTAGCCGCATTACAGCTTACATAAACAATTTTATCAGCCTCCATCTCCATTAAGCGCTCTACAACATCAGGGTGCATACCCGCCCTTGGAGGGTCTGTAATCACCACATCGGGTTTGCCATGTTGGGCTATAAATTCGGCATTTAAAACGTCCTTCATATCGCCAGCATAAAACTTCGTATTGTTTATACCATTAATTTGTGAGTTTACCTTTGCATCTTCTATGGCCGTTGGCACATACTCTACCCCAACAACTTCTTTAGCATCTTTTGCTACAAAATTGGCAATGGTACCTGTACCGGTATACAAATCGTAAACCAATTCTTTACCTGTTAAACCTGCAAAATCACGCGTTATTTTATACAATTCATAAGCTTGTAAAGAGTTGGTTTGGTAAAATGATTTAGGCCCGATTCTGAACTTCAAGCCCTCCATTTCTTCATAAATAAAAGGCTGCCCGTGGTATAATAAAATATCTTGATCAAAAATGGTGTCATTTTTCTTTTGGTTGATGATGTACATAAGCGAATTTACCTGAGGAAAACTAGCTTTCACAAAATCCATCAAAAGCTCTACTTGCCCTTCTTCCGGATAAGCAAAAACCATCACAATCATCAGTTCTCCTGTTGAAGAAGTTCTGATGATTAAATTTCTTAACGCACCTTCATGAGCTCTTAAATCGTAAAAAGAAATTTGATTAGCTAAAGCAAAATCGCGGATGCTGTTTCTAATTTCATTAGAAGGAGAAGCCTGAAGCCAGCAATGCTGAACATCTAAAATCTTATCAAAACGAAGAGGTACATGAAAACCTAAAGCATTCATTTCCATAGCTTCGCCAGAGGCAACATCTTCTTGGGTTAACCATCTTTTATTAGAAAATGTATATTCTAATTTGTTACGGTAATAAGTAGTTTCTGCCGATGCTAAAATAGGCTCGGTATGTGCAACATCTAAACCTGCAAGCCTTTGCAAAGCATCAGTAACAGATTTTTGCTTGTATTTTAACTGTGCGCTATAATCCATGTGCTGCCATTTGCAGCCTCCGCAAGTTCCAAAGTGTACACAAAAAGGTGTTACCCTATCTGCCGATGGTTGATGTAGCGTATGCACCTTGGCCTCAGCAAATTTTTTCTTCTTTTTATAAACTGCGGCATCTACAACATCACCAGGGATAGCTTTTTCTATAAAAACCACCAAATCTTGATGTCTTGCTACACCTTTACCTTCTTCTGCAATGTCAAAAACTTCTAATTGCTCTAATATCTTTTGTTCGCCCAAAACTTATGCTGTTTAAGCTGGCAAAATTAAGGTTTTAAAAAGATTATTCACCATGAATAAATTTCTTATGTACCTGTTTTGTGCCTACTTCAAGCTTCACTATATAAACGCCTTTTACTAAAGGTACTTTACTTAGGAAAACATGGTTTTCTCCTTTTGCAAAACTTAATAAAGAAGTTTGTACGCATTTACCAGAGATATCGTAAACATAAAGCTTAGCGTTTTCTTCTTTAGCCGTAAATGCTGAGAGCTTAAATTCTGAGGGTAAAACAATAATATCTAGCTCTTGCTGATTGGAGATACCCGTATTTACTGCAATAATTTTTAATTCTGTAGATTTTCCATCAAAATCTACTTGAACCAATTTATAGTAATTTGTTCCGCTTAAAGGCTTTGCATCAGTTAAGCTATAATTTTGAGGAACAGATGAATTACCTACACCAGCTATACTTTTTAATAAATGGAAGTTTTTACCATCATTAGACCTATAAATATGAAACTTCTGGTTATTGGTTTCTGTAGCTGTAGACCAAGCCAGCTTAACCTCATTATTTTGGTTAAACCCATTGAAAGAAAGCAAACTTACCGGTAAAGTATAAATACCACTAGTAGCCAAAGTTTGGTTAAAATTTAACCATGGACTACCTAAAATAGAACTATCGTTAGATGATATGAATAAAATTTGCTCATTTGCAGCTATACTGTATGACCTAGCAGTAAGGGTTTGTGGTGATGGTACAAAGTTATCTCCACGGGTAAAATGAATTTCATGCTGATTACCTGCTGGCATTAAAGTATCTAGATTTAGCGTTACATTTGTGTTGTTATCATTTCTAAATGATGCATAAACTGCTCCGTTTAACCTTACCACTAACCCTTTAACACCGTTTACGGTAAGTCGGCTTACCGAAGCTTCCCCCGTTGCGTTTGCTCTTCTGATTTCTGTGATGAAGAATTTTCTGGTATTTGCCGGATATGTGAATGGAGTTGTTCCTGTAGAAAGGTTAAATCTTAATCTAATTTCTGAGGCTAACCTAACGAAATCTCTTAAAGTACCGGCCATAGCAGTATCTACAGAAGTAAAATCATGCTGATGTATAATAGCTCTTAAGCCACCATAGGTATATCTTTTGCCAGGCTCATCTATGGTAAAAACTTTTGGGTTTAATAAGCCGAACCTTCCGTAAGTAAATCTGATACGGCCATCAATACTACCTGCTTGCGTAGCTACATTATCTTTAGGATAAACTTCTACCAAACCTACCATTCTATCTGGCAACATGATCCATTGCTGAAAAGAAGCCCAGTTGGTATCAAAACCTCTAGGGCCGGATGTTTGGTATTGTAAAATAGAAGGAGTAGAAATTGTAGCAGCAGTTTTAGCTACATTACTTTTAGCATTCATTTTGGTACTCATATAGCCCCAATCTGTCCATTCTGTTGTTCTGGTACTAGTAGCAAAGTTTCTAACATGAACTTTAGCATGTACAGCCATTAAAGCAGCATCCATTTCATCTTGTCCGGCAAATCTTCCGGGCTGGGTTGTCATGGCGCCAACAATGGTTTGTGCACCTGGAAAATCCTCATTACCAGAGACATTTCTACCAGATGCAGCATAAGAGAAACGGCCATATCTTGCTTTAGGTCCTTGGATATTTCTGTTATAAACAAAAAAATTATCGGGTACTGGTGAAGATGACAGATTCATCTTATGAAAAGTAACCGAAAGTGGGTCGCCATCAAAACCATAAACCTGATGGTATCTATCATAAACAGATTTCAGGTATGGATTTTCTGTGATGTATAAAATGGGCGCTAAAGAGGCAGACCTAGAAAACAAATGTGTTGCACCGTTCCACATCGTTTTCCAGGCGCCTGCCGTGTAATACTCTGGTACCTCTAAGGGTTCTATGTCTAAAATTTCATAATTGGCTGATTTTGAAATGATATCCCAAGCAGGCTGATACTCTATCATAGCCCAAATTTTAGCTAGAGAAGCCGTTGTACCGCCATGATAATTTGCTACTTCATTTTGCTTTTTGATATAGCTGTAACCTCCATCAGGATATAAACCGTATTGATGTAAAGAATCTACCAATACTTTAGCCCTATCAATCCAACCATTATTATTTCTATATAAACCCGCATGGATTAATACTTCTGCATAAGATATATCTCGATTGGTATAAATACCTTTTAATAATTCTGTTTGGCTAAAGATGATATTAGACCTGTTGAAGAATTGTCTGCCCATTTCATCGGCTGCACCACGCATTTTTTGCTTTAAGCTAGTAGGTATATAATCAGGAAAAGAAAATTCAGACATGTACCAACCATAGGTTACTAATGGAGCTGCAAACCAATCATTTAAAGCATTTGCCGTTGTACCTGGCACACCATTACTATCAGACCCGTTGATTAAATAATCATCAGAAGTAGCATATAAACTCATTAAAAAGCGTCTAAAAAGCTCTGGATGATTGCGGTAATTACTTTGCGGAGAAATTAGCAACCAGTACATTTTCTCTATATTATCTCCTAACAGGCGAGAATTATATTCCTGTGGGAAAACAAAATTACCAGGTGTAGATTTTGCAAAAGCAGGAAAACTACTTGCTAAATAAGATGAAGCCCAAGCATTTAAGCTGGCAATAAATGGATTTGTAGCCTCTGTAGTATGCAATGGTGGCGGATTAAACCCTATTGCTTTTTGAGGAACTAAAGGAGTGCCTGGTGTTGCATCTCTTAAAGCTTCAATTTCTAAAGCTAGGGTATTGGCCTCGGCATCATAGCCTGCATTTTGTGCTAGTAATTTACGCTCTTCAGCAACATCTATGGCTATATCTTTTAGCTCGGCCAAAGCCGTAAGCGGTACGATAGAAATATCATCAAACCAAATGTTTTTTGGATAAGGACCTGTAGGAAGTGCTGTTGATGTATTTGGCCGAATAGAAATACGCATGTTGGTACGTTCTGTAACCGTCCAAGTTGAAATATCTACATACATTTTGTACCTACGCCATGTACTGGTAGGTGTAAAAACTTGTAAAGGGGTAGCTACTGTACCAGAGCCATCTCCATTAGAGGTAATACTCTCGGTAGATTTAAAAATATTAACCGTTACCGGATATACCTGATCTGATTTCATGTAGAAACTAACTACATAATTTCCGGCAGGTACAGGTGTTATATTTCCGAAGGATTGTAACAACCTGATATCATTTCTATTGGTTTGTTTATCTATTTGTAAAAATAAAGACCTCGCCCCAGAATTTACTGTATTACTTACAATAGTAGCAGAACCTAAAGCACATGGACTACCAGAACAGTTACTACTAGAAATGATAAGCTGCCATTCATTTGGACGACCTGAAGGGGTGCCAGCATTTGATGTATTTAAAAACGCTGGTGTACCTGTTGGAGTAATTTCAAAACCTGCATTACTAAGTAAATTGCTTTGTGCCTTGGCAGTTCCAAAATTTGCTAATGTGAAAGCTACAAGGGTGTATCTCGCAATTTTTTTAAAGTTTATAAAATGAAGTATCATGTGGTTTATTTGGTAAAGCTAAGGTAGGTGAAGCTGCTATAGACCAAATGCTTACATGTTGCAATTGATTATTTAAAAGTTGCAAGTATGTTAGATTTAAAAGGATGAAACATCTAAAAAGACCTAAACTGCTTGTTTTGGCGAGTTGAAACAAGAAGATGCAACATCTGGCAAATCTGAAAAATAATTCTAAACCTACCTTTATGATAACCAATTAGAAAAGGCAAAAGCCTTTATCGAAAATTTTATCAGCAAAAGTATTAACAAGTTTTTTTAATCATTTTAAATAACCAATTATGAAAATTTCTACTCGTAAATTTAAATTCATGAAGCTAAACTTCATGGCAATTTTGCTCATGATGAGCATTAGTTTTACTGCTTTTGGGCAGACTACTATACCTGCAAGACTAACTGGTGATTACGTATCTACTGCAGTTGGTGGAGCTTGGAATAGCACCAGTACATGGACTAGGGTTGGAGGGGCAGCAGTAAATGCAAATGGACCACAAGCTGGAGATAATGTACATATTATTGGCGGAAGCACTGTTACAATTACAGCACCTAATACCACAACAGCCTTTACCGTAAGTTGTAGAAATCTTTATATTGAGGCGAACGGTAAATTAGAAAGTGGAAGCAGTGGCGCTGTTGCTTATGTAACAGCTACAGGTGCTACACAAGGAAATGTTTCTTCTGTAACCTATAATGTGCTTAGAGTAGGAGTAAATTTACAAACGGATTCTACAGCATCACGTATTATTAACAATGGTACAATAGGCTCGGGAAATAACATAGATGCTGCTTTAGATATTAGAGATATGATTGATATTCATGTTTATAATTCAAACAACTCAACTAATACATCTTTCGTTCCTAACTCTACTTTTACTTTTTCTGGAAATGGAAAGACTAAAATAGTTGGTCTGGCTGCATTTGGAGCGCAAACAGGAACAAGTCCTAACATTATTAATCATACTAGAACCTTAACTATTAATTTAAATAACACAACTAATCCATTACTAATAGCTGGTCAGTTTTCTAATGGAGCCAGAAGTTTAACACTTAACCGACTGGGTAACAACTCCATCAATGAAAATCATATTATGAATATCAATACTACAGTAACGGTAAGAGATAATGGTTCTTCAGTTGCCAAAACTTGCCTAAAGTTAGTGGCTTTCAGCCTTACCAAACAGACGGACCAACTTGGGAGAACGATAAAGTAGGTTACCGCCATTATTTAGATGGTAGACATGCTAAGGATTTGTTTGGAAAATTACAAGCGGAAATTTCACCCGAAAATGTGGGTTTAACTGATAAAATGGAAGTGGTAGATAATTATCATGTCATGGAAAAATGGGGCAGAGATATACTGCCTGTGGGAAATTCTGTTGGCATTGGTGGTATTGCCATAAGCACTAAAAATGGTTTTAAAAGAATAGGTAGTATTGCTACCGATACCCTTTATCCTGTCAAAAAAACTAAATGTAGAATTTTAACAGAAGGCCCTATTTACAGCCAATTACAGATTAAGCATCATCAAGCTCGACTAAACAATAAAAACTTCAAAATAAAAGAAAAACCCGCTATTTGGGCATCAAGCTATGCTTATGAAAATCAGATAAATGTATCATCAAAACATAAAACTGATGAAAATTTAATGATTGGTTTACCTAAAGTAGTGACCGATGTTGCTTTAGATGAAATAAGAACTAAAAATTGGATTGCCCTTTACACTTACGATAAGCAGAGCTATAATAAAGAAAATGTAATAGGTATTGCTATTGTTGTGCCTACAAAGCATTTTATAAAATCTGGCAAAATACCCGATACCGAAAAACTTTCTAATTCTTATTTTGCAGAACTCTCTTTAAAAAACACTAAAGAATCCATCTCTTATTTTGCTTTAGGATGCTGGGAGTATTCAAACACTCAATTTAAAACTAAAAGTGGTTTTGAAACCTATTTAAATAGCTTTTTAAGAGGTTTAAATGCGGATGTTAGGGTAAATATACTAGATTAACTTCTTAGAGAAATAAAAAACGGGGCTGATTGATCATCTAGCCCCGTTTTTTTTATGCATTAGCCAAAGCCCTATCCAGATGTACGTAGCCGCCATCAACATGAATCAGCTGCCCGGTGGTATGACTTGATTTATCTGACATTAAGAACGCTACCGTATTCGCAATTTCTAGCGTAGTTGTCATTCTGTTTTCTAATGGAATATTAGCTGTAATCTCTGCTAACTTTTCTTTCGCATTTGCTAAAGTTTCTATCCATTTAGCATACTGTGGTGTCCAACACTCGGCAACAATAACAGCATTAACCCTAATACCGTATTTTAGTAATTCTACTGCCCATTCGCGGGTTAAAGCATTTCTTCCGCCATTTGCTGCTGCATAGCCAGAGGTATTACCTTGTCCGGTTTCTGCTGTTTTAGAACCAATATTTACTATACTACCTTTAGATGCTTTTAAGTAAGGTAAAGCATAATGAGCGAGTAAATAATAATGTACCAAGCTATGGTGTAAACTTTTCACAAAACCCTCATAACAACCATTTTCCAAACCTACACCATCATTTAAACCTGCATTATTAACCAAACCGTCTATCCTGCCAAAGGCTTTTACAACTGCTTTAATGGCATCTTCACAAGCTACTGGGTTTGATAATTCTGCTTGCACACAAAATGCTTGCCCTCCTGCTTTAGCAATATCATCTGCTAATAATTGATTATCAGCTTGGTTTCTGCCTAAAATAACAGGAATGGCACCTTCCTGAGCCAAAACTCTACAAACGCCTTCTCCTATACCTTTGGCTCCACCAGATACAACAATAACTTTATCCTTTAATCCTAAATCCATAATGATTAGCCTTGATATGCCTTAACCTGTTGCTTAGAAGTTCCTAAGCCATCTATACCCAACTCTACAACATCTCCTGGTTTTAAATATACAGGCGGATTAAAGCCTAAACCTACGCCATGTGGCGTTCCTGTCGAGATGATATCCCCAGGCAATAAAGTCATGAAATGACTTAAATAACTTACCAGTTTAGGTATACTAAAAATTAAATCATCGGTATTACCGTCTTGAAATATCTTATCGTTTACTTTTAACCAAAGTCTTAAGTTGTTTACATCAGCAACTTCATCTTTTGTAGCTAACCATGGGCCAATAGGAGCAAATGTATCACAGCCTTTTCCTTTATCCCAAGTACCACCACGCTCCAGTTGAAACTCACGCTCACTAACATCATTGTGCAAGCAATAACCAGCAATATAATCCATAGCATCTGCTTCTTCAACATAGCTTGCTTTTTTACCAATTACAAAAGCCAATTCTACTTCCCAATCTGTTTTAACCGAGTTTTTAGGGATGATGATATCATCATTTGGACCAACTAAAGCTGTGGTAGATTTAAAAAACAAAATAGGCTCTGCCGGAATAGGTGCATTTGTTTCTTTGGCGTGTTTAGCATAGTTTAAACCAATACAAACTATTTTTGATGGTCTTGCTACAGGCGAACCTAATCTTTCTGATGCAGAAACCTCTGGCAAATTACCTTCATTTTCTTTCAAAAAGGTTGCTAATCTATTTAAGCCATCGTTTTCAAAAAATGCCTCGTTATAATCTTCACCAAATGCAGATGTATCATATCTTTTATCGTTAATAATAACACCTGTTTTTTCTTTTCCTGCTTGTCCGTATCTTATTAATTTCATTGTTTGTATGTTTTATCAGAAGCTCTCTTAAGAAAGCATTTTAATTTATTAGTTATTCAATTTTATAAATCCACCATCTATAGGATAATCATTACCAGTAATAAAACCAGCTTCATCACTACATAAGTATAATGCTAATGTAGCAATTTCATCAACACTACCCATTCTGCCTATAGGCTGAGATTTAGATAATTTCTCGAACATCTCTTGTTCTTTACCAGGATAATTTTTAGCTATAAAACCATCAACAAAAGGAGTGTGTACCCTTGCCGGGGATATAGAATTACATCTGATATTTTGATGAATAAAGTCTTTAGCAACACTTAAAGTCATGGCAAAAACAGCTCCTTTACTCATGCTATAAGCAAATCTATCATTTAAACCTACATAAGCCGCAATAGAGGCTACATTTAAGATAACACCCTGTTGTGTTTTGGTGAAATAAGGCAAAGCCTCATGTAAACAGTTATATGTTCCTTTTACGTTTACTTGATAAACGCGATCAAAATCTGCTTCGCTAGTGTTTACCACATTACCAACATGAGCAATACCGGCACAATTAACCAAAATATTAATGTTACCAATTTTTTCAAATACAGATTTTACGATTTGCTGATTGGTAACATCGCATGCAAATGCAAATGCTTCCCCGCCGTCTTCCTGAATCTTGAAAACAGTTGTACTAGCCTGTTCCTGATTAACATCTAAAACATAAACTTTAGCCCCTTGCCTTGCAAAAGTTAGCGCTATAGCTTGCCCAATACCGCTTCCTGCTCCTGTTACAACGGCTGATTTACCTTCTAATGAAAACACGTCTTCTTTATTTTAATGATTACAATAATATGAACTTATAAACTTACACCTCTTTTCCAAGGGATAAAATCATCCTGATTTAAACCTACCGCCTTTGGTATTATTTCGCCGCTAGCAGCTTTGATACAATAGTCTAAAATCTCTTCTCCCATTTCTGCGATGCTTTTCTCTCCTCTAATAATAGCGCCTGTATCAATATCAATAATATCAGACATTCTTAAAGCTAAACCCGAGTTTGTAGCAACTTTAATAACCGGACAAACTGGGTTACCCGTGGGTGTACCCAAACCTGTAGTAAATAAAATTAAGGTTGCCCCGCTAGCTGCTTTTCCGGTAGTAGCCTCAACATCATTACCTGGTGTACAAACTAAATTTAAACCTGGTTTAACTGCTGGTTCTGTATAATCTAGAACATCTACCACAGGCGCTGTACCTCCTTTTTTTGCTGCTCCGGTACTTTTGATAGCATCGGTAATTAAACCGTCTTTTATATTACCCGGCGATGGATTCATGTGAAAACCAGAACCTACGGCATGTGCCTGTGCATCGTAAGTTTGCATCAAGTGGATAAACTTTTCTGCAATTTCTTTCCCTTCACAGCGGTCTATCATGTTCTGCTCTGCACCGCACAACTCTGGAAACTCGGCCAATAATACCTTAGCACCTAAGGTTACCAACAAATCTGCGGTATAACCAACCGCCGGATTAGCGGAAATTCCGCTAAAACCATCACTACCTCCACATTTAACACCTACAGTTAAAGCTGATAGAGGCGCTGGCTTTCTTCCAATTTTATTGATTTCTACCAATTGCAAGAAAGTTTGCTGTATGGCATCTTTAATGAGTTGCTCCTCGCTTTTACTTTGTTGCTGCTCAAAAACTAATAAAGGCTTATTGAAATTTGGATTGTATCGCTTTAAATCATCTAAAAAGTTTTGCGTTTGAAGATGCTGGCATCCTAAACTTAAAACCGTTACACCCGCAACATTTGGATGATTAGCGTAAGAGGCTAAAAGCTTACTCAATAACTCGGCATCTTGTCTGGTACCTCCGCAACCACCTTGGTGATTTAAGAATTTTATGCCATCAACATTTTTAAATAAACGTTCTGTAGGTTGTACGGCATTTAATTCTAAAGATAAGTTTTGGATATCTTTACCTGCTTCTAAAGCCTCTCTTAAAGCTTTTGTATAAAGTTTATACTTATCAGTTACAGCATAGCCTAAAGTATGGTGTAAAGCTTCTTTAATAACATCTAGGTTTCTGTTTTCACAGAATACTGTGGGTATAAATAACCAGTAATTTGCGGTACCTACACGCCCGTCTTCACGATGATAGCCTAAAAAAGTCTTATCAATATATTTACTTACATCTGGTTTTTCCCATTGGTAACTTACTTCTCTGTAAGCATAATCTTCTGCTGCATGTTTAAGATTGTTTACAGTCATCAAATCTCCTTCATTTACCGGAGTTTGAATTTTACCAACTAAAACACCGTACATGGTTACCTCATCACCAGGCTGCATCGTATTTAAATAAAATTTATGCTTAGCCGGAATATCCTCTTTAAGGGTTAACACGTTACCGTTAAAATCTACGGTTAAACCCTTTTCTAAATCTTGTAGCGCTACCAGCACATTATCATGTGAATGAAGCTGTAAATACTTCTTACTCATATTACTTTAAATCAAAAATCTTATCCATTAAAACCCATTTCTCTCCTTCTTTTGCAAAAGGCAAAGGTTGTTGAAAATCCCACATAAGAGTTTCCCAATCTTGTACTTTGGCATTTTTTTCATCAGCTTTTGATTTTTTATCAAAAGAGAAATTGTCATCCACCTCCATAATCATCAATAACCTGTTTCCGGTTCTATAGATTTCCATATCTCTAATACCTGCTGAAATGATACTGAAAGTAACCGCAGGCGGAACTTTTTTATGCCATGCCTCATACTCGGCAATTAACTTAGGGTCGTCTTTTAAATCGAGAGCTAAACAATATCTTTTCATTTTTTTACGGTTGAAACTTTATGACCATGAACAGCAAAGATTAAAATCACAAAAAAGCAAAATGCAGGTACAATATAACCCAGCTGGATATTACCATATAAATCACTTACATGACCAAAAATTAGAGGTAAAATAGCTCCTCCTACAATAGACATGATGATGAAACTACTTCCTAGCTTAGTGTCTTCTCCTAATTCTTTTATCCCTAAAGAGAAAATTGTTGGGAACATGATAGACATAAAAAATGCAATACCAATAACAATATAAATAGATGTTAACCCTGTGATATACATAGCTAAAACACTTAAGCCCATACATAACACGGCATAAATAGCCAGTAAAACCGGAGGCTTAACAAATTTCATAAAGAAAGTTCCTACAAAACGCCCTATCATAAAGGCCATTCCTACCCCAAAACCTGCATATTCTGCTGCTTTCATTTCAGAAATTCCGGTTGCATGGGTAGCATAAAGAATAAAGAAACTGAAGATACAAACTTGCGCTCCAACATAGAAAAATTGTGCTGCTATAGCCCAATTAAGGTGTTTGTGCCTAAAAACAGATAAAGAAGAACCAGAAGTACTTTTCTCCTCTTCTTTAATCTCCGGAAGTTTCATGAAGAAGAAAATAACGGCTAGCACTAAAATAACAGAGCCTAATATAAAGTAAGGCATTTTAACGGTTGCTGCTTCTGCGGCAAGGGCTAATTCTCTTGCTTGCGGCGTCATTAAAGCTAATTTTTCTTCGGGCAAACCTTCTGTTAAAATAATTTTAGCCCCAATGATAGGTGCTAAAGTAGCCGCCAATCCATTAAAAGATTGTGCTAAATTTAAACGTTGAGTAGCTTTCTCTGGTGGCCCCAATAAAGATGCGTAAGGGTTTGCTGCTGTTTCTAAAATGGTTAAGCCACAGGCAATAATAAAAAGTGCTACAAGAAAAAAGTATAAGATTGTAAGTTTGCCGATGGTATAAATAAATAAGAACCTACTGCAAACAACATTAAGCCTAAGATGATTCCGGCTTTATAGCCTTTTTTCTTGAGTAAAAATCCGGCTGGTAATGCCACAACAAAATAAGCTATAAACACAGCCGAGTCTACCAATGAAGCCTGTAAAGTGGTTAAACTGAAAGCTCTTTTTAAATGTGGTATTAATATAGGATCTAGATTATGAACAAAGCCCCACATGAAAAACAAAATCGTAATCATGATGAAGGCAAAATTGGTAGAGCCTTTTTTTGATGTTGTCATTTAATTTGGTTTAATAATAACTGAGCTTCAAATTAAATAAACTTATTTTTATAAAACAAAAATTTTATATTGTGGAATAAAATAGTAGTTTTGGTTGTATGATACAAGTGATAAACCGAGCGATAGACATCCTAGAATACGTAGCCAATAACCCCAAAGAGCCAAAATTAATGGGGCATATTGCTGATCACCTAAATTTAAATACCGCAACTTGTGCCAATATCATCAAGACTTTAGTAGACCGCGGCTTTTTAAAAAAAGCCGAAAAAGAAAAAGGCTATTTGCTTGGAGATAATTTTACAGAAATTGCAAGCGGCTCTTTTGGCTACAAACAACTGTTAGATAGAGCAGAACCAGAATTATTGCTTGCCCAACAAGCGCTTCAAGAAAACTGCTTGATAGCTGTATTAAAAGAAAATAAGCGCATTATCTTAAAGCATCATATTGCCAACCAACTGATACAGGCCACAACTGCTGATGAAAAAAATGCTTATGATGCCTCCACCGGCAGGTTATTAGTTGCCATGCTGCCTGATAAGGAACTAGCCCAATTTATTAAACGCTTTGGTTTACCCGATAAATCTATTTGGCCAGAAGCTTCTTCCAGAACACAATTGCTAGAGCAAATAGCCATCATTAAAAAACAAGGCTATGTCTTAATTGAAGATAGTGTGCAAGTTATTGGTATAGGAACACCTATTTACCAAAACGGGAAGGTGGTTGCAGGATTTAGTATTTATATGCCTGCTTTTAGGTTTAACCATGAAACTAAAGAATTAATGATTAAAACTGCCTTAGAAGCCGCTCGTCATATTTCTATAATTTAGTTTCATATTTATCCCTCATAGCATCAAAAAAGCCTCTAAGAAAAATCTTAGAGGCTTTTTTATTTAGAAATTAACAATTACGCTTCTTTCTTGGTTGCTTTTTTAGCAGGTGCTTTAGCAGCTTTCTCTGCTTTAGGCTTAGCTTCTTTAGCTTTGGCTGCTTGAGGTTTTTCTTCCACTACAGCTTCAACCTCTTGCACTTCTGCAACAGCTTGTTCTTCTTCTGTAAAAACTGGAAGATCTTTTAAAATATGGAACCATGATACTATCTTTTTAATATCAGAAGAGTAAACTCTAGTTTCATCATGGTTAGGCGCTACTTCAAAAAAGAATTTTCTAAGGTCTTTACCATCAACTTTGGCTTCTGGAACAACACCTTTAAAAGCTTTCATAGCCTCAAAAACGTCTTTTAATCTTAAATCTTCATCATCACCATAAATGGTAATATCTTCTAAAGATGCCAATTTAGCTGTAGACATATTAACAACTAATTTAGATTTTTGAGCATCTAAGCTTTCTAATATGAAACCCGATTTGTTTTGCCCTATTAATTTGTATAATCCCGGTTTCCCCGAAACAGCTACTAAGCCTGTTAAATTCATATCTCTTGCTGAAGCTAATTAATCTTCTACTATTTCTATGCTTAAAATTTTATCACCTTGTCTAATATCATCAACAACGTCTACATTTTCTACAACTTTACCAAAGCAAGTATGGTTACGGTCTAAATGAGCAGTATTGTTACGACTGTGGCAGATAAAAAACTGAGAACCACCAGTATTTCTTCCTGCATGCGCCATAGATAACACACCACGGTCATGATATTGGTTACCACCAGTTAACTCGCAGTCTATATGATAACCCGGACCACCACTTCCAGCTTTATATGCTGTTGCAGCGTCTTTAGAAAAAGGACAGCCGCCTTGCACTACAAAATCAGGAATAACACGGTGAAAAGTTACGCCATTGTAAAATCCTTCTTGTGCTAATTTTTTAAAGTTGGCTACTGCATTTGGTGCGTCTTCATCATAGAAGGCTACAGTCATATCTCCTTTTTCGGTTTTAATGATTGCTTTACTCATATTGTTGGTTTTAAGAATGCAAAATTAATAAAATTTTTAGCCTCCACTAATCGTTTTCATTCAATATGCTTAATTTTAGAGAAATGAAAAAAAACTTCCTCCTTTTATTGCTCCTCATTTTCACTTTTAAAAGCTTTGCAGCTTCTATTCTTATCCCCATGGATGAAGATCAGAAAAACCATTTAAAAGCTTACGGACTTACTTATTGGATTTTAAAAAACCAGCAGGAAGTAAACTGGCTATTAAATTATAGAGGTGGGAGCTTTTTAACCAATTATCAAACCACAATAGAAAAAGAACTCAAAATAAGAGGAATAAGCTATGAAGTTATTGCCGATGCTAAAGTAACAGCCATTTTTACCGAGATATCTAATCCTGAAGTGAATATGGATATCGTAAAACTTGAAAAAACTCCAAAAATTGCTGTTTATACGCCTAAAAGTAAGCTTCCTTGGGACGATGCCGTAACCATGGTTTTAACTTATGCAGAAATTCCTTACGATATTATTTATGATGAAGAGGTCTTAAACGGAAAACTTCCTGAATATGATTGGCTTCACCTACATCACGAAGATTTTACAGGGCAATACGGCAGGTTTTGGGCCAATTACCGCATGGCTACTTGGTACAGAGATGATGTGCAACAGCAAGAAACTACAGCAAAAAAAATGGGCTTTAAAAAAGTATCTCAAATGAAACTAGCTGTAGCTACTAAAATAAGAGATTTTTGCAGTGGAGGAGGTTTTCTATTTGCCATGTGTTCTGGTACTGATAGCTATGATATAGCTTTGGCTGCCGCCGGAACAGATATCTGCGAAAGCATGTTTGATGGCGACCCTGCCGATCCACAGGCTCAGCAAAAACTAAATTTCAATAACACTTTCGCTTTTCAGAATTTCCTATTGGATTTAAATCCATCTAATTACGAGTTTTCAAATATTGATGCTACCAGCTTCAGGAATATAGAAAGAACAAGAGATTTCTTTACGCTATTTGATTTTTCGGCAAAATGGGATGTTGTTCCTGCCATGCTTACTCAAAACCATGAAAAGGTTATCAAAGGTTTTATGGGGCAAACCACTTCTTTTAACAATAAAACCATTAAACCTGATGTATTGGTGATGGGCGAATTAAAAGCTGCAAATGAAGCCCGATACATTCACGGACAGTTTGGAAAAGGACAATGGACTTTCTATGGCGGCCATGATCCAGAAGATTATCAACATATCGTGGGCGATCCGCCAACAGATTTAAATCTTTACCCCAACTCTCCAGGTTACAGGCTTATTCTAAACAATATCCTTTTTCCGGCAGCTAAAAAGAAGAAACAAAAAACTTAATCGTAGAAATTCCACTTTACACCAAATTGCGCAATAGAATAAGGCATTGGGTACCTGTTAACGGTATAATAGCCATTAGAGAAAAGCCCTTTATTTACATAGTTATACCTTAAAAATAAGTTTGCTCTTTTCCAATTGGTTCTTATCCAGGCATCGGCAATAGGCCAAGTATTAAACCTTACCGCTTCACCATTATAAAACTGCCCAATAGCTGGCGCATAAGAAGGTGCGGTATATTGGCTAAAGTAACGCACATCAAAACCAAATTCGGTTTTTAAAACCTTAAAGAAATTCTGATGCATGTAAATGCTATGGAAAGTATAAACTTCTGGTGTTCTTAAAATTTGCTCAAAATCTGTTTTCTGGTAAACCAGATAATTCTCAAAAGTAAACTTGCCAAACTTAAAATCTTTACCAACACTTAATTTCAATAAGTTGATATTACTCCCTAACTGCTTAGGCTCTATGATATTATTTTCTGATGAAAAGTAAAGATGATTAGACACTAAAAAATACTCGGCTTTAGCCTGAAAATGATACTTAGGATTTAAATAAGCAAAAGATAAATTTTGTGTTTTTTGATTATCGAAATTCAAATTCCAACGGTGGTGGTTAGAGAACCAACGTTCGTAAATAATAGCAGGACTCTGATTTTGAGAGTAAGCACCTAAGACCAATCTACCGGCAGAATTGCTCAACTTTATTTCTGATTGCGCTTGATACAAGAAATCACCAATATTTCTGCCTTGGAAAATCTGTTGTAAGTCTACTTTTAAACTGGCTTTATCGCTAAAGCTATAATTTAAAGTTCCTTTTAAGCTTAAGTTCTGAAATTGAGATTGATAATTAACCTGCTTATAATCATAAAAATCTTGTACCAAACCTACGTCCAACTTCAACTCATTCTTTAAAAAAGAGAGCTTCTTCCCTCTTAAATAAAAGCTATAAGCAAATTCGTTTTTAAGATGATTTACCAAGGTAGAATCTGAAGTAGAATCTCTAAAAATATAATAGTTATTTAATACCCCAGTAGTATCAACTCCTTCATTTCTGAAAAAATATTTCTGCCTGTTATAAGTAAAATTATAGCTAACCCTTTGTGTTGGCAAAGCCGATGTACTATCTGCCGAAGCAAATCTTTGCTTACCAATATTGTAAAACTGTTTGATGTTGATGGTATTATATCGCCAGTTGTGTAGCGCTCCATCTAAACGGGTAGCTTCAAACTCGGGCTGTACTACGGTAGGTACAGTAAAAATAGAATCATTTCTGATAGAGCCATTCTCGCCACTCTTTATGGTGTTAAAAATAGCGTTTGCTAAAAGTGTATAGCGTTTATTTTTAGACTCGTACCATGTCCATAAAGAAGCATTTAAATTGTTAGCCGTTTGCCCAAAATAATAACCTTCTGTACGGTTGGTAGCATATTTTGCCCCTACATTCCAATTGGGTTTTATATTCTGACTGTGGATAACATGAAAAGCCTGTTCAGCATTTACCCCAAAAGTGGTAGATAGCATATACATTTCTGTAAACTGAGACCTGGCTTGATAATAAATAATATCTTCTGGCTTGGTTAAATACCTATCAAAAAAATGATAGCCTAAATCAAAGCCAATAGTTTTTAAGGGCTCAAACAACATCGGCCTATAAGCCAAACCCATAGCTCCGGTATTCATGGTTGGGCTTTTTGGGTCGTATAAAGGATTAAACCTATGAAAATTGGTAGTACTGGTATCTAAAGGAAATAACCTAGTGCTATCTCTTAAAAACTCTTCTTTAGTAACTTTTATAAACTTAGCTGTGTAAATAATAGAATCCTTCTTGGTTTCTAATTGCTTTCTTAAAGAATCAACACTAATTTCTTGTTTGGGTTGCGCTGGTTGCTGCTGCCCATTTGGTTGATTTTGGTTTGGATTAAGAGAAGAAGGATCATTAAATCTGGTATTACCCGTTCCAATAGTACGCGGTGTACGAATTACCTGTGCCATTAAAGGGTAATATCCAACAGCCAATAAAAGTAAAAGGAACAGCTTTTTTAACATTACACCAATAAAATTAACTGTTTTAAGATATTGGTCATGTGTGGCTCTGCCTCTGTAGCAGTTTTGATAATTTCTTCTACCGAAACAGCTTTCAACGTTTCAGGGAAACCTTCATCTGTTAAAACAGAAATGGCAAATACAGGTAATCCCATGTGGTTAGCAACAATAACTTCAGGTACAGTACTCATCCCAACAGCATCTGCACCAATAATTCTTAAATACTTATATTCTGCTCTGGTTTCTAAGTTTGGCCCTGTTACAGAAGCGTAAACACCTTTATGGCAAGTAATCTGTTCTTTTGCGGCAATAGCCAAAGCTTTTTCTATCAAATGCTTTTGATAAGGCTCGCTCATGTCTGGAAACCTCGGACCCAACTCATCAAAATTTGTTCCCGTTAGCGGATTTTCTGGCTGTAAGTTAATATGATCTTCAATAATCATTAAATCGCCTTTTTTAAAAGCCGGATTTAAAGCTCCACTTGCATTAGAAACAAACAAAGTTTTAATACCTAATAATTTTAAAACCCTTACCGGAAAAGTAATTTGTTTCATATTGTAGCCTTCATAATAGTGCAAACGCCCCTGCATAGCTACCACCTTCTTGCCAGATAATGTTCCAAATATCAATTTACCAGAGTGAAATTCTAAAGTTGAAATAGGGAAATGAGGAATATGCGAATAAGATAATTGATGCGTAACTTCAATATCATTTACCAAACCACCTAAACCTGTGCCCAAAATAATACCTATCTCTGGCTCAAAGTCGCCTATTCTTTTCTTTATAAATTCTACAGAATCATTTAACTGCTTTAACATATCTTATAATTTCTTCTTTAAAAGTCAATTCATCATGTTTAAAAACAACCTCTATAGGCCATTCATAAATAGGAAGTTGGGCCAATAGTTCTTTATCAGCCTGAGATTTTAAACGTACCGCATCCTTTTCTGTTGTAATAATGAATGCTCCTTTACCACATTTCTTAAAATCTGCTACAAGTTTAAGCATATTTTTTCGGCTGAAATGGTGATGATCTGGATAATTATGATGAATAATATGAGTGCTATACTTTTCTACTTCCTTTCGTAATAAAGCTGGCCTAGCTATACCCGTAAGTAATAAAATAGGTGTGCCGGTTGCTATTTCTTCTAAAGCCAAACCTTCGCCAGTAGCTATTCTTCTCAGTTGCTTACTGTATGCTAAGGATGAGAAAAAGATTTTTTGATAACTAGCTAAAGAAAAAGATTCCTTGATGTTTCTTTTCTCAATCTCGGATAAATCTATAGGGCATTTGGTAATGATGATGATACGGGCCCTGCTTTTACCCGCAAAAGATTCTCTATAATTTCCTGCCGGTAATAATAATTTCAAATGCTTTAAGCGATGATAATCAAACAATAAAAGATTCATCTCAGCTTTTAAAGCTCTATGCTGATAAGCATCATCTAATACTATAAGCTCATGCGTTTCTTTAAGTTTCTCCACTCCTAAAACCCTGTCTTCGCAAACAGCTACCGTTATTTCAGGAAATTTATTTTTCAATTGCTGAGGCTCATCGCCGTTTAAGGATGCGTCTTGGTTTGCTTCTACCAGCCTAAAACCTTTGGTTTTACGTCCGTAACCCCTACTTAAAGTAGCCATTTTAAAATCAGACTTTAATAGTCTGATGATATATTCTGTTAAAGGCGTCTTACCAACACCACCAACTTCTAAATTGCCAATAACTATAAGGGGTAACTTAAAAGATGTACTGTTAAACCAGTTCCAATCGTAAAATTTATTACGCAGCCAAACAATGATTCCGTAAATCAGCGAAAAGGGAAAAAGTAATAAACGGAATATGGCCATGCTATTTCTTAATAAACAAAATTAGAAAACCTAAGCATTATATCTTTTAAAGATTAAAATAAAAATCCACATGCTTACAAAAATAGCTATCAAAGCAAAAAACCCTTTCAAGATAAACTCGAAAGGGTTTCTGGTGGTATGGGCCGGGATCGAACCGGCGACACATGGATTTTCAGTCCATTGCTCTACCGACTGAGCTACCGTACCATCTTGGTGGAAACGTTGCTTCGTTTCGGGATTGCAAATGTAGCCTCTTTTTGATAAAATACAAATAATATTTTCAAATAATTACTAAACTTCTTTAAGTCACCTCTTTAAAGCTCATCAAAAAGAATTTCATCATGCATCCATACCTTAAAACCCTTACGATATTAGGCTAAAACTTTTTGTACAATAGCCAATACTTCGCCCAATATAGAATCATCCTCCTGCTCTCCGGCAAGCATCAGCTGTAAAGCTTCTTCTAGTAATTGCTCTTCCATAAATTAACTGTTTTGTATCCTAAGACGATGTTCATGAAAGCTTTGTTACAATCACAAGAAAAAAATCTTAAGGGGTATAATTCTTGATATTAAAACATTTAATACATTACACCTATTCTAGGTGAATAAGAAAATTACTATGCTTGCATAGTTTTTATGAATTTAATCTTTATATTAGCTCTATCATCAATTTAAACACTATGCTGGCACAAATTATTTTCATTTTAGCACTTATTACAGCTATTATAGCTTTTACCATTAGTATTAAGAAAATCATCAGAAATATTAATCTAGGAAAAGACATAGACCGTACAGACCATCAACCGGAGCGCTGGAAAAACATGCTTAAAGTTGCACTTGGCCAAAGTAAAATGACAGCCAGACCTGTAGCTGGTATCATGCACATACTTGTTTATGTTGGTTTTATCATCATCAATATTGAAGTTTTAGAAATTATCATAGATGGTATTTTTGGTACCCACCGGGTATTTTCTTTTTTAGGAAGCTTCTATAACTTTTTGATAGCTTCTTTTGAAATCTTAGCTTTATTAGTTCTTTTAGGCGTATTTGTTTTTTTAGCAAGAAGACTGGTCTTACAGCTTAAGCGTTTTAAAGGTATAGAGATGACTGCCTGGCCAAAATCAGATGCTATTTATATTTTAGTGATAGAGGTCTTATTAATGTCGGCCTTTTTAACCATGAATGCCGCAGATTACAAGCTACAACAAGCTGGCGTTCATCATTATACACTTGCTGGTAGTTTTCCTGTATCTCAGTTTATTCTACCTTTACTCCCTACAGATATCAATTCTTTAATTCTAATTGAGCGTTTTTGTTGGTGGTTCCACATCTTAGGTATATTGGCATTCTTAAATTACCTGCCATTCTCTAAACATTTCCATATTATTTTGGCATTTCCTAATACTTGGTATGCTAAACTTGCTCCAAAAGGCGAATTTAATAATATGGAAACCGTATCTCATGAGGTAAAAGCGATGCTAAATCCTTCTTATACACCACCTGCTATAGATGCAAATAATAAGTTTGGAGCTAAAGATGTACAAGACTTAAACTGGGTGCAATTGATGAATGCCTATACCTGTACAGAATGCGGTAGATGCACCTCTTCTTGTCCGGCTAATATAACAGGCAAACTTTTATCTCCTAGAAAAATTATGATGGATACCCGTGATAGAATGGAAGAAATTGGTAGAAACATAGATAAACACGGTAAAGATTATAACGATGGTAAAAGCTTATTAGATGACTATATCAGCAGAGAAGAAATTTGGGCTTGCACCACTTGTAACGCTTGCGTAGAAGCCTGCCCAGTAAATATAGACCCGCTTTCTATCATCTTAGATTTAAGACGCTTTGCTGTGATGGAAGAATCTAATGTAACAGGTAGCTTAAACGCGATGTTCTCTAACATCGAAAATAATGGCGCTCCTTGGAAATATTCGCCTGCAGATAGATTTAATTGGGCAAATAAAGAGGATTAGATTTTAAGATAAAAGAGTTAAGGACACTTGACGATGTTAAAGATTCTACCAAAGAAACCGATAACTAACAAAGATAACCAATGATACAAGTACCAACCATGGCAGATATGATAGCTGCGGGCGAAGAACCAGAAGTTTTATTTTGGGTAGGCTGCGCCGGTAGTTATGACGAAAGAGCACAAAGAGTTACGCAGGCTTTTGCTAAAATTTTAACCCATTGCAATATTAAATTTGCGGTATTAGGCACAGAAGAGAACTGTACCGGAGACCCTGCTAAAAGAGCAGGTAATGAATTTTTATTTCAAATGCAGGCCATGATGAATATCGAAGTTTTGAATGGTTATAACATCAAAAAAATTGTAACCGCTTGCCCACATTGCTTTAATACCATTAAAAATGAATACCCAAATTTAGGTGGTCATTATGATGTTATCCATCACACGCAATTGATACAAGAACTTATTGATGCTGGTAAGCTAAAAGCAGAAAACGGAGAATCTTTTAAAGGCAAAAAAATAACTTACCACGACCCATGTTACTTGGGCAGGGCTAATGGCGTATATGAAGCCCCTAGAAAAGTATTGGAAGTTTTAGATGCTGATTTGGTAGAAATGAAACGTTGCAAGCAAAACGGACTTTGCTGTGGAGCCGGTGGAGCGCAAATGTTTAAAGAGCCAGAGAAAGGCAAAAAAGATGTGAATATTGAAAGAATGGACGATGTTTTAGAAACTAAAGCAGAAGTTGTGGCTGTAGGTTGCCCTTTTTGTATGACGATGATGAAAGATGGCGTTAAACATTTTGAAAAAGAACAAGAAATAGAAGTCTTGGATATCGCAGAAATTACAGCCAGAAATAATAATTTGATTTAATCATTCTTCCAGCATCTTCCAAGAAGGTGCTGGATATTTTATCTACTTACGGAAATAGATTCTGCCTTTTGAGAAGGCATAGCTTTATAGTTAATCAACTTCCCCTCTTGTTTTAAACTATCTTTAGTGTTCTGATACTTCTTGAAGCTTACTTTAGTAGTTTGGATAGCATCTTTACTTAACCAAATATTCAGAATCAGGGTATGGGTAATAAGAACCATACATATTAAAACAATATAACTTATTTTACCAAACTTCATTTAATTCATAAAAACAATGTTACCAAAATAAGAAAAACTATCCATAATCCCTAATTTTAGGGATTATTTTTGGTGTTTTCTCTCAAAACATCAAAACTTTTATGGAGAGAGTTAAGTTCATCTTCAGAAATTCCCTTTAATGGAAAATTTATTTCATTCGCCATAGAGTCAACATCCCCGGAAGGGTCTTTATAACTCTGAAAGATAACAGAAGACGGCTCGCATACGACACTTAACCAACCCGACTTTTCATTTCCATAATAGTTCAATTTTTGAACTTTTTCTATTTTTACGGAATAGTATTCTGTTTTGTTACTGGCTAGTATCCTCTTGTAACGCAAAAAGCCATTGTTATTCACTTCTAAGGTAAATGACTTTGTCCCCAATAATTGGTCAGCATCATACTTTTTCAGCAGCTCTTCTATTTGCTTTCTATAAAAATTTTTATGCTCATCGGTATAATTTAGAATACCTAAGAAACTCCAGAAAATAAAACTTAAGGCATATAGTAAATTCACGCTCTAATTTAACGTAACATTTAAAAAGGATGAAATATATTTTTCCACTTATTAACTCCATATTAATGTAAACTCTTTTAATCATCCTGTACAAGACATTTAATATTATTAATTTTACGGTTATGGAATTTCACCCACTTTCTAGAGTTTGGATTTATCAATCAGACAGCGTTTTCAACAAGGCTCAAGTACAAGAGCTTGAGCAATTACTTGCAGATTTCACTGCAGATTGGCAAGCACATCAGCAACAGTTAAAAGCTGGATATGAAATAAGATACAATCGTTTCCTTGTTTTAATTGTGGATGAAAGTCAAGCTGGAGCCAGCGGTTGTTCTATTGATAAATCTGTTCATTTGATGAAAGAAATTCAGGAAAAATATCAGGTGAATCTTTTTGACAGATTTAACATCGCTTATAAAGAGCAAGAAGAAGTAAAAGCTTTAAGTCGTGAAGGTTTTGAATCTTTAATAGCAGAGGGACAGATTAACCAAAATACTATTGTTTTTAATAATCTGGTACAAAGCTATCAAGAATATCAAGAAAAGTGGGAATGTAAGTTTCTAGATAGTTGGCATAATAGGGTATTTTCTTTACCTCAGGGTATCTAAAATTTCAATTTTCCTAGGTTTCTCATATTCCTTAAAATAACACCTTGTTTGTAGTAGATATAGGCAGTTGGTTTTAGGGGTGTCCACCTTCTTGGGTTAGGTAAAACTGCCGCTAATAAAGCAGCTTCTCCTTTTAATAGGCTTTCGCAAGATTTACCATAATAAGTTTGCGTAGCGGCTTCCATACCGTAAATACCATCTCCGGTTTCTATAACATTGAGATAAACCTCTAAAATTCTTTCTTTAGACCAGAAGAGTTCAATCAGCAAGGTAAAATAAGCTTCAAAACCTTTTCTTACGTAAGACCTACCTGGCCATAGAAATACATTTTTTGCAGTTTGCTGAGATATAGTGCTACCCCCACGTATTTTTTTGCCTTTCTTATTTTTTTGATAGGCTTTTTCTATAGCTTCAAAATCAAAACCATGATGAACCAAAAACCTAGCATCTTCGGCAGCTAAAACTGCTTTTTTGAGGTTCATGGAGATCTCTTCAAAATCTTTCCATTCTTTTTTGAGCTTCCATGTTTTACCTTCTGCTTTTCTTTCAAAACCTCTTTGCAGCATCAAATAGGTAAGAGGAGGGTTTATAAATCTCAACAGGATAACCCATACGATACTGATACCTAAAAACCATAACAAGAGTCTGAGTATGATTTTAGATAACTTTTGCAGGATAGAAGATGATTTTGCCATATATGATTTCAAAAAAAATGCTTCCTGAACATGATCAGGAAGCATTTAAATTATTCATGTACCGATAAATTACTCAGCAACTACGTCAAAAGGAACTTGTACTTTAACTTCTTTGTGTAAGTTTAAATTAGCAATGTACTCACCAACAAACTTAACATCAGAATCAAAAGTAATTCTTCTTCTGTCTACATCAAAGCCTAATTTCTTTAATGCATCAGCAACCTGAATTGTGTTAACAGCACCAAAGATTTTACCGCTTTCTCCAGCTTTAGCACCAATGCTTAATCTTACATCAGTTAATCTAGCTGCAACAGCATCTGCGTCTTTCTTAATTTTTTCTTGTTTGAACTGAGCTTGTTTGATGTTCTCAGCTAAAACTTTCTTTGCCGACTCAGTAGCTAAAATAGCTTGACCTTGAGGAATTAAATAATTACGGCCGTAACCTGGCTTTACTGAAACGATATCGTCTTTCTCGCCTAGGTTTTTTACATCTTGTGTTAATATAACTTCCATCTGCTTAGCCTCCTTATTTTAAACCGTCTGTAACAAAAGGTAATATACCAATTAAACGAGCTCTTTTAACTGCTTGAGCTACTTTACGCTGGTATTTTAAAGAAGTACCCGTTAAACGACGAGGTAAAATTTTACCTTGATCATTGATGAACTTCAATAAAAAGTTGGCGTCTTTGTAATCGATATACTTGATACCATTTTTCTTAAAACGGCAGTATTTCTTTCTGTTATCCTCCACCTTGGGAGCAGTAACATATTGGATTTGATCTTGTGCCATTAGTTTGCTGCCTCCGCTTTTTTCTTGTTAAATGCGCCGTTACGTTTTTTCTCGTTATAAGCTACAGCATGTTTATCTAAACGTACTGTTAAAAATCTCATAACACGCTCGTCACGTTTTAACGCTAATTCAAATTTGCCGATAACCTCTCCTGATACCTTGTATTCAGTTAGATGATAATATCCAGTTGATTTTTTCTCAATTGGATACGCTAGTTTTTTCAAACCCCAATTATCCTCTTGGACAATTTCGGCGCCGCTATCAGTTAAAATCTGAGTGAATTTTGCAATCACTTCTTTTGCGATTTCTTCTGATAACAATGGGGTAAGAATGATAGTGGTTTCGTATTGATTCATTTCTTACTATTGTTTTACCCGATTTTACGGGACTGCAAAGGTAGAAAACATTTAGTTGATAAACAAGAGATTAAAAGGATTTTATATTAAAGAACTCCATCTGAAGATTTGGTAATACCTTCATTTTATTACTTTTCTGAATAAAAAAGTTATAAAACCAGGTAATAGTTTTACAAAAAATAAGAACTTATGCATTGGTTTAAAATTGGTCTATTAAAAATGAAAAAATTAATTTAATAAAACAAAATATAATTCAAACAAAGCTGTATGTTTAATCATTTTTAAATTGCACAATCAAATACATCTTTCTATTTTAGCACCCTGATGGAGAACTTTATAGTATCGGCTAGAAAATACAGACCTGTAACATTTGAAAGTGTTGTGGGGCAGCTGCATATCACCAATACTTTAAAGAACGCTATCAAAAACAACCAGCTTGCGCAAGCATTTTTGTTTTGCGGACCAAGAGGTGTAGGTAAAACAACTTGCGCCAGAATTTTAGCTAAAACCATCAACTGCTTGGATTTAACTCCAACAGGTGAAGCTTGTGGCACTTGTGCGTCTTGTATTTCTTTCCAAAATGGTAACTCTTTTAATTTTCATGAGCTAGATGCAGCATCAAACAATTCTGTTGATGATATCAGAAATTTAATAGACCAAGTAAGAATACCTCCACAAGCCGGAAAATATAAAGTTTATATCATAGATGAGGTTCACATGCTTTCTCAAAGTGCTTTTAATGCCTTTTTGAAAACTTTAGAAGAACCACCTTCTTACGCTATTTTCATCTTAGCAACAACAGAAAAGCACAAAATATTACCAACCATATTATCGCGTTGTCAGATATTCGACTTTAACAGGATAAAGGTTGAAGATATGGCTAAGCATTTGGCTAAAATTGCTACCAGAGAAGAGATTGCTTATGACCAAGATGGCTTACACCTGATTGCCCAAAAAGCAGATGGTGGTTTAAGAGACGCCTTATCTATGTTTGACCAAATTGTTAGTTTTTCTAACAGACAGGTTAATTATCAAGCTGTTATTGATAACCTTAATATTCTTGATTACGATTATTATTTTAAGGTGACCGAGTTTTTAATGGCACAAAACACGCCAGCCGCTTTACTTTTGTTTGATGAGATTTTAAACAATGGTTTTGATGGAAATAACTTTATCACTGGCTTAGCATCGCACTTTAGAAATATACTGGTTTGTAAAGACGCCGCTACCGTTCAATTATTAGAGGTTAGTGAGAATATTAAACAAAAATATTTGGAGCAAGCTAAATTAGCTTCAGCTTCTTTTTTAATAAGCGCTTTAAATATTGCTAACCAATGCGATTTAAATTATAAAATCAGTAAAAACCAACGCTTACAAGTTGAACTTACGCTGATTAAGATAAGCCATATTAGCCAAGCGGTAAGCTTAAGTCAAAATCCTAATGTTCAGCAAATGGCTGAGCAACTAAAAAAAAAACCTGAAAATTTAGCAATCCCTCAAGCTAGCATAAGCCCTGCTTTACCCAAACAGGAAGTTGTGGAAAAGGCAGTTCCTACTCTTCAGGAAGTAGAAAAAGTTATAGCTCCTGCTGCTGCACCACAGCCAGAAGCACCGGTTGCAGAAATTAATATCAACCCAAAAAATCTTATTCCTAAACTAGGCAATACTCTAATTCCTAATTTAAAGAATCCTACAGCTATCAAAACCAAAGAGCAGCTGGAAGACACGATAGATTACCTTACCGGTGATGCTAAGGATGATTTTACCACAGAGCAATTTATTGAGGCTTGGGGAACCTTCTCGTTTAAAGCTAAAGCTGATGGAAAAATGGGCTTAGCTACTTTAATGATGAATTATACGCCCAAATTGAAAGATGGCTATCAAATAGAATTAGAGGTTGAGAATAAATTGCAAGCCAACGAGTTGGTTAATGAGCGTATAGATGTTTTAAATTATCTGCGTAAGCAATTGAATAATTTCTCTATTACTTTAGAACCTGTGATTAACGAGAAACAGGAAGAACGTAAATTATATACCAGTAGAGATAAATACCAACATCTGGTTGAAAAAAACCCTAAACTAGAAGACTTTAGAAAAACTTTCAACCTAGATATTGATTTCTAGTTATTTCAAGAATTTAGGATAACCCTCTTCATCTAAATCATCACGATCATCTTCCGGAGTACGAGCAATTTCTTCATCTTTTTTACTAATTTTAAGATTCTCCTCCCCTGTAATGTGCATCCCTAATTTATCTGCATCATGTTCTAAAGAAGCATTTTTATCATACTCATCTCCTACATAAGGGTTAGATTCATCATAATCAGAATCAAAATCATCTGCAGCTGTATCATAAGGGTCTGGATGATCATACCCTAATTCTTTGGCTTCTTCGGGGTCAACATCTAACTCAAAACTATCTTCTTTAGGGTTGTATTTTAGATTTTGAGCCTCATTATCAACTAAATTAGACTCTTGGTTACGGTTAAATTGTTCATCGTTAGGATGACTTTCTTTTTTATTTTCCATGGCTTATTTTATTTAAGATTTATACTTAATGATGTACTATAAATATGCCAAAACATAAAAATTAAGACCTTAACATTACAAAAAACACCTTATTCAAAAGCCTGCATTAAAAATCAATTCTTATATTTACCCCTCATTTTAAGTGGGATAAACAAAAACAAATAAATAATGAGCAAAATCAAAGTTGCAAACCCTGTAGTAGAACTAGATGGTGATGAAATGACCAGAATTATCTGGAAATTCATTAAAGACAAATTGATTATTCCTTACCTAGATTTAGATATCAAATACTATGATTTAGGAATGGAATATCGTGACGAAACAAATGACCAAGTAACCATTGATGCAGCTAATGCAATTAAAGAATATGGCGTTGGTATTAAATGCGCTACCATTACTCCGGATGAAGCCAGAGTAGAAGAATTTGGTTTAAAACAAATGTGGAAGTCTCCAAACGGAACCATCAGAAATATTTTAGATGGTACGGTATTTAGAGAGCCGATTGTTTGTAAAAATGTTCCTCGTTTAGTTCCTAACTGGACTGCTCCTATTTGCATTGGTCGTCATGCTTTTGGAGACCAATACAGAGCAACTGATTTTGTTACCAAAGGAAAAGGTAAATTAACCGTTAAATTTGAAGGCGAAGACGGTAGCGTTCAAGAATTTGAAGTATTTAACTTTAAAGGAGATGGTGTTGCTTTAGCCATGTACAATACAGACGAAAGTATTAAAGGATTTGCTAGATCATGCTTTAACCAAGCTTTAAGCAAAAAATGGCCTTTATACTTATCTACTAAAAACACCATCTTAAAGAAATACGATGGTCGTTTCAAAGATATTTTCGAAGAGATTTATCAACAAGAATTTAAAGCTCAATTTGAGGCTGCTGGTATTACTTACGAGCACCGCTTAATTGATGACATGGTTGCTTCTGCCTTAAAATGGAATGGTAATTTTGTTTGGGCTTGTAAAAACTACGATGGTGACGTACAGTCTGACACCGTAGCACAAGGTTTTGGTTCTTTAGGTTTAATGACTTCTACTTTAGTTACGCCTGATGGTAAAGTTATGGAAGCGGAAGCTGCACATGGTACAGTTACCCGTCATTACCGTGATCATCAAAAAGGAAAACCTACTTCTACTAACCCTATTGCATCTATTTTTGCTTGGACTAGAGGTTTAGAATTCCGCGGTAAGTTAGATAACAACCAAGAGCTTATTAATTTCTGCCAAACTTTAGAGCAAGTTTGTGTTGAAACTGTAGAAAGTGGTAAAATGACTAAAGATTTAGCGGTATGTATCCATGGCAATAAAGTAGAACATGGTAAGCACTACTTATACACAGAAGAATTCTTAGCAGCTATTGATGAGAATTTGAAAGCTAAATTAGGCTAATCATCTAAAATGACAAGCATTGAAGTGAATTGATAGCTTGTCTCAAAATTTATAAATCCTCAACATAAAAGTTTTTTAGCTTTAGGTTGAGGATTTTTTAATGCATTTTATTTTTTAATGATGGACGGAACAGTAAGAAGTAATATTAAAATAGGCGCTTTGGTGAATATTGTTTTAAAGAAAGACCAAAGAACAGGTATCCTTACAGAAGGTATTGTGAAAAGAATCTTGACAAGCGCCCCAAAGCATCATCGTGGAATTAAAGTTATGCTGGATGATGGACAAGTTGGCCGCGTTCAGGAAATATTGGAAGAAGATTAAAAATTCATCCCCATAAAAAAAGGCTACCGATTAAAATCAGTAGCCTTTGCTATTTAGTGTGTTAGTTGTGTTATTTAATATCAACTAAAATTCCTGCAAAAATCATTCTTCCCAATTGCGGTCCACCCCAAATTTGAGTGTTGTAAGCATTGGTTAAGTTAGAACCACCAATCTGGATGGTTGATTTAGCTTTAGGAACTTTGTAAGACAAAGAAGCATCTAAAGTTCCGATGTTGTCTATTGGACCAACATCAAAAGGGAATTCATATACAAAACCTTGTTGCCATCTGTAATTAACGTTATAGCCTAATCTTTTCTTAAACTCGCCATCAATACCTAAGTTAAACTTGTTTTCTGGTGTGTTAAAGAAAGCCAAGAAACCTGTTGGTAAATCGCCAATTTTGTTATAGCTATAATTAGCATTGAAGTTTAACTCTTTTTTGTAAGCGTATCCTAAACCAACACTAACACCTTGCGTTGTTACCTCTTGTTGGCTATTAAACCAAACTTGAATGATACGGGTAGGACTTGAAGCATCATTTAAACGGTTTCTTGCTCTAACAACATTATTATCATTTGGGTCTGGAGCAGGTACCGCACCTACTGCAACAGCTATTTGTCCTGCTGTTGGTCTAGAACCATCTGTATTACCAATAAATGGTTGTGCACCAATGAAGTTATTATAATTACTTCTAAAATAAGTAATATCAAAAGTTAATTTATCTTGTATGATAGTTTTATAACCCACTTCAAAAGTAGCAACTTGCTCTAAATCTAAGCGTGGCGCAGCATAGTTAAATGCTGTAGAACCACCGGCTACTGCCGCAATGTTTGCAGCTGGACTGCCTTGAGTTAGCAAAGTAGTATTATAACCATTAAAACCGTTTCTAACATTACCTAATAATAAGGCACTACCAATATCTAAACGGATGTATTGGTCTATTTGGGTAGGACTTCTAAACGCTACACCGTAACTAGAACGGAAATTATGTTGTCTTTTTTCGCCAAAGGTATAAACCGCTGAAGCTCTTGGTGAGAATTTAGACTCGAAATTTTTAAAATCATCTAAACGAGCAGCAACTTGTAGTTTTAATGCATCGTTGAAGAAGGTTTTAGCCACCTGGCTGTAAACGCCATATTCATAGTTTTCAATTCTATCACCACCTGGGCTATCTTCAAAAACTGCCCCTTGTGATGCTAAACCAAATGCTCTGTAAGCACCACCCACAATAACATCGGCAAATTTAAATCCGAATTGGTATTGCCCACTCACATCTGTCATAACAGAATTTACTGGTAATCTTGAACCTGCTGGCTGGTTTAGCTCGGCATTGTATTTACGTAAGGCATTAAAAGAAGGAGATCCTGCTTGTGGCCAAGTTGCGCTTGCTGCTGCATAAGCTTGTGCAGGCGTTGCGCCTTGTTGTATAGCACCTCCGTAGGTAGTAAAAAACTGTTGAGTATGACTAGTATAAGGCTGGCCTGTAGTAGGATTTATAGGCAACGCTGGTAAACCTGCTGCTGTAGGATTTAAAGTAGCCATTCTAGCTCCTAAAAAGCTTAAATCATAAGTATCACCACCATTATCTTCAGTTCTGAAAGCTCTTAAAAACCATTTATCAGATTTTAACTCGGCTCTAAATTGGTCTACACTTAAGTTTTTAAAACGATACCTACTGGTAGATTGGTAAGTGGTAGTACCACCTGCTCTTTTATAATCTAAAGTCGCTTTTATCTTATCGGTAATTAAATAAGAAATGCTTGGATTAATTCTATAGCTTAAAGTTCTGTTATCGTTTGCAATTAAAGCAGTTTCAGACCATCCTGGTGTGTAAATTACCTCTCCCGGAACAATAGGAGTTGTTACACCAGCTTGTACTGTACTGATTTCCCCATAGGTATTTAAGGCATCATAACCAAAGGCAGAACCTGGCCCGTAGTTTTTAGCAGACGTAATACGCTTTGCAGATTGGTCATTGGCCATCCAGTCATCGGCAGAGAAATAAGAAGCATTAATTTTAAAAGCTAACTTATCAGTTAATTTTTTAGCATATCTGATTTGACCATCAAATAAAGACCTATTACCGCCTCTTAATTTTAATGATAAACCTTCTGTATAAAATGGATCTTTTGAGTTGGTTAACAAAACACCATTAAACGCATTTGCGCCATACAAGGCAGATGCAGGGCCATGTATAATTTCTACTGAGCTAACATCTAACTCTGCAACGCCTAGCATATTACCAGCGTTAAGGTTTAAACTTGGCACTTGCGTATCTACATAGTCGGCTAGTTGAATCATACGCTCTGATTTAGGGCTGTTAAAGCCTCTGGTAGAGATGGTAGTAAGCAACATAGAAGAGCTATTTACGTCAATACCTTGGTATCTGGCAAGGTTACTAAACATCTCTGGCCCTCCACCAGCTAAAAGTTGGTTAGAACTTACTTTAGTTACCGTTACCGGAGCCTCCAAAATACGTTCTTCAACCCTTGAGGCAGAAACCACCAATTCATCAAAATTGATACTTGCCTCTTTTAAAGTGACTTTTAAATCAGCATTGGGTTTACTTAAAGAAATCTTTTGTGTTTGGAAACCCAACATAGAAAACTCTAAAACTATTGGCCCCTTTTCAAAATTTACATTTAAGGCAAAAGCCCCGTCTCCATTGGTAGATGTTCCAACAAATGAGCCCTGTACAGTAACACTTACCCCGGGTAAAGTACTATTATCAGACGCTATAACTTTACCTTTTACGTTTTGTGCTAAAACAGGAAAGGCAAAAAATGAACAGCAAAGCATAACTATGCTTAATAGTATTCGTCTTTTCATCTTAAATTATTTTTCGTTTATATATGGTTATATTATGCAAGCATAATAAATAAAATTATAACAATTATTTGTAATATCAAATAAATTAAATCTTACTTAGGTAAATAATTATCTTACGAGCCAAAACAAAGCCAGAAATATAATTATGGTCATGATCATTTTTATATAGAATCTCCTATATGTATATCGTAAACCATACAAAATTGTATTTTAGCGGCACAATTATTTAAGGAACAACAAAGTTGAGTTTAGACTTAAAACATCAAATAACGAAAGCATGAATAGGTTATATCCATTAAAATTTAAAACCATTTTTAAAGACAAAATTTGGGGCGGACAAAAAATTAAAACAGTTTTAGGGAAAGATTTTGGTACACTGCCTAATTGCGGCGAAACTTGGGAGCTATCTGGCGTAAAAAGTGATGTTTCTGTTATAGCAAACGGACCTTTAGCAGGTACTTCATTGGCCGCTTTATTGGCTTCTGAAAAAGAAAACCTGATAGGTAAAAGTGTTTATAATAGGTTTGGAGATGAGTTTCCTTTGTTGGTGAAATTTATAGACGCTAATGAAGATTTATCTATACAGGTTCACCCTGATGATGAATTAGCAAAAAAACGCCATAACTCTTTTGGTAAAACAGAAATGTGGTATGTGCTCCAGGCTGATGAAGGTTCTTCTTTAATAGCCGGCTTTAACCAAAAAGTTGACAAAGCGCTTTACCTAGAAAAGTTTAATGAAGGTAAGCTTCAAGATATTTTAAACGAAGAAGCTGTAAAAGCTGATGATGTTTTTTTCTTACCAGCCGGAAGGGTGCATACCATAGGAAAAGGGCTATTAATTGCCGAGATACAGCAAACATCTGACATTACTTACCGCATATATGATTTTGATCGTGTAGATGATCAAGGCATTAAAAGAGAATTACATGTTGAAGAGGCTTTAGATGCTATTGATTACAACTTCTACGATGCTTATAAAACATCCTACAAAAAAGAAAAAAACACGCCTACTCAGCTTGTTTCTTGCCCGTATTTTACTACCCAAGTTTTAGATTTTGATACTTCTGTAGGTAGAGATTATAGTGCTCTAGATAGTTTTGTGATACATGTTTGTATATCAGGTTCATATATACTAAAATATGGTATGGAAGAGCTACCAGTTAACATGGGAGATTGTATTCTAATTCCTGCCGGCACACAAAAAGTAGAACTAAGCACTAGCCACGGCTTTAAGATTCTGGAGAGTTTTGTTGGGTAAGTAGGCATTAGTCATTGGTGGATAGTCAATAGTTTATTGGTGAATAGTTATTGGTCAAGAGTTCATTAGTCAATAGGGAATACTTTATAGAAACTGATAACCAAAAACCGGCAACTGACAACCGGCAACTAAAAACTGACAACTGATAATAAAAAAAGCTGCCTAATAGCTATTATTGCTAAATCAGACAGCTTTTTTTTGTGGCTATAGATTTCTAGCCTTGTATAGCTTTTACGCCTGGAAGTTCTTTACCTTCCATATATTCTAGCAAAGCACCACCGCCTGTAGAAACATAGCTTACTTCGTTTTCTAAACCAAATTTAGCAATAGCTGCTGCAGAATCGCCACCACCAATTAAAGAGAAAGCGCCGGTTTTAGTTGCTGCTACTATAGCATCAGCTACGGCTCTGGTACCTTCTTCAAATTTCTTCATTTCAAAAACACCCATTGGACCATTCCAAAGTATGGTTTTAGAATTCATCACGATGTCTGCATATAGTTTACGGGTTTCAATACCGATGTCTAAACCTTCCCAATCTGAAGGGATATTTTTTGTTTCTACATATTGTGTGTTGGCTGTTTCTGCAAAATCATCAGCAATTAAAGAATCTGAAGGGATATATATTTTCACCCCTTTTGCTTCTGCTTTCTTTAAAATCTCTAGCGCTAGTTCTTGCTTATCTAACTCTACAATAGATTTACCAATTTCACCACCTAAAGCTTTCACGAAAGTATAAGTCATGCCACCACCAATGACCAAATTATCTACTTTATCTAATAATCTTTCAATCAGTTGGATTTTATCTGAAACTTTAGAACCACCCATAATTGCTGTAAATGGTCTTTCCGCTTTATTTAATACTTTCTCTGCATTTTCTAACTCAGAAGCCATTAAATAACCAAAGTATTTTGCTGTTGGGAAAAATTTAGCAATGACAGCGGTAGAAGCATGTGCCCTATGTGCTGCACCAAAAGCATCGTTTACATAAACATCACCTAGTTGCGCTAATTTTTCTGCAAATGCTTCATCACCTTTTTCTTCTTCTTTGTAGAAACGTAAATTTTCTATCAATAACACCTCTCCTGCTTGTAAAGCATCAGCTTTAGCTTTTGCCTCTGCACCTATACAATCATCGGCGAAAGCCACTTCTTTACCTAATAAAGTAGACAAATGCTTCACTATATGTTGTAAAGAATATTTATTTGTAGGACCATCTTTTGGCCTGCCTAAGTGCGACATTAAGATAACTGCACCACCATCATTCAAAATCTTTTGGATAGTTGGCAAAGCAGCGGTGATACGTTTATCATCGGTTATATTGAAATCAGCATCCAGAGGGACATTAAAATCTACCCTTACTAAAGCTTTCTTGTTTGCGAAATTTAATTTGTCTACAGTATTCATATTTATTGTGTTGGATTGTTATTGAATTTTTAAATACATGCATTTATGAGGACCTATACCTGTAATTTCAAACTCGTCTGAAATAAACTCGAAACCCAAGCCTTCATAAAATTTATAAGCTACTTTTCTGGCATTACACCACAAATAGTTGGCCTTTTTGCCTCGCAAATATACGATTGCAAAATTAATCAACATATTACCATATCCTTTACCTCTAAAAGTAGCGTGGGTAGCCATACCTCTTAATTGATAGCCCAAACCCGTAAAACCTTCTTTTGAAACGATATGAAATGTGGCAATGGAAACCAATTCATCTGCCACGAAATAGCCTAAATGGAAACTTTCTTGTTCTTCATCTAAAGGCAAAGCGCATTCATGGTCTTGAAGTTTGCCTTCTCTTAAAACCTGATTGCGTAAAGGCAAAACATCTTTTGCGGAAATAAACTTAATCATAAGCTTTATTTTATGGCCATTTTTTGGGCTACATCTACCAACCTGCTAGCGTAACCAAACTCGTTATCATACCAACCCACCACTTTTACCATGCCACCTACAATAGAGGTTAGTAGCGCATCAAATACGCAAGAGTGTGGGTTATCAATAATATCAACAGAAACAATAGGGTCTTCGGTATAATATAAAATACCTTTAAGTGAGCCCTCTGCCGCGGCTTTAAAAGCCTCGTTTATTTGCGCTACCGATGACGGCTGCTGCTCTAAAATGCATGTAAAATCTGTTAAAGAACCATTTAAAACAGGTACACGGATGCCTGCACCTCCCAACTTACCTTCTAATTGAGGAAAAATACTGGTGATGGCTTTTGCCGCTCCTGTTGTGGTTGGGATGATAGAAGACGAAGCTGCTCTTGCCCTTCTTAAATCTCGATGTGGGGCATCATGTAGGTTTTGATCACCTGTCATAGAGTGTACCGTGGTGATGTAACCTTCTTTGATTTTCCAGTTATCATCTAAAACTTTTACCATAGCCGCCACATTGTTGGTGGTGCAAGATGCGTTAGAGATGATTTTTGAAGACCAATCTACCTGCCCATCATTTACGCCTAGTACTACGGTTGGAATATCTTTATCTATAGCTGGGGCTGATAATAAAACCTTTTTAGCGCCAGCTTCCAGATGCTTGTTAGCGGATGCTTTAGTTAAAAATTTACCGGTAGACTCTATCACTAAATCTATGTTTAAGGCGCTCCAAGGTAAATTTTCCGGATTTTTCTCTGCAAAGGTTTGGATGTTTTGCCCGTTAACAACAAGTATTTGCTGATGATGTGTTACGGTTCCTTTATAATTACCATGTACAGAATCGTATTTGAACAGGTGCGCTAATGTTGCGGTATCTGTTAAATCGTTAATGGCTACAACCTCTATATCTTGCTTTTGTAATAATAGTTTTAAAACGGTACGCCCGATGCGCCCAAAACCATTAATGGCTACCCTCATATATGCTCTCAGAAATTTTAGCGAATTTACCTAATGTGTACGATTAAAAAATATTTAATTTTTTTTGTGAGTTTTAGTCAGTTTTCTATATTTGCACACCCAAAGAAATTTGGCCCGTTCGTCTAGGGGTTAGGACGCCAGATTTTCATTCTGGAAACAGGGGTTCGATTCCCCTACGGGCTACAAAATAAAATCCTGCAAATGAAAATTTTGTGGGATTTTTTGTTTTAAAGCCCAAATAAGCATCTACGATTAAATTATCCGATTTTTAAAAATAATTCTGCTGGCAGGTTAAAAAAATCCCTTAATTTTTGAGCCGTTCTCAGTGTAATTTCCTTTCTACCTGAAAGCACAGAAGAAACATGACCTTTACTGCCAATAAGCGGTTCAAGGTCTTTGTTTTTTAAGCCTTGTTCATTCATTTTATCTCTGATAACTTCCAAGACATCTATTTCGGGCATTGTTACAGTTTTATCCTCATAATCTTTGATTAAAAGCAGTAATACACCTAATTCATCATCTTCTGGCGTACCTTGTTCCGCATGGAATATTTCCATAGCCCTATCAACCGCCTTTTGATGTTCTTCTTCTGTTTTTATTAATTTCCAGTTCATTGCTTTATAAATTAAGATTGTAAGAAACCGTTGTTACATCTATTTTATCGTACTCTTTATGTGTACCAAACCAAATAGTATAACAAGCATTCTGCCTAAAATTAATAGAGACCACCAACCTATAATCATTGCCCTTGATATTAAAAACTACCCCTTGGTTATTTACCAAACTGGCATTACCGTATACAGCTTTTAATTCGTTGAAATTCCCAAAACTTTGTTTCAGAATCTCATTGTACCAAACTAACAATTGCGTTTTAGCCTGCGGATATTTTTCTGTATAATAAATAATTGTCTTACGGTTGATGACATTCATGAAAAACAAATATGAATAAAAGTTTTCAAAAAGAAAACCAATTTTTATTAAAGGAAGAGGTAGACAAAGTTGGTCATTACATATCATCAGATTTTAATACAATTTCTCCTATTGTTTCCCCTTTGGATTTAATTCTTACAAGGCTGTACGGGAAAATTGATAAAGATTCGAGATTTTACAAGCCACTACGGGCTACAAAATTAAAATCCTTCAAATGAAAATTTTGTGGGATTTTTTGTTTTAAAGCCTCTCCTAACATTAAAGAATACTCAAAAAAGCCTCAACATATAAGGCTACAGAAACCACGATAAGCCTAAGAGATTTAATACCTACCAGCTATATCATTCAGCTTAGGGTTATAAAAAAATAGAGAACAAGATTATAATGAAGGAGTAAATTTTAAATATCCAACGCATGATATATATTTGTATCATCTCATTAACCAAGTTGTTAAAGGAGAAACAAAGCCGTTAAGTCTACTTAGCGGTTTTAGCTTTTTTATAAAGCTTACTGGCTTGTTAAAAACTAAAACTACCTAAACATTTATCTATATGAATATATCATCTGCTTTAATATTAAATCTTAATTTACGATGTTATCATTATTAAAAAAGCAGCCTTAAACGTATGAACACAAAATCAAAATACATGTAACTTCTTTGAGAAAAATAAACCTATAGGTTGATAATATGAAAATCGTTTCTATATTTGAGGACAGTTTATTTGCTATATGTTATGGAGATGGTTCTCTTAATGAATTTGATAAATTAATGGATTTATGGACAAATGTAGCATACTTAAAAGAATTTGCTGTTAACAATAAAGTTGTAGACGTGGCACAATTTGTGGAAGATAGATTAGCAGAAGCAGACAAACTACAGGATAAGCTAGACGAAATCATGAGCAATCATGATCCATTAGAAAAATATTTTATGCCTTTATATAACAGTGAAACTGGTTTTAAAATATTGTCTTTACAAAAAGGAAAGCTCTCTAAAAGTAAATTACGTATTTATGCTATCAAGATTGATGAAAACATGTTTTTAATTACAGGCGGTGCAATTAAAATGAGCCAAGAGATGAAAGATCATGATGATACCAAAAATGAGTTAGACAAATTAAATACTGCACAACAATACCTAAAATCTCAAGGTATATTTGATTACGATTCATTTTTTGAACTTTTAAACGAAGAAAATGACCACTAGAGAAAAATTTAACCAATTGGTATCTAAAGAAAAAACAGATACCATAGAAAGAAACAAGGCCCGAATAAAAAACAGGCAAATGTTAAAAGAATCTCAGAGGATTGCTTTAAAAGTATTATTAAAGTTAGATGAATTAGGCTGGACACAAAAGGATTTGGCAGCAAAAATGGAGGTTAGCCCTCAGTATATCAATAAGGTTGTAAAGGGGCAGGAAAACATTACGCTAGAAACCCAAATTAAGTTACAAAGTTTATTAGACATCCCTATTCTGGCAAGTTATTTTGATGATAAAATAAAAATTAGTCCCGAAGAAGTTTTCCTCAAATAGAATCTAGCTGCCATTTCGAGTTGAAGAAACAATCTTGGGATAAATTAAAAAAAGAGGAAAATAATAAATTAGAAGTCCCTAAAAATTTTTTTAGCCCATTTACTTATTATTACCGTAGGCACTACACGTGGTGTTTTGTTTGCTAAAACAGAAAACACACCATACAACCAATTCATTATCCCTTCCTTAAATATTGCAGAGTTGGTAAATAAAGATGCCATATTTGATTTAGGAGATTATGCTAACTAGACTCTTAAGTAAAGAGTTGTAGATATTTATAGCACTTTAGGCTTTTGCTCAAAACAAGCTTCCTTAAGAGTTGAGCTAGTGATGAGGTAGAATATTTTAAACCAAAATCAGATTTTTATAAGCTGAAGCTTATTGATTAATATTTTTGAATGAACAAATTATGTCCTTGTTAATGAATAATAGAGAACCATCTAAACGTTTAATAGTAACTTCTCTCGGTAACTTATGATGACCTTTTTTCGTTTTTAAATTTATAGTATAAATATCCTTGTCAAAAAAAGTCAACAATTTATTCTCAACTTTAGTTGACATGTCAATAAAGTCTTGTTTTATAATCTTACCTATTTCTGGATAATGCTTTTCATCAATTTCTCTTAAACATCCGGTTAAATTAGCTAGATAATCTTGTATATAGTATAGCTCATGAACAACATCTAAATCAAGCCAGTGAGAATTAGTATTTGAGTTTGAGTAAAATTTAGAATGAAACTCTTCAAGCATATATTTATTATCTAATATTAAAGGGTAAGTAATCAAATTGCCATCAATATCAATGGAATATGAGGAAACAGTTACTCTTAATGATTTTATCATCTCTAAAACACTCTCATAAGCCTTTAATCTTGTATCAAAAACTTTTTCTAAAATCCTAAGCTGACTTTCTCTTTTTTTAAGTTTATCATTCGCAAAAACACCAATTAGACTACCAATTAAAACACCGATTATACCAGATAATGAGGGAATTAAAATTTGCCATAATTTTATTTCATTTTCTAACATTATAACTATCCCTCCACAATTCTAATCTCCTCTTCTGTTAATTCATAAAGTTCATAAACCATTTTATCTATTGCTTTATCTGTTTCTTCTATTTGGGCCTTAATAGCTAATGCTTTTGCTTTTTGCTCTTCGAAAATATCCATAAATTCAAATTCATCTTTTTTTGAGAGTTGATTTCCACCCTCAATTTTAATAGATTTATTTAGCTCTTTAATAAAATCATTAAATGAAATATTTATCCAGTTTTCTATTTTGGCGGATACTTTATTAAATTTATATACTCCTTTTACATATTCAATAAGCTTTTTGCATTTTATTCTTAAATCTTTATTCAGACAAATCATTTCTTCTACAATTTCTGTGAAATTGTCTTGAATACATTCTTGAACGTTTTTTATAGGAAACTCTTTACACTCTTTTATAAGGATTTTTTGAAATCTATCTTTAAATTCTTCTAGAAATTTTTTCTTGTGGTAAAATGTCATTAAGGAGCTATTTATTAGAGCAACTATATACTCAATCTTAAAATTTTCCTTAGGAATTAAATTAAAAGCATTCTGTGTATTATATAACTCATCTTCTGTAATAGCAGCCCAAATTCGTTTATCTGACCAATCTATAATTTGCTTAACTAGTATTCTTTTCTTTTGAAAAAATTTAATTTCTCTTGATGCACCTAGCCAGTTTCCATAACTAATCCATTCTTTACCGCCCCACTCCACATTGTATCTAATAATATCATTACCTGCTAGCAATTTTTTAAAAGTCTCATCTTTTTTATATTCTGAATGAAAAACTCTATTTGCTATTTGCTCTTCTGTATGTCCTGTATATTTATCATAAGGAGTAAGACCTAAACAAAACTCAACACAATCATTTAATCTGTTTGTATTCTTTTCGATTTTCGTTAATAAAGAGTCAATATTATTATTACTATTTATCCTAAACACATGCTTATCGTCATTTTCCCAAGTTGATTGATTTATATAGATATTCTCGTTGCTAGTTAATCGGTTAATCTCATCTATTCTATCAAAACCTTTATAAATTATTATCTCAATAACTGATTCAATATTTTTTAAATTTTCAAAACTTAATATTATTGTATCAACCTTAACTTCACCTGCACTGCCTCCAAAGGATTCATTAGGCAGCCTAATTATATTCTTTATCTGCGTTCTCTTAAGTAATAACTCTCTAATTTTTATATAAGAGTCTTGAGTTAATAATGAAGATGGTATTATAAAAGAAAAATTTCCCTCTTGATTTAAAATTAAACATGACTTTTCTATAAATAAGGAAAATAAGTTTATTCTATTATTCGCCGTAATATAATTATCGAAGTAATATCTAACCTCAACTTTATTTAATGCTTTTATATCAACATAAGGCGGATTCCCAATCACCACATCAAAACCACCTTTATCAAAAACTTCTTTAAACTCGGTTTGCCAGTTAAATGCTTTCTCCCCTGCTACTGCTGCATCATCTATTAAAGAGTTGCCGCATTTTAAATTCTGGTTTAGAGAATTAAGCTTTCTGCCTTTGCGGGCGGTACGTAACCATAAAGAAAGTTTAGCTATTTCTACAGCTTCATCATTAATATCAACACCGTAAAGGTTGTTCTCCAGAATGCTGGTTTCCACATCAGATAATACCATACTGCCACCCAATAACTTTGCTTTTAATTCATCAAGCTTGGTGTGTTCTTGTATCAGAAATTCTAATGCTTGGTTTAAAAATGCTCCTGAACCACAAGCTGGGTCAACAATTTTTAATGCTAAAAGCCACTGGCGGTAATCTGTTATTTTTTGATTAAGGGCTTCTCTTTTTGTTTTGTCTTTCCCCTTTGCTTTAGCATCAATGTATTCAAAATCTTCATCTTTTATCTCTAGCTTTTCTTTTTGCTCTTTACAAAGTGTACCAATGGTATTTTCTACAATGTATTTGGTAATGTATTTAGGGGTATAAAAAACGCCATCCTTTTTTCGCTTACTTACTTTCTCAACTTTTTCTTCTTGTAAGCTGGCCTGTATTTCGTCAATTTCATTTAAAGAATGTTCAAAAATATGTCCGAGGATATTTACATCAACTTCGCTCTCAAAATCATAATTGCTTAATTTTAACGAGCCTTTAAATAGTAAATCATCATCAATAGTTAAACTATCTAAAATTTCATCAGGAGCAAACAAACCTCCGTTATAAGCGAATATTTCACCATCTTTTCCACTATATCCGGTATTTAAATAATCGAAGTTTTTACGAAAACGGTTATAGAGCGGAATATAATTGTCGTATTTATCTTTTAAATCGGTCCAATCTTGTAAAATCTTTCTGGTCCAGTTAGGAGAAACCAAACCTCTATCTTCGGCAAAAAACAAGAACAAGAATCTATCTAAAAGCTTTTGAGTTTTCTTGAAGAGAATGAGTTTATCAAAATCAGGATTTTTTTGAAGGATATTTTGAAACAAATCTGTTCTAAATCTGGCATAATCAGCATAAAGCTTTTTAGTAACGTTTTCTTCTTCGTGGTTTGATGCCTCTTTTATTTGCGAAGGAATATTCTTTAACAAGTAGCTTGAGCTCAAACAAATCCAAAGTAATTTAAACTGCTCTACTGTTAAATTGAATAAATCAAACTCTTCAAAATCAACAGCGTTATCTATATAAAATCTAAGCTTCCTGAAATTGGAGGTAATAACATATTTACAAGCTTGCTGATTGTTTTTATAGCCAAAAGCTTGACTTTCTATGGTAGAAAGATCTATGGTTTTTGTTGATTTTAACTCTATTACAGCTAATACCCTTAAACCATCTAAAATTGCCCCATCAGACTTTTTACTATCCTTCTCATTTTTTTGCTCGGTTATAAGGTTGTAATCCACATCAGGATTTAATACATAGCCTAAAACTTGTACAAATAATTCTCTGAGAAAACCTTCCTGATATTGCTCTTCTTTAGAATTAAGGATATTCTGCTGCTTAGCCGGATGATTAAAAATATTTTGAAATACTTGATAAGAGCTTAAGATTTGCGCTTGAGGTAGCTCTGCTAAATATCTTTTTAATACTGATTTTTGAAATAAAGGCATGTTAAAAATAAAAGATGCTCTAATATGAGAAAAAAACAATTAAATTTAGATAGGGCACATTATTTTAACTTTTGTTTAATGTTGCACTACCTTATAAGTAGCCTCTAGTACTTCATATAAAACATCACTACTTCCCATACATTAAATAGAGCGAATAAGTATTTTCTGAAATCTCTTGAGATACTCTAGAACGACTTCTAATTTGGTGTTTACACAAAAATTATGATTCAATAATCCTTCAAAACCTTAAATAGACCTTACTTAACAGGGTACTAACAGGGTGCTAACAGGGTTATTACTCGTTTTTAACATATTAGTCTACCCTATTAATACCTTTTTATCTTCTTGTTAAAACCTTATAAATATTATCGTTATATTTAATAAAATTAAAATCATCACTATGGGAAAATTAGACAATGGTATTTTAGGAGGTTTTAGTGGCAAGGTAGGCCCGGTTGTAGGTGTGTACAACAAAAGCACTTATTATATGCGCTCTTTACCTGCCAAGAGAACAACATTTACAGATGCAGAGCTTTTGAACCAAGCTAAATTTAAATTGGTACAAGATTATTTAAGGCCAATAAAAGAATTATTGGTTTTGGGCTTTAAAAATTACTTTACCAAAACCGGAGGATATAGAGCTGCGATAGCTTATACCCGTAAACATGCACTGGTAAATGATGAACATGGTTTTCATATAGACCCTGCTTTATTTAAAATCAGCGGAGGAGATTTGGCCCTAGCGGTTAATCCGAGGGTAAGTTTAGAAAATCAAAGCACACTTTTATTGCAATGGGAACAAGCAGCAGCAGATAGCAATGCGCATAGTGCCGACCAATTACTGGTTTTACTTTATCATCAAGAATCATTTTTGGCCTACTATCAAATTTATGGAACTGCCTTTCGTCATCAAGGAACTTACAGCTTAGAGGTTCCTCCAGAGCTTAAAGAAAAAGATATAGCTATTTATATAGGCTTTGTAGCTGCTAATGGTTCACGACAATCAGACAGCCAGTATTTGGGAAGAATAACTTTATAAACTCTAAAAGATCCATTTATCTCAATCAGAGCAAAATTAAAATATCATCTAATTGAAGTCTAAGAATCATAACACCTCGACTTCAATTATTTCTGGTAAAAGAACATCAAAAAACTTACTCCTTATTTACCTTCACATCCCTAAACATAAAAGTATTATCACTTATTCTTAAAGGTTTTCCGCTTAAAATAATAAGGTTTTTGATGTTTAATCTTTGGTTTATAGGTGAAAATTAAATGATAGATTTACAGGAAGTAAAATTGAAATGATGTTGAATTCATCACCGATAAAATTTGATTATCTGAAAATATGAATTATTATACTTTCAGATACACTGCTAAATGAAAATATAAAATTCTATATTTACAATTGAAACCAGAATTTAAGCTTCAATGAATATTAGTAGTTTCAAGTCGGGCAAATTAGTACAAAGGCTTCAATACAAAAGCTTTGAACCAACATTAATTAATACCCAATGGCATTTAGATAATGATGATGTAGCATTATTATTAAGCCAAGCTGATCAAAAACTGGGAGAACTGAATGCTTTTAGCCAATTAATACCTGATGTTGATTTTTTTATAAAAATGCATGTCTTTAAAGAAGGTACAAAAAGCAGTCGTATAGAAGGTACTCAAACCAATATAGACGAAGCGTTGCAAAAAGAAGAATACATTAATCCCGAAAAAAAAGATGATTGGCAAGAAGTCCAAAACTATGTACAAGCTATGAATACTGCCATTAATAACTTGAATAGTTTACCTTTAAGCAATCGATTATTAAAAAATACTCATAAAATAATACTACAAGGAGCTAGAGGAAAACATAAGCAACCTGGAGAGTTTCGTATAAGTCAAGACTGGATAGGAGGAAATAGCCTAGCCGACGCTAAATTTATTCCACCTCATCAAGATGGTGTATTAGAATATATGTCAGATTTAGAGCAATTTATTCATAGCGAAAACAGTAATCTCCCTCATTTAATAAAAATAGCCATCTTGCATTATCAGTTTGAAACCATTCATCCATTTTTGGATGGTAATGGTAGAATAGGCAGACTTTTAATAACTCTCTATCTAGTAAATTCAGGTTTATTGGTAAAACCAACTCTCTACTTATCCGACTTCTTAGAAAAAAACAAGGAACATTACTACGACAATTTAACCGCAGTAAGAACTAAAAATGATTTAGTGCAATGGCTTAAATTTTTTCTAGAAGGCATACGTGTAACTGCTGAAAACTCAATTCAAACTTTTAAAGAAATTATTGCTTTAAGAGCTTCAGTAGAAACTAAAATTATTTCACTTGGTAAAAAGCAAATGCTTGCTAAAAATGTGTTACAATATTTGTATAGTCAGCCTATCACAGATATGCAAAGTATTGCTAAGGAGGTGAATGTAAGCATAGCTACCGTTTCAAGATTATTAAATGACTTTGTAAAACTTGGAATATTATTAGAACTAACAGGCTTTAAACGCAATAGAATATTTGCATTTGAGCAATATTTAAAACTATTCCGCTAATGTGTAAAGATTAAATGGATTTTAGAAAGCATTTAAAGATGCTTCAGCAGGGCAATATCAATAAGACAACACAATCCAGAAAGCCCCAGCGGAGAGAAATCAACTAATAATTATATTTTAAAAATATTCTTTTGTTATGATTTTATTAGTAAAGTTTTGCTCCTCTGGAACTGAATTATCAAAAAAGCTTACTCCTTATTTACTTTAACATCCCTAAACATATAAGTATTATCACTTATTCTTAAAGGTTTTCCGCTTAAAATAATAAGATTTTTGATGTTAACTTCTTTGGTTTTCACGTAAGGAAATTTTTCCTGATAAGTTTCATTCATCATTTTAGGATTGAAATTTGCAAAAATTGCAGGTCCGTTATAATCCGACGGAGACTTCTTATCATCAATACGGAGGTTCTCTATGGTGATTTTTTCTGGCATGTAACAGGTATAACCAAAATCATGCTGACCAGAATAAGACCCGCCAATAAGGCTAGCCATTTGAACATTGGAGGGTACAAAAGTACAATTACGAATCATGATCTCACCCTGCCAGGTACTACCATAATCGGGACGTAAGTTGATTAAATGCCTTGAATAGATGGTAGAGTTTTCTAATAAAAATTTTCCTCCGCCAATAGCATTGATACCTTGATGCCCTAAAGTTGAATTTCTGATGGTTGCATTGGCTACACCCATGTGGGCATCAAATCTGGAGAAAGAACATCCATCATACAACAGGTTTTTAGAATAGTTAGAGCCTAGTATGCCCCAATAAGTACTATCGTTAATATTATTGGTTTGACTGCAATTGATAAAAGAAACGTTGAGTGCTTTATTAACAGAAAGATCATAAGTACCCATAGATACCGGAACTCCAGCAGCACCAATGGTTCTATAAACTTTATGGCCCGTGAGAAGCGTATTTTTAACAGTTACATTGGCACAATCGCCTATATTGATGAATCCGCCATAAGGCGCTCCGTTTTCGCCTTCACCAATAATACGATGCTCTAAGCCTTCTACCACAACGTTAGAACGTCTTATCGAAATTCCTCTGCTATAATAGTTATATTTCGCATTTTCTTTATTAGCAATAGTAGTAAAACGCCCTCCTTTTAGGGTTAATATAGTGCTATCCATTGGCAAAGCTGTCATATCTGTAATGGTATTAAAATCCCAAATGATTGGCGCTTTAGCATCTACATAACCATGCTTATCTACTATAAAAATGTCTGTTTGTGCTTTTCCGCTATTTTGGTTTGCACCAAAACGAATGTATTGCTTTACCGTAGCATTGCTTACCGTAACCAGATGAGGACCGCTTAAACTAACATCTATTTTCTCTTGATTTTTTTGAAGAGTGCTTATCCCTTTTAATTTAAAAGATTTAAGGGTAGAGCTTACCATAAAAACTGGCAGATTACGGTTTTCTACTTGGGTATCATCAATCATGAAAGATGCATCGCCAAAATCGGTATTTGTTTGGACAACTACTGTACGCCCTTTACCTCCAATATAATACTTGGCTTTACTATTGGCTTTTACAGGAATTTGGTATTGATTAGCAAAGGCATGAGTTGCAGCTATGGCATCTATATCATCGGTTTTGCCATCTCCTACTGCACCAAAATCGCTATAGCTTACTTGTTTATTTTTTTGAAATTTTTGTAAATCTTGTGGAGAAACATTGATCAATAATTCTCCCTTATCACCAGTGCTTACTTCGGTTTTACTGTTGTTTGAGGTAATGGTTGCACTTGTACTATTGGATTGCCCGTAGGCTAAACTAAAGGAAAAAAATACTAAAATTAGTAGCCTGTGCTTCATCATGATTTTGTTATGTATAGAGGTTTAATAAGTGATTTAAAGCCTTTTGACTTTAATATTTGAAGATAGTTTAAATTTTAGTATTTGTGAGGTGAGAATTTATTTTTCTATTTCCTCTTCTAACAGATTTTCTTCCGCTATTAAAATAAGTAAGGAGTTACAAGTTTTTAAGTCTATTTCTCATAAAAAAATCTTTAAAAGATAAACTCAATTAACAGCTTTTGCCAAAGGTTAAAAGAGTAGAAAAAGTATCATTTACAAAACCTTTTTGTTTAGAATTTTAATTAAGTTTAAGCACAATCCCGAAGGGATGAAAATATTATAATCACCTTTGAAAATTAAAATCAACCCCGAAGGGGTGAAATAAATACAACCTATGGCAGGTACCTACGCTCAAATTTACATCCAATATGTTTTTGCTGTAAAAGGCAGACAAAATATTTTACAACTACCTTGGCGAATCGAGGTTTTCAAATACATAAGTGGGATTATAGAAGCAAAAGGGCAAAAATCTATTATAGTAAATGGAGTTACATACCATGTTCATGTATTTGTAGGCTTAAAACCTTCTATGAATATTTCTGATTTAATTAGAGATATAAAAAACAATTCATCAAAATTTATTAATCAACAAGGCTGGGTAAAAGGTAAATTTTCTTGGCAAGAGGGCTACGGAGCTTTTTCTTATGCTCATTCTCAAGTAGATAATGTATATCAATATATTTCAAATCAAGAGGAACACCACCAAAAGAAAACTTTTAAAGAGGAGTATCTAGATTTTCTTTAAAAATTTGAAGTAAAGTATGATGATAGATATATCTTTGATGATTTAGAATAATCATATCACCCCCTTCGGGGTTTCTTAAACAAGTATAGTCCTGTTTTTATAATGATATCAGCCTTTCAGGCTTTTACTTTATATGGTTACTTATTCTTATGTTTTATAAGTGGATTGTGTTGCTTTGTTGTATGATGATATTAAGCTTTTACATCAAACAACGAAATTGCTTAACAAATATCACCTTTGCTTTTTTAATACTCAAATCATTCCATCCATCAAAAAAAATCTCTCTCTTGGCTAAATATTTGATAGTTATACCGCACAATCCATTCATATTAAAAAAATACAGTTATGAAATTTACAAGAAAAGCATCTGCTAATTGGAAAGGTACAGGTAAAGAGGGAAGTGGAAATATTAGTACAGAGAGTACGGTCTTAAATAACGCTCAATTATCTTACAAAACTCGTTTTGAAGATGGTATTGGCACCAACCCAGAAGAATTAATTGCAGCAGCCCATGCGGGTTGTTTTACCATGCAGTTGAGCTTCTTAATATCAGAAGCAGGCTTTACACCAGAAAATTTAGATACAGTTGCTAAAGTACAATTGGAAGATGGCAGCGTTAACCTCATTACCCTAGAGTTGAGTGGCGCCGTACCAGGAATTTCTGCTGAAGAATTTGAGCAATTAGCACAGAAGGCAAAAGAAATATGCCCTATTTCTAAGCTTCTTGATACAGAAATCACTTTAACTGTTACTTTACAAGAATTGTCTTAAAACAGAAAACGCAGCTATTAAAACTGCGTTTTCTTACCCAATTTTAGGAATTGGGCTTAACTAACACTTTATTGTTTAATCAATTTGAGGTAGCAATAACGGTCCCGCAGCCTAACATATTTTTAGGGTAGTATGGGTTTTTGATTTCTTTTGAAAGGCTTAACCATTTAACACCTGTCATTGGGCATCTTTGTAAGTAAAGCGTTGAGCCTTTGGTTTTATTTACCAATGGCCATATTTCTGCCGAAATACCTTCAAAATACTGTCTTTGTAAGTTGATATTTCCTGTTTTAGATAAGGATGCAGCATACTTAACTATTTTGGCTTTCGCCGAGTTTAGCTTGGCTAAAGTATCAGGATGATTAGCTTTAACAGGCATGTCTTTAAGCAATTTACTTAGTTGCGCACTTGATACTTTGGCTGCTAAAGAGTCTGAAACTACCAACTGATCTTTTAATTGTAGATAAGCATTTAAAGCTCCAGATTTTACACTTTTATCTTGTGCCGATACCATTTGTGTAGCAAATAAAAAGGCTACGAATAAGATTTTCTTCATGTTGATACTTATTTATCTTCTTTAGGATTTAAAATTTTATCGATTTCTTTTATACAAGCTTGAAAATGCAATTGATCTAATTTACTGCTTGAAACAAGCGTTTGGATATGACTTTTCAGCTTCATAGCATGTTCTTTGGCATAAAGCGGCACATCACTTTTAAAAGTAAAACCAGATTCTTTCATGTCTTTTACTTCTGGGTTTACCAAAGCTTTTAACCTCTCTAGGTATAACCTCTGGAAAGCTCTTCTATAAACAGCAGCCTCTGCAACGTTTTCTTTCTTCCAAATGACAGGAATTAAATCATTCAAATATTCATCTGCCGGATATTTAGCTTCATGAGCTGTAGGCTTACTGATGTTGATGACTAAACCTGAACTTAAAAGCATATTTACTATTTGACCCTGCATTTCAGGTATTCTTTTTAATGGATCTGCCTCAATTTTAGAGCTTATAGTCTCTGGAAACAACCATAAAGGCGAGCTAAATAACTGCATATCTAAATAAGTTAGCCCCTCTTTCACCATACTTTTAGGGATAGGTGTAAAAACTGGCCCTTCTTGCTCATAAGTTTTTAAATTGATATAATAATTGCCAAAATTCTTCATCACATGATATAGGTATCTTGAATACTGGGTAACCACTTGCTTGTGCATGCGCTCTAGGTTGGTATATAAATTACCATCCTCATAAGTCCACTGTGGTAGGTTTTCAACTACTCTTTTCAAGTTTTTAATACCATAATTGCTTGCTTTAATGGCATTATCTCCTAAATCCTCACGTTGCGATCGTGGGTCGGCATCTTTACCTTCGCCACCAAACCATAATTTGGGATTTTTCTTTAAGCTCTCTATCGTAAGCTTATTCAAAATTTTAGTTTCCTCTTCTAATGGCTTATAAAACCTGCGGTAACCCCATTCTATAGCCCATTTATCATAAGCACCTATTCTTGGAAAAATACCTTTAGGACCTATTTGGTCTTCTGGTTGCGCTACATAATTAAAACGAGCATAATCCATAATAGAATTGGTATGTCCATTCGCTTCTACCCATTTCTTATCTCTTAATAACTCTACCGGCGTTTGGCTGCTAGCCCCCATATTATGCCTTAAACCAATGGTATGACCAATTTCATGGGATGATACGAAACGAATTAACTCGCCCATTAATTTATCATCAAAAACCATTCTCCTGGCTCTTGGGTCTAGCGGACCAGCCTGTATCATATACCAATCGTGTAATAGGCTCATTACATTATGAAACCAGCCCACATGACTTTCAATAATTTCTCCACTTCTAGGGTCGCTGATGCGAGGGCCATAAGCATTTGGTGTTTCTGAAGCATAGTATCTGATGACAGAGAAACGAGCATCTTCTAAACTCATGCTAGGGTCGTTCTCAGGCCATTCTTTAGCAAGAATAGCTTTCTTAAAACCAGCAGCTTCAAAAGCTTCTTGCCAGTCTTCAACCCCAGCCATTAAATAGGGTCTCCATTTCTTAGGTGTGGCAGGGTCTATATAAAATACAATTGGATTTTTAGGCTCTACCAATTCGCCTCTTAAATACTTTTGTATGTCTTGCTCACGAGGTTCTAACCTATAACGTTGAATAAACTCGGCACTTTTGCTGCCTTGGTCATCATCATTAAAAGTGAGAATTTTATTAGCGAAATAACCTACACGCTCATCAAACATACGCTTCATCATAGGTACTTTAGGCAACAATACCATAGAAGTATTAAGCTCTAAAGTAATATTACCGGTTAAAGCACCAGCCCCTACCGTTGATGAACTTGCGTTATACGTTTTGGTTGTTCTTACCTCTAGGTTAATAGGGTAAGCATGAATGCTATTGATGAAAGATCTATCATCAGCCAAGCCAGATAATTTTTTATCCGTTTTGATACTCGCGGCAAGCGAAACAACAGCATTATCCTTTTTGAAAAAATCAGTTACCTCTATAACATGTCTGTTATTTTTAGGATTAACAGTTTTAATATCAAAAGCTGCTACAATAGGGTTTAACCTTGATGCCGAAACTGCCCTGTAAATAGCTTGAGTAGAATCTTTACTTTCTTGCTTATAAACTTCTGATCTGATAAAAATCCTGTTGTCTGGAGCTTTTTCAAAATAGATGGTTTGCTCGTTCACTTTCTCTCCGCCAAATAAACCAAAACCTTGTGGGGTAGCGGTTAACCTGGTAATGGTTAAGATAAGTCGGTTAAACAAACTGTCTGGTATCTCGAAGAAGTATTTACCGTCGAAATTTTTAACGGTAAATAATCCTTCTGTGGTAATGGCTTTGTCCGGAATAATGTCTTCATACTTCTTTTTTCCTTTTGTGCTGGTACTTGTTTTTGTACTATCACTTTTTGTTTCTACACTTTGTGCAAAACCAATTTGAATTAAAAAAGAGAAGAAAACGATGCTGATGATGAATCTCATGTATTTTTTATGGGTTAAAATGGTAATTTCTCGTCGGTGTTAAGTCTTAAATTTGGATTAAGTTTCATCGCATTTAACGGAAATGGAATGATATATAATCTTGAATTTGGCGCTAAAGTATAGGTTTGCCTAGGCACTGCTGTGCTTACAAGCGGATATGTTCTGGTTAAAGTTTTAGCATAGTCTGGCTCATTGTTTAAGCGCTTTAAATCAAAGAAACGATGAAAACCAAAAAGTAGTTCTTTACGTCTTTCGTTTACAATTAATTCCATAGTTGCTTGCCTGGTTGCCGGAACATCTAAATTAACAGTTCCTGAAAGTATTCTTTTAGCTCTTAATTTATTAAGGATAGCAATAGCATCAGTGAAATTATTTTCACGAGCATAACATTCTGCTAACATCAAATGTACCTCGGTTGTTTTTAAGCCTACCGTACCGTAGAAAAATTGGTTAAACCTGATGTTATAATAAGCCGCCCCTGTACCTAAATCTACAAAACTAGCGGTGTTGTTAACAAAGAAAAGGTTAAACCTAGCATCATTGTTTCCAAAAAGGTTTCTTAACTCAGGACTGATTACATAATTAAATCCAAAATTCATTTCGTTATAACCTGTCATGTACATATAACTTAAAATTTCTGGATTATTTGGTGCTATTACAGGTACAGAAGTTGGCCCGCCTCTTCTTGAATAATCAACCAAATCAAAAATCTCATCTTTATAAGATAAAGATTTTAAAGCAGCTTCTTTAGCTTGTGCAATTTCTCTTTTGAATAAGTGTACTTTAGCTTTTAAAGCATATCCGAAAGCAACATTTGGATGATATGGCCCAGCTGGATTTTCTTGTAAGAAAGGAAGCGCTTCATCAATATCTTTCTGGATAAACCTATAAACCTCTTCTACTGTAGATTTTTTAGGCTTTGCTTCCAAATCGTACTTATCCATAATACAAATACCACCATCTGTAGCAGCTGTTGCAGGGTCATAAGCTTTGGCATATACGTTTACCAAGATGAAATGATCAAAGGCTCTTAAAATTTTAGCCTCAGCTTTAGCTAAATCTTTAATACGCTGTTCGCCATCGGTAAATTCAATACCAGAAATTATGGTATTCCATCTATTGATGTAGAAGTAAGCTCTATCGTATAAGTTAGACGAACTTAATAAAGAAACTCTATCTGTCTGTTCGTCAAAAGTAAAGTTGATGATATTGATATTTTTGTTTAGTCCAATAACATTAGACTCTTTCATCCATTGGTCATCTACCAAGTATTGGAAGTTTAAAGTTACATATGCTCTATTTGGAAAAGACACCAACCTGTAATAATCTTGAGTTGAATTTAAGATGACAGCACCTGTTGGGGTAATATCTGTATATTTTTCGCATGATGGAAGTAAAGCCATTACAACCAATGCAAACGCTAATATTTTATTCTTCATTTGTTTAATTTTATTTTCTAATGATGATAAAGCAATCATAATTGTTTTATGCTTAGAAAGTTACGTTTACACCTATTAAAAATGATTTTGGAAGCGGAACGCTATAATTACCAGAGTTTAACGAGTAAGTTTCTGGGTCTATATCATCACCAGCTGCACTAGCATACCATAAATTATTAATCTGACCAGTTAAACGAGCAGATGCTAAACCTACTTTTGTAACCATTGCTCTTGGTAAACTATAAGCCAATGATATATTTCTTAGCTTGATATAATCAGCAGAGAAAACATTTACATCCGCAGCTCTAAACTGAGAGTTGATGGTACTCATGTTACTAAAAATATGGGTAGTAATAGGATAATCTGCCGGTAGTCTTGGTGTAGAACCATCGCTTACGGCTATATTAGCTGCTCTAATATTATTAACATTATCTTGAACTGGGTTTTTACGTAATTTATTACCTCCAGAGTATATAAATAACATTCCTAACTCAAATTGTTTATAAGCAACTCTTTGAGAGAAAGAGCCATTAAACTTAGGAATTAATGTCCCTAAATTCACCAAAGCTCTGTTATCATTTATGGATTTAATTGTACCTGCAATAGGCTGCCCATTAGCATCAAATTGTATACTAGGATTACCATTTTCATCTAATACGTAAGGGTAACCATTAACAATACCACCGTAACGGAAACCATAGAGACTACTAAAAGCATCATTCTCAAAGAAATTAGAATTAGGAGATTGGATATAAGAGAATGGAGTAGGTATTGCTTTATTCACATCCTCTATGATATTCTTATTATACGCATATACCAAAGTAGAGCTTAATTTCCAATCTTTAGTTCTTAACCACTCGCCACCTAAAGTAATCTCTATCCCTTTATTTCTTAAAGCGCCATTATTTAAAACAATGCTAGTAGTACCAACAGTTGGCTCCAGTTCTGTACTTACAATTAAGTCTGAGCTATATCTGTTATACAAATCAATATTTCCGAATAAACGATTGTTAAACAAGGCGAAATCAATACCTAAGTTTGTAGTAGCCGTTTTTTCCCATCTTAACATAGGGTTTGCTAAATTGGTTAGATCCAGAAACTGTAATGATGGGAATAATTGATCGTTCCTTAATCTAAAAGTTGCGTATCTGCTGGTACTTCTATCAGTTCTACCATTTATACCGTAACTACCTCTTACTTTAAGCATTTCTAACCAACTGATGTTGCTTAAGAAATCTTCATTGCTGGCATTCCAACCTAAACCAACCGACCATAAAGGTCTGCTTCTATCGTTAAACTCTACACCAAAAAGGTTGGTTTGGTCTACACGGAAACTACCTGTAACATTATACTTGTTTTTGAAAGTATAGCCAGCATTGGTATAAAAAGAAACATATCTATTTTTAGATTCTTCTTGAAGTCTTGGTGCAACACTTAAAGTTTTTCTACCTCCGTAAATATAACTTGGTAAACCTGTTATGCTTAACTCATTTTCATTGATGATGGTTGATGATAAAGTAACAGGATCGTAACCATAACGAATATCCTGAACAGATCTTGGTGTAAAAGTTTGTCGCATCTCGAAACCTGCTATAGCATAAATAGCATGGGTACCTTCATCAAAACTTTTATCTAAATTTAATTGATTCCTAAAAGTATAAGCATTAGATGCTCTATTTAACTGCTCAAATCTTCCGCCAATAGGTAAACCATAAGTATAGGTATTACTGGCAAAATTGGTTAAAGCATTTGCAGCACTACGTACTTTATAAGAGTTAACATCTAAATAACTTTCTCTTCTAGTCTCATTCAGCTCGTACTGAAACTGAGTGCTATAACTTATAGCTTTAGTAATATTAAATTGCAAATTGGTAAAAGCTCTTAATCCAATTCTTTTGCTGCTTGTTACACCTTCATCTAAAGCATCTAAAACATTAAAACGCGTAGACTTAAAAGCAGGCGTAGCATTTAAAATTCTGGCAACAGCACCATTTATAGGGGTAGCTCCCGCAAAGCTATCGCCAATGTTCACAAAATCTGCCTGCTCTCTGTTTCCATTTTCAGCTATAATACGCTCGTAACGGTTTTGAAGAAATATATTATTGTAAATACCTTCCGTATCATCAGCTAATTGATACTGACCATTTAAACCAACCGTTACATCTAACCATTTTTTAGGCTTGAAACTATTTTTAACATATAGGTTATAGTTTTCGTTGTTATTACCTATAATACGTTCTTTACCTTTATCGTAATTTAAAGACACAAAAGTGTTGCTTTTGGCATTTCCGGTACTTAAAGAAACGTTATAACGTTGTCTAAACTCGTTTTGCCAAACTTGGTCTCTGTACTCTTGCATATAGTCATTTTTGGCCCAGTTACTTAAGGTTTGGTCTACCGCAGCCTGACTAAACAAACCAGCATCTCTGTCTCTATATAATTGATATAAAGGAGAGTAATACCTAATATTTCCGTTAGCTACTGTACCATAAGATTGAAACATAGCATCTGTAGTAGCAACCCTTGATCTTTCTTGGTTATAAAGACGTGTTTCATAATCTATCACCTGTGCTGTAGATGCTAATCCTAACAAGTCTAAATCTGGCTTGGTATTGATAAAAAAGTCTGAGTTTACAGAAATTTTTGTAGCTCCTTGAGCTTTTTTAGTAGTTACCACGATAACCCCATTAGCAGAACGAGCACCATAAATAGAAGCTCCCGCCCCATCCTTTAGCACCGTTACAGATTCTACATCGTAAGGGTTAATTTGGTCAAGTGTTAATTCTGTAGGTAAACCATCAACCACAATAAGCGGAGCATAATCACCAGACAGCGTAGAGTAAGTAGCTCTACCTCTTATTTCTGGTTGGTCTGCACCTAACCCATTTGGGTTTTTATTATAAACTAAACCTGCTACCCTACCCTCTATGGCGCTTAGTAAATCTACGTTGATGTTTTCATTTAACTTTTTCTCGGTTAAAATGGTCGCAGCAGCTGTAGAGCGCTCTCTGCTAATGGTTTGATAACCATTTACTACAACAGCGCTCAACTCTTCTGCATTAACCTGCATTTGTAAAGAAACATAAGCTGGATTTTTAGATACAGAACGCTCTTCCGTAGCATAGCCTAAATAACTAAACACCAAATACAGATGGGTTGTCTGATAGATTGATAGAGAAATTTCCATTCGCATCAGTAAGAACAAAATTATTGCTGCTCTTATTTTTAACTACTACACCCGGTATAGCTTGTTTATTTTCATCTATCACCAATCCTTTAGCCGTAAAGCTTTCTTTAGCTGATGCTTTTTTAGGCACTATCACAATGGTGTTTTCTGATAGCGTGTAACTAAAAGTCTGGTTCTGAAAAACAGCATCTAATATTTGTTTCATCCCAGCACTGTTTACCTTTAAACTAACAGGTTTAGCTTGCTGCAAATAGCTTGCATCAAAAACAAATTGATAATTGGTTTTTGATGTAATCTCTGTTATAACTGTGTTAAAGGGAGTGTTTTTAAACTCGAAACTATAAGTTTGAGCATTTGATTTTAATGTTACTAAAACTAAGAATAGCGGTACTAATAAGAACTGCAAACATAGTTTAGCGGTAAGTGAATAGGTTTTGTGGGGTTGTTTCATATCATACGTTTTGGTTAAATTTTAATTTTTCATTGTTCTATGCTAAGTTTCCTCCCTTCAAGCTTGAATTTCACATCGGTAGTAAGTGATATCATTTCTAAAACTTTCTGCATGTCTACATTTCTATTAATTTTCACGTATAGATTTCTTTCTGGTAAACTATCATAGTCTACTTCTATGTTATACCATCTGGCTAGTTTTTGCATCACTACATCAAACGGAACATTATTAAATAAGAATAAATTATTGGTCCAGGCGGCAGATTCTTCTGTATCTACATCAGCAATGGTTAAACCGCCCTTGTTAAATAAAGCTTGTTGATTGGGTTTTAAAAGATTGGTTTTGTTATTACCCGGATAATCTATAGCAACACTTCCCTCTAGTAGCGTAGTTTTTATTCCTTTATCTTCCGGATAATTACTCACATTAAACTTGGTACCCAAAACTTTCACCTGCATACCATTAATATCTACTATAAATGGTCTTTTGGCTTGATGCGCAACTTCAAAATATGCTTCGCCATCTAACTTAATACTTCTGGTATTACCCCTAAAGCCTGCTGGAAAATATAGTCTTGATTCTGAGTTCAACATCACCTTTGTTCCATCGCTCAGCGTAATTTTATATTGGCCACCTCTTGGGGTTTTAATGGTTTGTAAAGCAACAATTTCTGTACTGTCTGCACCTTCATTGATATGATAAGTGATGGAACCATTTTTATGATGGATGATAGAAATACCTGTCTGTCTGTAAATTTCACTTTCACGCTTATCATCCAAAAAGATCTTTTTACCATTAATCTCTAATAAGGCTATATTTTTTCCTGGCTTAATGGGGTTTATTGGCAGATTTTTAGGATAAAATAAATAAGCAACTACACTTATCAGTACTAAAACTGCGGCAACTCTTAAATAAGTAGGAATAATAAAGCGTTGATTTTTTTGCGCAACAACTTGCTCTTCTTTTATTTTATTGATGATTTGCAAACGTAAACGTTCTAAATGTTGCTCATCTGTAAACTCAGTTTGATTTTGATTGGATACAAAAGCCTCCTTGATCTCATGTTTAAGAGATGCTTCACTTTCATTTTTAAAGTGATCCATCAATTTTTCAAGCTCAAGCTTGGTGATGGTATTAGATAAGAATTTACGGTAAAGTGCTTTAAATTTCATACTATCTTAACATGATATATCCTAAATACGCTCGAAAAGAAAAAACACACTATTGCTGTTGCATATTTTTTTTAAAAAAATTGATTTCAGGAAAGAATTAGCTTTGTAAAAGACAAAATCACGCATACAAAAGCTACAATTACGCAGTTTTAGCAACTAAAATTTTATTTCTGACGAGAGAAAATAGAAAGCTAGATTATTTTCTTAGGTATAAACCAATGCAAATCATTAAAAACTCTTGAGAATGCAAAAAAACATACTCTTTTATGCTTTTTGTTGCCGCTACCAATTGGTTACTTACAGTAGATGGACTTATCTGTAAGATATCTGCAACTTCTTTATAACTCTTATCTTCAAATTTACAGAGTTTAAAAATCTCTCTCCTTTTAGGGCTAAGTGTTTCTAAAGCGGCACTCAAGATAGCGTTACGTTCTTTGTTGAGCAGGTAATCTTCTGTTTCTGAGTAAAGATTGTTAAAGCTCTCTATAAAGTAATCTTGCATTTTTTTATCATGCGCAAGCTTACGATAATAATCATATACCACATTTTGGGCAATGGTGTATAGCCAAGCTTTAAAAGATTTATCGGGGTTGATGTTAGCCCTGTTAGACCAAATTTTGAGAAATATGTCTTGAAGTAATTCATCAGCAATATGCTCATACTTAGTCATCAAAAATATTTTCCGATAAATAAGACTGCTATACTTCTGGTAAAGCAAATTAAAAGCATTTTGGTCTCCTTTAACCAAATCTTTAACTAGCTCACGCTCATCATCACCAGAAGCTTCAACAATATGAGACATATAAATTAATTGATTAATCTCGCTAATTAAGGAATAAATAAGCTAATAAAGACTATCCTCAACAATAAATCCTCAACAATTAAATAAAGGACTTAAATTTAATGAAATTTAAAATTGTAAAGAAGAAGGATGTAATTTATAATCCTTGTTTTATATCATACCAAAGTTGTACTAAGCCTGTTGGGTAAGTTTCGCTTTTTTTAAATTTCAACTTCTGCTCTAGTCTGCCATTCTTAAACAGGCTTTTTCCACTTCCTAATAAATGCGGAATGATAGAAATAATCATTCTATCTATCAATTGGTGTTTCAATAATTCATCCACAATCTCTGCTCCTCCATCACAATAAATATCTTTCCCTTCTTGCTGCTTTAATTCATGCACCAAAGCCACAACATCATCCCGGTAGGTGATGTGCTGTATGTCTCCTTTTCTTTGTCTAGACATCACGTATATCTTCTTGTCGGGATAGAGAAGTTCATCTCCGAAGGTTAAAATCTTATCAAATGTTTTTCTACCCCAAATTACGGTATCAATGCTATCCATAAAAGCTTGGTGACCATAGTCTTCCCCGGCAGACTCAACCATAGATAAAAAACCAATATCATCAGATTCTGTAGCTATGTATCCATCTAAGCTCATCGCTATATAAAGATTAACTTTTCTCATAAGACTTCCTGTATAAAGGGTAAATGAATATTATTCTTGAGATACTTCTAAAATAAAAAAACCCAAAAACATAAGTCTTTGGGTTTTATGAATAAAGTACTTGGTTAATTATTTACCAGTAGCTTTATTTTTAGTTTCTTGAACTTCTAAACGAATAGCTTGAGCTAAGTTTTTTAAGTCTTGCATTCCTTTTCTTACTCTTGTACCAGCAGCGCTGTTACCTTTGTTGTAAAATTTGTCAGCATCACCTTCTAGTTCTGCTACTAATCTTTTTACTTCTTCGAATTGTTTCATTTTAAAATACTCCTTTTTTTATTTATGATGGTTAGTAATATTGTTTACTTATAGCTAATGTATAATGTTTTTTTGTAAAAAAAAATATTATACGAGGTAATTAATGCCCCTTAAAACGCTTTTTTTTCCACAAACATCAAGGTTTTAACAATCTGCTTTAAATCATCCCTCATTAACCGACTCATAATCAACATTATAACAAAACATAATTAAACAAAAATGCCCCTGCGTTTATTACAGGGGCATTTATATTTTTTTCTAATTTTTAAGCTTCAACAGCCTTATTTTCTTTGTATAAGCCTTTATTAAGCTTGTCTCCTACCTCGCTAAATGCGCTTAAAGTACGCTCTACGTCTTCTAAAGTATGCATAGCTGTTGGGATTAAACGTAGCATAATTAATCCTTTAGGGATAACCGGATATACCACAATAGAGCAGAAGATACCATAGTTTTCTCTTAAATCCATGGTGATAGCTGTAGCGTCTGATAATTCTCCTTTTAAGAATACAGGTGTTACCACAGAATCAGTATTACCAATATCAAAGCCTCTTTCTCTTAAACCTTTTTGTAAAGCCGTAGCAATAGTCCAAAGTTTATCTTTTAATTCTGGCTTGCTTTTTAAGAGCTCTAAACGCTTTAATAAACCCATTACCATTGGCATTGGCAAAGATTTGGCAAAGGTCTGAGAACGCATATTATAGCGTAAATAATTGGTGATTTCTTCCGTAGACGCTACAAAAGCACCAATGCCTGCCATAGATTTTGCAAATGTTCCAAAATAAACATCTACTCCTGCTATAGAATTTTGGTGTTCATGTGTACCAGCACCCGTTTTACCCATCGTACCAAAACCATGAGCATCATCAATTAACAAGCGGAATTTAAATTCTGACTTAAGAGCAACTACTTCACTTATTTTACCTTGTGCACCAGACATTCCAAATACACCTTCGGTAATAACTAAAATACCACCTCCAGATTGCTCTGTAAGTTTTGTAGCTCTTTCTAATTGCTTGCGTAAGCTATCCATATCATTATGTTGATATACGAAGCGCTTACCCATGTGTAAACGAACACCATCTATAATACAAGCATGAGATTCTGCATCATAAACAATAACATCATTTCTGTCTACAAGCGTATCAATAATAGATACCATACCTTGATAGCCATAGTTTAACAAGAATGCATCTTGAAAACCTGTAAACTCCGCTAATTGCTTTTCTAATTCCTCATGGTTGTTAGAGTTACCAGACATCATTCTGGCACCCATAGGATAGGCCATACCATAATCGGCAGCAGCTTTTGCATCAGCCTCTCTTACTTCAGGATGGTTAGCTAAACCTAAATAGTTGTTTAAGCTCCAAACTAAATGTTCCTTGCCTCTAAATTTCATATGAGGTGCAATCTCTCCCTCCAATTTCGGAAAAGAAAAGTAACCATGAGACCATTTTTGGTGTTGACCAAGAGGCCCCATATTTTTAGCTATCTTATCAAAAATATCCAATGTGATGTATTTTTTGTGTGTTATTAAAATATTAATTTGCTGCAAATTTACTTTAATTCATTGATAAACAAAACCTATTAGCACAATGAAGAAAATATGGCATTAAAATTAAAAAGCCATTCGTTTAACAGAATGGCTTTAAATTGGTTAATGCAAAGGTTAATCTACATTATCATGAAGAAATGAATTATTTGGTCTTATTTCTGTTTGACCATCTTCATTGCTTAAAGTAAATCTTGATACCTGAGATTCAGAAGAATGTGGCACATCTTTCAACTGCATTTGTTTTCTTTTGTAAGCTGGCTCGTTTTCCAACTCTTGTAAACCGCTTGTTGATCTCAGTTTCATACTTAAGTCTTTTAATCTTAAGATACGTTCTTTAGACTTCCTCAATTGTTCTTCAATAGAGTCATCTGTTTTATACTCATCTACCTGCTGTACAGGTTCTGGTGTAACTTGGATAGGTTCCTCTTCTTTAAAAGTATCTTCTACTTGATTAGCCTGAGGAATAGAAAAATTATAAGCTGGCTCTTCTATTTTAAGATTAAACTCAAAAGCGTGTTCTTGTTCCTGAGTTTCTTCTTGTGCTGGCTCCTCTTCTATCAATTGATGTCTAATGGTATCAGTATCCTTATTTACAGGCGTTTGCTCTGGTTGTGCAAACATGCCACCAAATAAATCTGCCTGAGGCAAAATACTTTCTTTTGGTTTAGCAATTTCTTGAGTTATTTGAGGTTCTTCTACCTGAGGTTTAGCTTGTACAAACTCATTAACCGGTCTGATTAAAGGCGTATCAGAAGTTAAAAACTGTTTTTTAGGTGCACTTTGCTGTGTCTGTACCCTTTCTTCTCTGGTTTGGAAACCTGTAGCTATAATGGTTACAGATATTTTATCTCCTAGAGAAGCATCATTACAATTACCCCAAATTAAATCTGCCGATAAACCAGCTTGGTCTTGAATAAAATCAGTAATAATACTTACTTCATCCATGGTAACCTCTTTGTCTCCAGAGCTGATATTTAATAGGATGTATCTTGCACCTTCTATTTCATTATCTTTTAATAATGGAGATAATAAAGCGCCCTCCACAGCTTTTAAAGCTCTGTTTTCGCCTTCTGCTGCATAACTTCCCATGATGGCTACACCGCTTTCTTTCATAACGGTACGCACATCTTTAAAGTCGACGTTTATATAACCCGGTACGGTAATAATTTCTGCTATACCTTTTGCTGCGGTAGTTAAAATATCATCAGCCTGGCCAAATGCAGAGCCTAATGTTAGGTTACCAAATATCTCACGCAATCTATCATTAGAAATTACTAGGTAAGAATCAACATATTTTTTTAATTCTTCTAGTCCTTCTTCTGCTTGCATTCTTCTACGTTTACCTTCAAAGGAGAAAGGTGTAGTAACTATAGCAACGGTTAATATATCTAGCTCTTTAGCCGCTTTCGCGATGATAGGACTAGCCCCGGTACCTGTACCACCGCCCATTCCGGCAGTAATAAAAAGCATACGGGTATTAGCGCCAAGCATTTCTTTAACATCGTCTATATTTTCTATAGCCGAGTTTTTTCCAACTTCTGGAATAGAGCCTGCACCCATTCCTTCTGTTAAACTTGCCCCTAATTGTACTTTGTTAGGAATAGGACTGAGTTCTAAAGCCTGAGCATCGGTATTACATATGATGAAGTCTACACCAGTAATTCCTTGCCTGTACATATGGTTAACAGCGTTACCACCGCCACCACCAACACCAATAACTTTGATTATTGATGATTTTTCTTTTAACATTTCAAACTGCATATCCTTTATTATCAGCTTTTAAGCGTTTTGTAAAATTGAATTATTCCTACATGTAATATTAAAAAATATTCCACAACAGTTATCCACAAATGTTAATAGTGTGGAAAACTTCCTGATTGTTGAAAATTATTTAAGAAAATCCTGATCGCTAATATCATCCTTAATAAATTTCTTAGTCCCTTCAAGTAAAGAAGCAAATAAACCTCTGTTTTTCTTCGAGCTGCTTTCTGCAACAGAAGAAACAGGTGCAGAAGATGAAACTTTATAATCTTTCTGCAATTCGCTTTCTACTTTCTCAATACCTTTTATCAACAAACCGATACCTGTTGCATACATTGGGCTTTTTAAATCCTCATAAATATTCTTAGGCAATTCTTCATTCTTTGCCAAGTGCTCATTAGGGTAACCAATTCTGCAATCTAAACCTGTTACATATTCTACCAATTGCGATAAATGCTTTAACTGCGCACCACCACCAGTTATTACAATTCCGCCTATTAATTTTTTCTCGTAACCTGATGATTTAATCTCATAATAAACATGGTCTATGATTTCTTCCATCCTAGCTTGTATCACATAAGCTAAGTTTTTAACCGATATTTCTTTAGGCTCTCTTCCTCTCAATCCTGGAACACAAATAATCTCATTTTCTTTATTTTCTTCTGCTAATGCAGAACCAAATCTGGTTTTTAACAATTCGGCCTGATTGCGCATAACAGAGCACCCTTCTCTGATATCTTCAGTTACGCTATTTCCTCCGAAAGGAATAACTGCAGTATGTCTGATCAAGCCTTCATGGAAAATAGCCACATCAGTTGTACCACCACCAATATCAACCAAAACAACACCAGCTTCTTTTTCTTCTTCGCTCAATACAGATTCTGCGGAAGCTAAAGGCTCTAATATTAAATCCTGAGTTTCTAAACCACCTTGCACCACACATTTCATGATATTTTTAATAGCCGTTACTTGCCCAGTAATGATATGAAAGTTTGCTTCTAAACGCACTCCAGCCATACCAACAGGGTCTTTTATACCCGGCTCATTATCTACCGTAAATTCTTGCGGTAATACATGTATAATTTCCTCTCCTGGGTTCATCGCTAGTTTAAACATATCGTCTATTAACCTATCGATATCTTTTTTAGAGATTTCATTACTGAGGTCTTTTCTTGTTAAAATACCACGGTGCTGCAAGCTTTTGATGTGCTGCCCAGCAATACCAACATTAACAATTTTAATGTCAACATTAGATTGTGAACTGCCCTCTTCTACTGCTTGGGTGATACCCTTAACGGTTTTTGCAATATTAGAAACCACGCCACGGGTAACTCCGGCAGATTCTGCCTTACCCAAGCCTAAAACTTCTATTTTACCGTGTTCGCTTCTTCTGCCCACGATAACACAAATTTTAGTGGTACCAATATCAAGACCTACTACAATGGGTGATACTTTGGATTGTTTAGTAATGCCTTTTTCCATGTCTATAATGTATTTTGTATTGAATCTTTTGCTATTTCTTTTATTTCTTCTTTGCGTAAGCTATCTCTTAACTGTTGCTGTTCAAACTGAGTTCTTAAGATGGTAGAATCGCTTTTTTGGCAAACTATTTGGCCTTTAAATTTTAAACTTACTGATGAGTAAGTATCCCAACCTACGTAAGGGATGGCCTTTTTATAGAAAACCAATAATCTCTTAAATTTATCTTCAATATCATTTCCATCTCCGAAAATGATTTTTTGCTTACCCACTCTAGGAACCAGCTCTATTTCTTTTTTATCATTTACATAAAGCTGTACAAATTGCTCGTTCCATAAAGAATCCTTTGCAATATGTACGGCCACTTTAAATAGGTCTTTAGCCAAGGTAGTTCTTAGGGTATCAATTTTACCGCTAAAGCCTTCTAATATCATTCCGTTTGCAACTAATACTCTAGCCGTAAAATGCTCTGATAATGGGATTTTCAATCCGTTTTGATCTATATAATAATCTTGACCAGCGATGTTTAACATCCTTAAAATTGGTACTCGCTGCCTAATATTTGCATGGATAACCCCATTCATATCGGCAAAAACATTGGCGTATTCTATAAAAGGATTGGCTTGTAACCTATCCTCTAAGCTTTGTAAATCGATATTATCTAACCTTCTACCCACCAATAAACCATTTTTTGAAACCAGTATCTCATCAACCTCAGCTCTTTCTATAAAATATTGATTGCCAGGTAAGATTACTTTTACCTCCCTGCAAACTGTTTCTACCTTTTTAGTTTCGATAAAACTCATCAGCACCACTAAACCGCTCAGACTTACTAGCCAGAGAAATATAGCACCTACCAATTTCCATTTTATCTTTTTAAGCATTTGTAAATAAAGTATGTAAAGGTTTAACCAATGTATCTATATCGCCAGCGCCAACAGTTACCAATAACTCGGGATTTAAACTTCTAAGCAATTGCAAAGCTTGCTCTTTAGAGCATCTGATAACTTTATCTGAATTTATTTTTTGAGCTAAGAAATCACTATCAACACCCGGTATAGGCAATTCTCTTGCCGGATAAATATCTAAAAGCAGCAATTCATCCGCGGTAGCCAAAACTTCTGCAAAACCGTCTGCGAAATCTCTGGTTCTGGTAAATAAATGAGGCTGAAAAACAACTGTCAGCTTTTTATCTGGATATAAGGTTCTTACAGCTTTGAAACAAGCTCTTAACTCTTCTGGGTGATGCGCATAATCATCTATATAAATTCTTTTAGGCTGTTTGATGATATACTCGAAACGTCTTTTTACACCTTTAAAACTGGCTAAGCCTGCTCTTATATCTTCTATGGATATCCCCATTAAAAGGGCAACTTGTATAGCTGCCACTGCATTTTCTATATTGTGCTGCCCAGCCAATCCCAATACCAGATTCGGCATTTCTAACTCTTGATTTTTGAAATCAAATTTAAACTCACCAGCTTCAACCCTTATATTTTGTGCGTAAGCATCAGCTTGGGTGGTTAAACCATAAGTAGAAGTTCCTGCTAGTGGCAAGCCTTTACGAACAAATAATTTACCATCGGTTTTTACTTGCCCGGCAAATAGTTTGAAAGAGTCTATCAGATGACTTTCATCACCGTAAATATCAAGATGGTCTGCATCCATAGAGGTTACTACGGCAACATCAGGATGTAGGGTTAAGAAAGATCTGTCATACTCATCGGCCTCAACCACCATCACATTATTTTTACCGATGATGATATTGGTATCATAATTAGAGCTGATACCTCCTAAAAATGCAGAGCAGTCATTCCCACCATTTAACAATAAATGTGTTATTAAGGTACTGGTTGTTGTTTTACCATGTGTACCTGCCACTGCAATGGTGTACATACCAGCAGACAGGATACCTAAAACTTGCGAACGTTTATAAAGTGTAAAACCTTTTCTTTTGAAGAAGTTTAACACCACACTATCCTGCGGAATTGCCGGTGTATAAATAATTAAAGTTGAAGAAGAAAGCTCATGAAAATTCATTGGAATATTTTCTTCCAAATCTTCATAACGTACTGGGATACCTTCATCAGCAAGGCTTAAGGTAAGCGGGGTAGCTGTTTTATCATAGCCACATACCACACAGCCTCTTTTATGGAAATAACGGGCAAGACCACTCATGCCAATACCGCCAATTCCGATAAGGTAAACCCTTTGTATGTCTTCTAATTTTATCATGCTATAATGCAATATTTAATACTTCTTTTGCAATAGTTTCATCTGCCAATGGCAAAGCCAACTCAGCAATATTTGAAGATAAACGCTTCATCTTAGCTTCATCTTTTAACAATTTTAAAGTTTGCTCTACCAAATCAGATTCGGCATGTTTATCATCAATTAAAACGGCCGCATCCTTATTTACTAAAGCCATGGCATTTTTAGTTTGATGGTCTTCTGCAACGTTTGGCGATGGCACCAAAATCACTGGTTTTTGCACCAAACATAACTCTGCAATGGTTCCTGCTCCGGCTCTTGAGATAATCACATCTGCCATTGCGAAAGCTAAATCCATACGATTTAGAAATTCAAAAATCCTTATTCCGTTGTCTTTAGGCTGGTTACCATAACTATCTATAATCCCTCGGTAGTAATATTTACCTGTTTGCCAAATCAGTTGTATATCTTGGCTTTGTAATAAAGCCAAACCAGCCATCATACTTTTGTTTAAAGTGCCAGCACCTAAACTTCCACCTACTACTAAAACTGTTTTTTTGGTTTCGTCTAATTCAAAAAATGCTGCCGCCTCTTTTCTTTTGCCTACAATTTGAACCGATTCTTTTCTTACCGGATTACCCGTTTTAATGATACGCTCTGCAGGAAAAAATGTATCCATAGCATCAAAAGCAACACATATTTTTTCTGCTTTTTTTCCCAATAATTTGTTGGTAATACCTGCATAAGAGTTTTGCTCTTGAATGAGATAAGGAATTTTCTTTATGGATGCTGCATACAACAAAGGACCAGATGCATAACCGCCAACCCCTACTACTGCATGAGGTTTAAAATCTTTTATAATTTGTAGAGACTTTCTTATGCTACCTAATAATTTAAAGGGCAATAACAGGTTCTTAGCCAAATTACTTCTTTGAAAACCCTGAATATCTAAACCTATAATACGATAACCAGCAGCCGGAACTTTTTCCATTTCCATTCTTCCTGCTGCACCTACAAATAATATTTCTGTGTCTGGCTGTAAAGCTATCAAAGCATTGGCTATAGCAATAGCAGGGAAGATATGTCCTCCTGTTCCGCCTCCACTGATGATGATTCTTTTTGCCATATTTTTAGTATTGAGTAGATAGTATTGAGTATTGAGACTCATCTGCTATCTGGCTATTTTATTTTTTGATTTAGTGATTTTTGATTGATTACTATCAGCTCTACTAAATTTATTTTGATTTAGTGATTTAAATAATATCAATCTCCCATTCAATCCATCTATCATTCACTAAATATTTACCCCATCGCAGGTATCTCTCCTACAATAACTTTTTCTTCTTTATTGGTTGCTTTTAAATCCGCTTTATATTCTTCAACATCTTTACTAACCGATAATATAATACCAAATGCTACACTTGTAAATAAAATAGACGTACCACCCATACTAACCAGCGGCAAAGGTACACCCGTAACCGGGAATAAATTTACCGCCACGGCCATGTTTGCTAATGCCTGTATAGTTAAACTAAAACCTAAACCAGCAGCTAATAAAGCCCCAAAAGCTTTAGGGGCTTGGGTTACTATCTTGATAATCCTAAACATGAGTAATAAGTATAGGGCTACCACCACAATACCACCAACCATACCGTATTCTTCTATAATGATGGCAAAAATAAAATCTGAATAAGGGTGAGGCAAGAAATTTCTTTGTGTGCTATTACCCGGTCCTTTACCTAAAACACCTCCGCTAGCAACTGCTATTTTTGCTTGGTCTTGCTGGAAAGTTTTATCAGAATGCTGCATTTCTGGATGCATGTAAGCATTTATCCTTGATTTATAGGTCTCTCTACGCGGGCCAAAAAACACTAAAGCTAATAATAGCGACAAGCCTCCTACACAAACAACGGCAATCTGTTTAAAGCTAATTCTGCCAATTAACAAGATTAATATACTAACACCAAACAGCATTAATGCTGTTGATAAATTTGCTAAACCTATTAATATAAAAACCAAACAAACAGAACCCATAATAGGGATAAAAGCTTTCTTTACATCCTTAATATTCTCTTGCTTTTTGGTTAAGGTTCTCGCTAAAAAAGTAATAAGTGCCAACTTAGCTAAATCTGATGTTTGAAAGGTTAAACCTGTACCTGGTATAGCTATCCATCTACTTGCATCATTCATGGTGCTACCAAAAAGTAGCGTATAAAGCAAAAGTGGGATGGTAATAATCATTAAAATTTTTGATATCCCGCCGTAATACCTGTAATTAAGTAAGTGGGCAAAATATATCAAAACAAAACCTATGATGATAAATAACAAATGTTTAAACATTAAAGATTCTGAACCTACACCACGCTTGTATGCCAAGGTACCTGTAGCACTGTAAACAGCTAACACAGAAAGTAACGATAGCAGGATGATGATTAGCCAAATCCATCTATCGCCACGGGTATGATTTAGAATATCTTTAATCATGTTTATGGATATTAAAGTTCTCTTACAGCTGCTTTAAATTGATTACCTCTGTCTTCGTAATTTTTAAATAAATCAAAACTTGCACAAGCAGGAGACAGTAAAACGGTGCTTCCTTTTTTAGCTAAGTGATAGGCTACTTCTACAGCTTCACTTGCAGAAAAAGTATTTACGATAACTTCTACATCGTCTTCAAAAGCATCATGTATAGCTTTATTGTCTTTACCCAAGCAAACTATAGCCTTAACTTTTTGCTTAACCAAGTCTTTAATCATGCTATAATCATTTCCTTTATCTACGCCACCCATAATTAATACCACATCGGTATTAACGCTTTCTAGTGCATACCAGGTAGAATTTACGTTGGTAGCTTTAGAATCGTTGATAAAAGTGATACCTGAAATTTTGGCAACATGCTCCAGACGGTGTTCAATATTTTTAAAGTCACTCATGCTTTCTCTGATGGTTGCATTTCTAAGATCTAAAATCTTAGCTGCTATACCAGAAGCCATAGAGTTGTAAACATTGTGACTGCCTTGCAGTGCTAAATCTGATAATGACATAGTTAATTTATCTGAATGGTTTAGATTAAATGTGATGGTTTGCGCTAAAGCATAAGCGCCATTGGTAACTTCCTTTTTGATAGAAAATGGATGTATTTGAGCTTTAATAGCAAAATCTGCAATTACAGCTTCTGTTTCTGAATCATCGGCGCAGTAGATAAAATGATCTTCTTGCTTTTGATTTTGAGCAATCCTAAATTTAGAGTTCACATAATTGCGCATCTCATAATTATATCTATCTAAATGGTCTGGTGTGATGTTTAGTAAAATAGCTATATCAGCTTTAAACTGATACATATTATCCAGCATGAAACTGCTAATTTCTAATACGTAATAATCAAAGTTTTCCTGAGCAACCTGCTTAGCAAAACTTTTCCCAATATTACCTGCTAAACCAACATTTAAACCTGCTTTCTTTAAAATATGGTAAGTTAAAAGCGTGGTGGTAGTTTTACCATTAGAACCGGTTATACAAATGGTTTTAGCTTTGGTATATCTACCAGCAAATTCTATTTCTGATAGAATGGAAATATTTTTTCTATTAATTTCTTGATTATTGGAGCCTTATCAGGGATACCTGGGCTTTTTACAACCTCGCTAGCATTTAAAATTAAATCTTCAGTATGCTGATTTTCCTCAAAAGGGATATTAAAAGCAGTAAGTTCTGCTTTGTAATGGTCTGCAATAGCACCAAAATCAGAAACAAAAACATCAAAACCATGCTTCTGAGCTAGAATAGCAGCACCAACGCCACTTTCGCCAGCCCCAAGAACAACAAGTCTCTTCGTATTGGAAGAAGTAGTATTTTGTTCTAACGGATTCATATCTTGATGTTTATTACTCATTTAATTTTTACTCTTTGTTTTCTTCTTCTATCTCAATTTCAAGGTTACTATAGTTATAATAGCTAGTAGTATCCCAATAATCCAAAAGCGGGTAACAATTTTTGCTTCGTGATAACCCTTTTTCTGAAAGTGATGGTGTAATGGCGACATTAAGAAGATTCTTCTGCCCTCGCCATATTTTTTCTTGGTGTATTTAAACCAAGATACCTGCATTATAACCGATAGATTTTCTATCAAGAAAACACCACAAAGTATAGGGATAAGCAATTCTTTACGTATCATGATAGCTAAAACTGCTATGATACCTCCAATGGTTAAGCTTCCTGTATCGCCCATAAAAACCTGAGCCGGAAAGGTGTTGTACCACAGAAAACCTACACAAGCACCTACAAAAGCCGCTGCAAAAATTACCAGTTCGCCAGAATTTGGGATGTATAAAATCTTTAGATAATCGGCAATAATCATATTACCAGAAACATAGGCCAGCAAAGCCAAAGTAATTCCAATGATTGCTGATGTTCCGGTAGCTAAACCGTCTATCCCATCGGTAATATTAGCACCGTTAGAAACTGCCGTAATGATGACGATAACAAATATCAAAAACACTGGAAAAGCATATTTCTCATAGCCATCGCCCATAAACTTTAAGACTTTGGCGTAATCAAACTCATTATTTTTATAGAAAGGGATATTGGTGATGGTAGATTTTACATCATTTGCATAATGTACACCTGTTGATTTTTCTACCTTAATAAGCTTTTTACCATCCTTATTATAAACTTCTTCTGTTTGTGAGGCAGCACTTCCGGCTGGTAAAGCGCCTGTAACAGTTTGTCTAACTAAAATACCGGGATGGAAATACATGGTGCAACCCACAATGATAGCTAAACCAACTTGCCCAACTATTTTAAACCTACCCGCTAAACCTTCTTTATTTTTCTTAAATACCTTAATATAATCATCTAGAAAGCCTATCGCTCCCATCCAAATGGTGGTTACAATCATTAAAATGATGTATATATTTTCTAGCTTGGCAAACAACAGGGTTGGGATTAATACCCCAGCAATAATGATTAAGCCACCCATAGTAGGTGTACCTTGCTTTTGTATTTGGCCGTCTAAACCTAAATTTCTTACGGTTTCGCCAACTTGCTTTTGTCTTAAATACTTAATCAGTCTACTGCCATAAACAGTTGTGATAATTAAGGATAAGATGATGGCCATACTTGCCCTAAAAGAGATAAACTGAAATACACCTGCTCCGGGGAAATCAAATTGTTTATCTAAAAAGTTAAAAAGGTAGTATAACATTAAGCAAGTAGGTTAAATTGGTCCAACAATATTTTTTTATCATCAAAATCTGTCCTTAGGCCTTTTATTTCTTGATATTTCTCATGGCCTTTACCCGCTAATAAAATAATATCACCAGGTTGGGCTAAATGACAAGCAGTTTTTATAGCCTCTCTTCTATCAATAATGGTAAGCACTTTACGCTGATTTACAGGCGTTACACCAGCTTGCATATCTTTGATGATATCTTCTGGATTTTCTGAACGAGGATTATCTGAAGTAAGAATAACTTTATGACTCCAATCGCAAGCTGTTTGCGCCATTACAGGGCGTTTAGTTTTATCTCTATCTCCGCCACAGCCTATGATGGTAATGATAGATTCATTTCCATTTCTGATATTATCTATGGTAGACAGTACATTTCTTAAAGCATCTGGCGTATGTGCATAATCAACAATACCTACTACTTTATTTGGCGCCACGATATAATCAAACCTACCTTCTGCACCACTAAGTCTGCTTAAAATGGTTAAGACTTTTATTTTGTCTTGCTCTAACAACATGGCCGTTGCATAAACAGCCAATAAATTATAAGCATTAAAAGAGCCTACCATTTTCATATAAACCTCATGCCCGTCAATATCTAGATGTAAACCAGAGAATTGATTTTCCATCACTCTAGCTTTAAAATCAGCTAAAGTTTTTAAAGCATAGCTTTTTTTGTAAGCCTTGGTGTTTTGCAGCATCACCTCACCATTTTTATCATCAATATTGGTAAGCGCAAATGCTGATTTATTTAAGCCATCAAAAAATGTCTTCTTTGCTTTTAGGTAATTATCAAAAGTGAGATGAAAATCTAAATGGTCATGAGTGATATTTGTAAAAACAGCCCCAGCAAAGTTTAATCCTTCTATACGATGTTGTGCTACCGCATGCGAGCTTACTTCCATAAAGCAATAATCGCAGCCGGCATCAATCATACTATTTATTAAAAATTGTAGCGCAACTTGGTCTGGTGTAGTATGTGTTGATGGAATAATAGCATCATTTATCTTATTCTCTACCGTAGATATTAACCCTACTTTATAACCTAAATCTCTAAATAGCTGATAAAGTAAAGTACAAACTGATGTTTTACCATTCGTACCTGTTACACCAACTAGTTTAAGTTTTGATGATGGATGATCGTAAAAATTAGCAGCTATAGTTCCTAAAGCTTTAGCAGAATTTGCTACAACTAAATAGGTAACACCATCTACCACATGTTCTGGTAAGCTTTCTAAAACAACAGCATGAGCTCCTTTTTCTATAGCTAAGCTGATATAGGCATGCCCATCTGTTAGCGTTCCTTTAATGGCAACAAAAAGTGTTTGGGACGCTACTTTTCTAGAGTCGAAAGCAATTTGAGCTATTTCAACCTCGGTTGAGCCAATTACTTGCTCTAAAGCAACACCATACAATATGTCTTTTAAAACTGCCATTATTGTAACTCAATTAAAATTTTAGTCCCTTTCATGATAGGTGTTCCTACAGCTAAAGATTGTGTTATCACCTCACCACTTCCCTTAACCACTGGCTTTAAGCCCGAATTCCCTAAAACGTATAGTGCATCTCTCAAGCCCATTCCAACTACATCTGGCACCACACCACGATTCATCTTTACCTCTTTATAAGTGATACCATTATTGGTATCTATATCATTTTCTGTAGCCGAAGCGAAATAAGGTTTAATACCAAAAGCGCTATATACTTTTTGTGCAGATTGCTTATGCCCATCTTTTACTTTTGGCAGCCTGGTATTACCTACCAATTTGGGCGCTTTCATATCAGAATACATCTGTATATCCCCAGCATAAACCATATCAGCAACTTCTCTAAAAATTGGCCCTGCCACATCTGCAGCGTAGTAAGAACCTTTAGTTGGATTTTGAACAACCACAATCATGGAGTATTTAGGCTTTTCTGCCGGGAAATACCCACAAAAAGATGCTTGATATTGTCTTTTACCTTTATAGCCTTTAGAACCATCTGCCACTTGTGCTGTACCTGTTTTACCTGCAATTTTATAAAGTGGATTGTTTAAAGCTTTTCCGGTACCATCAATCACAACGCCTTCTAACATCACTTTAAGTTTCTCCAAAGTGGCGTCAGAACATATTTTATCATTAACTACCCTAGGTTTAAATTGCTCAACAGTAGACCCCAATCTTCTAATTTCTTGCACAAACATTGGGCTTATCATTTTACCGTTGTTAGCTACCGCATTATAGAGGGCTAGTATTTCTACCGGAGTCATTTTAAGCTCATAACCATAAGCCATTTGAGGCAAGGTTAAACCGCTCCATGATTTGCTTTCTGGTGTTTTAATTAAAGGGCTGCCTTCTCCAGGGATTTGTAAACCCATTTTTTCACCTAGTTTTAAATCATGAAGTTTACTGGTAAACTCTTCAGGCTCGTCTTTATAGTGGTTATAAATTTGTTTGACAATGGCTACGTTAGATGAAACTTCAAAAGCTTGTTTCATGGTTATTACACCATAACCACCTTCGTGAGAATCTTTAATGGTATGACGGTAAACTTTGTATTTACCACCCTCTGTATCAATACGGTCGTTTAAATCAAACTTGCCGTCTTCCATAGCAATCATGTAAGACGCTAATTTGAAAGTTGAGCCAGGCTCAGCACTTTGAGCAATGGCATAATTAAACTTCTCTTTATACTCAAGTTCTTCACCATCTCTGGTGTAATTTGCTATAGCTTTAATTTTTCCTGTTTCTACCTCCATCACTAATACACAGCCAAAATCAGCCTCGCTTTTCACCAATTGCTTTTTCAAAGCACTTTGTGCTAGATCTTGCATATTGATATCAATGGTAGAAATAATATCTGCACCATCCTTAGGAGCAATTTCTGCATCCTCATTAATTGGCATCCACACGCCACCTGCAATTCTTTGTACTAATCTTTTCCCTGTTTCACCATTGATATAATCGCCATAAGCACCTTCTAAACCTACAGCTGCACCAGCATTTGCATTATAATAGCCTATAGTTCTGGCAGCTAAATCTCTGAAAGGAAAAATTCTTTTATTTTGCTGTACAGCAATCATCCCGCCTTTATACCTACCCAAATTAAATATTGGAAACTTCTTTAGCGCTTTTAAATCCTGATAGCTCACGTTTCTCTTAATCAAAAAATAACGTTGGCGTTCTTCTCTAGCATCACGCAAAAGACGAGCATATTTAAAACCTGGTTTATCTTTAAAATGTGCCGCCAGACGATAAGCCAAAGAGTCTACTTTCTCATAAAAAACTTTATCATCTTCTATACCACCTGCCAGTAAATCCATTCTGATTTCATATTCAGGAACCGATGTAGCTAGTAAACTGCCATCTGCCGAATAAATATTACCTCTAGCCGCTTCAACCTCTACATATTTGGTACTTAAACTATCGGCCATAGCCCTGTACTTATCGCCTTCTACAACTTGCACATGAACCATTTTAGCGATTACTGCAAATGCAAACAAAACGATAACCCCGAAAGCTGCGTAAACACGCAGAAGAATGTTAGTTCTTATATTCATCAGGACTAATTTTTATTTTTATGGGTGGCTCTACAGAAACTTTAAGACCCAAAACGGAATCTACCCTGCTTGCCACTTCTGTTTGTTTACTTTTAAACATAAGGTCAGCTTTAAGCGTCTTAAAATCCCAACTCAGCTCTTTCACCTCTTTGCTAACCTTATCTATTTTCCTAATATTATTCTCTGCAGTATGCCTGTTTCCTATATAAATCATCCCTAGAAAAGCCAAAAACACGATAAAGGGAAGCGCTTCTGTAGCACCTTCTTTAGAAACCACACCTTTTGTAAAAAGAGAGATCAAAAAGCTTGGAGCAACCTCTTTAGGCTCCTCTTTCTGCTTTGGAAGAATTTCTTCCTCTACAGGCTCCGCTTTGGGTTCTCTAATTTTATTTATCATTGTTTTACAGCAATTCTTAATCTTGCACTTCTTGCTCTGTTATTTAATTTGATTTCCTCTTCACTTGCCGTAACAGATTTTTTAGTTACCACCCTAAAAGGCTTAATCTCATTCCCAAAAAAATCTTTTTCAACCTCGCCGCTAAACTTTCCTTTAGCCATAAAGTTCTTCACCAACCTATCTTCTAAAGAGTGATAAGACATTACTACCAACCTGCCACCTGGCTTTAAAACTTCTGCTGTTTGTTCCAGAAAATCTTTAAGCGCCTCCATTTCTTGGTTAACCTCTATCCTTAGTGCCTGAAAAACCTGTGCTAAATATTTATTCTCTTTTCCTCTCGGAATTAATTTATGGATGACCGTTTTTAACTGAGAAATTGTTTCTATCGGAACATTTAACCTTGCTGTAACCATAGTTCTGGCTAAAGATTTTGCATTTTGTATTTCGCCATAAATGCCAAATATTTTATGCAAATCATCCTCTTCATAAGTATTTACAACTTCTTTTGCGGTTAAACCGGATGATTGATCCATACGCATATCCAAATCGCCATCAAAACGGATGGAGAAACCGCGTTCAGGAACATCAAACTGATGAGAAGAAACACCTAAATCGGCCAAAATCCCATCAACAGGAATTAAATCATGCGCCCTTAAATTATTCTTTAGAAATCTGAAGTTTTGATCAACAAAAACAAACCTATCATCAGCTATGATATTCTGTCTAGCATCTTCATCTTGGTCAAAAGCTACCAAAACCCCATCATCACCCAAGTGCTTCATGATTTCTCTTGAATGGCCACCGCCACCAAAAGTTACATCTACATAAACACCTCCAGCCTGAAGAGCCAAGCCCTCCATACATTCTTTCAACATCACCGGAACATGATAAACGTTATCCATCTATCCTCCTTCCTTTACCCATCACCTCTTCGGCAAGGCTTGAGAAATTTTCTGGCTCATCATCCAACTGCGCATCGTAAGCATCTTTAGCCCAAACTTCTATCTTATTAAACTGACAAGACAAAACCACCTCAGCACCTATACCAGCATACTCTAATAAAGACTTTGGAAGCAAAACCCTTCCAGAAGCATCCAAAGAAAGCTCAGTAGCACCTCTAGTGAAATAGCGAATAAATTTCCTGTTCTTTTCTTCGTACTGATTTAACTGCGCTAACTCTGCCGTTACCTTATCCCACTCTGCCTTAGAATAAACAACCAAGTGCTTTTCAAAACCACGGTTTATCACCAAGCCCTCTGCATCTGCCGCAGGCAATTGCTTCTTCAAACCAGAAGGCACCATCAGGCGTCCTTTGGCATCAAGCTTACAATCAAATTCTCCAATCAGATGAGACATGCTAAGTGTATATAGTTTTTCTTAATGTAAAAATAAACATAAGTTCCACTTCTTACCACTTTTTACCACAAAAAGTTTTCAACACATTAGAAAATGCTTAAAACAGGCATTTTTGAAAACAAATTTGCGCTACTACTTGTACAAGCACCTATCTTATCCTCAAAGAACACCAAAACAAAACCTTGATTATCAAATTTTTAAAATCGTTAAGATTTACTAAGTGGGAGACTTTTTCGATTTTTTGTAGAAAAGTAGAACAAAGTGGGAGAACTCTTCAGATTTTGGCATCAAAACCTATCCATTTCATCCATAAAATAAACCAGTATAAATAACGTTATGCCACAAAACCTTCTATATGTTGACCCATATCTTTAAAATAACACTCCTTATTCCTCTTATTCTATCTTGTAGCTTTTCAAAAAACACACTTCCGGCTAAAACAAATACCAGCATTACCAAACCCGCTGATATAGAAAGCCTAGAACAAGAACTACATCAACTTGTTAATCAAGAGAGAAAAAAGCAGGATTACCCCTTCTAGTTTTTGATCAACAAGTTCAGTTAGTAGCCAGAGCACATAGCAGAGATATGGCCAAAAGAGATTTCTTCTCGCATATAAACCCTGATAAAGAAAATCCTTTTGATAGGATGAAAAAAGCGGGTATTGTATTTAGGGCGGCAGCAGAAAATATCGCTTATGCATCAACTATTAAAGAAATTCATGAAGGCTTAATGAACTCGCCTAAACACAAAGCCAATATTTTAAACCCTAAATTAGGCAGAATGGGTGTTGGCATTGTAGCCTCCAAATATGGTTTAATGACAACGCAATTATTCAAAAATCTGGAGTAACACAATTAATTATTAATTCTGTTTATTACATTTAGCTATTGGCTTAAAATGTAATTTCTATGAAAGTAATTTTATCTATTGATGGTGGAGGCATAAAAGGTATCATACCGGGAATGATTTTAGTTAGCTTAGAAGAAAGGCTTAAAAGAAAAACCCATAACCCCGATGCATCTATAGTAGACTATTTTGACTTTTTTGCAGGCACTAGCACTGGTGGAATATTAACTGGCCTATTACTTTGTCCTTCTGAAGCCGACCCTACAAAACCCAAATTTAGTGCTAAAGAAGCTTTAGACCTCTATATTAAACATGGCGCAGAAATATTTCAGAATAAAGGCTTTAAAAAGATTTTAGCCCAAATTGGCTGGGTTACCGAGAAATATAATAATGCCGCATGGGAGAAAATTTTAAAAGATTATTTTGGCGATGTTAAGCTTAGCCAGCTGATAAAGCCTTGCATTATTACTGCCTACAATATAGAATTAAGAAAGGCTCATTTCTTTAGACAAAAAACAGCTATAGAAAGGGGTGATAGTAGAGACTTTTATTTAAGAGATGTTTGCAGGGCAACATCTGCAGCGCCAACTTTTTTTAGCGTGGCCGAGATTTATTCTTTAGCGGGTGTTAGATACCCTTTATTAGATGGAGGTGTTTTTGCAACCAACCCAACTATGAGTGCCTTTGTTGAAATACAAAAAACACCAGAAAAAGAAATCCCTAGAAATATTCATATTTTATCTTTAGGCACTGGGGTTTCTAAAAAATCATATGATAGCGATGAGCTAAGCCAAACAAAAGCTTTATTTGTTGTGCCCGCATTATTAGATATGATGATGAGTGGGGCAAGCGAAACTAGCCATTTTTATATGATGCAGATTTTTTCATTTTTAGGGATATCCAATCAGTACATTAGGCTAGAGCCAAAAGATTTACAAAGTGTTGATGAAAGAATGGATGCCGCTACACCTAAGAATATTAAAAAGCTTATGGCTTTAGGCGATAGATTAATTAGCGAAAGAAATTTATTATTAGACCGAATTGTTGATACTTTAATTAATCTTAAAGAAGAAGTAAATCATTAAAAAACTATTTATAAAAGCTTTCAAATTTATCCCAAAAACCATCCTTTGGCAGAGGAGCGAAAACGTCAATCGGCTCATTTTTAACCGGATGCGTAAATTGTAATCTTCTGGCATGCAAACAAATGCTCTTTTTACGACTGCCACGTGGGTATCCGTATTTATTATCGCCAACAATGGGACTGCCTAAAGTAGCTAATTGAACTCTTATTTGATGAGGCCTACCCGTAATAGGATCTACCTCAATAAGGTAATAGCCGTCTAGAAACCCTAATACTTTAAAGTTTAGCTCGGCTCTCTGGCTACCCTTAACTTCTTCATCATAAGCGGTGGTAATATTCTTTTTAGGATTTTTTACTAACCAGTGAATCAACTTACCTTCCATCTCACGAGGCTTTTGTCTTACCACAGCCCAATAAGTCTTATGCATTTGTCGCTCTTTAAACATTTTATTGATACGATCTAATGCTTTAGAAGTCTTTGCAAAAAGTATTACCCCGCTCACTGGCCTATCTAAACGATGTACAACACCTAAAAAAGCACCATTAGGTTTCTGATATTTTTCGGCGATGTATTTTTTCACCATATCATCCAAAGACAAATCTCCGGTATCATCTACCTGAACAATCCAGCCTGCTTTTTTATAAATCGCAATAAGATGATTATCCTCGTAAAGAACATCTTTATCTGTAACTGTATAATTTAAATCCGGGTATTGAGACATTTTTTTTAGATATGAGTATTGAGATATGCGTATAGAGACTCTTTGCAATTCCGCAAAATAAAGATATGAGATTTTTAGATTTGAGTATTGAGATGTGCATATGGAGACCTTGGCAATTCCATTTAATATCGCTAACTTGTATCCATTTTCCTAAAAACTAACCAACTAACCAACTAACCAACTAACCAACTAACCAACTAACCAACTAACCAACTAACCAACTAACCAACTAACCAACTAACCAACTAACCAACTAACCAACTAACCAACTAACCAACCAACTAATTAATACTGTTCTTTATCGTTAGGAAAATCGCCACTTTTAACATCGGATACGTAAGATTTTACAGCGCCATTAATTTCTGTAAATAAATCTAAATATTGTCTTAAAAACCTTGGCGTAAAACCTTTGGTTAAACCAATCATATCATTAATCACTAACACTTGTCCATCGCAGCTGCCACCTGCACCAATACCAATAGTAGGAATTTGTACACTTTCTGTAACCTCTTTAGCTAGTGCGGCAGGTATTTTCTCTAAAACAACAGAAAAACAACCTGCATTTTGTAAGGCCAAAATATCTTCTTTAAGTTTTTGAGCTTCGGCTTCTTCTTTAGCTCTTACTGTATAGGTACCAAATTTATAAATAGATTGAGGTGTTAAACCTAAATGCCCCATTACAGGTATACCAGCGGTTATAATTCTTTGAATAGACTCTACAATTTCTGTCCCACCTTCTAATTTCACCGCATGTGCACCAGATTCTTTCATAATCCTGATAGCAGAATTTAAAGCTTCTTTAGAATTACCTTGGTAAGAACCAAAAGGTAAATCAACCACTACTAAAGCCCTTTTTGTTGCTCTTATCACAGATGCCGCATGATAAATCATTTCATCTAAAGTAATAGGCAAAGTAGTTTCATGTCCGGCCATCACCATAGAAGCAGAATCTCCAACAAGTATAATATCTACCCCACCTTCATCAACAACTCTTGCCATAGAGAAATCATAAGAAGTAAGCATCGCTATCTTCTCACCTCTATTTTTCATTTCCTGTAAAATATGAGTGGTTATTCTCCTGATTTCTTTATGTACAGACATTTTTAATAATTATATGGTGTTAATTTAATTAAGCTAACAGGCTTCAAAGTTAGAAAAAGGAAAATGTAATGTTTAATATTTTAGGTATTAATATTGATGAACATATTTTTAATGATAATTATTTTGAGCTTTTACTTTGTCTGTTATGCTATTTTTACTAGTTTTGCACCCCGAGATGAAAAATAAGCAAGCTCTTATTTCTAACATTAACATCAAGGAATTTATTCCATCCCATAGCCTTTTTCAATTAAATTTTCATTTAGAGTTTATTAATCACAAATGAACGCACACTACACAAAATTACCCGCCGTACTTCTTTTAGCTGATGGAACCGTTTTTCACGGTAAAGCAGCAGGAAAAATTGGTACTACAACAGGCGAAATCTGTTTCAATACAGGTATGACTGGTTACCAGGAGATTTTTACAGACCCTTCTTATTTTGGACAAATCATGGTTACGACCAATGCTCATATTGGTAATTATGGTATACATGCTGATGAGATTGAATCTGGAAGCATTAAAATTGCTGGCTTGGTGTGCAAAAATTTCAATATAAGCTATAGCAGAAAAGAAGCAGAAAAATCTATTCAAGATTACTTCCAAGACGAGCATATTGTTGGTATTTCTGATATCGATACCCGTGAGTTGGTAAGACATATTAGAGATAAAGGTGCTATGAATGCCATTATCTCTTCAGAAATATTAGATATCGAGGAACTTAAAGCTAAACTTGCTGGCGTACCTTCTATGGATGGCTTAGAGCTTTCATCGCAAGTAAGTACAAAAGAGCCTTATTTTATGGGTGATGAAAATGCCCCAGTAAAAGTTGCTGTTTTAGATTTAGGCGTTAAGAAAAATATCTTAAGAAATTTTGCTGAAAGAGGTGTTTATGCTAAGGTTTTCCCAGCTAAAACTGCTTATGATGAAATGAAAAAATGGAACCCTGATGGTTACTTCATTAGTAATGGCCCCGGAGACCCTGCTGCAATGCCTTACGCCATAGAAACGGTAAAAGAAATTCTTGAAGAAGACAAGCCTTTGTTTGGTATTTGCCTTGGTCACCAATTATTAGCACAAGCTAACGGTATTGGCACCATGAAAATGTTTAACGGCCACCGTGGTTTAAATCACCCAGTAAAGAACATCATTAAAGACCATTGCGAAGTTACTTCACAAAACCATGGTTTTGGTGTAATTGCGGAAGAAGTTAGAAAATCTGATAAAGTAGAAATTACTCACTTAAACTTAAACGACCAATCTATTGAAGGTATAAGAGTTAAAGGTAAAAAAGCGTTTTCTGTGCAATACCATCCAGAATCTTCACCAGGTCCGCATGATTCAAGATACTTATTTGATGATTTTGTGGAAATGATGAAAGGATAATAATCATAAAAATCCCTCCCAAAAAGAGGGATTTTTTATTTTAATAATATTACGAGTTATTAAGCTCCATAAACTTCATAACCGCTCTTATTTCGCCATAAGAAATCTCTTCGCCTAAAGCTGCTTTGGTATCATTCATAGATGAAGGTTTATTTCTCCAGATATAATCTTGAATTTGGCTTACTTTACTCTTATTTACAAAGCTATAAATATCTAAATCGCCAGTACCAATGTAATGTGTTAAATGAGTCTCTATTGTAGTAAGCGCTAAATTTCTTTCTAAAGCAATTTCTTGCATGGTTTTACCTGCTTTAAATAAATCGAAACTTAACTTTTTGGTATCTACTTTCTCTGCCGTGGTTTTTACAAACAATTGAAAAGGTGTCTGAGAGACTTCTTTCTTCTCGCAATAATCGCTAATCATCACCAATAGCTCGTTCCCAAATTGCTTCACTTTGGTTTTACCTATTCCTTTTATACTTTCTAGTTCTTGAAAGTTTGAAGGCAATTTATTTACCAACTCTATCAAAACCTTTTGCGGTAAAATATGATAAACCGGTACATTATTTTCTGCAGCTAATTGGTCTCGCCAAGTTTTAATGGTTTTGTACAATTCGGGATGGTTAACACCACTAACCGGAGCAGTTGCTTTTTCTACCGGAGCAGCTTTTTTAAGGTTCAAGAAATCTATCTCTGCATTGGCCTTAGTTTTTAGATAATTTAAAGTTTGAAAACCATTACAGCAAAGTTTAAGTGCAGATTGCTTGATGAAAACCTCTTTTTCTACCTGCTCTATAGCCTCTAAAAATTGCTTTTTGATGGTTTTATTATCTGCATCAAAACTTACTTTATCTAAATTTTCATGAAGCACAATTAGCTTATCTGCAAAATAAGTACAAGCTTTTTTAACACGTTCTTGCAACTCCTCATTTTCCTCCGGTAACTTACCTTGCTGCAAGTATTGTTCAATCTGCCTGTTAAATTTCTCCGCTACGGTATAAATATCAATTTCTACTGCCTCTCTAACTGCATTAATATTCTCTAAAAAGCCTAAACTTATAATTTGATGATATTCTTCTGCTAATTTCTTACACAAATAAAGGGATGATTTGAGTCGTTTAAAATCAAACAGTTCTAATAACAAATTTCTTTGAAAAACAACTTTGGCTTCTACAAGATGCTGCTCTCCCGGGCTGTTTTGCTCGGCATTTTTGGTATAGGTGGCAACAGTTCCATCTGTTTTAATGCTATTAAAAGAAATTGGCGTACGCAAAACCATTCCTTCGAAGCTTTTACATCGGCTTAAAGCCACATAAACTTGTCCGTGGGCAAAGGCGGCATTAGCGTCAATAATAGCTTTTTCAAAAGTTAAGCCTTGACTTTTATGAATGGTGATAGCCCAAGCCAACTTAATAGGATATTGAATAAAACTACCTATTACTTTTTCTTCAATTTCTTTACTAGCCGCATTTAATTCGTATTTGGTATTTTCCCACTCTACCCTGCCTACCACAATTTCTTGTAAATCTCCGGGACATTTTACATGGATATAATCATCTTTTATTCTGATGATTTTACCTATTTTCCCGTTGAAATAGAGCTTATCTCTAGAAGCGTCGTTTTTAACAAACATCACTTGTGCACCTTCTTTCAATTCCAACTCTAATGCGTTAGGATAAGAAAACTCTGGAAACTCGCCTTTAACATCAGCTTTATAATGATGACTTTTTGCTTTTAAACCTTTCAGCTTTTCATCGTTAATGATATTGGCAGATTGGTTATGAGATGTTAAGGTGATATAACCTTCTTCCTCATCGGGATTGAAATTAGGGATATAACGTTGGTTAAGTTGCGCTAAAAAGTGTTCATCAATACGGTTTTCTCTAACGGCATTTAAGATATCTATAAAAAAAGTATCAGACTGACGATAGATATGCTTAAGCTCTATACTTATTGGCGATGTTTGCTGCAAAGCCTTGCTGTTAAAAAAGTATAAATTGCTGTAATATGGTTTTAACAGCTCCCAATCTTGATCTTTAACAACCGGCGAAAGCTGATGCAAATCGCCAATCATTAAAAGTTGTACACCACCAAAAGGCTTATTTCTATCCCTATATCTTCTTAAAACTTCATCAATATTATCTAAAGTATCGGCTCTAACCATACTTATTTCATCAATAACCAATAAATCAAGACTTTTTATAAGACTGATTTTTTGCTTATTCATTTTGTGTTGAAAGGATTTTTGATCAGCATTTGGCACATAAGGCCCAAATGCTAATTGAAAAAAAGAATGGATGGTGCTTCCACCTGCATTGATAGCAGCTACACCTGTAGGTGCTACAATAACCATCCTTTTAGGGCAATTTTCTTTTAAACGATGTAAAAAGGTTGTTTTACCTGTACCAGCTTTCCCGGTTAAAAAGATATTCTTATCCGTAAACTGTACAAATTCTGAAGCTAATTGAAGTTGAATATTTTGCGCCATAAAATTTATAGGATAAGCTTTAGGTAGTTAACTCATCCTAATTGCCTATAAAATATAAATAATTCTTTTTAGCTAAAATTTTTAGTTTATTTTAACAAAAAAAAGCCTTTTAGAAAAAATTCTAAAAGGCTTTGTATATGAAAATTGTTTATACTAAACTACATAAGTTGTAGATGATGTTGTACCACCACGACCTGTCCAATTGGTGTGGAAGAATTCTCCTCTAGGTTTATCAATACGTTCGTAAGTATGCGCACCAAAATAATCACGTTGTGCTTGTAATAAGTTGGCAGGTAAACGCTCGCAACGGTAACCATCGTAATAATTTAAGCCAGCGCTTAAGCAAGGTGCAGGAATACCATTGATAGTTGCTAGAGCAACCGCTTGTCTTAAACCATTTTGGCAAGCCTGGATTTTTTCAGCAAAATATGGGTCTAAAAGAAGGTTAGCTAAATCTGGGTTATGATCAAATGCTTCTTTGATATTGCTTAAGAAACGAGAACGGATAATACATCCACCTCTCCACATTAAAGCAATATTACCGTAGCTTAACTCCCAACCGTACTCTTTAGCGGCAGCTTTCATCATTTGGTAACCTTGTGCATAAGAAATTACTTTAGCAGCATATAGTGCATCTCTTAAGTAATTGATATATTCTTGTCTATCGCCATTAAATGATGGTTTTGGACCAGCAGTTAAAACTTTAGATGCAGCAACACGCTCGTCTTTTAAGGCCGATAAACATCTTGAGAATACAGACTCGGTAATTAAAGTTAATGGAATACCTAGTTCTAAAGCAACCGTACCTGTCCATTTACCTGTACCTTTTTGCCCGGCTGTATCTAGTATTTTTTCAACTATTGGAGAGCCATCTTCTTCTTTATATGCTAAAATATCTCTGGTGATTTCTACTAAGTAGCTATCTAATTCACCTTCATTCCATTCTTTAAATACGTCATGCATTTCATCTGTAGACATTCCTAAAACGTCTTTCATGATGTGATAAACTTCGTTTATCAATTGCATATCGCCATACTCGATACCATTGTGAACCATTTTAACAAAATGCCCAGCACCACCATCGCCTACCCAATCGCAGCAAGGAGAACCATCACTTACTTTGGCAGCTATACCTTGGAAAATTGGTTTTACAGCTGGCCATGCAGCTTTAGAACCGCCTGGCATAATTGAAGGACCTAATAAAGCACCTTCCTCGCCACCAGAAACACCACTTCCTATAAAGTGTAGCCCTTTGCTTTCTACGTATTTTACACGACGCTCTGTATCTGGAAAATGAGAATTTCCTCCATCAATAATAATATCACCAGGAGATAAATGAGGGATTAATAGCTCGATGAAATCATCAACAGGCTTACCTGCTTTTACCATTAACATAACTTTACGCGGAGCTTTTAAAGAGGCGATTAAATCTTCAATAGATTTTGCTCCGTAGATGTTTTTACCTTTAGCTCTACCGTTGATAAAGTTTTCTACCTTATCTACAGTACGGTTGTACGCAGTTACATGAAATCCTTTACTTTCCATGTTCAAGATTAGGTTTTCGCCCATTACAGCGATACCTATGATCCCGATGTCTGAAATTGCTTTACTCATGATGTATAATTAAATATGTTGGTTTTGTTTGAAATGTTAGTGCTGCAAGATTAGCAATTTTTTAGGAATTTGAGGGCATAAACCTGTGCTAAATTGAAAATAATAACTATTAACCTGAGTTCGATTAATCAAAAAGCTAAGATTTGATTAGAATTAGCATTTTGATATTTAATTGAAGGTTTTTTAGGAAAAAAAGAATAGGCAATTAATGCGGCAATCATGTTGGATATAAAATTTGTAAAAGACCTATGTCTTGAATGCTCAATTTGGCAAATGTTTTTTAGTTCATCGTTTACCGTTTCTATTACTGATCTTTTTCTAAGAGTAATCTTATCATTCATAGTCATTAAGCTGTTTTTCATATTGTTACGAATGCTCGTAATTAGATGTATATCATTGACAAACAATATATTGGCTAGTTTCTCAGAAATATATCCCTTATCTGCGAATAGTTTTCCAAATACTGATTTCAGGAAGTTTTCATTTTTGAGCGGATCTCTGTCATCAACATTTGCCTGTGTAATTGCAAAGTTTAAAATTTCTCCTTTATCGTTGATTACAATGTGGAGCTTAAATCCATAAAACCAGCCCATTGTAGATTTACCTACCTCTGCAATGCCCTTAAATACCTTATTCCGTTTTATTCGCTTATTGTTACATACCCTAACTGGGGTTGAATCTACAAATGAAATACCGCTACAAATACCTAAACAGCAGGTCTTCAAAAATATGGTCATCGGCATAAGTATGCTTTGGCTAAGCTCAACAAAGCGATTATAAGAAACCGTTTTTGGAAATTCGGACTGCATGTGTCGTTGAATATAAAACAGATAAAAGTGCTTAAAGCACCTGAAACCACTAAGATGAAAGAATAGGCAAATCGATATAACCTCACTCTTGGACATCACTGGTGGTCGCTTAGAAGCTTTTCCCAGTAGAAAGGAATGTGTATTGTTATCGAAATCTTTGCAAAATTCATCCACAAGACAAAAAATATCGCTAATTTTAGAGTAGTCAATCATATATAATTATAGTTAAGTATTTGATTTTAAGACACTTAAATATAACTATTTTTATTATGATTGACTAATTTATTTTAAAATATTAATCGAACTCAGGTTATTATTTCATATCCTATTTTTGAACTTTAATTATGCTATGTGAAGATGTTACACTCTTTTATATTCATGATTTTATCATTTGTGTTTTATTAAACTTGCTTTAGAATTGATTATATTTGATTATTAAACGAATTACTTATGGATATTCATGCAGAAAAATTAATTCTCATTGAGGAGCTTGTAAAAACACAAGACATCAATATTATTAAACAAATCAAGAACTTGTTTCATAAAAGTAATGATGATTTAGCTGGATATGATTTAAATGGTAAGGAAATAACCAGACAACAATTAATTGAGCAGATAGAAAATGCTGATATAAGAATAGAAAGCGGCATGTTTATAACCCAACAAGAAATCGAAAAAGAAGCTGAAGATTGGTAATTGCTTTATCAAGTAGTTTGGGACATAAAAGCTAAAGAATCTTTAAGAGCTATTTATTTATACATCAAAGAAGCTTCACCAAGTGCAGCAATTATGGTTAGAAAAGAAATTCTAAATTTAACGGCAAGTCTTCAAAAAATGCCTGAACGCTTTTCAACCGAAACTTATTTAAAAGGCAGCAATAAGGAATTTCGTTCTGTTTCTTTATGGAGTTATAAAATTATTTACAGGATTCATGAGCAAAAAGTAAGAATTTTGGACATTATACACACAAAAAGAAATACAGCCCTTATTGAAAAATTAGATTTTTAAGCGTTTTAGTTTAAAGTCTCCTAAACAAGCCCTGCCCCATAAACTGGATTGAAGCGTATACCGGCCCTTGTGGCTAAGGCCATGTGATGTATGAGCGAAAAGCCAGACTAGCTATAAATAGTAGCAACTACCCTGCTTTCCAAAAAATTAAAATCAACATTTTCTTAGCATATCCTTAACATTTTATAATTAAAGCATATGCCTAAAAAGTTTATATTTGCCCAGTTAAAATAAAAACTATACTTTAGTGTACTTTTAACACTAATAGTAGAATTGAATAATCCAACAAATTAAATACTATGAGCTTAATTCTTGATGTACATGCAAGACAAATCCTCGACTCGAGAGGTAACCCTACCATTGAGGTAGATGTAATCACCGAAAACGGTGCTATTGGAAGAGCAGCTGTTCCTTCTGGTGCTTCAACCGGACAATACGAAGCTGTAGAATTACGTGATAAAGATAAATCTGTATATTTAGGCAAAGGTGTTTTAAAGGCCGTTGCCAATGTTAATGATGTGATTGCTAAAGAATTAAGAGGTGTTGATGTTTTTGAACAAAACACCATTGATAGCATCATGTTAAAATTAGACGGTACTGAAAACAAAGGTAACTTAGGCGCTAATGCTATTTTAGGTGTTTCTTTGGCCGTTGCTAAAGCAGCAGCACAAGAAAGCAGACAGCCTTTATACCGTTATATTGGCGGTGTAAATGCTAACACTTTACCTATCCCAATGATGAACATTGTTAACGGTGGTTCTCACTCTGATGCTCCTATCGCTTTCCAAGAATTTATGATTATGCCGGTTGGCGCTTCTTCTTTCTCTGAGGCTTTACGTTGGGGAACAGAAGTTTTTCATAACTTAAAAGCTATTTTACATGATAGAGGTTTATCTACTGCGGTAGGTGATGAAGGTGGTTTTGCCCCTACTTTTGAAGGTACTGAAGATGGTGTTGAAACCATTTTAAAAGCGATTGAGAAAGCTGGTTACAAGCCGGGTGTTGATATTTGCTTAGCCTTTGACTGTGCTGCATCTGAGTTTTACAAAGACGGAATTTATGACTATTCTAAATTTGAAGGACCAAACGGAGCAAAACGTACCAGTGCAGAGCAAGTAGCGTATTTAGCTTCTTTAACAGAGAAATACCCTATCATTTCTATTGAAGATGGTATGGATGAAAACGATTGGGATGGCTGGAAATTATTAACTGAAAGAATTGGCGATAAAGTTCAATTAGTTGGTGATGATTTATTTGTAACCAATGTTACCCGTTTAAAACAAGGTATTGATAACCAAACTGGAAACTCTATTTTGGTAAAAGTAAACCAAATTGGTTCTTTAACAGAGACTATTAATGCGGTAAGCATGGCACAAACCAACAGCTATACTTCTGTAATGTCTCACCGTTCTGGAGAAACTGAAGATACTACAATTGCTGATTTAGCGGTTGCTTTAAACTGCGGTCAGATTAAAACTGGTTCTGCTTCTCGTTCTGATAGGATTGCAAAATACAATCAATTATTACGTATTGAAGAAGAATTGGGTAGCAATGCAAAATTCATTGGTAAAGACTTTAAATTCTTCAAAAACAGAAAATAGTTTTTTAGGATAAAAGAACAAGGATGAAGGAGTAAAGACTCTGGATGTCTAAAGAAACCGTTCCTTATTTTAGGAACGGTTTTTTTTTGAACATTGAATTTGGAGCAAGAAATAAAGACCAAAGAGTTAAGACTCTGTGTGGCTATAAAAAATGAAAGCAGATCCTTCTTAAATTAAACAAGTATCTCCTGCGCTTCCCTATCCTTTGTCCCAAAGGGACTCCTTGGGAGGAGAGGGACTGAGGGTGAGGCTCTCTATCACATCACCGTCAAGAAAGGCTAGTCATAAAATGTATTTGGTTTAGCATCGTTAAATTTGTGTATGAAGATGAGATTAAGTGTTTTAGACCAAACTCCTATAAGAAAAGGGAGTAGTGCAGAGGAATCTTTACAAGAAAGTATAGCACTTGCCAAATTAACAGATCAATTGGGTTATACCCGCTATTGGCTTAGCGAACATCATAATTCTGCAACTTTAGCAACTGGCTCGCCAGAAATTATGATTGCCCGCTTAGGTGCAGAAACTAAAAAGATACGTTTGGGTTCTGGCGGTATGATGATGCCCAACCACAGCACTTTAAGAGTAGCAGAGAATTTCAGGGTATTGGAAGCCCTTTACCCAAACAGGATAGATTTAGGCATGGGAAGAGCGCCAGGTGGCGACCGCATAACGGCACATTTGCTAAACCCATCTAATAATTTCGACCCTCAAAATTACATTCAGCAGCTTAGAGATTTAAGAGCTTTTTTAAATGATGAACCCATTGAAGGGGTAAGTGAAATTAAAATTAATGCCATCCCTATGATTAGTACATCGCCAGATTTATGGCTTTTAACTTCTAGTGGAGAAAGCGCTTTGTTGGCGGCTTATTTCGGCATGGCTTTATCATTTGCCCAGTTTATTAACCCAAAAGGTGGTCCGGAAGCTATAAAAGCATACAAAGAAAAATTTGTCCCTTCTGATGAATTAAAAGCCCCTCAAACCAGTGTTGGTATTTTTGGTTTTTGTTCTGATGATGAAGAGAAAGTTAAACAAGTACAAGCCTTAATGGATTACCGACTATTAAGCTTTGAAAAAGGTAAATTTAACGAGCGCTTCTCTTACGAAGACATCAAAGATGAGGATTACGATGCGCTAGAATGGAACAGAATTTTATACAACCGCCAAAGAATGGCGATTGGCACACCAGATGAAATGAAAATGAAGCTAGAAAATATCTGTCGTGATTTTGGTACTGATGAAATTATGATTTCTACCTTTACAGATACAGCAGAAGATAGGTTTAAATCTTACGAGCTTTTGGCTGGTTTAATTAATTAAATTACGAAAAGATGGATAAATTCATGGAAGCAGCTTTTGAAGAAGCTAAAAAAGGTTATGAAGAAGGTGGCATCCCCATTGGCTCCGTTTTGGTACACGATGGAAAAATTATAGGAAGAGGCCATAACAAAAGGGTGCAAAAAGGCAGCGTTATTTTACATGGAGAGATGGATGCTTTAGAAAATGCTGGCAGATTATCCGCTAAAATTTATCAAGAATGCACCTTGTATACTACTTTATCACCATGCCCAATGTGTTCTGGAACCATACTTTTATATGGTATCCCAAGGGTAGTTATTGCTGAAAATAAAACTTTTATGGGAGAAGAAGAACTCCTAAGCAGCCGCGGTGTTAAAGTATTGGTTACCCACCATGAAGGTTGCTACCAGTTGATGCAGCAATTTATCAAAGAAAAACCAGGTCTTTGGAATGAGGATATTGGAGTTTAAATATGGAAACACTTCAAAATTTATATCGTTGGCAACAAGATTTAGAAACAAGCACTACAATGCCTGTTTTGTTTATGGGCCACGGTAGCCCCATGAATGCTATTGAAGAAAATGATTTTGTTAACAATTGGAGGAAATTAGCCTTAGAAATACCAGAACCTAAAGCTATTGTTGTTGTATCTGCACATTGGGAAACACGTGGCACTGCCGTTACAGCTGTAGAAAAACCACATACCATACATGATTTTGGTGGTTTCCCTCAAGCTTTGTTTGAGGTACAATACCCTGCCCCAGGAGACCCTGAACTTGCTGAGTTTATAAAAGAAGCGCTTAAGCATTACACACCTGTAGAATTAAACCATATTTGGGGTTTAGACCACGGCACCTGGAGTGTTGTTAAGCATCTTTACCCTCGAGCAAATATTCCAGTTTTACAGTTGAGCTTAGATTATACAAAACCTGCCATTTATCATTATGAACTAGCCAAAGAGCTACAATTATTGCGTAAAAAAGGTGTGCTTATTATTGGTAGCGGCAATATGGTTCATAATTTAAGAATGGTAGCTTGGGATAAACTTAATCAGCCTGGTTTTGGCTATGATTGGGCTTTAGAACTTAATAATACTTTCAAAAGAAATATTATGGAAGGTAACCATACAGCGATGATAAATTTCGAGAATTTTGGTCAGGCTGGTAAATATGCGATTCCAACACCAGAACATTATTTGCCTTTATTATACAGCTTAGGCTTACAAAATAAGCATGATGAAGTAAGTTTCATTAATGATGTTGCCGTTGGTGGTTCATTAACCATGACATCGGTAATCATACAAGCTAATTGATTAAGAGCTTAGCAAGTTTAACTTATTGATGTAAACAATAAGCCAAACTCTTTTAAAGCAAGTTTAATCTAATCTTTTATTCGTGATTTTACCAGAAAGTCTAATTTTCTCTCTAGCGCTATAATTATGTGTCTTCAGGTTTTTAGCTTTTTTCTCATGGAAAGCACCACCCCTTGTTGGGTCATCCTCTTCCTCATCTTCTTTCTTCTTCTTAACCTCTTTTTCGATATACAAATCATCAGGTAAATCCATCAATTGCATTTTTTTACCTTGCTTTTGCTCAAGCTTTTTAATTTGAAGCAATTCTAAATCTGTACATAAAGTAATAGCTAGATTTTCTTTTTGCTCATCGCTTTTCAAGACGACCCTTTGCAAGTAATGGCTATCATCTTCAGGAATATCAAAATGTATAAAAATAGGTAGCTGGCTAAGGTCTAATTGCTCTTCTTGCTGACCAACAACAATTAAAACTCTACTTTTTGGGCTTAGTTTAAAATCCTGAATACTTTTAACACCTACATCACCGTACTCTGGATGGTTTAGGATGATAACTTCCTGCTCATCTGATTTTAAGATGTTTTTATAAGCTGTTTCTGCGTTAAAAGTACTATTAACAAAAACCACTACCTTGTCAAACACCTCTTTATCGGCCAAAAGTAAATACAGTAAATTAAGCTTTGTTTTAAAATTTGGTACCTGATAAAGTATTTGTTCAAGCGTATCTAATTGCTCGTTTCCTAAATCTTCTATTTCTATAAGGTTAGGTATATCAATAAACTGCTCTACTATATGTTGTAATTTAGGATGATAAACTTCTGTAAACACCAAATGCTGTGTTTTTATAATCCCTCTAGCTAATTCAACAACGGGTAATTGCAGTCCTTTTTTGATGATGATATCAGCATCATCCAAAATAAACATTTGTATTTTATTGAGGTTTAAGCCCAGTTTCAGATAAGCTGCTCTTGCTCTATCTGGCGTAGCAACAACAATATCAACACCATCTGTTAATTCTAAAACATGGGTATCTAAACTTGTTTCGCCATTAAAAAGCCCCATGATTCTTAAATTTCTATTTCTATTTAAGGTATGAAAAGTATCAATCAATAACTCGCCGCTTTCTATATCAGGCACTAAAACCAAAACTCTTGGAGCAATTTCTTCAGTAAATTTTAATTTATTTAAAACAGCTAATACCAAAGCGGTAGATTTACCAGCACCTTCTGGCGCAACTGCAATTACATCTTGTCCCCCGTTAATTCTAGTTAAAATTTTTGATTGTAATTCTGTTGGCTGCACAAAGCCTGCGTTAGAAACAGCAATTAGTAACTGTTTAGTAAGTTTTAATTTCTCAAATGATGCCATTGGTACAAAAGTACCTAAAATTGAGCTGTTTTTATTTAGATGTTAACATGTGGAGAATTTATTTTTTGGTATTCTTTAATTTCTACATATTTGTATAAAACACTGGTGATATGCACAAATTATTATCATTACTAAAAAATAAATATTTCCTATCTACAACAGCGTTTTTAGTGTGGATGTTATTTTTTGATAGAAATGATTTGTTATCTCAGTACGAATACCGCTCTCAATTACAAAAATTAGAACAAGAAAAGCAGTTCTACAATCAAGAAATTGCTAAGGTCCAAAAAGATTTGGACGAGTTAACCACTAACAAAGATAAGCTCGAGAAATTTGCAAGAGAGCACTATCTGATGAAAAGAGATAACGAAGACGTTTTTGTAATTATTGAAGAAGAGAGAAAAGAAGAACAAAAAAGCCTTTTTTAAATCCATCTTCATTATCTAAATTAATAATTGATACAAATTTGATGTCTCAATCTATAATTCATATACTCAATTTTTAATGATGGATAAAAACCCAATTCCTGATAATGAACTTCAAAGAATTCTTAATCTCGCTGATTTTGATTTAGACTATTATAGCTTAGAAGATAATTTTAAAGATTTAACTCGCTTAGCTGCAAAAGCATTAGGTGCCCCCATTTCTTTAGTAAATTTAATAGACTCTTACACACAGTGGACCATTGCAGGACATGGCTTTGATATGAGCCAGATGCCTCGGGAAAATTCTGTTTGCCAATATACCATCATGCAAAATGATGCTTTTGAGGTAAATAATCTTATTGAAGATGATAGGTTTAAAGATAAAGAATATGCAGGTATAAGTGGCGAGCGCTTAAAATATTACCTTGGTGTACCACTTACCACAACAGACGGATTAAATATTGGCGCCCTTTGCATTTTAGATACGCAAACAAAGGACATAGACCCTGAAAAAGCTGAGTTACTTAAAATTATTGCTAAAGAAATTATTAGTAGACTTACCGCTTTAAAAGTTATAAAGGGATTAAAATATAAACTAGACGAAGCAAATAATATACAGAAAAAAGTTGCACATGATATAAGAGGACCAATTGGAGGTATCATTGGTTTAGCACAAATTATAAGTGAGCAAGGCGATCAAAATAAACTTGATGAGGTTTTAGAATTTGTACAATTAATTCAAAAAAGCGGAACTTCTTTGTTAGAATTGGCAGATGAAATTCTAACAGCCAATACGCCTAAACAACTTGGTAATGATGAGTTTAATCTAATCACTCTAAAAGAAAAATTAGAGCAGCTATATAAACCACAAGCTATTTATAAAAACATCAGCTTCGTAGTTAATATTAATAAAAAAGCAGAAGATATACCTTTCCCTAAAGACAAAGTCCTGCAGATTATTGGCAATCTGGTCTCTAATGCTATGAAATTTACTGCAGAAAATGGTGCTGTTTCTATTGATTTAGATATGATAGATGGTTTATCAGGAAATTCCTTACAAATCATTGTAAAAGATAATGGTATAGGAATTCACCAAGATAGGATAAATGCTATTTTAAATGGTAATATAAGCTCTACCAATGGAACCAAAGGAGAAGAAGGCTACGGATTTGGTTTAGCACTAGTAAAACATTTAATAGATGGTTTAAAAGGCACTCTTGCCATATCTTCCAAAGAAGGCGAGGGAACAACCTTCTTAATCATTCTTCCACAACCAACAAGAAGCAATTAAGCTTCTTGTTGGTTAGTAAAACCTTGGTAGAGTAAAATTATACTTCACAGAAATTATCCTGATAACAAAAACTACAATTACGGATATAATTTCTACCAAAGCGATATTCATCCCTAAATAAGACAATAAGAAAAAACACAAGCCTCCAACTATACAAGCTGTAGCATAAATCTCTTTTCTAAAAATTAGGGGGATGTTATTTAATAATATATCTCTAGTAATACCACCGAAACAACCTGTAATAGTCCCTAAAGCAATACAAATACCCGGACTTAAATCAAAACTTAGACCTTTTTGCAAACCTACAATGGTAAAAAAACCTAAGCCTAAAGAATCAAATAGAAACAAGGTTATTTTTAATGATTTTAGTTTCTTCCAAAAAAACATGGAAAACAAAGCAGTTAAAATAATCAGCAAGCTATAATTGGCGCCTTTTAACCAAAATACAGGCGTATCTCCAACAATTAAATCTCTTAAAGTCCCTCCGCCAACGGCTGTTACAAAAGCTACAATGAGTACTCCAAAAGCATCTAATCTTTTCTGCATAGCAGCAAAAGCGCCAGATATTGCGAAAGAAATAGTTCCGCAAATGGTTATGACATATCCTAAACTATCAAATAATTCCATTTCTCTTTCTTAAAAACCATTCTAAGGTTATGAAAAGCATCAAAACAGCAAAAAACCATTTCAAATTAATTAAATCATCATAGCTTTTATCTTCAAAAGCTATAGTTTTGATTTGTTCTTTTTCCTTTAAGCGTGAGTTTAAACTTTCTAAATCATCAGGATATAAAAAATCTCCTCCGGTTGTTTGCGCTATTTGATAAAGTAACTGATGATTGGCTTTAATTTGTTGATATTCTGCCACCTGCTGTTCTACCAAAAACTGTCCTTTTACCACTTCTTGTTTCCCTGTAGCACTAGTTCTAGCTATAAAATTATAATCGCCTGCTGGTAGTAAACCAGCATTAAGTTCGTAATTTTCTCCTTTAGCCGTAAAAATATAGCTATACTTTTTACCCGTATTGCTAAAAATATCTACCGCTATTTCGGCATTTTTTACAGGCTCAAAAACATCATTATATAGCTCTGCATTTAGCATGATAGCTTCATCATCATTAAACCTATTTTTTGCTGGATAGGCTCTAAATTTCCTTCTATCTTCTTGTACACTTAAATATTGTACTACTTTGTTTAAAATCTCCTGAAAAGCATCATGGTTTTCTGCAAGCTTGTAGTTTTCTAGTCGCCACTTCCATAAACCTTCTCCAAAAAGAAAGCCGGTGGTTAAATTATTCTGATTCACGAAAGATAAAAGCGGCTTATCATCAGGTTTAACCAAAAAATTTTGATGCTGAGCAACGAATGTAAAAGAGCCTATCTGGCTGCTTAAAGGTGGGAATTTAGCTATCAGTCCGGTAGATGTTGCAGACAAACTAAAAGCAAAAAAGCCAGTATTTAACTTTGGTAAAAAATCCTGGGTAGCTATTCCTCTTGTTGCTTTTAGTAAATCTTGAACTTGATTTAATTGTATAAAATCTACATCTAGTCCTATCACAAACAATTTGGGTTTACTTTTTATTTTAGTAAAAACAGTTTTTATAGGCGCTTTCGCTGATGGTAGATTATGCAAAATAACCAAACTAAAGGCGTCAAAATCAAGATTACTCTCATTGCCATTGACCACATTTACCAGCACTTCGTAATTTTCATTAGCATCTAAACCCTGCTTAATGGCTGCTAAATCCGGATGCGGAGCATGAGCCAATAACAATACTTTTTTCTTGCCATCTAAGACATCAATAAAAATGGTTTGCTTATTATTTTGTAAGGTTGCCTCTTTCTCCAAAGGTAAAGCCTCTATGGTTATTTTTTGTACGCCTAGCTTAGCGGCTTTTAAGTTGAAGATTAAAGCATTTCGCCAATCTTGCTCATCAATCAAAATGGTTTTATTAAAAGTTTGCAAGCCTTCGGCTTTTATATTCACAGTAGCTTTATTTCCTTTTAAATCAAAAGCACCTAAATTAACAGCCACCGAGTAATCATTACCTAAATAAGCAATTTTGTTATAATTAGTGCTATTGATAAATAAGTCCTTTTTAGGGATAGTATCGCCTAAAGCAATGGTAAAAATTGGCGACTTAAATTTTGTAAGCTCGGTAATGGGGTTGTATCCTGCATTTAGAATCCCATCTGAAGCTAAAATAACTGCACCTAAATTTCTGCCTTCGTATTGCTTATTGATGAAATCAAAAAGTACCGATAGGTTTGTTTGTTGCTCTTTATAATCTAAAGTATCGTTTAATTTAACTGCCTTTCCAAAACTTAAAACTTCTACTTCATAATCTTCCCTTAAACGCTCTTTAAATAACTTTAACTGCTTATCGTAAGTCTTTAAATCAAATCCAGTGGGTTTCCCTACTTTAATAGAGGCAGAATTATCTTGTGCAATAATAATTAAAGGTTTTTCTATACGCTTACGCTGAGTTTTGATAAGAGGCGCTAATAATAAAAAACACAATAGACTAATTAAAATAACTCTTAAAGCAAATAAGAAGTAGTATAAGTTCGATTTTTGCTTCAGCTCCTTTCTATAAAAAAACCATCCAAATAAAAGACCTACACCTAAACAAGGTAAAATCCACCAGATAGATAACTCTGTAAATACTATAAATAAAAGGGATTGCACCATGTTAAATTATAAAAATCTAAAAATTACCTCAACAAAAAACATCACAAAGAGAATGATAGTTAAAGAACGTATTTTTTTATGTGTAATTTTTGATACTAAATGTAGATATTAATTTATGAGGCGACAAATACGCAGGTAAAAGGTCTCAAAATTTAAGCACATTTTTATTCATAATCTTAATAGGCGAACCTTGAGCAATAAAAACAGAATTAGGTTTCCTATCTTTTAAAAAGGCAAATTTAGCACCGTATAAACCTTCAAAATCACAATTGATATGGTAAGACGCTACATCATAAATTAACCAAGAGGGATGTCTAACAGCATATTCATAAGTAATATTGTCACTATATTGAGCATAGCCCCAATAATGTTCTGCAATAAACTCTTCCTCGCTACCCGCTTCCATAGCTCTTGCACTGGTAGAAGTTACAGCTTCTATGCTATTCCATGTTCCTTTATATTTCCAGAAATAACCTAGTTTTATTTCATTTGTAGTTTGCGCTTTGTAATGCTTCATGAGCATGGTACTATATTTCTCGCGATACAAAGTATTTGCTACTAAACTTATAGCAAGTTTAGGCACTATTTCTTTAATAAAGACCGCACCTCTTTTCCAAATGCCTTGATCTAAGTATTTCACATAAAATCTTAGGTTCACTTCCTCAAAGTTTACATGAAAAGGTATTTTAAAACCTAATAAACGAGTTTGCTCGAACATAAAACCAATTAAACTTACGAATACTTCCCCGTGGTAATCATCTAAAACAGTTCCTTTGGGGATATAAGGCATCAACAGCTCAGCATCAATAACATAATTAGCCATGATTAAATCATTCCATTCGGCAGTTAAAAAAGGGCTTTCCTTACTCATAAAATCATTTTTCTGAATGTTAAATTTATTCTTAAATCTTTCACCTTCTTAGTTTTAGGTAAAGCATGTAGCCATTTCTCTTGCGTAAGTCCTTTCATTACCAATAAGCTAGCATTCTCTAATAACAGAGAAACACTTTCTTTACTTTCTTTATGCTTAAACACAAATTTTCTTGCTGCTCCAAAGCTTAAAGAGGCTATTGCAGATTGCGGAACAATTGATTTTTCATCATCACTGTGCCATCCCATACCTTCATCGCCGTGATGATAAAGATTTAACAAACAAGCGTTATAATGTTCTTTAGAAATATCCTCAACTTTATATTTTAACGTTAAAAGATCTTTTGTCCAAGGTAAGGCAATTTTAGTTTGGTTAGAATAAGTGTAGGCGCAATCATTTTCTCCATACCAAGCTACTTTTCTAGCGGTGATAAATTGCTTTCCAAAAATCTTAACTACATCTTGCTGCCAAGCTATACCTGATAAAAGATTTTGATAAAATGCTTTTGCATCTTCTAAAGAAAGAATATTTGGATAATAAAGCACCTCACCATCATAAGGTAAAAAATTAGTTTGCTTACGCTGATTAAATAAATCCATCAGTAATTTCCTTATATGAAGCTAACAGGTTTGCATGCATTAAGTTTTTAAAATAAATTGATGATTTATCTTGCTTTTTGATATTTAATAGCTTTTCTTTAAAAGAAAAACGATGAATTTTCATACCAGAAAATGGATAAAACCAGAAGACTTAAACCCTAACGGAACTTTATTTGGTGGTAGTTTATTAAAATGGATTGATGAAGAAGCAGCTATTTACACCATTTGCCAGCTAGATAATAACAGGGTGGTTACTAAATACATGTCTGAAATTAATTTTGTAAGCTCGGCCCGCTTAGGTGATGTGATAGAAATGGGTATTACAGCAACACATTTTGGCACTACTTCCATCACTTTATATTGCGAAGTGAGGAATAAAATAACTCGTCAACGAATTTTAACAATAGATAAAATTGTATTTGTAAACATGAACGAGGATGGAAAACCAGAGCCTCATGGTAAAACTAAAATTGTTTATTCTTCAGAGAAATTTAAGGGAGATAATATTTGAGTTTGAAGGTTTATAGAATAGCAAGTAGTTTTATTAGAACTAAAAACAAACACTAGAAACTAGAAACTTTTAACCATAACTGTTAGGCTACTGATTAATCTCTTTCCAAAGTAAGTCCTTAAGTTCTAAAAGCCCTTTTTGTGCCACGGAAGAAATGAAAATAAAAGGAATGTCTAAATCAATTTCTTTACGCATTTCGCTTTCAAGCTCTTCATCCAACATATCAGATTTTGTAATTGCCAAAATCCTTGGCTTTTGCATCATTTCTGGGTTATAAGCTTCCAGCTCTGCTAATAAAATCTCATACTCTTCTTTAATACTTCTATGTGTATCGGCAGGAACCATAAAAAGTAAAACGGAGTTTCTTTCTATATGACGCAAAAATCTAAAACCTAAGCCTTTACCTTCTGAAGCACCTTCTATAATACCAGGGATGTCTGCCATCACAAAAGATTGATTACCACGGTAAGAAACAATACCCAAATTTGGGACTATGGTTGTAAAAGGATAATCGCCAATTTCTGGCTTAGCAGCAGTAATAACAGATAATAAGGTAGATTTACCAGCATTAGGAAAACCTACTAAACCAACATCTGCTAAAACTTTGAGTTCAAGAATTTTCCATTCTTCTTTTCCTGCCTCCCCTTGTTGTGCAAAACGAGGAGTTTGACGGGTAGCACTCTTAAAATGCCAGTTACCTAAACCGCCTCTTCCGCCTTCAACTAAGATGCGCTCTTCACCATCTTTCGTTATTTCAAAAGCAATCTCACCTGTCTCAGCATCTTTTATTACTGTACCCAAAGGCACTTCTAAAATTTCATCATCACCACTTTTACCAGTTTTTAGAGAACTACCACCAGACATGCCATGCTCTGCAATAACATGTTTACGGTATTTAAGATGCAGCAATGTCCATAGCTGCGCATTACCTCTCACAATCACATGGCCACCTCTACCGCCATCGCCACCATCGGGGCCTCCCATACTTGTTCTTATATCGCGGTGTAAATGTGCAGAACCGGGACCTCCGTTACCTGAACGTCCACAAATTTTAACATAATCAACGAAATTTGAGCCCTGTGACATAGTTTTATTCTCCTCTGTAAAAATAAAAAAAGCGGATGTACAGAAACACATCCGCCAGTTTTTTTGTAAAATTTGCTTAGTAAGTATCTACTACTTTACTAATATTGGTAAAAATATCTTCAATAGTACCAATTCCATTAACACTGGTAAACTTACCTTGCTCTTTGTAATAACTGGCTACTTGTGCTGTTTTAGAATTGTACTCTTCTACTCGCTTTTTAATAATTTCAGGATTTTGATCATCAGGACGACCAGAATCTTTACCTCTTAACAATAGTCTTTTTTCTAATTCTACAGGCTCTACTTCTAAAGCTATCATTCCAGATATGGCTTCACCTTTAGATGATAATAAGTTATCTAAAGCTTCTGCCTGAGCTACTGTTCTTGGGAAACCATCAAAGATAAAACCATTAGCTCCTTTGTTAGCATCTAATTTATTGCTAATCATACCAATAACCACTTCATCAGGCACTAAAACACCTTCATCCATTAATTTTTTAGCTTCTAGCCCTAATGCTGTGCCATTACTAATCTCTCCTCTTAAAATATCACCTGTAGAAAGATGTACTAGGTTATATTTTTCAATAAGATTTTGAGATTGTGTGCCTTTACCGGCTCCCGGAGGGCCAAAGAGTACTAAATTAAGCATAGTGATATCTGTTAAAATTTAAAAAGCCTTTTCGCCTGTTGGCAAAAAGGCTTTACCTTAATTAGTGGACCTGAAGGGAGTCGAACCCCTAACCTCCTGATCCGTAGTCAGGTGCTCTATCCAGTTAAGCTACAGATCCATTTCCCATATTTGGGAATGCAAAAATAGACAATATAGACATTAATGCAAATTTTATTTGAAATAAGGTAGATTAGAATTGCTTAACTCAAAATCTTTAAAATAGAAAAAGCGCTTAATTTTCACTAAGCGCTTTCTATACAAAGATATATATATTACTTTTTATCCTTTTTTTGATCTCCACTAGGTCTTGAAATAGATTCTCTCATCTCTGTATCAGCCTGTATGTTTTGCATTTTGTAATAATCCATAATTCCGAGATTACCGCTTCTAAATGCTTCTGCCATAGCTAGCGGTACTTGAGCTTCCGCTTCTATCACCTTAGCTCTTGCATCTTGTGCTTTTGCTTTCATTTCTTGTTCAAAAGCAACTGCAATAGCCCTTCTTTCCTCAGCTTTAGCATTAGCAACTTTTAAATCAGCCTCAGCTTGGTCTGTTTGTAATTTAGCACCTATGTTATCGCCAATATCAATATCAGCAATATCAATAGATAAAATTTCAAATGCTGTTCCAGAATCTAAGCCCTTAGAAAGTACAACTTTAGAAATCTTATCAGGATTTTCTAAAACCTCTTTATGGCTAACTGCAGAACCAATAGTAGTTACAATACCTTCGCCTACGCGAGCTAGAATAGTTTCTTCGCCAGCACCACCAACCAGTTGGTTAATATTTGCTCTTACTGTAACTCTTGCCTTAGCAACCAATTGTATACCATCTTTTGCAACAGCAGCAACCGGAGGTGTATTGATAACTCTTGGATTTACTGACAGTTGTACGGCTTCAAAAACATCTCGCCCAGCTAAATCTATCGCGGTAGCTAATTTAAAATCAAGAGGAATATTAGCTTTATCTGCAGAAATAAGAGCTTTTATAACATTATTTACATGCCCACCGGCTAAATAATGCGTTTCAATCTCGTTTGAAGTGATATTTAAACCAGCTTTAGTAGAGGTAATCATGGCGTTTACCACCAAAGAAGGGGGTACTCTTCTTAATCGCATTAATACCAAATTAAGTAAGTTAATTCTTACACCAGATAATTGGGCTGTGAACCACAAATTTATGGGTAAAAAATACAATACAAGTACAAGAGCAATAAAACTCCCTACTATAATAAACACAATGTTTAGAGAACCCTCCATAAGCTGAATTTTTTAAATTTAATTATTTGACAATATCGTCAATTGCTTTGAAATTTGGTAAATCTCCAGCAGATTCTAATACTTCTGCATAAATTACTTTTTGGTTTTCATCAATTACAAAAGCTGCTCTTTTAGAAACCCCTTTTAAATTAAACACAAATTCATCGTAAAAAGCTCCGAATGCTTGTGAAACCTCTTTGTTAAAGTCTGATAATAATGGGAATTGATAATTGTTGTCTTCTTTAAATTTAGCTAAAGTAAATGGAGAGTCTACTGAAATCCCTAATACTTGAGCATTTAACCCTTCGTAAAAACCAAAATTATCTCTCATTGTACACAATTGTGTTGTGCAAACTCCTGTAAATGCCATTGGAAAAAAGTGAATAATTACTTTCTTGCCTGCAAAATCTGTTAAACTTACTTCTTTAAGCTCAGAATTAAATAAAGTAAAATCTGGTGCTTGTTCTCCTAATTGTAATGCCATAATATTTATTTATTGATTTTTGAATGATTATTTATTGAGTAATTGATTTTAGAATCTCATCTTTAACTTCTAACAACTCACCTTTGTTTCAATTGTTTATCCATAATTTCTAAACCTTCTTTAAAAGAGTGTGGTTGATATCCTAAATCTTTGACAGATTTATCTAAAATAAATCCTGTTCTTTTTGGTCTTTTGGCAGCCTGGTTTAAAGAATCAGAGCTAATAGGTTTGATTAAGCTTTTATCTAAGTTATAAAAGTCTGCCACTTGTTCTACAAGCTCCATAATACTCATCATATCTTTTCCAGAAGCATTATAAATACCTTTTGCACCTTTTTGAGCGGCTAATAAACAAATTTCTGCTAAATCCTCTGCTAAAGTTGGCATTCTCCATTGGTCGTTAACAATATTAATCGGCAAACCTTTTTCTAAAGCACCTTTAGCCCAAAGTACAATATTACTTCGACTCATATCATTCACAATACCGTAAACAATAATGGTTCTTAATATGGTATAATGAATATCAGATTGCATTAAAAGCTGTTCCGCAGCCCATTTAGATTCTCCATAATAAGAAACTGGATTAGCTTTATCTTCTTCCGTATAAGGACCATCCTCACCATCAAAAATAAAATCTGTAGAAAGATGAACCAACTGGATTTGGTATTTCTTACATGCTTTAATCAAGTAATCTACTGCTGTAACATTAAGCAGCCAACAAAGTTCCTTTTCATTCTCGCAGGTGTCTACATTAGTCATTGCAGCTGTATGAATAATCACATCTGGTTTGTATTTAGCTACAACCTCATGGATACTATCTTCATTGGTGATATCCATTTCTGCATAGGTATAACCATCTTTTACAGCATATCTGTTTTGCCCTTTAGATGTAGCAATTAATTCAAAATCTTGCTGAGCTAAAATTCTTTCGGTTATTTTTTGCCCCAACAGACCATTGCTGCCGGTTACTAAAATCTTTTTCATTGCCCGAAAATACTTCTTTTGCATGAAAAACCATTTTTAAGATTCATTTTAAAATAAAAAAAGGATAGTCGACTAAACTATCCTCTTATATTTTTGAGAAAACTCTAGTTAAGCAGTCTTTAGTTGAACCTTAAAAAGCTATAATTTCCTAAATATACTTTTGGTAAGGTTGCATTATACTTAGCATTAATAACATTTATAAACTCATTAGCAACTACCGCATAACCCATTGGAGTTAGGTGTACACCATCTAAAGAGAATATTTTTCCACTAATATAAGCTGTAGTAAAGGTAAGTCCATCAACAGTAGTACCTGCTCCTTTAAATTTATTTAGATACTCATTAGCATCAAAAACAGCCAAGCCTTTAGAATTAGCAACTGTTTTAATGGTGTTATTGTAACTTGTTATTGCTGCTCTAACATTAGCAACTTCATCTCTATCTAGCACATATCTACTTTCAATTGGATTGGAAGGTGTTAAACCATATAAAGTAGCTCCTCCCATTAAAGATGTGGGAAAATTAAGCACAATTAAATCTTCTGCAGTTGCAACTCTAGCACCAGCACTTGTGGCTATAAAAATGTTTGTAAATGCAGGAACACCAGTCGGTCTGAGAGCATTTACCCCAGCTAAAACTGCCGCCACAGTTACCGTATTAAAAAACGGTATAACAGAAACATCTGGCACAGTTGCTACCACACCTTTTGCCCCTGTAGCTGTTAACTTATTGATTAATTCTGTATACATGGTAGTAAAATCTGCTGTTGGTGTTAACACATCTCCCACTCCGCCACTAGTAGCATATCCTAAAGCATCATTATTACCTAACCAATTGGTAAAGAAGGTAAAAGGTGTTGTTGTAACAAAATCTAGGTATGTAGTAGTGTTGGTTCCAGCATTTCCGGCTAATAAACGCTCAAAATAACCATTAACATTTCCGTAAACATTTAATTTTATGTCTCTTAATTTGATACCCGGTACACCGTAATTATTTAAAGGACCGGTATGCTTGGTATATAAAGTTACATTGCCGAACCCAGGTATAGTTGCCGAACCCCTTATACCTAAATTAGTGGTTACAGGAATCAAAATTGGCGTACCAGCAGGAGTTAAACCTCCATAACGTACATAACCAGATCCATTAGCTTGGTTTGACGAAAACAGAGGCTGCGCAAATTCCCCACCACCCGCAAGCTTCATTTGCTGCGCTATAATACTTGGAAAAGAATTTAGCTGACCATTTAAGTACAAACCATTATCAGCAAAACCTGCTGTTAATGAGTTCCCTATTGAAATATATCTAGTGAAATCTGCACTTCCAGAACTAGGAACAACAGCAGCTTCATCATCTTTCTTACAAGCCGATGCAACTAAAATTATAGCCGCAAAAGCCCATTTAAATGCGTATTTAAATTTCATTTTAAATTATTTTAAGTTAATTGGTTAAGACAAGATGAGCTTATCTTTTCTTTATTATGCAAGCATAACAAATTTTTAGATTCATTCCTATTTTTTTTAAAGAAAAATTTATGCCGGAATTTTATAAAAGGAAGAGTCATTGAGAAAACAAACTTCACCTAATAAAATCCTCGAAAAGTCAAAAAACAAATTACAACATAAATAACTGAAAAACAATAACTTATAAAACAAATGAGTAGTATACATATTCCTTAAAAACATTTTACATACATATATTTGTATTTTGATGAATAAAAAGTAATTTTGCCCACTCAAAAATTCAATTGATAGGGATTTATATCTCACTGATACATAATTAAATTTCGATATGCCAAACATTGGAAAAATAGCACAAATCATCGGACCAGTTGTAGACGTTAGTTTCTCAGCCGAGGATGCCAAACTGCCGAAAATTTACGATGCTTTAGAAATCCGTAAAGAAAATGGTCAAAAAATCATTTTAGAGGTACAACAGCATTTAGGTGAAGACAGAGTTAGAGCCATAGCGATGGACTCTACAGACGGTTTAGTAAGAGGTATGGATGTTACTGATACCGGAGCTCCTATTAAAATGCCAATAGGCGAAGGTATTAAAGGTCGTGTATTCAATGTTGTTGGTGATGCTATTGACGGTATCGAAAATATTGACAAAGTAAATGGTAAATCTATCCATAATTTACCTCCAAGATTTGAAGATCTTTCTACAGAAAATGAAATCTTATTTACAGGTATTAAAGTAATTGACTTATTAGAGCCTTACGCAAAAGGTGGTAAAATTGGTTTATTTGGTGGTGCTGGTGTTGGTAAAACTGTATTAATTCAGGAATTAATTAACAACATCGCGAAAGCTTATGACGGTTTATCAGTATTTGCTGGCGTAGGTGAGCGTACTCGTGAGGGTAATGACCTTTTACGTGAGATGATTGAAGCTGGTATCATCAAATATGGCGATGCTTTTAAACACTCTATGGAAGAAGGTGGTTGGGATCTATCTAAAATTGATAAAGAAGAATTAAAAGATTCTAAAGCAACCTTCGTTTTCGGACAAATGAATGAGCCTCCTGGTGCTAGAGCTCGTGTAGCTTTATCAGGGTTAACTATTGCAGAATACTACCGTGATGGTGAAGGAGATGGACAAGGAAAAGATATCCTTTTCTTTATTGATAATATCTTCCGTTTTACACAAGCAGGTTCTGAGGTATCAGCGCTATTAGGTCGTATGCCTTCTGCGGTAGGTTACCAACCAACATTAGCAACTGAAATGGGTACTATGCAAGAGCGTATTACTTCAACAAAAAGAGGATCTATTACATCTGTACAAGCGGTTTACGTACCTGCAGATGATTTAACTGACCCTGCTCCAGCTACAACTTTTGCTCACTTAGATGCTACTACAGTACTTTCTCGTAAAATTGCAGAGCTGGGTATCTACCCTGCAGTAGATCCATTAGACTCTACTTCAAGAATCTTAACTCCTGTAGTGGTTGGAGAAGAGCACTATGCTTGCGCCCAAAGAGTAAAAGAAATCTTACAACGTTATAAAGAATTACAAGACATCATTGCTATTTTAGGTATGGATGAGTTATCTGAAGAAGATAAATTAACCGTAGCAAGAGCAAGAAGGGTACAACGTTTCTTATCACAACCTTTCCACGTAGCAGAACAGTTTACAGGCTTAAAAGGTGTTTTAGTTGATATTAAAGACACCATTAAAGGCTTTAATATGATTATGGATGGAGAAGTTGATGAGTATCCTGAAGCAGCATTTAACCTTGTAGGTAGTATAGAAGATGCTATTGAAAAAGGTAAAAAATTATTAGCTGAAGCAAACGCTTAAAAAGATGTTAGATAAGAGTATTGCGTATTGAGATTAAAACTGAATACGCAATACTCACTACTCAATACTAAAACATGAATTTAGAAATATTAACTCCAGATAAAAAAGTATTCGATGGTGAAGTTATATCAGTAACTGTTCCAGGAACCATGGGGTCTTTTGAAGTACTAAATAACCACGCTCCTATCATCTCTACTTTAGAGAAAGGACAGGTTATCATTAGAACAACAAGTAAGACAGAAAAACTTATCATTAATGGTGGTGCAATAGAAGTTATTGATAATAAGATTATTGTCCTTGCTGAAGGAGTAATGGAGAGCTAAATAAAGCTTCAATAAAATATTAAAACCGATGGTTCATGCTATCGGTTTTTTTTTGACCAAAATTTCAATTTTTTTAAACCCTATTAACATTTTAGGAAGATTTAGCTCCTAAAATACAATGCTTGCATAGTATTAATCTAATTTATACTGAATACCATTTTCATTTTTGGTTCAAAAATTATGAAATTTATAACGGTTTGATGTTTCAAGAGCAAATATTATTCTGTTTGACATCATTTTATGAAATAATATTTTTTTTAGCTTTTTTCATGATTTACTATTGACATTAAATATTACATGCCTTACCTTGAGAAGATTAAAGTTGATAAAAAGTAAAGTATAAATATGATTTTAACAGCTCTTATAACAGTCATTATTTTCTTACCTATTTTACTAGGTATGCAGTTGAAGGCATGTTTTAATTAGCTACATAAAATTAAAAATGCCTTCCAATAAAGAAGGCTTTTTTTTTATCATTTAAACCCAATAAAAAAATGAAAACAATTATATACCAAGATGGAGAATTTGTCCAGGCAGAAAATGCAGGTATAGATATTTTCAGTCAAACTGTTAATTATGGTTTTGGAGCTTTTGAGGGTATTAGATCTTACCAAACCAATAATGGTATAAAGCTTTTTAAAGTTCGCGAACATTTTGAACGCTTAAAACGCTCTTGTGAAAAAGTAAACATTCCTTTTCATTGGGATATAGAAGAACTTATTGAAGTTTCTTATAAAGTTTTACATAAAAACAGATTAAAGAATGCTTATTTAAGACCTTTGGTTACTTGTGGTATAGGCATGGATTTAAAAGTAAATAAGCAATCAGGAATTACCATTATGGCTTGGCATTGGGATTATTATGATTCCAATAAACCCTTAAATACTTGTATTTCTAGATTTGAAAGACCAAATCCAAAATCAGTACCTGTAGATGCAAAGCTTACAGGTAATTATATCAACTCTATTTTAGCTACAACAGATGCAGCACAAAATGGATACGATGATGCTATACAACTAGATGCTAGAGGCTATGTAGCAGAAGCGCCTGGTGCAAATATTTTTATAGAGAAAAATGGGAAGCTGTATACTCCAGAAATATCAGCATATATTTTACCTGGCATTACCAGAGCTACCATTATTAAAATTGCCAAACAACTAGATATAGAAGTAATAGAAAAACTTATTTCTGTAGAAGAACTAAAAAACGCAGATAGCGCATTTTTATGCAGTACAGCTGTAGAAGTTGTTGGGCTTGCGTCTTTAGACGATATCCCTTTTAAAACACCTTTTAAAGACTCTTTAGGAGCAACCCTCCAAAGAGCATATAAAAATTTAGTATTAGATAAATTAAGTTTTGAAGTAATTATATAATGGAATTAAACAAGTACAGTAAGACTATTACGCAGGATGAAACTCAGCCTGCATCACAAGCAATGCTTTATGGAATTGGCTTAACAAGAGAAGATTTAGCAAAAGCACAAGTAGGTATTGCCAGCATGGGTTATGATGGCAACACTTGTAACATGCACCTAAATGATTTAGCTGAAATTGTAAAAAAAGGCGTTTGGAACAATAATCTTGTAGGTTTAAAATTTCATACCATAGGTATAAGTGATGGCATTACCAATGGTACAGATGGGATGCGTTTCTCTTTAGTATCAAGAGATGTTATTGCTGACTCTATAGAAACTGTTTGTGGAGGCCATTATTATGATGCTTTAATAGCTTTACCTGGCTGTGATAAAAACATGCCTGGCGCTATCATTGCCATGGGAAGATTAAACAGACCATCTATTATGGTTTATGGTGGTACTATCCACTCTGGAAATTATAAAGGACAATCTTTAAATATTGTATCTGCTTTTGAAGCTTTAGGACAAAAAATTGCTGGTAACCTTAGCGAAGAAGATTATCAAGGTATTATAGAACATTCTTGTCCGGGTGCTGGCGCTTGTGGTGGTATGTACACTGCTAATACCATGTCTTCTGCAATAGAAGCTCTTGGTATGAGTTTGCCTTACAGTTCATCAAATCCGGCTTTAAGCCAAGAGAAAAAAGATGAATGTTTAGAGGCCGGTAAGTTCATTAGAATTTTAATGGAGAAAGATATCAAACCTCGTGATATCATGACTCGTAAAGCTTTCCATAATGCCATGGTTGTTATCATGGTCATGGGAGGTTCTACCAATGCAGTTTTACACCTCATAGCTATGGCTAGATCTGTAGGGATAGAGCTAACTATGAAAGATTTCCAAGACATCAGCGATAGCGTACCAGTAATTGCAGATTTAAAACCTAGCGGAAAATATATGATGGAAGATGTTCATGATTTAGGTGGCACACCTGCTGTTATGAAATATCTTTTAAAGAAAGGTTTAATACATGGCGATTGCTTAACTGTTACAGGAAAAACCGTTGCAGAAAACCTTGTTGAAGTTAAAGACCTTGATTTTGACGAGCAGAAAATCATTTTCCCTATAGAAAGCCCAATAAAAGCTACCGGTCACTTACAAATGCTATATGGTAATATCGCTACTCAAGGTAGTGTTGCTAAAATATCTGGTAAAGAAGGTGAACGTTTTGCCGGACCAGCAAGAGTTTTTAACGGAGAATCAGCACTTATTGAAGGTATATCTTCAGGAAAAGTAAAAGCAGGAGATGTAGTGGTTATCCGTTATGTTGGACCAAAAGGCGGACCAGGTATGCCAGAAATGTTAAAACCAACTTCTGCCATTTACGGTGCAGGCTTAGGTTCTTCTGTGGCATTAATTACTGATGGCAGATTTTCTGGTGGCACCCATGGTTTTGTGGTAGGCCATATCGTTCCAGAAGCATTTGAAGGTGGTAATATCGCTTTAATTAATGATGATGACATCATTGAAATTGATGCTACTAAAAACACCATTAATGTGATGCTTTCTGAGGAAGAACTAGCTGCAAGAAAAGCAAAATGGACACAACCAGAGCCTCCGGTAAAAAGCGGGGTATTGTATAAATATTTTAAACTTGTAAAAAATGCAACAGAAGGATGCGTTACTGATGAGTTCTGAGGAAGAGACAGCAATCACTGTAGAACAGCTTAAAGGCTCAGAAATTTTATTAAACGGTTTAATTGCCGAAGGCGTTGAGACCATTTTTGGATATCCAGGCGGGGCAATCATGCCTATTTATGATGCTTTATACGATTACCAAGATAGACTAAAACACATTCTTGTTCGTCATGAGCAAGGTGCAACACATGCTGCACAAGGTTACGCCCGTACATCAGGAAAAGTAGGTGTTGTGTTTGCTACTAGCGGACCAGGTGCTACCAACTTAATTACAGGTTTAGCTGATGCTCAAATTGATAGTACCCCAATGGTATGTATCACTGGGCAAGTATTTGCGCATCTTTTAGGAACAGACGCTTTCCAAGAAACTGATGTTATCAATATCACTACACCTGTTACTAAGTGGAATTATCAAGTAACTGATGCTTCTGAAATTGCAGAGGTATTAGCAAAAGCTTTCCATATAGCTAAAACAGGCAGACCAGGCCCTGTACTTATTGATATTACTAAAAATGCACAATTACAATTAACAGCTTATAACGGTTATCAAAAATGTGAGCATATCAGAAGTTACCGTCCTGCTCCTATTATTAGAAATAACTATATAGAACAAGCCGCAGCTTTAATTAACGAGGCTAAAAAACCTTTTGTTTTATTTGGACAAGGCGTACTGTTAGGTAATGCAGAGCAAGAATTTAAAGCTTTTGTAGAAAAAACAGGTATTCCGGCTGCTTGGACTATTTTAGGCGCAGGCGCTATCCCTACAGACCATCCTTTAAACGTAGGTATGTTAGGTATGCATGGTAATTACGGGCCAAATGTTTTAACCAATGAGTGCGATGTTTTAATTGCTATTGGGATGCGTTTTGATGACCGTGTTACTGGCCGCTTAGACAAATATGCTAAACAAGCTAAGGTTATCCACTTAGATATAGACCCTGCCGAGATTGACAAAAATGTAAAAGCTCATGTTCCGGTATGGGGAGATTGTAAAGAAACTTTACCCTTATTAACTGCTTTAGTTAAAGAAAAGAAACACGAAGAGTGGTTAGAAAAATTTAGAACTTACACCAGAGAAGAGATTGAACAATGTATTGATGCTGAGATTAATCCTCAATCTGGAGAGTTAACTATGGGCGAGGTAATCAATCAGCTTAACCAATTAACAAAAGGAGACGCCATTATTGTAACAGATGTTGGTCAACACCAAATGGTAGCTTGCCGTTATGCTAAATTTAACCATACCAGAAGTAATATCACCAGCGGTGGCTTAGGTACTATGGGTTTTGCTTTACCAGCAGCTATTGGAGCTAAGTTTGGTGCGCCAGAAAAAACCGTAGTTGCTGTTATTGGCGATGGTGGTTTCCAAATGACTTTACAAGAACTAGGCACTATTATGCAAAGTGGTATTGATGTAAAAATCATGATTTTGAATAATCAGTTCTTAGGGATGGTAAGACAATGGCAAGAGCTTTTCCACGATAGAAGATATTCTTTTGTTGATATTACCAGTCCGGATTTTGTAGCTCTTGCAAAAAGCTATTACATAGACGGACAAAAAATATCGGAAAGAGCAGAGCTTAAAGACGCTTTAAAAACCATGCTTGATCATAAAGGCTCATACCTTTTAGAAGTTATGGTGACCAAAGAAAATAATGTATTCCCTATGGTTCCACAAGGCTGTAGCGTTAGCGAAATCAGGCTTAAGTAAACCTTCAATTTAAAAAATCATGGAATCAAAATTAGAAAAGAAGGAATTTAACATCACTGTTTATACCGAAAACCAGGTTGGTTTACTGAGCAGGATAGCAATTATATTTAGTAGAAGAAAACTGAATATAGAAAGCTTAAATACATCGCCTTCTGAGGTAGAAAGTATTCACCGTTTTAACATCGTGATAAACGAAACCGAAGAGGTGGTAAGAAAAGTTGCTCGTCAGCTAGAAAAGCAAGTTGAGGTATTAAAAGTATACTATAACACCAATGAAGATGTTATTTGGCAAGAACTTGCACTTTACAAAGTACCTACAGAAATTATTGCAGAGCATGTAAGTGTAGAGCGTTTACTACGTGAATATGGTGCAAGAGCAGTGGTTATCCGTAAAGATTATACCGTTTTTGAAACCACCGGACACAGAGAGGAAACTGATGCTTTGGTAGTTGTACTACAACAATATGGTTTAATAGAGTTTGTGAGAAGCGCCCGTGTAGCTATTATAAAAGCTAGCGATGGTTTCCATACCAAACTTAAACAATTTGAAAACCGCGAACCAGGAGAATCAGCTTCAGAAAATGAGTACCTGAATAATGGCGATAAGGTGTTTACAATGTAGTTTAACGTCGGCAGACCGAGGTCATAAGGCCAAAGTCATAAGAATTAATTAAAAAAATAGAAACAATAAACAAACATATATAAAGAACGAATTTGGCTCCGGTCTACAGACTTCCAACTTCGGACATAAAAACAAAAAACAATGGCAAATTATTTTAATACTTTACCCCTTAGAGAAAAACTAAACCAATTAGGCGTTTGCGAATTCATGGATAATGCTGAGTTTGCAGATGGTGTAAATGCTTTAAAAGGGAAAAAGATTGTAGTTGTAGGTTGCGGTGCACAAGGCTTAAACCAAGGCTTAAATTTAAGAGATAGCGGCTTAGATGTAAGCTATACTTTGCGTAAAGAAGCAATTGAAGGCAAACGTGATTCTTGGAAAAACGCTACTGAAAACAACTTTAAAGTTGGTACTTATGAAGAGCTAATTCCTTCTGCAGATGTAGTGGTTAACCTTACACCAGACAAGCAACATACTGCTGTTGTAAATGCTATTATGCCTTTAATGAAACAAGGTTCTACCCTGTTATATTCTCACGGTTTTAACATCGTTGAAGAAGGCATGCAAATCCGTAAAGATATTACCGTTATTATGGTGGCGCCTAAATGCCCAGGTAGCGAGGTAAGAGCAGAATATGTAAGAGGTTTTGGTGTACCTACTTTAATTGCTGTACACCCAGAAAATGATCCTGAAGGTAAAGGTTTAGCGCAAGCAAAAGCTTATTGTGTAGGTACTGGCGGTCACAGAGCTGGTGTATTAAAATCATCTTTTGTTGCTGAAGTAAAATCAGATTTAATGGGCGAGCAAACTATACTTTGTGGTTTGTTACAAACTGGCTCTATCCTTTCTTTTGATAAAATGACTGAAAAAGGTATTGATGCTGGTTACGCTTCTAAATTGGTACAATATGGTGTTGAAGTTATCACTGAAGCTTTAAAACATGGTGGCGTTTCTGGCATGATGGATCGTTTAAGCAATGTTGCAAAAGTTAAAGCTTTTGAAGTTTCTGAAGAGTTGAAAGACATTATGCGTCCTTTATTCCAAAAGCATCAAGATGATATTATGAGTGGTGAGTTTAGCCGTACCATGATGGAAGACTGGGCAAATGGCGATAAAAACTTATTGGCTTGGAGAGCAGAGACAGGTGAAACTGCCTTTGAAAAAACTGCTGCCGGAGATGTTAAAATTGGCGAGCAAGAATACTTTGATAATTATTTATTAATGGTTGCTTTTGTTAGAGCAGGTGTTGAGTTAGCTTTTGAAACTATGGTTGAGGCTGGTATTAAACCAGAGTCTGCTTATTATGAGTCTTTACACGAAACTCCACTTATTGCAAATACCATTGCTCGTAAAAAATTATTCGAAATGAACCGCGTAATTTCTGATACGGCTGAGTACGGTTGCTATTTATTTGACCAAGCTTGTAAGCCTTTATTAGCTGATTTCATGAAAAAAGTTGACACTGACTTAGTAGGTAAAAACTTTAATGAAGGTAAAGATGGTTCTGTAGATAACAGAAGATTAGTAGAAATCAATGAAATTTTACGTAGCCACCAAGTGGAAGTTGTAGGTGTAAAATTGCGTAAAGCAATGACAGCTATGAAAGCTATTAAAACGGCGTAAAAAAAGCCTCACCCCAACCCTCTCCAAAGGAGAGGGAGTACAATGAGTGCTATATATTAATTAACATAATAAAGTTAAATTTTATTCTGCCAACAAATCCCCTCTCTTTCTGAGAGGGGATTTAATGGTGAAATTTATGTCACAACCAGTCGTCCATATTAACAATTTAAACTTGCAATACCCACAAACGTTGGTGTTGGAGGATTTGAATTGGACTATCCTTTTGGGAGAAAACTGGTTATTAGGTGGGAATAGCGGCAACGGAAAAACATCCTTAGCTAAAGCTATAGCTGGCTTAATACCTGCCTTTGGTAATATCGAAATCAACTTTAACGATACAAGTAAATTACCTGCAAAAGTTTTGTTGGTAGAAAGTTGGTATCAGTTTAAGAATTTAGAAGGTGTTGCTAATTTTTACTATCAGCAACGCTATACCAGCCAACAGGCAAAAGATACTTTAACTGTAAAAGCAGAACTAGCTTATTACGCTAAAGAACATCACTTAAATATTGCTGATGTTGAGCCTATCTTAGATAGATTAGACTTTACATCTTTACAAAACTCGCAACTTATAGAGCTTTCTAGCGGCGAGCATAAAAAATTACAACTAGTTAAAGCTTTGTGGTTAAAACCTCAAGTGCTTATTATAGACCAGCCTTATACAGGTTTAGATTTAAAATCGAGAAAAAACCTAAATCTTCTTTTAGATGAAGCTGCATCATCAGGGGTAACATTAATCTTAATCAGTAATGATGATGATTTACCATCATCAATCAATCGTTTTGCTACCATTGCAAACAAAAAATTGGTAGCCGTAAATACGAAGACAGATTTACAGCAATTCATCCCCCTAAAGGAAAATAAAACTGTACCAGCTTTTTTAAGAACATCACCAGTTTATAGCTCTCAGCAGATAGCTAAAATGGAGAATATCCAAATTAGTTATGGCGAAAAACAAGTGCTAAAAAATATCAACTGGGAAGTTAAAGCTGGCGAAAAATGGTTGTTACAAGGGCATAATGGCTCTGGTAAATCAACCTTATTAAGTTTAATTAATGGCGACCACCCACAATCTTATGCTAATACTCTGTATTTATTTGGTCATAAAAGAGGAAGCGGAGAAAGTATCTGGGATATTAAACAACATATTGGCTTAATTTCTCCAGAATTTCATTGGTATTTTGATGCATCAGCTACGGTATGGGAAAGTGTTGCTTCTGGCCTTTATGATTCGGTGGGTTTATTTAGACAGTTACCTTACTCTAAAAGTATTTTGGTAGATGAGTTGGTTGCATATTTCGGTTTAACCAAAGAGAAAAACAGACTTTTAAATACTTTGCCTTTAGGAGCACAAAGATTGGTTTTACTAGCTAGAACCATCATTAAAAACCCAGAATTACTTATTCTGGATGAGCCTTGCCAAGGTTTAGACAAACAACAAACACAATATTTTAACCAATTGGTAGATGAGCTTGGCAGCAATGGTATGACTATCATTTATGTAGGTCATTTTGAATCTCAATTACCCAATTGCTTAGAAAAAAGGATTGTTTTGGAGAACGGAGAAGTTCTTCTGATAGAAGAAATAGATAAAGAAAATAAAAAGCATAAGGCTTTAAATGAGTTGAGCCTTGCGTTATCCATATAAAAAGAGATAAAAAATTCATTTCATCCTGTAAAAGGTAAATGAAGCTAACAAAAGAATATGTTACACGACCCGAATAGAATTTACATTTTTGACACTACTTTAAGAGACGGTGAACAGGTACCTGGCTGTCAATTAACAACATCAGAAAAGATAGAGATTGCAAAAGAACTAGAAATCTTAGGTGTTGATGTTATTGAGGCTGGTTTCCCTATTTCAAGTCCGGGAGATTTCCAAAGTGTTGTTGAGCTATCTAAAGCAGTAAGAGAACCTATTATTTGTGCTTTAACAAGAGCCAATACTATGGATATTGATGCTGCTGTAGAATCTTTAAAGCATGCCAAAAGACCAAGAATACATACTGGAATTGGCGCATCAGACATGCATATCAAATACAAATTTAACAGTACCCGTGAAGATATTCTGGAGCGTGGTGTTGCAGCAGTAAAATATGCCAAAAAGTTTGTTGAAGATATTGAGTTTTATGCAGAAGATGCCGGAAGAGCAGATGTAGTTTTTCTTGCCCAAATGATAGAAGCTGTAATTGCAGCTGGTGCTACAGTAGTTAACATACCAGATACCAATGGCTACTGCTTACCAGACCAGTATGGTGCTAAAATTCGTTTCCTGAAAGAGAATGTTAAAAATATAGACCAAGCTATAATTTCTGTACACTGCCATAATGATTTAGGTTTGGCAACAGCAAATTCTATTGCTGGTATTCAAAATGGAGCTCGCCAGGTAGAGTGTACCATTAATGGTATTGGCGAAAGAGCAGGTAATACTTCTTTAGAAGAAGTTGCTATGATATTAAAAACCCATCAATTGGGATATTATACCCATATCAACAGCAAAAATTCTATGAATTAAGCGGAATGGTAAGTCGTATGATGCGTATGCCAGTACAACCAAACAAAGCTATTGTAGGTAAAAATGCATTTGCGCATAGTTCGGGTATCCATCAAGATGGTGTTTTAAAATTCAGAGAGAATTATGAAATCATCAATCCGGAAGATGTAGGGATAGACCAATCAGAGATTATCTTAACTGCAAGAAGTGGTCGTCATGCGCTTAAGCATCATTTAGAGCGTTTAGGCTATATTATTGAAAAAATAAACTTAGATGATGTTTACGAGCGTTTCTTAGTACTTGCTGATAGTAAAAAAGAAATCAAAGATGACGACTTATTACTTTTAATGGGCGATGGTACAGAGCGTAATTATAAAGATGGTATCACCATAAAATTATTACAGGTGATGTGCGGCGACCCGCTAATTCCTACCGCTATGGTAAAGCTAGAAATTCATGAAAAAGTATATGAAGCCGTAGCATCAGGAAACGGCCCAGTAGACGCAACTATTAGAGCAATGGATAGCATCATTAAAAAAGAGGTTGCCTTAAAAGAGTTTCACATAGATGCTATACATGGTGGAAGTAATGATACCAGCAAAGTAAATATGAGAGTAAAATATGGCGATAAATATTATGCAGGATACGGTTTCAGTTCTGATATCGTAAAAGCATCTGCAAATGCTTATTTAGATGCTATAAATAAATTTATATAAGATTTAAATTTGCCTTATCGAGATTATTGACAAGGCCTTAAGATAAAAAACAAATAAAATTATAATAAGATGAGCAAGACATTGTTTGACAAAGTGTGGGATAAACATGTGGTTCGCAAGATAGAAGGCGGCCCAGATGTTTTATTTATCGATCGTCATTTAATCCATGAAGTAACCAGCCCGGTAGCTTTCTTAGGATTAAAAACTAGAGGTATTAAAGTTTTATATCCTGAGCGTACTTTTGCTACGGCAGATCATAACACGCCTACTATTAACCAACATTTACCAGTTGCAGACCCATTATCAGCAAATCAGCTAAAAGCTTTAGAGGCTAACTCTAAAGAATATGGTATTTCTCACTGGGGCTTAGGTCATCAAAAAAATGGTATCGTTCACGTAGTTGGTCCAGAGTACGGTATTACCCAACCAGGTGCAACTATTGTTTGTGGCGACTCGCATACTTCAACTCATGGTGCTTTTGGTGCTATCGCTTTTGGTATAGGTACATCTGAAGTAGAAATGGTACTTTCTACACAATGTATCATGCAACCAAAACCAAAGAAAATGAGAATCACCATCAACGGTACTTTAAGCAGAGGTGTTACGCCTAAAGACGTTGCTTTATTCATCATTTCTAAATTAACTACCTCTGGCGCTACTGGTTATTTTGTAGAGTATGCTGGTGAAGTTTTTGAGAAAATGAGTATGGAAGGCCGTATGACTGTTTGTAACCTAAGCATAGAAATGGGTGCTCGTGGTGGTATGATAGCTCCAGACGAAACTACTTTCAATTATATCCAAGGTCGTGAGTTTACACCAAAAGGTGCAGCTTGGGATAAAGCAATGGAATATTGGAAAACCCTTAAAACAGATGCTGATGCAGTATTTGATAAAGAGTTAACCTATAGCGCTTCTGAAATTGAACCTATGATTACTTATGGTACCAACCCAGGTATGGGTATTGGTATTTCTAACCAAATTCCTGATGCTGAACAAGTAGAAGGCGGTGTAGAAACTTACGAGAAATCTTTAAACTATATGGGTTTCAATGAAGGCGATTCTATGATAGGCAAACCTGTTGATTACGTTTTCGTAGGAAGCTGTACCAATGGTAGAATTGAAGATTTCAGAGCTTTTGCATCAGTAGTAAAAGGAAAACAAAAAGCAGAAAATGTAACGGTTTGGTTAGTACCAGGTTCTCATATTGTTGAGTCTCAAATTAAAGAAGAAGGTATTTTAGATATTTTAACTGAGGCTGGTTTTACACTACGTCAACCAGGTTGTTCTGCTTGTTTAGCTATGAATGATGATAAAATTCCGGCAGGTAAATATGCGGTAAGTACATCAAACAGAAACTTTGAAGGCCGTCAAGGACCAGGTTCTAGAACCATGCTTGCAAGCCCACTAGTAGCAGCTGCGGCAGCGGTTACAGGTAAAGTAACAGACCCAAGAGAATTAATGGAAGAATTAGTTGGTTAGATGATTAGGTTGTTAGTTGGTTCGTTCAACTACATCTAAAAACCCTAAAAACTAACAAAAATGTATCATTTAGGATAAGTTTCAAAATTTGTTATCAGTCTTTAAGGCCTAACAAACCAACAAACTAACAACTAAAAAACTAAAAAAAATGGCATACGATAAATTTAACATATTAAAAAGCAGTGCAGTTCCACTTTCTATAGAGAATGTTGATACTGACCAAATTATACCCGCTCGTTTCTTAAAAGCTACCGAACGTGTAGGCTTTGGCGATAACCTATTTAGAGATTGGAGATATAATCCAGATAATACTCCTAAACCAGATTTCGTCTTAAATAACCCAACTTACAGCGGTAAAATTTTAGTAGGTGGTAAAAACTTTGGTTCGGGTTCATCAAGAGAGCATGCTGCTTGGGCTGTTTACGATTATGGCTTTAGAGCTGTAGTTTCTAGCTTCTTTGCAGATATCTTTAAAAATAACTGTTTAAATATTGGTGTTTTACCGGTACAGGTTAGTCCAGAGTTTTTAGATAAAATATTTAAAGCTATTGCGGCAGACCCTAAAACAGCATTAGAAATAAATCTTCCGGCACAAACCATTACTTTAACATCAACCGGAGAGCAAGAAAGCTTCGATATTAGCTCATACAAAAAAGAAAATATGATGAATGGTTTTGATGATATTGATTATCTGCAAAACATAAAATCAGAAATTCAGGAATTTGCCACGCATCTTCCATTATAAAAACAGACTGTTTTTGATAAACTTGTTTAAAACGAAGCTGTCTAAAAAAATCATATTTGTCACATTGAGCGGAGTCGAAATGTTCTCTGATATACACAGAAAAGGCTTCGACTCCGCTCAGCCTGACACAAAGTGGTAATTTGAGACAGCCTCGTTTTCTAAAATAGATTTAGATAATAACAATCATCAACAAAAAAATATTTACATGGTAAACAGGAAAATAGAAATAATGGATACAACACTCCGTGATGGTGAACAAACCTCAGGAGTTTCATTTTCCGCCTCTGAAAAGCTTACAATTGCCCAGCTATTACTGGAGGAACTGCATGTAGACAGAGTTGAAATTGCTTCTGCCCGTGTTTCGGATGGAGAATTTCAAGCTGTAAAAGCCATTATGGATTGGGCAAACCAAAACGGTTACACCAATCGTATAGAGGTACTTTCTTTTGTTGATAACGGTGTATCCATCAATTGGATGCTAAATGCTGGTGTTAAAGTTCAGAATTTACTTACTAAAGGCTCTTTAAATCATTTAACACATCAACTTAAAAAAACTGCCGAACAACATTTCGCTGAAATTGCCGCAGTTATAGCTTTAGCTAGTCAAAATCAGATAGAAACCAATGTTTATTTAGAAGATTGGAGCAATGGCATGCGTAATTCTAAAGACTACGTTTTTCAGTTCTTAGATTTTTTAAGCCAGCAATCTGTAAAAAGAGTGCTTCTACCAGATACTTTAGGGGTTTTAACGCCTTCAGAAACGTATGACTATATTGATGAATTAAAATCAAAATATCCAAATATTCATTTTGATTTTCATGCTCATAATGATTATGATTTAAGTACAGCCAACGTTCTAGAAGCCGTAAAAGCAGGCATAGATGGCCTACATTTAACCGTAAATGGTATGGGTGAAAGAGCAGGAAATGCACCTATGGCAAGTGCTGTAGCTGTTATTAACGATTTTCTGCCAGAGGTAAAAATCTCTTTAAAAGAGTCTTCCATATTTAAAGTAAGTAAACTGGTAGAAACTTTTTCAGGCATCAGAATACCTGCAAATAAACCTATCGTAGGAGACAATGTATTTACCCAAACAGCTGGTATCCATGCTGATGGCGACAATAAAAACAATCTTTATTTTAACGATTTATTACCAGAAAGATTTGGCAGAAAACGTACTTATGCTTTAGGCAAAACATCTGGCAAAGCCAATATTGAAAAAAACCTTCAAGAATTAGGCTTAAAACTTAATGATGAAGATTTAAAAAAGGTTACCCAACGCGTTATAGAACTTGGAGATAAAAAGGAAACCGTTACTAAAGAAGACCTACCTTATATCATTTCTGATGTTTTAGATAGCAAGCTTTATGAAGAAAAAGTTACCGTACAATCTTACGTTCTAACACATGCTAAAGGTTTACGTCCGTCTGCAACCATTTCAGTTTCAATAGAAGGAGAGCATTTTGAAGAAAATGCACAAGGCGATGGACAGTTTGATGCTTTTATGAATGCCTTAAACAAGGTTTACGCTAAAAAGAAAAGGCAATTACCGAAATTGGTAGATTACGCCGTAAGAATTGCCCCAGGAAGCGATTCTGATGCACTTTGCGAAGCCATTATTACTTGGGAAACCGATAAAAAAAGCTTTAAAACACGCGGTTTAGACTCAGACCAAACCGTATGTGCCATTAAAGCAACACAAAAAATGTTAAATATCATCTAGGTGGTTAGGTTGTTAGTTTGTTAGAGCTCTTGAAAACGGATAAAAAACAATCTAACCAACTAACAAACTAGAAACGAACAAAAAAATAAAATATGAAATTAAATATCGCCCTTTTAGCGGGAGACGGAATTGGGCCTGAGGTTATAAACCAGGCTGTTAAAGTAGTAAATGCTGTTGCTACAAAGTTTAACCACGAAATCAATTGGACATCTGCTTTAACAGGTGCTTGCGCTATTGATGATTGCGGAGAGCCTTATCCGGATAGCACACACGAAGTTTGTATGGCTGCTGATGCTGTTTTATTTGGCGCTATTGGCCATCCAAAATACGATAATGACCCTAAAGCTACCGTTCGTCCGGAGCAAGGTTTATTAAAAATGCGTCAGAAATTAGGCTTATTTGCAAACGTTCGTCCTACTTTTACATTCCCTTCTTTAATAGACAATTCGCCCTTAAAAAGAGAGCGCATAGAAGGTACAGATTTAATCATCTTACGCGAACTAACAGGTGGAATTTACTTTGGCGAAAGAGGCAGAAAAGACAATGGCAACACCGCTTTTGATACTTGTACATACACCAGAGCAGAAATTCAGCGTTTAGCAAAATTAGGCTTTGAAATAGCGATGACACGTAGCAAAAAATTATGCTGTGTAGATAAAGCAAACGTTCTAGAAAGTTCTCGTTTATGGAGAGAAACCGTACAGGATATGGAAAAAGATTATCCAGAAGTAACCGTAAGTTACGAGTTTGTTGATGCCGTAGCTATGCGTTTAGTACAGTGGCCAAACTCTTACGATGTTTTAATTACCGAAAACCTTTTTGGAGATATTTTAACTGATGAGGCCTCTGTAATTTCTGGTTCTATGGGTTTAATGCCATCAGCTTCTAAAGGCTTACATACTTCATTGTACGAGCCTATTCACGGCTCTTACCCACAAGCAGCAGGAAAAGACATTGCAAACCCATTGGCAACAGTTTTATCTGCCGCAATGATGTTTGAAGATGCTTTTGGTTTACATGCAGAAGCGGCCGCTATCAGAGATGTTGTAAATAAATCTTTAGCAGAAGGTGTAGTAACAGAAGATTTATCCGGAAGTAACAAAGCTTACAAAACCAGCGAAGTTGGCGATTGGTTAGCTAAAAACGTATAAAAAATCTACAGAAAGCAGCTCCAAAAATTGGGGCTGTTTTTTTTGGAAAAGCAATTACATCTTTATTTTGTACCGCTAGTCCCGTTTTCCACTATATCCCTCCACTCCCGATGGTCGTTCCGGGGATGCCGTTTCAACCGGGTTTAAATGGCAAATGCAGTGCTTATGAAATAACGATGCAATCGTTAAACCAGATGAAACACTCGTTGCAAACGAGCGTAAGCTCTAGCACTAAAAGATAATTCTCTTCTGAATTTCTCCCCAATAAGAATAACTTTTTGACAATACTTTGTAATGAATCAAATTGTCTTTATTAATTACCTCATCTATTAATTCTTGAACATCTTCATTACTGCTTAAATTTAAATATCTAACATCCTTTAAAAGCTGCCTAAAGTCTACATAGTAATTATCAGATTTTATTTTTAACAAATAAATTTCCTTTGCAACTCTTAAATAACATATTCTTCTATGAAAATCATCATAATGAGATACATCTATCTGAAACACTTCATTAAATTTTAATAATGCTTTTAAATCGTCATCAGATTTAAACAGCTTAAGATCAATCTTATGTAATCTCAAAATTAGTTCTATCAAATTATATTGATTCTCTTCTGTTAATTTATGAATCCCCATTCTGCAAAATTAAACACTATAACTATTAGTTCCTAAATTAAAATATTAATATTAAAATATTAACCATGACATCTAATTAACATTAAAATCTCTCCCCGGCACTCGTTTGCAATGAGTACTTAAAATGGACTTTCGATTTTTCCTATCCCAAAAACTAGATTATGTAGATGACAACCTCTCATTGCGCTCGTTTGCAACGAGTGCTTAAAATGGACTTTCGATTTCATCGAATTTTCTATAATTTTAAATATCAAGCTCAAGCCTATGTCGCATCAATACCGTGTAAAAACTCAAGATCAAATTCATTTTATAACTTTTACAGTTGTAGATTGGGTAGATATATTTATTAGACCAGCCTATAAAAAAATCATCATTAACTCTTTAAAATACGCACAAGAAAATAAAGGATTAGAACTTTATGCGTGGTGCTTAATGACTAATCATTTACACCTGCTAGTTTCTATTAAAGAGCCTTTCCAATTATCAGACTTTGTTAGAGATTTTAAGAAATTCACTAATAAAGAAATCATTAAGTTAATGGATGCTGAGCATGAAAGTAGAAGAGATTGGATGTTATACCGCTTTAGTTACCACGCTAAGTTTAACAATAGAATTAAAGATTATAAAGTTTGGCAAGATGGCTATTATACTATTGAATGTTTCAATCATCATATCCTAGCTCAAAAACTAGATTACATACACAATAATCCTGTAAAAGCTGAAATTGTAGCTCTACCAGAAGAATATTTATATAGCTCTGCAAAAAACTACTTAAATGAAAAAGGCCTTTTAAATGTTATAAAAGTTGATACTAGCTTTAGTGATTTTATGAAATAACGATGCAATCATTAAACCAGATGAAGCACTCGTTACAAACGAGCGCAAGAAAAAACTTATGAAATAACGATGCAATCTTTAAACCAGATGAAGCACTCGTTACAAACGAGCGCAAGAAAAAATAACCATGCAATCGTTAAACCAAATGAAGCACTCGTTGCAAACGAGTGTGAGAAAAAACCCCTAAGAATCCAGTTTCATCAGCTTTTTAAAAGCGATATTTACTTCATCTCCTTTGGCTAAAGGTATAAAATCAAAATCATAAGATAAGATGGTTTTATCTTCAGCAATATATTCTACTTCTTGATACAAGCCTCCAAAATGAACTGATTTTACTTTAGCAGTCATCCCATCTTGATTTACAAAAACATCTTGCGGATAAACAGCATATTTACCATTCTCTAAAAAAGATAAACCATTTAAAATATTGGCTTTACCAATTAACTGTGCAACATAAGCATGCTGTGGTTCGTAATAAATCTCCTGGGGTTTACCTTCCCTAACCACTTTTCCATCTTTCACAATCACCAATTTATCTGATAGTGATAGACCATCACTAGGATCATGAGAAACCATGATGACTGTTATCTTCAAGAAACGAGCTAAACGCTCTATATCATCTCTTAATTGCTTCTTTAAAATGGTATCAACCTGACTAAAAGGTTCATCTAACAATAATACCCTAGGCTCTGTAATTACAGCTCTTGCTATTGCAACACGTTGCTGCTCGCCACCGCTTAGCTCCACAATTTTTTTATACGCTAAATGGTCTATCCTCAAGAACTCCATGGTTTGCATGGTTAAATCTCTTTTAACTTCTAAATCTGTATTAGAAAGTAAAGACGATATATTATCATAAACCCTAGCATAAAGGTTTAAGGTAAGCTCTTGCGTAACCATTTTCATTTCATCATGCCCTGGTATTAGCTTTTCTGTGGGCCCAAGTACGCGTTTACCTTCAAAAAGAACTTCGCCCCCTTGCGGTATCAGATAACCATAAATTAACTTTAATAAAGTTGTTTTACCACTACCACTTTCCCCTACAATACTTACAATTTCACCTTCATTAATTTCAAGATTAATTCCCGAAACGCCAGAATGGGTAGCATCTGTAAAGTTTTTATAGATATTGTGAACAGTTATTAAAGGAGTCATATTCTTGATTACTGGGTAAATATAACTATCGCATCGGTAAAAAAAAGAATTAAACAAAAAGCCCCGCAACAATTACGGGGCTTTACACACATCATTTTATGAAGGATTAGAATCCGAAGGTTAATCCGAATGAAAGATTTTTATAGCCTTCTAAACCCGGAGCTGTATTATCTGCAAATACATCATTAAAGTAGTATTTAAAGAATAAACCTGTACCACCATAACCTAATCTAACATTAGCTCCGTATCTAAATTGGGTGAAGTTATAATCGTCTTTAACTTTAATTTTCTCGCCACCATCTGTCTTTTGTTTCACTTTACCATCTATTAAGAACCCTACTTCAGGACCAGCTACAAAAGAGAATCTGTTCTTGTGCTTATCCTGCTTACTTCTATATTCAAAATATAGAGGCACTCTTAAATATCTACTAGAAAATCTATTCTTTTCTAGATTGGTTTCTGATGAAGGATCTGCAGTTAAAACTGCTGCATCTGGCCTAATGGTAACATCTCTTTCTAACCTGATATGGTTCCAATCTATACCTCCAGCCAAAGCAATTTTGAAATTAGGATTAAATCGTACACCAAACTGAAGTAAATCAAAACCAACAGTATGGGTTTTCCAGTTATTATTTTCTAAAAAATCATAACTAGAAGGGAAACCAAAATCACTACCATTGTGGTATTTGCTTAAACCAATATCAAAATGCTCGATATTTAATCCAAAGCTTACTTTTGGAAAACTACCTTTATTATCTTTTTTGGTAGAATCTGTTTTACCAATATGGATATTTACACCCTCTTTACTGATTTCTACCTGGGCGTTTTTTTCTTTCTTTACAACGGTAGAATCTGTTGCTTGTGCCTGCGCCAACTGGGCGAAGGAAAACACTGTACAAGCTATAAGTATTAATTGTTTCATGATTTTTTAGTCTTTTTTATATTTAAAGAGTCCTAGATTAATTCCTGTTATTTCTATATCACTTTCATCAGTTTTACTGATTTTGAGTACTTTATTTTCTCTCTTATCTACTTTAGCGATAACAAAGTTTACTAAATCGCCTACAGATCTTATTCTTTCTTGCTGATTGCTACTTTCATCTTTGCTACTACTTAAAGAAGACAACATAGTTGATTTAATTTTATTAGTTTTTACTGTATTTTCTTCTTCAAGAAGCATCAACTCTGTTACTGTAATTCTTTTTACAGGCTCTGTACGTGTGGCGGCAAACTCTTGCTCGGCCTCAGGATTTTCTGTTTGTATGGAAGCTAAATAGTTCTCTTGCGAGTTACTTTCTTCTGTTGTATTTGGAGTTTCCTCTTGCGCTACACGACTAACAGTTTCTACTTTAGCCTCAGCCGGCTGAGTATTAGTAATAACTTCATCAATCGTATTGACAGCATTATTTTGAGCGATAACCCTATCACCTTCTTCAACAGCTGGTTTGCCTTTTAGCATAATTTGTTCTTGCGGTTTGTTCCATAAAAGTAAACCTAAGCCAAAAACCACTACCACACTTGCTGCTGCCATCCACAGAAAAGGAACTTTTTTGCGCTGCATTGGCTTAACAGATAGTTGTTCTTCTATTTTAGACCAACTTGAAACTGATGGCTCTACTTCATAATCTGTAAATTTAGATTTGAATAAAAGATCCAATTCTTTATCCGACATGGGTTCCATAACTGTTTCCCTCCATTTTTAAAATTTGTTCTCTTAATATGGCTCTGGCTCTACTGAGTTGAGACTTTGAGGCCCCTTCTGTAATGCCTAGCTCTTTTGCTATTTCTTTGTGCGAGTATCCTTCTATTGCATACATGTTAAATACTAGTCTGTAACCGTCAGACAGGTTTCTAATCAGCCTCATCAAATCGGCAATATTTAGTCTACTCATATCAAACGCTGTTGATGCTTGGTGATCATGTGTTTCATCTATATCAACAACATTTAAACTTCTTAAATTTTTGCGGTACACTTCTATAGAAGTATTTACCATAATTCTTCTTATCCAGCCTTCAAACGAACCTTCTCCGCGGTAAGCGTTTATATTTCTAAACACCTTTACAAAAGCAGTTTGCATCATGTCTTCTGCTTCAAACTGGTCTTTGGCGTAGCGCATACAAACACCTAGCATTTTGGATGACATCATCTTATAGAGTAACTCTTGATAACGTCGTTCGCCTGCTTGGCATCCTTGAATAATTTCTTCTTGAGCGTATTTGTGCTGCAAATTCATCGTGTTATATGAGGTAGATGATGAATTTGTAAGATTGGTTGCATGAGGGTTTAATTTTTTTTAAAACATCATGAACTTTGTATGATTTGCAAGATTTCATCAACATAAGTTCTGTTGTTTGCCAATCTTGGAACCTTGTGTTGCCCGCCTAATTTCCCTTTCTGTTTCAACCATTTATAGAAAGTATTATCTGGGGCAATATGTACAGTTGGCCTTCTTAAAGCCATATCTTTAAATCTTTTAGCGTCATAATCAGAGTTTACTTCGCGTAAAGTATTATCTAAAATATCAACAAACCTATTAAACTCGTTAGGTTTCTTTTCAAATTCTATAATCCATTCATGACCGCCAGCTTCATTCCCTTGGAAATAAATTGGACAGGCAGTATAATCTTTAATAATTGCATTGGTCTCCGCACAAGCTTTAGTGAGTGCCTTTTCAGCATTATCTATAATAACCTCCTCACCAAATGCATTAATAAAATGTTTAGTTCTTCCAGTTATTTTTATTCGGTAAGGGTCTAATGAAGTAAACTTTACTGTATCACCAATAACATACCTCCATAAACCGGCATTGGTACTGATGATGATAGCGTAATTTTTATTAAGCTCAACCTCGCTTAGGGATAATGTCTTAGGATTTTCTTCATCAAAATGCTCCATTGGTAAAAACTCGTAGTAAATACCATAGTCTAACATCAACAATAAGTCTTTATCTTCACTTTGATCTTGTATCCCAAAAAAGCCTTCTGATGCATTGTAGGTTTCTAAGTAAAACATCTGCTCGTTAGGAATAAGCATTTTAAATTGTTCCTGATAAGGCTCAAAATTTACAGCACCATGTACATAAAGCTCTAAATTAGGCCAAACTTCCATCAAGTTATTTTTACCTGTAAGTTCTAATACGCGTTTTGCCAAAACGATAGTCCAAGTAGGTACGCCGGCAATATTGGTTACATTAACATCCATGGTTGCTCTGGCCATCTTTTCTATCTTCTCCTCATAATTATCCATTAAGGCGATAGACATATCAGGTGTACGCATCATTTCTGCCCATATAGGCAAGTTTTTTATGATAACGGCAGATAAATCTCCATAGAAAGAATCAGGGCTTAATTGATTGATTTGATGGCTACCACCTAACACCAAACTTTTACCAGTAAACATCTTAGCATCTGGTCTATTATTACAATAAATAGCCAGCATATCTTTACCCCCTTTAAAATGACATTCTTCTAAAGCTTCTTCACTTACAGGGATAAATTTACTTCTATCGCTAGTGGTGCCAGATGATTTGGCAAACCATTTAATTTCTGATGGCCATAGTATATTCTGCTCGCCTTTTAGCATTTTTTCAATAAAAGGCTTAAGGGTATCATAGCTTTGTAGCGGTACACGCTCTTTAAATTGGCGCTCGTTTTCTATTGATTTATAATCATAAAGCTTCCCCCACTCTGTATTTTCTGCAGAGTTTATCAAAGTATTTAGCCATTCTTCTTGTACTTCATTAGGATATTTCATGAAAAGCTCTATCTGGTGCATACGCTTTTTCATTATCCAGTTAAGAAAAGAATTTACAATTGTCATAATGGGTTATTGGCTACCTTGAATATAAGAGATATAAATTTAAACTTTAAAATTCTTGATTTTAAGTACAAAATGCTGGCCTAAATAAAATTTTCTAGCCATTTCATTATCTGCAATTTCTTGCGGAGTACCAGCAAGCATAATTTTACCTTCTGCTAATAAGTAAGCTCTATCTGTAATAGATAAGGTTTCGTTCACATTATGATCGGTAATTAAGATCCCAATATTGCGGTGTTTTAGTCTGGCAACAATAGTTTGAATTTCTTCTACCGCAATGGGGTCTACCCCAGCAAATGGCTCATCTAGTAAAATAAACTTTGGGTCTGCAGCTAAAGCTCTGGCAATTTCTGTTCTTCTTCGCTCGCCACCCGATAATAAATCGCCACGGTTTTTTCTTACTTTATGAAGGCTAAATTCATCAATAAGTTGTTCTAATTTATCTTTTTGTTCTGCCTTAGATAGTTGCGTCATTTCTAAAACAGCCTTAATATTATCCTCAACCGTAAGTTTTCTAAAAACAGAAGCTTCTTGCGCCAAATAACCAATTCCCTTTTGCGCTCTTCTGTACATAGGGTCTTGGGTGATATTTTCATCCTCTAAAAAAACATTGCCTTCATTTGGTCTTATTAAACCCACTATCATATAAAATGAAGTTGTTTTTCCGGCTCCATTTGGACCAAGTAACCCTACAATTTCACCCTGGCCTACATGAAAAGAAACGTTATTTACAACAGTTCTTTGCTTATATTTTTTAATTAGATTTTCTGCTCTTAATATCATAAATTTTAACCTAATAGGTTTTAATGCCTTTTATGTTTAATTGTATAGAACGTTTATCTTTCCATACATTTTCTTCTATGGTGTAACAAATATCAAAAGGAATACCTCTGTTAATTTGCTCTAAAAAATCTCCATGACCAAAGGCTATACAATCAAAAACCTGACTATCTTTTTGCCTAACACTCATTTTTAAATGGTTATTACCAACAATAGAACCATAGCCGTACGAATATACATTTCTACTGATAAAAACAGGTGCCATGTTTTGAGGACCAAAAGGAGCAAATTGTTTTAATATCCTAAAAAATTTAGGTGTAATATCTTTTAAATCAATACACTTTTCCGCCTCTATTACTTGCATCAACATATCATCTGTGATAGTAGCCGATACAACTTCTTCAAATTTATGGATGAAAGCAGGCAAGTTTTCTGGTTTCATGGTTAAACCTGCTGCGTATTTATGTCCGCCAAATTGCTCTAACAAATCGCTACACTCGCATAAAGCTTCGTACAAATCATATCCTAAAACAGACCTTGCGGAGCCTGCTATATGTCCGTTAGACTGTGTCAAAACAATAGTTGGGCGATAATATTTCTCTGTTAACCTACTCGCTACAATTCCTATCACACCTTTATGCCAAGTCTCATGATAAACAACGGTTGATTTTCTTTTTTCCATTTCTGGAGAGTTTAAAATCATGTTAAGAGCTTGCTCTGTAATATTATTATCAAACTCTTTACGTTCAGAATTTTTGAGGTTAATGATAAAGCCCGCATCTTCTGCTAATTGTGTTGATGAGGCAATTAAAAGTTTAACAGCTTGTTTAGCATCATCAATTCTACCAGCAGCATTAATTCTGGGGCCTATAGAAAAAACAATATCTGTGATGGTAAAATCATCGGCCTTGCCAGATAATTCTATCAAAGCTTTTAAACCGTTACATGGCTCTGAGTTAAGCTTCTTTAAACCATAATGCGCTAAGATTCTATTTTCACCTGTAATAGGGACAATATCTGAGGCGATACTTACCACTACCAAATCCAAGTATTTTAGAACCTTCTCTTGTGGTATATCATTTCTAGATGCAAAAGCTTGAATTAATTTAAAGCCTAAACCACACCCAGAAAGCTCTTTGTATGGATAATTACAATCTTTACGTTTTGGATCTAAAACAGCTATAGCATCCGGAATTTCGTCTCCCGGTAAGTGGTGGTCGCAAATGATAAAATCTATTCCCTTTTCCTTCGCATACTCAACCTTATCAATAGATTTGATACCGCAGTCTAAAGCTATAATAAGGCTTATACCATGATGAGCGGCATAATCAATCCCTTGTGTTGATATACCGTAACCCTCCACATATCTATCTGGAATATAATAAGTTAGATGAGGGTATAAATCTTTAAAAAACGAATAGGTTAAAGCTACGGAGGTTGTACCATCTACATCATAATCTCCATAAATTAAAATATGCTCTTGATTTTTGATGGCTCTTTGTATTCTGGATACAGCTTCCTCCATCCCATTCATTAAAAATGGGTCATGCAAATCATCCAAAGAAGGTCTAAAAAATAGTTTAGCTTGCTCAAAAGTTTTAATGCCTCTGGCAACCAACATTTGGGCTAAAATCTCATCTATATTTAACTCTTCTGATAGTAAGTTAACAGTTTCTAAATCTTGTATCGAATGCTCTACCCACCTTTTTTCCATATATTTGCGCAATGTAACACAGTAAAGATACAATAATCAACAAGCTCCATAAAAAAGATTTGTAAGCTATTGATTATGTCTTATTTAAATTACAAAAAACTAGCATTTTGGAAATAATAGCACTTAACGAAGGTTCGTATTCTGTAGATTCATCAAAGAAATTTATCCCCTTTGACCCTAGTATTCATAAAGCAAGCGAAAGACCAGCTTCATTGTTTATACATATCAATCCGTTTTTGATTAAAACCGAAAAAGAATTACTTATTCTAGATACAGGTTTGGGTTATAATGATGAAAAGGGGAATCTTATTTTACATGAGAATATTAAAAAAGCAGGTTATCATCCAGATGATGTGACCAAAGTGCTCATGTCTCATTTACATTATGACCACAGCGGCGGCATGGTTTGGGATAAGCAGGGTAAGTTAGAGCCTAGTTTTGCAAATGCAGAATATATTATCCAACAAGGCGAGTGGGAAACGGCTTATGCCAAGCAATCATCCTCCTACAAAACAGAAATTTTTGATGTGATACAAAGATCTGGTCAGGTTCATTTTATTGAAGGAAACGGAATCTTAACAGATGAAATTAGCTATGAGCTAACCGGTGGACATTGCGAATATCATCAAGTTTATCATATCAAAAATGATGAGCATGAAATCTTTTTTGGTGGAGATGTGGTACCTGAGCCCGAACAATTACAAAGAAATTTTATTGCTAAGTATGATTACGATGGAAAGCTAGCTAAAGACTTAAGAACAGAGTATGGAAAAAAGGCTGCCATAAACAATTGGATATGCTTATTTTACCATGCCAAGAACAGGGCTATTGGCACAGTTAAAGAGGATGAACAAGGTAATATAAGAGTAGACGCTTTTTAGCTAATACCTAAGCTTTGATACAAATCTTGAATTTTTTCTATGGTTAAAGGTTTAGAAATAAACCTGTTAACAGTAGGATATGTTTTAGATTTACTGATATCATCATTATAAACAGATGATGACAACATATTAATTACAATCTTTTTTGATATTTGATGAGTTACGGCAGCATATTCTTCTAAAAACTCCCAGCCATTCATGATAGGCATGTTAATATCTAAAAAAATAATATCTGGAAGATCTTTTTGATTATTTAATCTAGATGTTATATAATTTATACCTTCCTGACCATTTAAACAAGTAGAAACTCTTGCTCTAGGCGGTATCTTGTCTATTAATTTAGCGGCTATAAAATTATTGATTTCGTCATCATCAATAATTAAAATATGTAACGTTTCATCTATCATATCTGGGCTCTTCTACGAAAGCTTAAAAATAAAGTTTTAATGATTTCAAAGCATATTAAACTCATTAATAATTATCCCGCTATTATAACTATTAATATTTATAGATACACTTTAAAATAGTTTCAAGTTTTATACCATAAAAGCATTTTTCTAGATAATTAAGATTTTAAATTGATATTATCTTGCTTAAAAGATTTAAAGACCATATTAAAAAGGCATATTATTTATAAGCTTATTAAATCAAATAAAAAAACGCCTCTTTTTTGATTATTATAATACCCAAAATGGGGAATTTGAGAATTTTATTCTACAATATAAGGCAAAAAAAAAGAGGCTAGCTTTAATAGCTAGCCTCTCATACTTTATAATAGAAATATTCTATTTTTTCGCAACCAAGTTGATATTTAATTCAAACTCATCATTAATTGCTTTGTCTCCTAAACTATCAAAAAAGCTTTTAGAACCATATTTAATATCGTATTTTGTTCTATCAACTTTAACTCCATTAGCAACAGCTACCAAAACACCATTTTTCACAGTGATTGCAGCAGGGAAAGTTAATGGCTGAGTGATTCCTTTAATTGTTAAATTACCAGAAATATTTACTTTACCTGCACCAGCAGCAGTAACTTTAGTAATCACAAATTTTGATTGAGCAAATTTATCAACGCCAAAGAAGTCGTCAGCTTTTAAATGGCCTAATAATTTACCATTCATTTCGCCTTGTAAATCAGTTACAGTCATGCTGTTCATATTGATAACAAAATTACCTCCATTTAAAGCAGAACCATTGTAATTAAGAACCCCAGAAGCTAATTTAATTTCTCCACGGTGTTCACCAGTAACTTTTTTACCAATCCACTCAATTTTAGATTTTTGAGTATCAACTTTATACTCAACTGCAGCTGGCTTAAATGCCAACGAAATCATGCTTACGAAAGCAATTAATAATATTCCTTTTTTCATAATTTTTAATTTTGTTAAACAAACCTACATAAATAATTTATATGTTTAAACATCTATTTTTGATATTACATTAAATTGACATTCTTAAGATTCTGGCTGAGGAAATCTTAAAATAAAGGTAGTACCTACATTTGGCTCGCTTTCTACCTCAATGGAGCCGCCTAAAGATTCTATATGCGATTTAAGTATAAACAAACCAATACCTTTTCCTTCTGTATTCTCATGAAACCTTTGGTATAAACCAAAGATCTTTTCAGCATTTTTCTTCAAATCAATTCCTAAGCCGTTATCTTTTATTTTCAAAACAACATCATTACCTATTAACTGGCTAGAAATATGAATTTCTAAATTTCTTTGATTAGACTTATAATTAATGGCATTAGAAAGCAAGCAAAAAATGGCACTTTCAAAATATTGTTTAGGATAATAAAGCTTATTTACATCAACTGCTAACTTTATTTTAGCGTTTGCTTTCACGAGTTTATTCTCTAAGGAATTGATTACCTTAACACACTCATCTTCGATATTTAGGTTAGTAGCGCATTTTTCTTCCGCAGCAATTTCATGCGATACAATTTCAATTAAATCATCTAATACACCACTCAATTTAGCTATAGAGAGTTTCATATTATCCACAATTACCAAATCATCTTGACTTAGTGCTTCTAGGTTTAGCATTCCAAAGAGGGCTTCTATATTAACAATGGGCGCTCTTAAATTATGAGAAGTTATGTAAGCAAATTTTTTCAGTTCACTATTGCTTCGTAACAACTCCTCAGAAACTTTTATCAACTCAATTTCTTTTCGCCTTATCTTATCAATATCAATAACTATCCCAGATACAATATTTCTATGTTTATCAGTTTGATCGTGAGCTGTAAAAGATATCATCACATGCAAATCTTCTCCGTTTCTTAGCTTTAGTCTAACCTGAAAATTTGCCTTTTCTTATTCCCCTTTTTAAATGCTCTAAAACTTTTAAGGGCTACCAATTTATCTTTAGGATGGATAAAATCTAAAAGGTTAACCTGAGATAACTTTTGTTGATATTCAATCCCTAGCCTTTCGCACCATTCTTTACTTACAAAAGCTTTTTTAGATCCAACATCCCAATCCCAAACACCAATATTAGCGCTCTTTATAGCCAGCTTAAGCTTTTCTTCATTTCGCTTAGCCATAAGCTCTGCAGATTTCCTGTTTTCAACCTCGGCAGATAACTCTGCTGTTTTAGCTTTCACAACTTTTCTTAATTGCCAATTGATGACAACAATAACTACTATAATTACAAAAGCAATGATGGCAGAATACAAAATTGGTTTCAGCCATTTACTTAAATTTTCTTCTTCTGAGCTATAAATGAAATCTTTTAAAGTAATCTTCTTATCTGCTATACCCAGTTGTTGATAAATTTGAAGCATATATTGCCATCTTCCTATATTCATATGGCCAATTTGCACCAAATCTGGCATCACTAATTTTTTAACCTCTTGAGCTTCTATTTTTAAAAATTCTTTATTATTACCATGTGCTTTAACACCAGGTAGCGTTAAGATATAATTGATGAGTTCATCCTCATGTTCAAAAGCATATTGCCAACCTTTCAAGGTAGCTCTTATAAAAGCATCTGTTCTTTCCGGATTATTATAAGCAAAAGATTTAGTTGTAAAAATTACATCGCCGTAAAAATCTACGCCGTACTCTACAGGTCTTATCATATTTACAGATAAGCCTAGCTTTTTTAATCTTTGGGGCTGTGTGGTGATATAAGTTACAACCGCATCAGCTTTACCATTTGCAATTTCTTCAGAATCGTTTTTTCTTGGAATAACATCAATTAAATCTGATTTTATTCCTTCTTTCAACAATACGGCTTTAAAAATATTCCAACCTTGATCCTGATCTGCTAAAATTGTTTTACCAATTAAATCAGATGGCTTTAGAATATTCTTACTCTTTAAACTGATGATAACATATGGAGAGGACTGCATGATGGTAGAAAGCACTACCAAAGGTTTAGCTTTGGTATTTCTAAGTACAACATTTGGATCAAAAATCCCAATATCTGCATTACCCTTAAGAATTTCTTGTACAGGAGAACTATTAGGACCACCAGGAATTAATTCAACATTTAATCCTTCCTCTTTATAATAACCCTTAATAAGTGCAGCATAATAACCTGCAAATTGAAATTGATGTCGCCACTTGAGTTGCAGCTTAATTGTATCTTTTCCAATAGCATGAGATGGGGTTATTATTGTTATAAGAAAGACATACAACGTCAATAAAAACCTCATCATAAATAGCTAGATCAAATTTATGTTTAACATATTTTAAAGCTAATATTTTAATTGTTTATAAAGGGCTTTTTATTAGGGATTTAAAATAAAAAAAGCTAGACAATTGCCTAGCTTTTCTTTTAAATAAAGTATTTAATTTATACTGTTTCTATCTCGGCATAAGTTTCTAATGGAGGACAAGAACAGATTAAAGTTCTATCGCCATGGGTATCATTAACCCTACCTACAGAAGGCCAAAATTTATATTGAGCTACATAAGGCAAAGGAAATGCTGCTTTTTGTCTGGTATAAGGTTTATCCCAATCATTACCTGTTACTACCGCAGCAGTATGCGGAGCATTTTTTAAAGGATTATTTGCTTTATCTAATAAACCAGATGCTATATCAGCTATTTCATTTCTGATAGCTATCATAGCATCGCAGAAACGATCTAGCTCATGTTTAGGTTCAGATTCTGTAGGTTCTACCATAACAGTACCAGCCACAGGGAAAGAAACTGTTGGTGCATGGAAACCATAATCCATTAACCTTTTAGCTATATCGGTTACTTCAATACCTAAAGCCTTAAACTCGCGACAGTCTAAAATCATCTCGTGTGCACATCTTCCGTTGGCTCCTGAGTACAAAACAGGATAATGCTGTTCTAACCTAGCTTTGATATAATTTGCATTTAGGATAGCATATTTTGTAGCATTGGTTAAGCCCTCAGCCCCCATCATAGCTATATAAGCATGAGAAATTAACAAAATAGATGCAGAACCCCAAGGTGCTGCGGATACTGCATGTATAGATTTTTCTTGACTAATATCAACAACAGCGTGGCCGGGTAAATATGGAACTAAATGTTTAGCTACGCCAATTGGCCCCATACCTGGACCACCTCCACCATGTGGAATGCAAAATGTTTTATGTAAGTTGAGGTGGCAAACATCGGCACCAATATTTGCTGGAGATGTTAAACCTACTTGAGCGTTCATGTTGGCACCATCCATATAAACCTGCCCACCATGTTGATGAATAATATCGCAGATTTCTATGATAGACTCTTCAAAAACGCCATGTGTTGATGGATAAGTTACCATTAAACAACTTAAGTTAGCAGAGTGCTCTTCTGCTTTTGCTCTTAAATCTTCAACATCAATATTTCCTTTCTCGTCACATTTAGTTACCACGATTTTCATACCTGCCATAGCAGCAGAAGCCGGGTTTGTACCATGTGCAGAAGATGGAATCAAAGCGATATTTCTATGGAAATCTCCTCTATCTTGATGATAAGCTCTAATAACCATTAATCCTGCGTACTCACCTTGTGCACCCGCATTTGGTTGTAAACTCATAGCTGCAAAACCAGTTATCTCGCTTAACCAACGGTTTAACTCATCCATAATTTGCATATAACCACCAGTTTGGTCTATAGGTGCAAAAGGATGTAAGTTTCCAAACTCTGGCCAAGTAACCGGAATCATTTCTGTGGTAGCATTCAATTTCATGGTACATGAACCTAAAGCTATCATGGAGTGGCATAAGGATAAATCTTTTGCTTCTAAAGATTTGATATAACGCAGCAACTCATGCTCTGAGTGATGACTATTAAATATAGGATGTGTTAAATAAGCTGATGTTCTAGCTAAAGAAGCAGGAATAGTACTTGTTAAATCTCCTTTTAAAGCATCAACATCTATATCATTTTGATTGATGCCTTTTACTTTTCCAAAGAATCTTACTAAAGTTTTAATATCTTCTACAGAAGTAGTCTCATCTATAGAAATAGTAACTGTTTCGCCTTGGTAATTTAAGTTAACCTCGTTGTTTAAAGCTTCTGCTTTAATAGCGTTTAACAAAGTGCCAACGTTAAACCTTACCGTATCAAAATAAGCTTGGTTTTCTTGTTGGTAACCTAGGTGCTGTAAAGCATTAGACAATAAAACAGCTAAACCATGTATTCTTTCTGCTATAAGTTTAATGCCTTTAGGTCCATGGTAAGTAGCATACATACCCGCCATAATAGCCAATAAAGCTTGTGCTGTACAAATGTTTGATGTTGCTTTATCTCTTCTGATATGCTGCTCTCTTGTTTGTAAGGCCATACGCAAAGCGTAATTTCCATGAGCATCAATAGTTACCCCAATGATACGGCCTGGCATAGACCTTTTGTACTCTTCTTTTGTAGCAAAAAAAGCGGCATGAGGCCCACCAAAACCCATTGGAATACCAAAACGTTGGGTTGTACCTACAACAATATCAGCGCCCCATTCTCCTGGAGGAGTTAATAAAGCTAAACTCATAATATCTGCCGCAACAGTAAGTTTTATATTTTTTTCATGAGCTTTATTAGCAAAATCGCTATAATCAAAAACTTCGCCGTTACTTGCTGGGTATTGAACAATAGCACCAAACATATCTTCTGTTAGTTCTGCAGTTCTATGGTCGCCAATAACTAGCTCTATACCATAAGGCTGTGAACGTGTTTTTAAAATATCTATGGTTTGCGGGAATACTTCTTGAGAAACAAAGAACTTTTTAGCTGCGGCATTTTTTCTTAAGCTGTATTGCATAAACATCGCTTCTGCAGCTGCTGTTCCTTCATCAAGCAGAGAAGCGTTTGCTATTTCCATTCCGGTTAAATCAATAACCATCGTTTGGAAATTTAATAGCGCTTGTAATCTACCTTGTGCAATTTCTGCCTGATAAGGAGTGTATTGCGTGTACCATCCTGGGTTTTCTAAAATGTTTCTTTGGATAACACCTGGCACAATAACACCGTAATAACCTTGCCCTATGTATGATTTAAAAATCTTGTTTTTAGAAGCCGTTTGTTTAAGATGATTCAGGTATTCGAACTCACTTTTTGCCGAAGGTAAATCCATAGCACCTTTAAGACGTATGTTTTGCGGCACTGTTTGGGCAATTAGTTCTTCTAAAGAATTTACCCCAACAGCATCTAACATTTCTTGGGTATCCTGCTCATTTGGTGCAATATGTCTTTGCTCGAACAGTTCCTGATAATCAACATTTAATTTCATTTAAACGGAAGTTTTTAAGATGCGCAAAATTATGAAAAATGAGGGTGCTTTTATAATAGAAACAGCATGAAATTGTAAAGATTAAAATACAAGTAGCTTAAAAGTTTAAACCTTGTTTTTTGGGTTTCTTTTGAAATGAAAGATGGAAGCTATATAGATAATCCTAGAGGTTTCATCTATACTGTAAATGATGATAAATGGAAATTTTTTGACAACCAATTCTCTTAGTTCTCTTATCTTTTTGGGATAGTGTTTTGGATTTTCTGATATTAAATTAAGATGTTTATAAATCTCGGTTTTAAAATCATCACCTAAACCTAATTTTTGTTCTTGATACCAACAAAAAGCATCCAGAAATTCTTTCCTACTCTTTTTCGTTAGTAGTACTTTATAGTTCATGAAATAGTGTTAGCTTTTATTTTCTCTATATCTGCATCTATTTCTTCCAAAGAAAAGGCCTTATTTGTACCATTCTTGCATTTTTTTACCCTGTCCTCAAAATCCTTTACTAAGTCTTTATCTTCCCACCAATTAAAATCTTTTACAATATCATCTTCTAAAAGTGCAAAAATAGCTTTGACTTTTTTTTCATCTGCCACTTTTATATATTCTTGTAATTTGATTCTTATTGCTGAGATTGTCATGATAAGTGCTTTGTGTAAATATAATTATTTCAACTGATACAAATATCTTTGGATAGTATTTTCTAAGCCTAGATAAAGTGCATCGCAAATAAGTGCATGCCCTATACTAACTTCTAACAAACCTGGTATATTTTGCGCAAAATATTGAAGATTTTGTAAATCTAAATCATGCCCAGCATTGATGCCTAAACCTACTTTATTGGCCATTTCGGATGCTTTTACATAAGGTAATATAGCTTTTTCTTTATCTTGATGATAATTTACCGCGTAAGACTCTGTATAAAGTTCTATCCTATCTGTACCTGTAGTTTTTGCGGCTTCAACCATTTCTGGATTAGGATCTACGAAAATAGAAACTCTAATTCCTTCCTGTTTAAAAACGGCAATGATATCTTGTAAGTAGTTTTGGTGTTTGATGGTATCCCAGCCATGGTTAGAGGTGATTTGGCCTAAAGCATCGGGTACTAAAGTTACTTGTGTTGGTTTATTTGTTAAAACCAATTCTACAAATTTTTCTTCTTGGCAATTGCCTTCTATGTTAAATTCTGTTTGGATTTGACCTTTTAAATCGTAAACATCTTGATAGCGTATATGTCTTTCATCCGGACGTGGGTGTACGGTTATTCCTTGTGCGCCAAAACGCTCGCAATCTAGTGCTATTTGTAATACATTTGGGTTATTACCACCTCTTGAGTTTCTTAAAGTGGCTATTTTATTGATGTTTACTGATAATTTGGCTAATGACATATACAAAGGTATCATTATGCTGTGATACTGTAAATACTTAGCACAGGTTTTGAAAAATAAACCGGGGCGAGGGCGGTACCCCGCAGGACATTTGGAGCTTTTGCGGAAAATGGACGAGGAGTAAAGCAAAGCACCGGACTAGCCTTAAAATGAAATGCTGCCATTGCTTTTCTAAATAAAATTCTTTCTGAAATAAATAAAAAAACCGCCCTGTGGGTACAGAGCGGCTTGGATTAATCGTCAATCTAAAATCAACAATCTAAAATATTAATAACGGTATGCGTCTGATTTGAAAGGACCTTGAACCGTAACACCAATATATTCTGCTTGGTCTTGACGAAGTTCTTCTAACTCGACACCGATTTTTGCTAAGTGTAAACGAGCTACTTTTTCATCCAAAGTTTTTGGTAAAACATAAACTTTGTTTTCGTAAGCTGCTGCGTTTGTATATAATTCTATTTGCGCTAAGGTTTGGTTTGTAAAGGAGTTAGACATTACAAATGATGGATGACCAGTTGCGCAACCTAAATTCACTAAACGACCTTCGGCTAAAACGATAACGTCTTTACCATCAAGGGTATATTTATCCACTTGTGGTTTGATTTCGATTTTGGTATCGCCATAGTTTTGGTTTAACCAAGCCATGTCAATTTCGTTATCAAAGTGGCCAATGTTACAAACGATAGCTTTATCTTTTAAGGCTTTAAAATGCTCGCCTCTAACGATGTCTTTATTACCAGTTGCTGTTACCACGATGTCTGCTTCTTTGATAGCAGTAGCTAATTTTTTAACCTCGAAACCTTCCATTGCTGCTTGTAAAGCACAAATTGGATCTATTTCTGTAACGATAACTCTTACACCTGCGTTGCGTAAAGAATCTGCTGAACCTTTACCTACATCGCCATAACCGCAAACAACGGCTACTTTACCAGCCATCATCACGTCTGTAGCTCTGCGGATAGCGTCTACTAAAGACTCGCGACAACCGTATTTGTTATCGAATTTAGATTTGGTTACAGAATCGTTAATGTTGATTGCCGGCATTGGAAGTGTTCCTTTTTTAACGCGATCATGTAAGCGTAAAACACCTGTAGTTGTTTCTTCTGAGATTCCTTTGATACCTGCTGCTAGTTCTGGATATTTATCTAAAACCATATTGGTTAAATCGCCACCGTCATCTAAAATCATGTTTAGAGGCTCGCGGTTTTCACCAAAGAATAAGGTTTGCTCAATACACCAATCAAACTCTTCTGCATTCATGCCTTTCCATGCGTAAACAGGAATACCAGCTGCTGCAATTGCTGCTGCTGCGTGATCTTGGGTGGAGAAAATATTACAAGAAGACCAAGTAACATCTGCACCTAATTCTACTAAAGTTTCTATTAAAACTGCTGTTTGGATGGTCATGTGTAAACATCCGGCAATTCTTGCGCCTTTTAAAGGTTTGCTTGCGCCAAACTCTTCTCTAAGGGCCATTAAACCTGGCATTTCTGCTTCGGCTAATTCAATTTCTTTTCTTCCCCATTCGGCTAGGGAAATGTCCTTCACTTTGTAAGGTACGTAAGTTGTCTCTACTGATGACATAGTTGTTTTATTTTGTGAGCTGCAAAGATACCGCTTAGGCGGATGAAATTCAAATGGTTAATGGTAATGAGATTGTTAAGATTGTAAAAACATATTTTATTATAAATTTTTCAATTTATGTTATCTAAATACTACTTATCTTTACATTTGAAAGCTTATAGAAATAAATAAAAATGTCTGAAACTAAACAAGAATTCATTAATCTTATTCATAATAATAAATTAAAGAAGATTAATGCAAAACTAAAAGCGATTGATTTAATTGATGGCAATTTTCATATTTGTTATATACCTTCATTGAAACTTAGCGCATATGGTTCTACCTCATCTGAAGCATTTAAAATGATGAAGAATATAGTTATTCCAGATTTTTGCGAAACTCTTATGTCTCAAGAGAAAAACAAAATTTTAAGTGAACTTAAAGCTTTAGGGTGGTCTCAAAGTCCATTTTTCAAAACTGAACTTTGTAAATCAGCACATATTGACAAAGAAGGAATCTTACGTGACTTTGATTTATCTGAAAACACTGAATTAAGAGAACGACTAATGACAGTGTGATTACAATGGGAAACAATAGACCTATAAAAACAAAATGTTGGATTAAATTTTTAGAATTTAAAAACTGCAAATACATCTCAACTGAAGCCTCACATGATAAATGGAAATGTCCTGGATGTTTAAGATCTATTATTCACAGGCAAAAAGATAAAGAAATACCTGCTTTCCATATAAATTCTAATTTAATAACAATGGGAATATCAAAAGCTGAATTTTTGGAATGGATTAAGGAAAATTGTTAATAATAAATTTTAGATAATTTATTAACTTCTTTTTTTAAGATATCCAATTAAATAAATCATCCGTACAATCTACAACACCGCCACAGCTTCTCTCCAAAAAACTCTGATATTATCGGTATTCACTTTTTTTTAGCTTGCGCAAGATTATAATTTTCTTGTGCTCAACCAAAAATTGGGACTGGTATTGAAAGCTTTGGCAAGTTTTAATGCCATTTCAGGACTTATACCCTGTTTCTGATTGATGATAGCAGATAAAGTCTTACGACTAATATCTAGTCCAGAAGCTACTTCTTCTAAAGTAAGTTTGTTACCGGTTTCTTCTCTTAATCCTTCTATTGTTTCTTTTATTAATTCTCCGGGATGTGCTGGTGCAAACATGGTCATAATCTTTAAATAATGGCAATCTAATCCTATTAAACGTTTGCGTTAAAGAATACCACAGTAGGGATACCAAGTTTATGGTGTAAAATGTTAGCTATACGCAGTGTTATCTCCCTTTTACCACTTAGTATAGAAGATACATAACTTTTAGAACCAATATAGGGTTGTAGGTCTTTATTCTTCAATCCTAATTCTTCCATCTTCAATTTTATCGCTTCTATGGGATTGGGGCTAGCTATTGGATAATGCTTATCCTCATAATTACTAATAAGTAATCCTAATAATTCAGCTTCTGCAAAATCAGGACTGTTAGGTTCAGCATCAAAAATTATGTCTAGCCTCTCTAAGGCTTTATTATAATCGCTTTCTGTTTTTAAAATTGTCCAATTCATTTTTTATAGCTTATAGTTTCTACATCTATCTTATCGTAATCTTTATGCGTCCCAAACCAAATGATAAAAATTTGCTTGGTGTAAAAGTTAATCTTGACAACTAATCTGTAATTATTGCCTTTTATATTGAAAACAACTCTGTTATTTGTTGCTACAATACTTGCATGCTTATAAACTGCCTTTAACTCATTAAAGTTGCTAAAATCACTTTCTCTAATTTCAGAATACCAAAGTTCTATAGGCTTTTTAGCATCTGGATACTTAGTATAAAATTCAATTAAAGTGCTACGCTTTATGATGTTAAAATGATTCATCTGCACAAAAGTAAAAAAAGTTTACAAATTGTAAACTATAATTTCTATCAAACTCAAAACTTAATTTTCTATACTATGATTCAATTCTTTTATGACATCCAGTTGATATGCTTTATTGTTAGCATATAGTTAAAAGCTTAATTTTGCATTTGTAAAAAGAATCAAAAATTTCAATTCGTAAAATCGTAAATACAAAAAAATGTATCCAGAATATTTAGTTGCACCCATGAGAACCGACTTAACTAGCGTTGGTTTTGAAGAATTAAAAAATGCCGATGAAGTAAAGCAAGCTATAGAAACAGAAGGTACTACGTTTGTTGTGGTTAACTCTGTTTGTGGTTGTGCTGCTGCAAATGCTCGTCCGGCTGCTAAAATTGCCGTACAGGAAGGTAAAAAGCCCAGCAAAATTGTAACTGTTTTTGCCGGAATGGAAAAAGATGCTGTAGATGCTGCTCGTAACTACATGTTGCCTTATCCTCCATCATCACCATCAATGGCTTTATTTAAAGATGGCAAATTGGTACATATTATAGAAAGACACCAAATTGAAGGTCGCCCAGCACAAATGATAGCTGATAATTTAATTGGCGCTTTTGAACAATATTGTTAATTTATAAACTGCGATAGCTTTTAGGTAGTATATCATAAAGTGTGTAAGTGAATCAAAGTTGAGGGCTAGCCCTCAACTTTGATTCACTTTTTTTAATTTTAAAACACACGATTATGAACAAAGAAGAAATGTTATCAGATGCTTTTTTAAAGCAATTCAAAAGCGGCGAAGAGTTGAGCAGTTTTTTAGCACAACTCCAAAAGCGAGGCATTGAAAAAATGTTAGAGGGTGAGTTAGATGCTCATTTAGGTTATGATAAGCATGCCCAGGCAACCTCTACCAATTCCAGAAATGGATTCAGCAGCAAACGTATAAAAACATCTTTTGGGGAGACAGAGATCCAAGTACCCAGAGACAGAGATGCCTCTTTTAATCCTATGATTATACCTAAGCGACAAAGTATGGTCGATGGTTTAGAAAACGTCATTGTATCGCTATATGCAAAAGGCATGAGTGTAAGCGATATTGAAGAACAGATTAGAGAAGTATATCATTTTGATGTATCTACTTCTACTATATCACGCATTACAGAAGCAGTAGCTAACGATATTATTGCTTGGCAGAACAGGCCCCTAGATGCTGTATATTTAATTGTATGGATGGATGGTATTGTTTTTAAGGTAAGGGAGAATTCTAAGGTCATTAACAAAACTATTTACTTAGCAGTAGGGCTCAATAGAGAAGGAAAAAAAGAAGTATTAGGCATGTGGCTAGGTAAGAATGAAAGTGCCGCATTTTGGCTTGGTGTATTAACCGATCTAAAGGCTAGAGGAGTGGAAGACATACTTATCACTGCTACCGACAATCTCAACGGATTTACCCAAACAATAAAAAATGTGTTTCCTCAATCACAAACTCAAATTTGTGTAGTGCATCAAATCAGAAACTCGGCAAGATATGTGGTCTGGAAAGATAAAAAGCTTTTGCCAAGGACATGAAACTTATCTATGATGCCCCAACAAAACAAGCCGCAAAAGCCGCCCTAGAAGACTTTAAGAATATTTGGAACCATAAATACCCTTATGCCATAAAATCATGGGAAGAGAATTGGGAGGAACTGACCGTTTTTTTTGAATTCCCACTTGAAATCAGAAAGATTATTTATACCACCAATTTGATTGAAAACCTAAATGGTAAAATCAGAAAATACACTAAAAATAAATTATCATTCCCCACTGATGAAGCGGTGTTGAAATCGGTATATTTGGCCTTAAGGGAGGCAACAAAAAAATGGAGTATGCCTATTCAAAATTGGGGTATTATCCTAAACCAGTTCTTAACTTTATTTGAAAATAGGGTTCAACTTTAATGAAAAGCAAACCCTATTAAATTTTTACTTACACACTTTATGGGATACTGTCAGCTTTTAAAAGGCTATCGCAGTTCATTTAACATTTACCTTTCTTTAAGGTAAAACTAAAAGTAGCTCCTTCCCCTTCTTGGCTACTTACATAAATTTCGCCACCGTTACTTTCTATAAATTCTTTACAGATAATTAAACCTAGGCCTGTACCCTTTTCATTATGCGTACCACTTGTACTTGAAGAATCTGCAGTAAAAATTTTATCTATTCTATCTTTGGAGATGCCTATCCCACTATCTTGAATAGAAAACTTAAAGTATTCATCCTCATCTGTACAGGTTAAAGTAATTTTACCACCTTGAGGCGTAAATTTAACCGCATTAGATATTAAGTTTCTGATGATAAAATTGAAATGATTTTTATCTGCCAAAACGCAAACTTCTTTATCTATTTGATTATTCACTTCAATTTGTTTCTCATGAATAAGTTGAGCCAAGAAGTCTAATGTTTGCTTAATTGGCTTAGTGCAATTAAAATCTTCTAAAGTAATTTTAGCACCTCTTATTTGGCTATAGCCCCAATGCAATAATTTATCTAAAGTTTCTAAAGCTGTTTCTGATTGATGGATAACCCGATTAATCATGTCTATCTTCTCACTTGCAGATAAATCGTCTTCTTTGATAAGCTTTAGAATACCTAGTGTAGAAACATAAGCACTTCTTAAATCATGCCCTATAATAGAGAAAATTCTATCTTTTACTTGGTTACTTTCTGATAGTTTATCTTTTACAATGATATTTTGTTTATTTAAAATTCTGATTTTGTAATAAGAATAAGCAAAAACCACCATAGATAGTAAAGCAATTACTAAAAGTATAATACTTAAATTCCGTTGCTTGGTTCTGGTCTCATTTATCTCATTTAAAAGTTTGAGCTGCTCCTGTGTTTTCTCTAATTCATATTTATCCTTTATTCCAGAAATTTCACGTTCGCGTTCTTTCACATTTAGTTTCAAAGAAGCTTCATAATACTCCTCAGTATATTTATGGGCATTTTTGTAGTCTTTTTGTTTTAAATAATTGGTTCTTAAACCTTCTAAAATCTCAACCTCTAAATCAATAACACCCATTTCTCTTACTTTATTTAGCGCTTTTAAAGCTTCTTTATTACTCTTCTCATAATCTCCTAGAAAATAATAAGCAACAGAGATATTTTGCATGTTCTTTAAAATCCCCTCAGGGTAATTATTATCTAAAGAAACCTGATAAGACTGCTGATAATAATCTAATGCCTTATTAAATTCTCTTTTTTCTTTATAAACCAAGCCAATATTCATGAGGCTCGAAGCATAAGCCGCTACTTGGTCTCTATGTCCTTTGGTTAATTTGCTTACCCTTTCAAACATCGCTAAAGCATCATCAAGCTTACCTTGCTCTGCAAATGCAATAGCCATATTATTGGCTATATCCAGTTCAAAAACTTTATCCTTAACGTCTTTATTTAAAGAATCAGCCATTTTACAGTACGTAAGAGCACTCTTAAAGTCCTGAATCTGAATATGAATAGCACTCAGCTTAATGTAAGCGTTTACCATTCCTTCTTTGTTTTTTAGCTTCTCAAAAATATTTAATGATGAAAATGCATTCGCTGTTGATTTTGGGAAATCACCCTTTCTACCATGTATAACAGATAATAATCCATATGCCCGAGCCATACTAACTTGGTCTTTCTGGCTTTTTGCTAAAGCCAGTGCTTTATTGGCGTAAACTAAAGCCTCAGATAAATCGCCATGTACGCTTAAAAGATTGGCCATATTATGGTTCAACAAAATCTCTCCCAATACAAAACCATTGTCTTTAGAATAAGCTATCGCCTTGTTATAATAAATTCTTACTGAATCTATTTTATTTGGTCCTAGAGATTTCATGATCATCACATGGGCATTAACCACTAAAGAATCATTATCAGAAGTATTAATTACCTTTTTATAATGATTTACATCAATACCCTGAAAAAATAACAGATTAAAATAGAGTAGGATAAAGTAGATATTCATGTTTTCAATTTAGAGGTGTAATATAAATAGGATATAAATTCTTTACAAATGAAACTGTAATACTTTTAACTCAATTTAAATATCTTTGCGTTTTCACTAACTAAAATTCACATGACTAGTCGCTTTTTCAGGTTTTTATCTGTAATTATCTTATTATTTTCCTTTAATAACTCCGTTTTTTCGCAACAGCAGAAAATTTACAGAGCAACAGCAGAAAAAATTAATAGTTTAATCCATACAAAATTAGATGTTAGCTTTGATTACCAAAAGAAAAGATTAATCGGTAAAGCTTGGATAACTCTTAAACCTCATTTTTACAATACAGACTCTTTAACCTTAGATGCTAAAGGAATGGATATTAAAAATGTGGCTCTCATGAACGGCAATAAGCAAAGTAAACTAAATTTTACTTATGATAGTTTAAAGCTTAAAATAAAGCTCGATAAAACCTACTCGAGTAAAGAAAATTACACTGTTTATATTGATTATGTGGCTAAGCCCGATGAACTTAAAGCTAAAGGTAGTGCCGCAATTACCAACGCAAAGGGTTTATATTTCATAAACCCTGATAGCACTGTACAAAATAAGCCTGTACAAATATGGACACAAGGCGAGACCGAGAGTTCTTCTGTATGGTTTCCTACTTTAGACAGCCCTAACCAAAAAACTACACAAGAAATTAGTATAACTGCACCTGCAAAATACACCACTTTATCTAATGGCATTTTAGTTAGTAAAAAATCTAATAAAGACGGTACACGTACTGATACCTGGAAAATGGATAAACCTCATGCCCCTTATTTATTTATGATGGCGGTAGGGAATTTCAAAATCTATCAAGATAGATGGAAAAACATTCCTGTAGATTATTATTTAGAGCCCGAATATGCTCCTTACGCTAAAAGCATTTTTGGTAATACACCAGAAATGATGACTTTCTTCTCTAATAAATTAGGTATAGATTATCCTTGGGATAAATATGCACAAGTTGTGGTAAGAGACTTTGTAAGTGGCGCCATGGAAAATACTACAGCCACCATACATGGCGATTTTGTACAACAAACGGACCGCGAACTATTAGATGGAAGTGCAGGAGAAGATGTTATTGCTCACGAACTTTTCCACCATTGGTTTGGGGATTATGTAACCGCCGAAAGTTGGAGTAATTTATCTGTTAATGAATCTTTTGCTGATATAAGCGAAACTCTTTGGAACGAATATAAATTTGGTAAAGATGCCGGAGATGCTCATAATTATGAGGCTATGCAAGCTTACCTAAACAATCCTTCGGCTAAATCTAAACACCTTATTAGATTTCATTACGAAGATAAAGAAGACATGTTTGATGTAGTTTCTTACCAAAAAGGAGGACGTATTTTAAACATGCTTCGTCATGATATTGGTGAAGATGCATTTTACAAAAGCTTAAATTTATATCTAAAAAGTAATGCCTTTAAAACTGGTGAAGCGCACCAACTAAGACTAGCTTTTGAAGAAGTTACAGGTAAAGATTTAAATTGGTTTTTTAATCAATGGTATTTTAGAGAAGGTCATCCGGAGCTTAACATCAAATACAACTGGAACGAAGCCACAAAAACGCAGCAAGTTATTTTAAGTCAAACACAAAAAACTGATGTCTTCTTATTACCCATGAAAATTGACATCTATGTTGATGGTAAGAATGAACATCACGATTATTTCATGACCCAAAAAGCCGATACATTAAACTTCATTTTAAATAAAAAACCAGATTTAGTTAATGTTGATGCTGATAAAATTATACTAGCAAAGAAAACAGATGAAAAATCTTTAAGTGAATACGCTTTTCAGTACGAGAATGCACCACTTTATGTTGACCGTTTAGAGGCGCTAAATGCAGCTATAAAAAATAATAGTGATGCAACTGCACAAGCTATTATCTATAACGCTTTAAAAGACAAATATCACAAAATAAGAATCAAAGCTATTGATGCTCTAAAGCTAGACCAAGCATCAGTAAAAACTAAGGCATTACCCATACTTAAGAATTTAGCTAAAGCCGATGAAAAAACTTTAGTTCAAGCGGCAGCAATAACCGCATTAGCATCATTAAAAGATAATGCTCATGAAATACTATTTAAAGACGCTTTAAAAAGTAAATCATACGCTGTACAAGGCGCTGCCTTAGAAGCTCTAGCTACTACTAATAAAAAAGAAGCATTAATGCTGGCCAAAACATTAGAACAAGACAGCAGAGGACCTTTATCTGTAGCCTTAGTATCTCTTTACGCTTCAGAAGGTTCAGAAAATAATTTCGATTTTGTTTCTAAAGCATTTAAAGATGGGGGTATAGAAGAGAAATTTCAGATGATGCAACGCTATGTTAGTATGCTGGGCAAAGTAAAAAGCGCTAGCATTTTCAATGAAAACGTAGATCTTTTAAAAGGTATAGGTGTCCAATACAAATCTTACGGGATTGATAAATATGTAGTAGGCTTGCTTAATAGTCTTTTGAAAATCAAAACAGACCAGTTAAATGCTGGTAATACCCAAGCTAAAGCCGATCTTAATAATCAAATAGAATATTTGAAAACGAATATTGCTGTCTTAGAAAAATTATAATCTAAATAGCGCCAAATTTAACAAGGGGTTGATTCTAGGAATCAGCCTTTTTTTTGTTTCGCGAGGTTAGATTACAATAACATCACACCTAATTAACAAATATTTTACATAAAAAAGCTCTTTATCAACTACTTACAGAACAAAATCTTAAATCTCTACAATCGTTTTTATAAATTTATCAAATAGTGTATCATTTACACCTAGATATTTTTAATTTTTAACAAAAAAGCCTTTTCTATATTAATTTTTCATAAAAATACAATTTCACTTATGTATTTATCAATATTTATATACTTTTGTTGTGTAAATAATTACAACACTACTTAAAATTTGAAATTATGAAAAAGGCTATATTATCAATCGCACTATTATTAAGTTTAACAGTAAGTTTTGCTGATGAAAAAGATTCTAAATCAGCTGCAAAATCTGGAAATGTTGCAGAAAATGTTCTAAGACAATTTGCTTACAATTTTTATAACGCAACCGACGTAAAGTGGAATATCAATGAAAAGTTTCAAACTGCGTTTTTTAAATTAAATGATAAACCAGCTTATGCTTTATACAATTTACAAAACGAATTTCTAGTTGCTACTCAAATTGTAAAAGCAGAAGAGTTTTCTAAAACTGCGTTAAAAAACATCAATGATACTTACGCTGGTGCTAAAATTCAAAAAATTGTTAAAATCATTTCAAGACCGTCTGATTTCCAATTTTCTGACGATACTGGTTCTTACTGGGTATCTTTAATCAGTGCAGAAAAACAAGTAATCTTGTTAGTTTCTCCAGAAGATAACATTACTACAGTTACTTCAATAAAATATTAACATAAAAACCACCTTACGTAAAACCGGGCCTTTCTAAGACCCGGTTTTTTTTATGCTTAAAAATTTAATACCATATTTGCTATTGAAACGTTAAACATTCATTATGACAGAAGGCATCAGCATTATTACAGATGATAAGGGAAATAATAAAGCTTTAATTATAGACTTATTGTACTTAAAAAAGGCGAATATTAAAGCAGAAGAAGTATTAAAAGGTTTATCTAACCTACAAGAATTAATAGATAATACCCCAGAAAAATCTCAGCAAAATACTTGGGATGCTGCTAAAGAAAAACTCAATAAAATAAAACCTGAAAATTAATGAAGAAAACTGTGCTGTTTACGCTTTTATTATGCGGATTAGGATTTTCTCTTTTACATGCAAATACTCCTCAAACAGATTCTGTAAAAAGTAATACCCCTGCTTATTTAAGTCATGAACAATATATGGCTTACACTAAAGCCAGTCCGTTAGGGATGGTTTTAATAGCAGAAACCAACAACTATCCTTCGCCAAAGAAAGCTTTACAATATGCTCAACAGCTTAATTTAAGCTCTGTACAAAAGATGCAAATCACTCAAATTCTTAATGAAATGACTAGGAAAGCTAAAGAAATGGGTAATTTCATTTTAGCTCAAGAAAGCAAGCTCAATACTTTATTTAAAGAGCAGAAAATAAACGATGGCTCTTTAATTTTTTACACTAATAAAATTGGGGCTTTGCAGGGCGAATTAAGAAATGCTTATTTAAAAGCTCATATAGCAACTAAGAAAGTATTTTCTGCACCTCAGCTCCAGAAATACAAACAACTAGCTGTTGTAAATTAGTTTTTTTAAAATTTAAGATTAAACGATAACTTAGCAACCTAAATAAAGGAGTGATATGAATACATCTTTCGACTTTGAAAAACCTATTGCAGATTTACAGCAACAGGTTGAAAAAGTAAAGCAGGTAGCAGAAAAAACTAAGGTAGACATGTCTGCTACATTGAAAGAACTGCAAGATAAAATAGAAAAAACAAAGCTAGACATATACAATAACCTTACAGGCTGGCAAAAAGTACAAATCTCTAGGCATCCAGAAAGACCTTATACATTACAATACATAGAAATGATTTGTGATGACTTTATTGAGATGCATGGAGATAGAACTGTTAAAGACGATAAAGCTATTGTTGGCGGTTTTGGAACTATTGCAGGGCAATCTGTGATGATTATCGGTCATCAAAAAGGTGTAAATACCAAAATGCGTCAATACAGAAATTTTGGCATGGCTAATCCTGAAGGATATAGAAAAGCATTAAGATTGATGAAGCTTGCCGAGAAATTTAACAAACCAGTTATTACTTTTATAGATACACCTGGGGCTTTCCCTGGCTTAGAAGCCGAAGAAAGAGGACAAGGCGAAGCTATTGCAAGAAACTTGCTAGAAATGTCTGTTTTAAATGTTCCTATCATTTGTATCATTGTTGGTGAAGGTGCTTCTGGCGGAGCTTTAGGTATTGGTATAGGAGATAAAGTTTATATGTTAGAACATACTTGGTACTCGGTTATCTCTCCAGAATCTTGCTCTTCTATTTTATGGAGAAGCTGGGATTTTAAAGAACAAGCGGCAGAATGCTTAAAACTTACCGCTGATAATATGTATCAAAATAAATTGATAGATGGTATTATCAAAGAACCTCTTGGTGGCGCACATCAAGACCCTAAGGCTATGGCAGAAACTATCAAAAACCAGTTATTAACTGATTTATCTGAGCTAAAAGCAAAAAAAGTAGAAAAGCTAATTGATGAAAGAATTGAGAAATTCTGTAACATGGGTGTTGTTGTAGAAGATTAGCAAAACCTTCATCTTAAAAATACAAAGCCTTTAAGCATTTCGCTTAGAGGCTTTTTTATGTGTAATTGTTTTATGAAATTTCTTAGAAAAAGACTACTTATCAGGATGATCTAAAACAAAAAAATCCGAATCAATGATTCGGATTTTTTATAAAGTTGCGGCTATTTTAATTATCTACTTACACCAAATTTTCTTTCATAATCACTTAATAAAGTATTTATCTCTTTATTTAGTGATGCTTCTCCGTTTCGTTTGGTAATATCATCAAACTGAGCTAATACAAATAAACCAAGTTGAATATCTCTCATGCCCAAGTTTTCCTTATTTTGTGTTAAGCTATAATGATAATCAAGCTCGCCTTTTATTAAATTTTTACTTTGTGCTAATAACTTAGCCGCTTCTTGTTTCATCCCAACTTGATACATCAAATCAACCAATTCATACTTACTAAGGGCAAAATTAGAATCATATGTAGTATAAATAGGCAGTTGAGCTAAACATTCTTTCAAAGCATTTCTGGCGCTATCTAATTTACCTTCAAATATTAAGTTTCTGGCTAATTCTGTAAACTTATTTACTGATAAATAAACCATTTTGGTTGATTCTGGATCTAAATAAGATGCAGTTTTCATGTTACCCCAAGTAAATTTGCTCATCATATTTTGATACATAGCGGCAGTATTTACCACATCAGTTTCTGATAATGGATTATTATCATTGATAGCTGTTTTGGTTTTAGGTAATAATCTTAAAGCAAAACCTTCATTATATAAATACTTATCTAAGCCAAAGAAATTGCTGCTAGGCACAGTAAATGCAAAATAAATAGGACGCTCCCATTTGTTATGAATCAGGATGTCTAAAAACGCTAACTGACCTTTCGTGATGTAATTTCCAGGAAACTGCCATTCTATAGCAGGAACAATTTCTGCCGTATTACTTAAAGTTTTTGTTTTTAAAACTTCATCCGCATTTACAGTAAGCTTAAAGTTCTTGGTTGGCAAGAAGTTTTCTTGCTTACCACTTTGATATTGCACTTTAGCTTCTGGATTATCTGAGGTGATAAATTCAAATATATCACCTATTTCTTGGTTACCCGGAAGATTAAAATCCTGATAAAAAAGGACATCACGAGTACCTGTTGCATAAGCAGATGAGTCCATTGTAATTGGTAAGGCTTGTGATGCATTAAAAGGCTTTCTTAATTGGTTGATATACCAATCTGTATCAAATAAGCTTAGGTTTACGATTCTTACATCGGGTCTAAAATTCTCAACCTCTTGTACATACCATAAAGGATAGGTGTCATTATCACCATAAGTGAATAAGATAGCATTAGGAGCACAGCTATTTAAATAATTCTTTGCCAAATCTCTGGCAGTAGTTTTTCCAGATCTATCATGGTCATCCCACTCTTCACTTGCCATTAATACTGGTGCTGCTAGCAAACATACTACAGTTGCCAAAGCACCAGCAGTTTTTGCATTCAAGAATTTATTCATCCATTCGCTTATCGCTAATACTCCCAAACCTATCCAAATGGCAAATGCATAAAAAGACCCTGCATAAGCATAATCTCTTTCACGCGGCTGGTTTGGCGTTTGATTCAGATATAAAACAATGGCTAAACCTGTAAAGAAAAACAACAAAGCTACTACACCAGCATCTTTTTGGTTACGTTTAAAATGCCAGAAGGCACCCAAAATTCCTAAAATAAGTGGCAAGAAATATAATTGATTATAAGCCTTATTTTCTGTCATACTTTTAGGTAAATTATTTTGATCGCCTAAACGCATAGCATCAAGAGGTTTTATACCGCTTATCCAATTTCCTTTGGTATAATCGCCTATTCCTTGCTCATCATTTTGCCTTCCAGCAAAATTCCATAAGAAATAACGCATATACATGAATCCAACTTGGTAAGTGCTAAAAAAGCCTATATTATGTTTAAAGCTAGGACTCTCTTCAGGTCCCATATCTAACCAATCGCGGTAAACAGCTACATGGTTTCCCTCTTCACTGTAAATTCTTGGGAATAAAGTATTTCTATCGTAAACATAAGATTGCTTTTTACCTGTAACCTCATATTTATCATTCCCTTTACGATAGTTCTCAGAACCTTCTTTAGAATCTACAACTTTACTGTCAAAATACTGTCCGTATAATAAAGGTCTATCACCATACTGCTCCCTGTTAAGATAACCTAATAAAGCAAATACATTCTCAGGATCACTATTATTTAAATTGGTATCGGCTTTAGCCCTAATTACAATCATAGCATAAGAGCTATAACCAAAAATGATAAGTAAAAAAGAAAGTACCGCTAAATTTAAAATTGGCTTACTTTTCTGGATAGAATAATAAAGCAACCATGCCACAGCAGCAACAATAAGTAAGGCAAAAAAGATAACTCCGGTACCAAAGCCCAAACCCAGCGTGTTTACAAAGAACAAATCGAAATTTGCCGCAAATTTCACTAAGTATTGGATAATGCCATATTGGATAAAGCCTAAAATAACTACCCCTATCATTAAGGCTATAAAAGTACCTTTGGTTGTAGCTTGTTTTGTTCTTCTGAAATAATAAATAACAGCCATAGCAGGTATCACCAATAAATTTAAAAGGTGTATACCTATAGATAAGCCCATAATGTAGGCTATAAATAACAACCATTTATCGGCCTGTGGTTCATCTGCATGAGCATTCCATTTTAAAATTGCCCAAAAAACTACCGCTGTAGAAAGAGATGACATAGCATAAACTTCCGCCTCAACAGCAGAAAACCAGAAGGTATCTGAAAAGGTGTAAGCTAATGCCCCCACTAAACCAGCCCCCATGATGGTGATAAGATTTGCTAATACAGGCTCTTGCTTACCTGGCGCAACAACTTTCTTTGCTAATGCTGTTATAGTCCAGAAAAGGAATAAAATTGTAGCCGCACTAGATAAAGCCGAACTCATATTAACCCAGAAAGCTATCTTATCCTCGCTACCCGCAAAAAGACTAAAGATTCTTCCTATCATTAAAAATAAGGGAGCACCAGGCTGGTGTACTACTTGCAATCTATACGCTGCAGAGATAAACTCTCCGCAATCCCAATAACTTGAAGTTGGTTCTAATGTTAAGGTATAAACCACCGCAGCTACTAAAAAGCTAAACCAACCCAGTAAATTATTAATCTTCTTATAGGCCATTTTCTATTTAAATTGATTCTTTATCGGCCGAAAATAACTATTTGAAATGAATAAAACAGGACTTTAACAAATATTAACCAGCCATTAAGATTTATTTCATTACAAATTACCACTATAAAACAAGCAGTTACACTTTTTAAATTTCGATAGCTAAAGCATCTTTAAAAATTTTTAAAAAAAATTTGCATGCTTTCTGTAATGAGGCTATATTTGCATTCCATTTCAGGAATACTTGAAATTGGAGATTGCCTGATAGTATAATGGTAGTACGACGGTTTTTGGTACCGTTTGTCTAGGTTCGAATCCTGGTCGGGCAACTAAAAATTAAAATCAGATTGTGAAAGCCACAATCTGATTTTTTTTAAAATCGAATCGAAAGCTCATGCCTTCTAATCCAGTAAAACTCTTCTCAGGATCTGCAACAAGAACGCTTGCTGATAAAATTGCTAAGTCGTACGGAAAAGAACTCGGTGATATTAATCTATCTCGTTTTTCAGACGGCGAAATTCAACCTTCATTCGATGAATCCATTAGAGGCTGTGATGTTTTCTTAGTACAGTCTACTTGCCAACCAAATGATAATCTTTTTGAGTTATTGATGATGATAGATGCTGCCAAAAGAGCATCAGCGCATTATATCAATGTAATTATCCCTTATTTTGGTTACGCTCGTCAAGACAGAAAAGATAAACCCAGAGTAGCTATCGGCGCTAAGCTAGTTGCTAATTTATTAACTGCCGCTGGTGCACACCGTGTGATGACTATGGATTTACACGCAGCACAAATACAGGCATTTTTTGATATTCCAGTAGACCACTTAGATGCTGCGGTTATTTTTGTGCCTTACATTAAAAGCTTAGGATTAGAAAATTTAACCATTGCTTCGCCGGATATGGGCGGTTCTTACAGAGCTCGTTTATTTGCTAAATTCTTTAATGCCGAGGTTGTTATTTGTGATAAGAGAAGAAAAAGAGCAAACGAAATAGAATCAATGTCTATTATAGGCGATGTTACCGGACAGGATATCGTTTTAATTGACGATATTTGCGACACAGCCGGCACCTTATCTAAAGCAGCAGCTTTAATTATGGAAAAGGGAGCTAAAAGTGTAAGGGCTGTTTGTACGCATGCTGTATTATCTGGCAATGCTTATGAAACCATAGAAAACTCTGCTTTAACAGAAATTATTGTTACAGACACCATTCCTGTTAAAAAAGAGAGTAGCAAGATTAAAATATTATCAACGGCAGACTTATTTGCGAAAGCCATAACTAACGTAAACGAGCATGCATCAATTAGCGAACTTTTTAAAATTTAATATATAACAAACATGAAATCAATCGCAATTAGCGGTTCTCCAAGAGAGAACGTAGGGAAACGCGACGCTAAGGAGCTTCGTTATTCGGGTAAAGTGCCAGCTGTTTTATACGGCGGAAAAGAGCAAGTTCACTTTGCTGTTGAAGCACCATCATTAAGAGATTTAGTTTACACTCCAGAAGTAAACTTTGCTGAATTAGAAATTGCTGGTAAAAAAATCAAAGCAGTTTTAAAAGAAATTCAGTTTCATCCATTAACAGAGCAAATCTTACACGTAGATTTCTTACAGTTATTTGATGATAAAAAAGTAACTATGGAAATCCCTGTTAAATTAACTGGTACTTCTCCAGGTGTTAAAATGGGTGGTAAATTAGTTCAAAAGTTACGTAAATTAAAAGTTAATGCTTTACCTAAAGATATGCCTCAATACGTTGAAGTTTCTTTAGAGCCTTTAGAAGTAGGTAAATCTACTCGTGTTCGTGATTTAAATCCAGAAGGATATACCATTACCAATGTTGGTGAAGATACTATCGTTTCTGTAATTATGTCTAGAGCTCTAAAACAAGCAGAACAAGAAGCTAACAAAAAATAATTAGCTTTAAAAAATTTAAAAAAGGCTGTCTTTTGGCAGTCTTTTTTTGTTTATAGCAGAAATACATAATTTAAGCATGCAAATTTTAGAGAAGAAATACCTGATATTCTTTTTCGTAGTGTTAATTGTTTCGCCTTTAATAGGGCTACTTTTATTTCAAGAAGAATTTAATAGTTTATTTATAGCAAGAGCTCTTTTTACTGCATCTTTAAGTACTTTAATATTTTTCTTTATCAATAAAAGAAGATAGTTATAGAAAAACGATATCGGTTACTACTTCAGCCCCTGTTTTTTCATTCAAGCCTTCAAGAATTTTCGAGCGCATTATCACCAACTCATTCTTTACAACGGATGATTCTATCCTAACAAAAAGTTTTTTATCTCTTATATAAATCTCTTTGGTTCTATTAGCTACAGCCTTGCCTACTACCGCCTCCCAAGAAGAAACGGCAAAAGTTTCATCATATTTACCTTTTAACCGATAAGCCTTTAGCATTTGTTCTAATGCCTCTTTTAATGTTTTATCATTAGTTCTGCTCATTGCGGATGATTTGATTTTCTATGGTAAATAAATTAAGCTTAACATTTATAGAGTTGAAAATGGTTTTCAACCTTTCGGGATTAGTATCTGTAATAAAAATTTGCCCAAAATCTTCCTCAGAGACCATTTTCATTAATTTGGTAATTCTCTTATCGTCTAGCTTATCAAAAATATCATCTAATAATAATAAGGGTTTATAGCCCTTTTGTTGATTGAGGAAACTATATTTTGCAAGTTTTAAAGCTATTAGAAAAGATTTTTGTTGCCCCTGAGAACCAAATTTCTTAAGCGGCATACCATGTATGGTAAATTGCAGTTCGTCTTTATGTATGCCTACGGTGGTTCTTTGTAAGATTTTATCCTTTTCTGCTGCACTCTTTAGTAAAGTATCAAAATCTCCATTTAACAACATCGAGTCGTAAATTAATGAAACTTGTTCAGCATCATCACTTAAATATTGATAATGTTCATTAAAAACCTGAGTGAAAGATTCCATAAATTGCTTTCTTTTCTCAAAAATCTTCTTTCCAGAATTTACCAGCTGCTCATCAAAAATTTCTAATAAAGTTGGGTCATAACGGCCAGTTTCTGCAATTCTTTTTAATAAGGCATTCCTATTAAGTAAGCTTTTATTGTAGGTAATAAGCTCATCCAAGTAGTGATTATCTGTTTGAGATATCACATTATCTATAAATTTTCTACGCTCCTCGCTCCCATCTAAAATTAAACCAATATCATTTGGAGAAATCATTACTAAAGGAAACAAACCAATATGGTCTGCCAACCTTGTATACTCCTTTTTATTTCTTTTAAACTGCTTTTTTTGATTTTTCTTTACACCACACGCTATAAACTCCTCTTGATTATCCTTATCAAATTTTCCTTGTATCATAAACAAGTCTCTGTCTTGTTTAATTTGCTGGCTATCAATAGGATTGAAATAACTTTTACATAAAGACAAATAATGTATTGCATCTAGTAAGTTTGTTTTACCTGCTCCATTATCACCAGTAAAAGCGTTTGCCCCATCAGAGAAAACTAGCTCCGCTTCGTCATAGTTTTTGAAATTTACAAGTGAAAGATTCTTCAAGTACATATAACAAAGTTAACGATCTAAGGCTTCTTAACTGTATTATTACCAAATAATTTACGGTCAAAAATTCCATTTAAAGTATAGTAATTGAATATTAGTAAATTATATCGTAATTATTTAAATATAAGAGTTGTTGTTTTTAACGAAAACACTATTTTTGCAATCTTTAATAAAACCCAAAATGTCGAACACACAGATTGATAGTACACCAGAAGTAGTAGGTTCTTTAGGTAAAACAGGAAGCTTCATTCAGGAAAACCGTAAAAGTCTTCTTATTATAGGTGGTGCCGTAGTAGGATTAATATTATTATTTTTTGCTTATCAAAAGTTTTATTTGGCTCCAAGAGAAACTGAAGCTTTAAACCAAATGTACAAAGCACAGCAATACTGGGAACAAAAAGACTGGGATAAGGCTATAAAAGGCGATGGAAATTTCCCTGGCTTTGAGAAAATCATAGAAGATTATGATAACACAAAATCAGCCAACTTAGCTTATTATTATTTAGGTATAGCCTATTTAAATAAAGGTGAGTTTCAAAAAGCAGCAGACAATTTAACAAACTATAGCGGTGCTGATGAAGTTATTTCACCATTAGCATTAGGTGGCGCTGCTGACGCTTTTGTAGAATTAAAACAATACGATAAAGCAATTACCTATTATAACAAAGCAATTTCTAAAGGTAATAACCAGTTTGCTGCTCCAATCTATCTTAAAAAGTTAGGTTTGGTTTATGAGGAGCAAAAAGATTACAAGTCTGCTTTTGAAACATATAATAAAATTAAAACCGATTTCCCTGAAAGTACTGTAGCATTTAATATTGACATGTACATTGCTAGAGTAGAAGGAAAATAATTGTTTAAATAAGATTTACATCAGGTTAGCTTTAATGGCTAACCTTTTTTTTTGGATATTATGGCAAGTAACTTAAAAAATTTATCAGATTTTTCGCATACAACAGTACCATCTGCAAAACCTTTTCGCTTTGGCATAGTAGTAGCAGCATGGAATGCAGAAGTAACAGGAAACTTATACCGAGGGGCTTATGATTCTTTGCTTAAGCATGGTGCCGAGGAAGAAAATATTATTTCTGTAGAGGTAGCAGGAAGTTATGAATTAATTGCTGGAGCAGATATTTTATTAAGCAAGCAACAATTAGATGCCGTTATTTGCTTAGGATGTGTGATACAAGGAGAAACTCGTCATTTTGATTTTATCTGTAATGCCGTTGCTAATGGAATTGCTCAAGTAGGCATCAAACACACAAAACCTGTTATTTTTGGTGTATTAACAACAGACAACCAAGAACAAGCTTTAGACAGAGCTGGAGGTAAGCATGGCAACAAAGGCGATGAAGCAGCTATCACTGCAATAAAAATTGCAGATATGTCAAATAGTTTGAAATAAATATATTAGCTTTACACAAATTTATATACTGTAGATTTATCAATGAAGAAATTTGTCTTTATAGCATTAGTTTTAATAGCAAGCATAACAATATTAGAATCTTGCTCTTCTAAACTGTGCCCAGCTTACAGCTCTTATCCTCAAGCTAGAGGAAGAAGATAATTCTTAATCCCTTAAAATTTAATATGAAAAAATTACTTTTTTCATGTCTATTTATTGCCTTGTGTTTAACTACCATAGCACAAGATAAGAATGCCGTGATTAATAAAATTTGGACTGCCGTTGGCGGTAAGCAAAACTTTGAGAAGAGTAGATATATCCAATTTACTTTTGAAGTTAAGCGAAATGATAAGATTGCGACATCAAGAAACCATTTATGGGATCGTTACACTGGTGATTATAGGTTTGAACAAACCACCAACGATAAAAAGCTAGTCACCTTATTTAATATCAACACAAAAAAAGGTAAGGTATACGAAAATGGCTTTCTTTTAAGCGACTCTTTAAATGAAGCCGCCGTAAAAAAAGCTTATGCTTCTTATATCAATGATACTTATTGGCTATTGGTACCGTTTAAAGTTGAAGACCCTGGTGTAAATACCACTTTGATAGCCAATGAAACTATAGATGGCAAAGAATACCAGGTATTAAATTTAAATTTTGATAAAGTAGGCTTAACACCGGGCGATCAATATTGGCTTTATATTAACCCTGCAAATGGGGAAATAGAAAAATGGAAGTATCTATTACAAAATCAGAAAAACGCTAGCGTTTCTAACTGGTCTCCTTATGTAGAAATTGGTAACGGAGTTAATTTATCTGTAAGCAAAATAAACAGTAATAATACATCAGCTATTAATTTCCCGAATACTAAAGTTTTGCAGAAAGTTGATAAACATATATTTACAAAACCATGAACTGGATTAATTTAGACAGCGAAGAACAATTAAACGAGATAAAAAACAAGCAAGGAAACAGTGTTATTTTTAAACATAGTACTAGATGTTCTATCAGTATGATGGCTAAAAAAAGATTGGATATGGATGGAGATATTGTTCCAGAAAACTTATCTTGCTATTATTTAGACCTTTTAAATTACAGAAGCATCTCTAACCAAATTGCTGATTTATTTCAGGTACATCATGAGTCTCCTCAATTACTGCTTATCCAAAATGGAGAATGTATTCTAGATCAATCTCATGGAGAAATCAATCTGGAAGAAGTTGTAGAAATGATATAACAAAGAAGGAATGCGTGAAAGCATTCCTTTTTTATTGAGACCTCTCCTACCAATTAAATTTAACTTCTCTTTTAATATCAGGGTGCAAGCTATAATGCACTGGGCAAGTTAAAGCCGCATGTTCTAATATCTTTTTGTCCTTATCAGTGTATTGGTCCTTTAAAGGGAAATCGAAATTCACATGAATTTCTGAAACTCTTCTTGGCTCAGCAGCCATTACTTTAGTAACCTCCGCGGTTAAGCCCGATAAATCAATGCCATGTGTATTTGCTGCTATTCCCATAATCGTCATCATACAATTACCAAAAGAAGTAGCTAATAAATCTGTTGGAGAAAAAGCCTCTCCTTTGCCATTATTGTCTACAGGTGCATCCGTAATAATTTCTTTCCCAGATTGTAAATGAGTTGATGTAGTTCTTAAAGAACCGTTATAAATAATTTTTGAGGTTGCCATAAATAAAATTTAATATCACTCAAATATAAGAGCGACTGCATAGTTTAAAACAATAATACTACTTTTTAGCATGATTAATTTACCCTATAAGCGCCATCTGTTTAAATAAATTACAGAATATCGACACAACTTTTAATTAAACTATATGTATTTTTGTTGCCATGATAGAGTTACCAGTAATACCTGCAAATCAAGTACAACGAAAACCAGATTGGTTAAGAGTGAAGCTTCCTGTTGGAAAAGAGTATGCTCATGTGAGAAGCTTGGTAGACGAGCATAAACTACACACCATTTGTGAAAGTGGTAATTGCCCTAATATGGGCGAGTGCTGGGGTGCTGGTACTGCTACTTTCATGATTTTAGGTAATATATGTACCCGTTCATGTTCTTTTTGTGCGGTTGCAACCGGAAGGCCTTTAGCTGTTGATACAGATGAACCTAACCGCGTAGCCAACTCTATCAAATTGATGAACGTGAAGCATGCTGTTATAACTTCTGTTGATAGAGATGATTTAAAAGATGGAGGCTCTATCATTTGGGCAGAAACCATAAAGGCTATCAGAAGAGAAAGCCCGCAAACTACCATGGAAACCTTAATTCCAGATTTTAAAGGTATTTGGGATAATCTTTATAGAGTTTGCGAAGAAAAACCTGAAATCATTTCTCATAACATAGAAACGGTTAGAAGACTAACCAAAGAAGTAAGAATACAAGCTAAGTACGACCGTAGTATGGAGTGTTTAAAACGTATTTCTGATTCTGGTTTAAGAACAAAATCAGGTATAATGCTTGGCCTAGGCGAGAAAGAAGAAGATGTAATTGAGACATTAGGTGATTTAAAAGCTAATGGTGTGCATGTAGTGACTATCGGACAGTATTTACAGCCTACCAAAAATCACCATCCGGTTATAGATTGGATTCATCCAGATCAATTCCTGAAATACAAACAAATTGGTATGGAGATGGGTTTTAAATATGTTGAAAGTGGACCCTTGGTAAGATCGTCTTACCATGCAGAAAAACACTTGTTTGATTTATAAAAATTCATCGCTACCTTAGATAAATTGATTAAGACTAAAAAAATAACGCTGGAAGAACCAGCATTAATTGAAGCCCTACAGCAACGCAAAGCGATAGGTGCTGAAGCATTGTATGACATGTACTCTTCCTCTTTGCTAGGTGTTATATTTAAAATAGTTGCTGATAGAGAAATTGCTGAGGATGTTTTACAAGATACGTTGGTAAAAATCTGGAATTCTATTCACCAATACGATGCCACTAAAGGTAGATTATTTACATGGATGGTAAATGTTGCTAGGAATTTAGCTATTGATAAACTAAGATCTAAAGATTTTAGAAATCATTCTAAAAACCAAGATATTGAAAACCACGTAAATGCTATAGACGAGCAAAGGAATACGACATACAAGCCCGAGCTATTAGGTGTGAAAGATTTGGTAGAGAAACTTAAGCCCGAACAAAGAAAGATTGTTGAATTGGTTTACTTCCAGGGTTATACTCACGTAGAAGTTTCAGATGAATTAGAAATTCCTTTGGGTACCGTTAAAACCCGACTTAGAATGGGTATTATGGAGCTTAGAAAATATTTTAAATAATTGGAAGATATTAAAACATATATGGAATCTGGCGTTCTAGAACTTTATGTTCTAGGAGATCTTACACCTGAAGAAAACCTTAAGGTAGAAGAGATGGCTGCGCTTTACCCAGAGGTTAAAGCTGAGCTTGCCGAAATAGAAAAAACGTTAGGAGAGTTGGCAGATTCTTATGCTATTGAGCCTTCTGAAAGTTCAAGAGATAGCTTTTTAAGTAAACTAACTTTTAATGAAGAAGAAAACATTACTTCTTTGCCTACAGCAAAGGCTGAACATAATTCGCAAGAAACTTTAAATAAAAAAGAAGCGGAAGTTATTCCTCTTAACAACACCAAACTAAACTTTTATAAATATTCTTTTGCCGCATGTTTTGCACTTCTTATTATGAGTGTAGCTGCTTTATTTGTTCTTTATGGTAATTTACAAGAGTCTAAAGAGCAATTAGCTGTATTACAAAGCAGCAATCAGGATTACGCAAATCAGGTAAATTACTTAGATAAGAAAGTAGAAAGCACTAATGAAATCTTAAGCGTTTATACCAATCCAGATTTTAAAATGGTAGAGCTAAAAGGTACTGCAAATTCTCCTGAATCTAAAATGCTGGTTGCTTTTAATCCAAAGGAACAAAAAGTTATGATAGATATGAAAAACATGTCTATGCCAACTCATGATGAAAATCATCAATATCAATTATGGGCACTGGTTGATGGTAAGCCTGTTGATTTAGGAGTTTTTGACGGCGTTGTATCAGAAGCTGCTATGAAAAAGATGAAAGCTATTGACAAAGCCCAAGCTTTTGCAGTTACTTTAGAACCTAAAGGTGGTAGTGTAAACCCTACCCTAGAAAAAATGATGGTAATGGGCGCTATTTAAGGTTGCACCCATTTACCTTCCCAAGAATTTTCCACTAAATTTTTAGTAATAACTGCTCTTTTATGGCCTCTTCTATTTAGAAAGAGCCAATCGCAAGAGATAAGATTTGTTTTAACAACAGCAAAATTATCGTAACCATTACTCACCAACTGTTCTGTTAAATCTTGATGTGCAATATCAGGAATACCTTCCCAAACTTCCTGAATTTGTATAGAAGGGGCAGGCTCAACTAAATAGCATTTACGACTTTCTAATCTTGATGCGTCCCACTGCTTTTGTGCTAATTTATTTTGATGATGAATTTCTGCTATAGCTTTAAACCTAACCTGAATTCTTAAAGCAGCATCATAAAATAACCAACTTATGCAAGGGTTCTGTTTAATTTGATGAATCTTTGGTGAACGCACATCTGTATGAAAAATCAAAGCTTCTTCATCAAAAAGTACTTTACGTAAAACAACAGTTCTAATTTCAGGTACATCCTCATTTATGGTAGCTATGTATCCTTCATGGAAAGCTGCCTTAGAAGATCTGGTGGCATCATCTAGTCTTTTTAAGACGTCTGGTATAATTTGGTCTAACTCTATTTTTAAAAATAAATCTGTATCGGCCTGGTGAAACATATTTTATATTACATCAATTCTCTTAAAACAGTTGGTATCTTTTTAATTAAGCTGGTTGCTGGTACAACATACATATTTTGAGCTAACTGTTCGCCGGCATAACCATGTGTAAAAACGGCTAACAAAACGGCTTTATCTACCGAATAGCCTTGTGCCATCATACTAGTTATCATACCAGTTAAAACATCTCCCATGCCTCCACTTGCCATAGCAGGCGAACCTGATGAGTTAAAATAGCACATCCCTTGAGGACTAAATATCATGGTGTACCTATTTTTTAACACAATAAATATTTTTTGTTTACAGCTTCTTCAAAAGCCGTTACTATTCTATCCCACCAATTTTGATGTGCGCTAAATAGCCTATCAAACTCTTTCATATGAGGTGTTATAACAGAATTTATAGGCACATTTTTCCATAACTCTGGCTTGTTAGCTAATATGTTTAAAGCATCAGCGTCTAGCACTATGGGTTTTTTAAAATGCGTGAGCGCTTGTATCAAAAGTTCTTCTGCTTCGGCAGAAGTGCCTAAACCTGGGCCAATGCCTACAACATTATATTTTTCCCAATTTAGCTCTGCAAGCTTATTTCTGTTGCAATACATAACTTCAGGGATACGGGCATTTAAAGCTGCCAAACCACTGTTAGGTATCAAAGCTGTTGTTAAACCAGTACCCGCTTTATGGCAAGCTTCAGCACATAACAAGGCTGCCCCCATCGTTTCATCCTCGCCAGCAATAATAAGTGCGCTGCCTAACAGTCCTTTATGTTCAAAAGCTTGTCTGGGTTTGATAAATTTCTGAACATCCTTTTTCCAAAACCAATAATAAGGGGAAGAAGTACTTTCTATAAAATTCTCGTCCAAGCCAATATTTACCACTTTCCATTCTTTAACATAAGGGCTAGATGGTGGCAACAAGAAATTAAGTTTAGGTCTTTGAAAGGTAATTACCCAATCTGATTTAAAAATAGCATCCCCAACAACTTGTCCTTCTGCGGGCAAACCAGACGGAATATCAACACTTACTTTAAAACCAGGAAACTGATTTATTTTTTTAATTAACTTAAACCATTCATCTTCTAAAGGTCTGTTTAAACCTATCCCAAATAAAGCATCGATAATAATATCTGTAGCTTGTATTTCTAGTTCTGCAGCCTGAGTTAAATAAAAGATTTGAGCATCTAATTGCTGTAAACTCTCTAGATTATATTTAAAATCTGGGGTTGAATTTTCTGTAAAATCTGCTATCCAAACTTGTATGGAAGTGTAATTTTCATTCAGCAACATTCTGGCTATAGCCAAACCATCGCCACCATTATTACCTTTACCACAGAATAAAGCGATATTAATTTTTTATCTGTAAAACGTTCTGTAAAAACTCTAACGAAAGCTTGGCCTGCTCTTTCCATTAAGTCTAGAGAGCTGATAGGCTCGTTTTCTATGGTATATTTATCTGCCTCTCTTATCTGAACGGCATTCAAAAGTTTTAGCATGAGCGTAGTGTTTTGTAAAATCTTAAAATCAAGTTAAAGATTTTATTCTTAAAACACTATCTCTTTTTAAATGTTTGGGATTATAATTTTAGAGCGACAATATATTACGAACAATTAGCCATGGCCTCTTAATTTTTTAATTTGCTCTAAAGCTGAAATATCTATTTGATCTTTAGGACGATTGACTGCTTTTTTTGCTTGAATTAAATGATTGATATGTAAAAATGGAACTTGTGTTTTCATAATATCAGCAATTGAGGCTAATTGATAGGCTTCATCAAAGGTATATTTTTCTAAACCTTTAACTGAAGTCATAATATCTAATCTAATTCCATTTCTTAAATAGAAATCAGTCCAACCTGGAACAAACTCTATAGTTAATAAAGATTTTAGATCACCCATTCCTATATCCTTAAAAACATGATAAAGAGATTTACGATTATCTGGTGTATCCTCAATCCATAAATCGATATCAGCGGTAGTTCTAAAATAACCATGTAGATTAGTTGCTACACCTCCAATCATGATAAATCGAAGGTTAAATTTATTGGCAGACTTCCAAAAATCTAGAAAGGTTTCGTCATAAATATCCATTAGCCTTTATTTGTCTTGACATCTGGCTGATGAGTAATCTTAGCATTTCTAAACATACTATCTAGCTTCATCAAAGAAGTCATGATGAAGAATCTTTCAGTATAAGACTTTTTTAACGCATTCCTGAGTAAATCTAACTCAGCTTTTTCAAAATCCACTGTTGTTTTTCTATCAGTATATTTTTCATTTCCCTCCATACAACGTACTGTTAATATCCTATTAAAGATAATTAAAAATTACGATACCTTAAACGCGTTATTAACCATTTCCTTTTGCAAGAATTTCCCTGTAAAGCTGTCTTTACATTTTGCTAATCCTTCTGGTGTGCCTGCAAATACAATATTCCCTCCGCCCGAGCCACCTTCTGGACCTAAATCAACAACATAATCTGCAACTTTCACCACATCTAAATTATGCTCTATCACTAAAACGGTGTTCCCTTTATCAACTAAAAGTTGTAAAACACCTAGTAAAACATTAATATCTTCAAAATGTAGTCCGGTTGTAGGCTCATCTAAAATATAAAAAGTGTTACCTGTATCTTTTTTTGAAAGCTCGGTAGCTAATTTAACCCTTTGCGCCTCGCCACCAGAAAGTGTGGTAGAAGATTGCCCTAAAGTGATGTAACCTAAGCCAACATCTTTCAAAGTTTTTATTTTTCTATATATGGATGGGATATTTTCAAAGAAATCAACAGCATCTTCAATACTCATGTCCAGCACATCAGAAATAGATTTACCGCGATAGCGTACTTCTAAAGTTTCACGGTTGTAGCGTTTCCCACCACATTCCTCACAAGGTACTTGTACATCGGGTAAGAAATTCATTTCAATAACTTTCATACCTCCGCCTTGGCAAGCCTCGCATCTGCCACCTTTAACATTAAAAGAGAAACGACCAGGCTTATAACCTCTAATTTGAGCCTCAGGCAAAGCCACAAACAGATTCCTGATATCAGAAAAAACACCTGTATAAGTTGATGGATTTGAGCGTGGTGTACGCCCAATAGGGGTTTGGTCTATCTCTATCACTTTGTCTATATGCTCCAATCCTTTAATTTCTTTATAAGGCATTGGGTGCTTTTTAGCCCTAAAGAAATGCTTATTTAAAATAGGATAAAGTGTTTCGCCTATCAGGGTAGATTTTCCACTTCCAGAAACACCCGTAACACATATCAACTTCCCTAGAGGAAAATCAACACTTACATTTTTTAAGTTATTACCTGATGCTTTTTTAGCGATAAAATATGTCCGTTTCCGGCTCTTCTTTCTGTTGGGATATGGATACCTTTTTCTCCGTTAAGGTAAGAAGCTGTAAGTGTATGGGTTTTTAAAAGCTCTTGAGGTGTGCCTTGGGCTACCACTTCACCACCATGCACCCCGGCAGATGGGCCCATATCAATAACATAATCGGCTTCTAAAATCATATCCTTATCATGCTCTACCACTAAAACGGTATTGCTTAAGTCTCTAAGATCTTTTAAGGCTTTTATCAAACGGTCATTATCTCTTTGGTGCAGCCCGATAGAAGGTTCGTCTAAAATGTACATCACATTCATAAGCTGAGAACCTATTTGCGTTGCCAGCCTAATACGTTGTGCTTCGCCACCAGAAAGTGTACGAGCAGTTCTATCCAATGTAAGATATTCTAAACCTACATCTAATAAAAAACCTATTCTGGCTCTTATTTCTTTTAAAATCTCTTTGGCGATAACATTTTGCCTATCAGAAAGTCTTTCTTCAATACCATCAAACCATTGCTTTAGATTTTTGATATCCATAGAAGCTAACTCGAAGATATTCTTCTCATCAACTTTAAAATGGAGTGATTCTCTCTTTAAACGAGCACCATCACACTCGGGACAAGTTTTCAGGATACGATAACCTTCTAAATCTGTTGCAGTATCTCCCTTTTTTTCGTTCTGTTCTTCCAGCATTTTGATAATGCCATCAAACTCTATCTGATAATTCTCAACATTCCATTTGTTGTACTCTACAGGTACGGTAACCAACTCGTCAGTTCCGTGTAATAGAATACGAATAGCTTCATCACTTAACTTTTCTACAGGTTGCGATAAAGAGAAACCATACTTTTTACCTAAAGCTTTAATCACCTGAAATATCCAAGTTTCGCGGTACTCGCCTAAAGGAGCTAAAGCGCCATTAAGAATGCTTAATTTTTTATTTGGGATAACCGATTCTTCATCAATATCAAAAACATAACCTAAACCATCACACTCCGGACAAGCCCCATAAGGAGAGTTAAAGGAAAATGTATTAGGTTGCGGTTCATCATACGAAATACCTGTAGTTGGGCACATCAAATATTTAGAGAAATGATAAACATGATTCTCTTTATCAGATATTTTGATGATGCCTTTCGCAATTTTTAGCGCTTGTTGTATAGAAGCATACAGCCGTTTTTTATCGTCCTGAGAAACAATTAACCTATCAACAACGGTTTCTATATCGTGGATTTTATAACGATCTACCTGCATTTTAGGTGTTACATCCATAATCTCCCCATCTACCCTAACTTTTAGGAAACCTTGCTTTCTTATTTGCTCAAACAATTCGCGGTAATGTCCTTTTCTACCTTTAACAACAGGTGCTAGAATGTTAATAGGTTTGCCATCAAATTGAGTTAAAATTTGGTTTAATATCTGGTCTTCAGACATTTTAACCATTTTCTCTCCCGTATTATAGGAGTACGCATCGCCAACACGGGCAAATAAGAGACGCATAAAATCATAAATCTCTGTAATGGTACCTACCGTAGAACGAGGATTTTTAGAAGTAGTTTTTTGCTCAATAGCGATAACGGGACTTAAGCCTGATATTTTATCTACATCAGGGCGCTCCATACCCCCCATAAACTGACGAGAATAGGCCGAGAAAGTCTCCATATAACGCCTTTGCCCTTCGGCATAAATGGTATCAAATGCTAAAGAAGATTTTCCCGAGCCGCTTAAACCAGTAATAACAACCAGTTGGTTACGCGGAAATGATATATCTATGTTCTTTAAATTATGAACTCTGGCACCATAAACTTCTACTTCTGTTTGTTCGCCAAGGTCAATAGGTTTCTTACTCATATAAAAGCTTCCTGCACTAAATAAAGATTTTATTTATGCTTTTGTTTGTTGTTTGCGAGGATTTTCTCAGCCGCAAAAATAACAAAAAAGGCTGGACCACAGGGTCCAACCTTTCTATTTCATTGTCATTTTAATTCTTAAGGTTGGTAAGCCAACAACTTCCTAGGGTTGTTAATTTGATAACCATATTTTTCTGGTTTTTCTATAACTTCTTTCATAGAAATAAGGCTGTACACATACCTACCCGTTTCGCGGTTTAGTTTTAACCTAAAATAGTTATCTTCTCCTTGCCTGTTAATTTGTCTTTGTAAACTTCCTTCGCCAACGTTGTAGGCTGCTGCAACTAAAGTCCAACTGTTAAATACTTTGTATAAATCTTTTAAGTATTTAGCTGCTGCTACTGTAGAAAGGTACACATTGGTACGCTCATCAATTTGGCTGTTTACTTTTAAACCGTAGCTTTTGGCTGTTTGGGGCATAAACTGCCATAAACCTGCTGCTCCTTTTGGCGAAACTTTTCCACGAGCCATACCGGTTTCTACCAAAGGGATATACTTAAAATCTTCTGGAATACCGTAGGCTTTAAGCACTGGTTCTATCACTGGGAACCATCTTTCTGCTCTTTGGTGTAATTTTAAAGTTTGAACCTGACGAAATGAGTTTGCCTTTAAGGCTCTTTTCATTTTATAGTCGATTTTTTCATCCCCTAAAGGGATCATTTCATCGGCAAAACTTAATAATTCTTGAGACCTTTCTTTTGCTACTTTATCTTTTGTAGCCTCAATATTTAACGGATTATTTATCTTGTTAAACCCGGTGGAATAGCTGTAACCAAACATTTTTGCAACTAAGCAAACAACCAACATCAAGCTACAAGTTATTACGCTTTTACGCTTCATAAATCTTGTTTTAATTACCACTCAACTTTTAAAAGAGTGCAAATATACAACATATAAATCACATTATCAAACACTTACAAAAACACCCGTTTTTTGGATGCTTATATGGATGCTTTATTTGACTAGTTTTCCATACAGAACGCTACTGTTTTTTACCATAAAAAATTGCATAATTTTAGTACATTTGTAGCCCTCAAAAGAGGATAAAAACGATAACATGTCATTCAACAAAAACAGGAACAGTCGCGACGACAAGTCCGGAAGAGACAGCAACAAACCTTCCAGATCTTCATCATCAAATAGAAGGCCACAATCAGGCGAAAACTCATCAGACAGAAAAGACAAACCTTACGGCGATAGAAAAGAAAGCTCCAGCGGAGAGAGAAAATCTTTTGGCGATAGGAAGCCTTATGGCGATAGAAAAGAAGGTGGTTTTGGTGGAGAAAGGAAATCTTACGGAGATAGAAAAGAAGGTGGCTTTAGTGGAGAAAGAAAATCTTACGGAGACAGAAAAGAAGGCGGTTTTGGTGGAGAGAGAAAATCTTACGGAGACAGAAAGCCTTTCGGCGATAGAAAAGAAGGCGGTTTTAGTGGAGAGAGAAAATCTTACGGAGACAGAAAGCCTTTCGGCGATAGAAAAGAAGGCGGTTTTAGTGGAGAGAGAAAATCTTACGGAGATAGAAAGCCTTTCGGCGATAGAAAAGAAGGCGGTTTTGGTGGTGAGAGAAAATCTTACGGAGATAGAAAAGAAAGCGGTTTTGGTGGAGAGAGAAAATCTTACGGAGACAGAAAGCCTTTCGGCGATAGAAAAGAAGGCGGTTTTGGTGGAGAGAGAAAATCTTACGGAGACAGAAAGCCTTTCGGCGATAGAAAAGAAGGCGGTTTTGGTGGTGAGAGAAAATCTTACGGAGATAGAAAAGAAGGCGGTTTTGGTGGAGAAAGAAAATCTTATGGAGATAGAAAGCCTTTCGGCTATAGAAAAGAAGGTGGTTTTGGTGGCGAGAAAAGAGAGCGTTTGAATGACAGTGAACAGCCACGTAATTATAGAAAAAGAGAACCTCAGGGAGAATTTTCTGAAGTAAAAGACGAGCAGGTAAGATTAAGATCTAGACAAGCAAAAGGCAATACAAAAAAAGAAGATGATACCATCAGATTAAACAGATACATTGCCAATTCTGGAATTTGTTCTAGAAGAAAAGCTGATGAATTAATTGCAGCAGGTGTTGTAAGTGTGAATGGTGTTGTAGTATCAGAACTTGGTGCTAAAGTAAACCCCGCGGTAGACCAAATACGTTATAACGGAGAGTTATTAAAACGAGAAAAAATGGTTTACGTTTTATTAAATAAACCAAAAGACTTTATCACCACTACAGACGACCCACAGGAACGTAAAACGGTGATGGAATTGGTTGATAAAGCTAGTAAAGAACGTATTTACCCAGTTGGCCGATTAGATAGAAATACTACAGGTTTACTTTTAATGACCAATGATGGAGATTTAGCAGAGAAATTGTCACATCCTAGAAATAACATTGTTAAAATTTACAATGTTGAATTGGAAAGAAACCTTTCTCAAGGAGATTTCAATAAAATTGCTTTCGGTTTAGAATTGGAAGACGGTTTTATAAAACCTGATGCGGTGAGCTACGTTACAGGCGGTGCCAAAAATGAAATTGGTATACAAATACATAGTGGTAAAAACAGAATCGTAAGAAGAATTTTTGAGAGCTTAGGCTATGAAGTAGTAAAATTAGACCGTGTTATTTATGCAGGTTTAAGCAAAAAAGACTTACCAAGAGGAAAATGGAGATATTTATCAGAACAAGAAATTATCAATCTTAAACACCTCATTAAATAAAGAAAAGGCAGCCATTACATGAATGAGCTGCCTTTTTTACTAACACACCTATTTTATTTTTAATTAATTAATGATTTCCTTCATCATCAAAATCAGCACCTAGCATGATTATTTTAGCGGGTTTACCAGCAACAAGAATTTTATTCTGTTTAGAAAAGTTACCACGCTCTAATTGTATAACTTCTCCTCCATTTGGATTGGTAACGTAAACAAAATGTTTTGTTGCGGTTACATTTGGCACTAAAGCTCCTGTACCAAAAGTAATATTCAGTTTAACTTCTTGTAATTTAGCTAAAGAAGAACCACTATATAATTGTACAGTACCATCTTCTAATAAAACTAAAATATCTTTTCCTTCTGCATCAAATACGGCGCTTCTAATATTGTTTACTGTAATAACTTTTGTAAAACTATTTTGGGAAGGGTCTAAAATATATGCTCCAAATTTAGATTTGAATCCTAGAAACCTATTAGATACTTTGCCGTAATTAATAGTAGATAGCCAGTTAGCCTCCCCTATTTCGGATGGCCAGTTTACCAGATTTTGGCTTCCATCACTTTTTACAATTAACATACCACCAACAGTACCAAAAATAGCTGTACTTCCATTTCCTGCCTCACCATGTATGCCTTTAGTAGCTACTGTAGAGGTATGTAAAACTTGTCCAGCAGCATTAACAATCTTAACTCGTTCTGGTAAAGCTCCGCTAATGCTATTGTCTTTTTCTGTTACAGCATAGCTACCATTGTTAAAAATAACCACAGCACCATGATGAGCCCTATCTACCACAATATGGTTGGTTTGGGCCTGCGTATGCAATTTATCTTCAGTAACTAAACTTAAAGATGCATCACCATCATTAAAAACAGCTATTTCATTCCCTAAAGAATAAAAATGTGTTGGTCTAACTGCTAAAGAATTGGTTAAAGCCCATTTGGGTGTGCCTTTTAAATGCGCATGATCTCCATGAGCTTCCACACCTGAATCAAAAAAACTTACGTGATTATTGGTAGCATTTATAATCCCAGCAAAACGTTTGCTTTCCGTTGGATAAATATTATTTACTGCAAATTGCGCTTGAAATGTTGATTGCTGATTGGTTACTGGATTAATAAAAGTGAGGGTTTTATCCTGTGCATCTGCAATTAACAACCTCACAAACTTATTTTCTTCTGTTTTTTGATGCTCTATTGTACTATCCTTTTTACAAGCAGCAAAGGCAGTTAAAAGAAAAATAAATAGGTAGAATTTAATTTTTGTAGACATAATAGTTTTTAATAAATGAAATAATGTTGCAAATATAATTAAATGCAATATTGTTGCAACAAAAAAATAAACTATTATTCTCTACTGTTTGGATATAATAATAAAAAATCTAGATTGCTACTTTACTTTTCTCTATTACTTCTTCGTAATATTTCTCATAAACGGGCAGAATAAGGCTTAAATCAAATTCTTTAGCTCTTTTTATGGCGTTCTCTTTAAAGGTTTGTAAAATTTGGTTGTCTTGCAAAATATAGATAGCGTTAGTAGCCATACCATCTACATCGCCAACATTATTCAAGAATCCGGTTACACCGTTTACATTAAGCTCTGGTAAGCCTCCGGTATTGGAAGAAATAACAGGAACCTTACAAGCCATTGCTTCTAAAGCGGCTAAACCAAAACTTTCAGACTCTGAAGGCATCAAAAATAAATCCGATACGGATAGAATCTCTTCTACCGCATCTTGCTTACCCAAGAAACGTACGTGTTCGCAAACTTCTAACTCGCGACATAAAGCCTCGCAATTAACACGCTCTGGACCATCACCTACCATTAAAAGTTTAGCTGGCACTTTAGTTAAAATTTGTTTAAAAATATGAACAACATCTTGTGTACGCTTCACTTTCCTAAAGTTTGAAGTATGTACTAAAATTCTTTCTCCAAAAGGGGCTATAGCTTTTTTGAAATGGTCTTTAGCTTTTAGGCTAAATCTTTGTAAATCTATAAAATTGGGTATTACACGTATCTCTCTTTGGATATCAAAATGGTCGTAAGTAGCTTTTTTCAAATCCTCAGAAACAGCTGTAACCCCATCAGATTTATTGATAGAGAACGTAACTACAGGTTTGTAGGTTAAATCTTTCCCTACCAAAGTAATATCTGTACCATGCAAGGTTGTAACCACAGGGATATGTATTCCATAAGTTGCTAATATTTGCTTTGCCATAAACGCTGCCGATGCATGTGGAATAGCATAATGAACATGTAAAATATCGAGTTTTTCGAATCTGGCAACATCAACCATCTTGCTAGATAAAGCTAACTCATATGGGGCGTAATCAAAAAGTGGATAATTTGAAACAGAAACTTCATGATAGAATAAATTTTCTGAAAAGAAATCTAAACGAGCAGGCTGGCTGTAGGTAATAAAATGAACCTGATGGCCATTATCAGCAAGTGCCTTACCTAATTCTGTAGCTACAACACCGCTTCCACCAAACGTGGGATAACAAACAATACCTATTCTCATTTTATATTCATCCTTCTTAAATGTGTAGCAAATTAAGTAATTTAATTAGAATAGTTATGTTAGGCTTTTGTAACAATTAATGAAGGTAAAAGCAAAAAAATAAGATTGCATCATATCGCCATTTTGTATCAGGCTGAGAGGAGTCGAAGCCTTTTCTTATCCATCGACTCCGCTCAGGATGACATTTCCTTCGACTCCCTACCTCAGGCAGGCAAGCGCTCAGGATGACATTTCCTTCGACTCCCTACCTCAGGCAGGCAAGCGCTCAGGATGACATTTCCTTCGACTCCCTACCTCAGGCAGGCAAGCGCTCAGGATGACATTTCCTTCGACTCTGTTTAATGTGAGAAATATTATTTTTTAGACATCATCATTTAATGTCTAACTACTTAGCTTCTTGCGTAGGCACAAAATCTACTTTCTGGTCTAAAGTATTAAGTTCTTGCTGTGTCTTATCGATTTCTTTCTGTAAGCTCTCTACCTTTTTATTTGATTTGCTTAAAGCATCATTTAACTTGTGAGCTTTCTTGGCATCTTTAGCCGCAGCTTTTGCTGCTCTATCAGCCTTAGAAGATAGTTTAGCGTTGCCAGGGTTGTTACTTAAATCATCAGAAACAGATTTTGCATCTTTGGATGATTTTGATGCGCCTTCATTTACGCTTTCTACTTGTTTACTTAATTTTTGGACCTTCAACAACTCTTTTTCTAAATCTAGATTTAGGCTATTAAGCTTTGATGTTAGGCTTAAAACTTCTTCTTGCTTCTCTAATTTTAAAATGTCAGGTTTGGCGAACAGGCAGCAAATAATAATATACTTGCACCTATTACAAAGGCTAATCTTCTATTCATAGTTATTTGATGTTTAATACAATGGATGTAATAAGTAAAAGCTTATTTCAGTTCAAATGTTTTAATCTACTTTAGAAATAGCTTTATAAATCTCATCATGAATACGAGAGCGGATATTTAAATCCAACAATTTATTATTGACTTGTGGATGAACCCTGTTTGATAAAAATATGTAAATGAGCTGCTTAGCAGGATCTACCCATACACATGTACCTGTATAACCTGTATGTCCAAAAGTTTCTTGAGAAGCTAAAGTCGATGGGTACTTTTTTGATAAATCTGGGTCTTTTCTATCAAAACCTAAACCTCTTCTGCTTAATGGCGATTGCTGTTGGGTAAAAAGCGTAACTGTTTCTGGTTTTAAAAACTGCTCTCCACCATAGCTTCCTTTATTTAAAAGCATTTGCATCAGTATTGCTAAATCTGTAGCATTAGAAAATAAACCTGCATGGCCGGCAACACCTCCAGCCATGGCCGCACCTTGGTCGTGTACATAACCCCAAAGCAATGTTTTTCTGAAATAATTATCTACCTCAGTAGGTACAATCTGACCTTTTTTAAACCTATCTCTAGGGTTAAAAACCATAGTTTCTAAACCTAATTTATTGTAGAAATTTTGACTAACATAACTAGGAATAGGCTGTTGAACAATACCTTCAATAATTTCTTTCATGAAATACATACTTAAATCGCTATACACATATTTACCTGGCGTTGTTAGCGGACTAGCCAACATTTGTTTCCACATCACATCTCGGTAATAGTTAGTATTGAGATAGAAACTATCGGCTACTTTAACTGTGTAATTTTCATCTGCTACCCTACTAAATGCATTCTTTTCTAAATCTTTATAAAAAGGAATAAAAGGCACAAAACCCGCCTGATGCAGCATCACATCCTTCACTTTAATATTAGCTTTATTAGTTTTACGTGTTCTGGCTATATAATCGGCTACGGGAGCATCAAGATTAAGTTTACCTTCTTCTTGTAATTTCATGGCAGCTACTGTTGTTGCTGCAATTTTAGTGATAGATGCTAAATCAAAAATATCATCAACCCCCATTAAAGTTTCTGATTGATAAGTATGTTTTCCGTAAGCTTTGTTGTAAATAATTTTACCATCCTTAGCTACTAACACTACTGCACCAGGCGCAGCCTTTTTTTGTATGGCTTCTTCCGCTATGGCATCTATATTTTCAAAATCTTTAGTTTTTAAACCTAACTCTTCTGGCCATGCAAAGCCTACTCTTGTAGTTTGTGTCTCAAAACCATCATTTACTTTAAATTGGTTACTATAGGTTTCTTTTAACTTTGCGGAGATTGATAAACCGCCAAATATTGCCTGAGGTGCTATAAAAGCCGTTGCTGCATTGGCTTGGCTACTCCATAAAATAGGTTGTTTAATATTATCCAGTTTAGAAAGTAAAGCTCCATCTCCTAAAAAATTTATAACCAAAGCTTTTTGGCTGGCTAAATCTTGAATAAAATTAACAACCTGAGGCAGGTTTAAAGTTTTATTGGTTAAGGTAATGATGATGAGATTGTAAAACTTTAAGTCGTCTTCTAATCCGTTTAAATCATTTAAAAAAGTATTTCCGTTTTCTGTATGGATGCTATGGTATTTAGCCAACATACTATCTAAAAGTGGGGCTTCCTGAAAATCAAAAGTTACACTCGCTATTTTTAAATTTTGTAATGATTTTAAAGGAATAATTTGCTGCTGATTATTTAAAAGCACCAAATTGCTTTTAGCTTCTTGTATTTGTTCTAAATTAAACTTTTGATTTTGCTGAGCTTGACCACAAGCTTGAACGGCTAAAAAAATTATTAAGACTATTACACTTAAGACTTGTTTCATGATATTTAAACGACCAGCTTTTTGTTTTGTTGGATACAATATTTTAAAATAAGTGATAAATTAAATATTATATGGGTACTTATCTTATTTAAAATTTAAAAAATGGGATAGTACTGATTAAAGAGCCTTAAAATTTTGATAAATTAGCAGCATATAAGATATGCCAGATATAATACAATAGTATTATAGAATATTAAGAAATATCAAAACACATCCATAAACCTCATAAATATCTGGTTATCAGAAAGATTATTTAATATAACTGAATCATTATTTAACTACATTTTGCACCTTTATTGCACCTTAACTAATTAAAAGGTACAAATGGTGAAAAAAGTTACTCATAGAGAAAAGTCATCTCTCCTGAAAAAATAGCTTTATATTTGAATTATTATCTCTCCATCAAGCAAAAGCTATCATTTGAAGTGAAACTATAAAGCCATTACTCAACTTCTTTTATATTGTCTTTAAGCTTATCCTTTAAAAATTTCGCAAAATTTATTACAGGTATATTTATTGTTTCCATACCTGAAAGCGAAGTGACTGCAGATATAAATGATCGAATAAAAGGAAACATTATAGCAGGAGCATTGATGTAAAAATAATCTTCGATTATTATATTTTTTTCCTTTAAATCTTTGAACTTAAAGAAACCTAAACAGTTTGCTTTGATTTTAAAAGAATCAATTTCGTCAGTAACTAATACATCTAACTCTAATAAAAAAGACTTATTATTATTATTGACATAACCTTTTGGTTCTACCTCAAGATGAATTTTCCCTGCTTTTTGTGGACTTCTTTGAATCGAAAAATCCGCTACGTGAAAATCTTTAAAACTGAATGGTGTTTGTGACATTTATATTTTTTTAAGCTGCTAATGCATAGTTGTTTTCTCCAGCTGATGCTGGCACAATCAAATCACCTACAAGTGAGCCATTAGTAAATAAATCATACCAATTAACAACATTTAAAACTGCATTGTCAATTAAATGTTCAGCATATTTTGATAAAGGCATATTATCTGATGATGATGAAAATACAATGCAATCATTAGGAAATAAATTATTCATTGTTATTGATAAATCAGAAATAGCATTTTGGAATTGTTCTTTGTTAAACAAAGAACTCGGATTTACTTCCACAAAATGTATATCGGACAAACCGTCATAATCATAAATACAACTTTCAATACGAAATTGCTTAACAAGCAAATCCATACATAATTTTATATATTGTTTAACTTCACTCATGGGAATCTTTTGTCTAATATAGCTATGACTTTATTGTAAAATTCTTCAGCTTGTTCTAAATCATTAACTTCTACAGAAGATAATTTATAATCAGCTAAAACTCTTTTTTGTTTTAAAAATGATAAGTATTTCTTTAAATCTAAACCATCAATTTTATGAGTTTGTTTTGCTAAATATTCCTCAAAATACTTAGCTAACCATGTGTGAGTCCCTCCATTCCCACTCAATTTAGGGTTGCATTGTTTATCAATATCTGCTTCACTCATTCCAATTGTAGTATTAAGAATAAAAAACAGTCTTTGAACGCAACTATAATAATAACAATGAACGCGATTGTCTAGATAAGGATTAGCCTTATCAGATGCAATTAAAAAAGAAACTTTTGACTTTAAAAGCCAGTTACTCATGTTAATTCAGAAAAGTATACAAAGATATTATTTAATATTATTGCTTTTAAATATCATACAATATATATTTCTTATAATGATAATATTATATTGAAATAATTATTGCAAGTATAACTTACATGAATCAAATTTCCAAATATACACAAATATGATACCATACAAACAGACTTAAAAAGTAGTACAGTAACGCTAGATTCCAAATTAAATAAGGAATAGACTAAATTTACTTGGACAGAGTGTTCAATATTAAAATTAATTTAAGCCATTATTAAACTCGAGTACTAATTTATCAAAAACAGCTTTATCTTTGAATGAGATAAAAACTTAAATCAGTGTATTTGTATCCTATTATCCTATATGTACCTTTGCTAAGTATTAATTCTCATTATTATCCAGTAACAAATTTATTAAATAAAAATTAAATTAATTTGCCAGATATAATACAACTTTTACCAGATTCGGTTGCCAACCAGATTGCTGCCGGTGAGGTAGTACAAAGACCCGCTTCTGCTGTAAAAGAACTCATAGAAAATGCGATAGATGCCGGTGCCGATAAAATTCAGCTGATTGTTAAAGATGCTGGCAAAACCCTTATCCAAATTATTGATAACGGTTGCGGTATGAGTGCGACAGACGCAAGAATGTGTTTTGAGCGACATGCAACATCAAAAATCAGAAAAGCTGAGGATTTATTTGCCATTAAAACCATGGGCTTTAGAGGAGAAGCGATGGCTTCTATTGCCGCCATTGCCCAAGTTGAGCTTAAAACACGAAGACACGAGGATGAATTAGGTACAAAACTGGTGATAGAAGGCTCAGAAGTTTTAAGTCAGGAACCTTGCGCTACAACTGCTGGTACATCCATATCGGTTAAGAATCTGTTTTATAATATCCCCGCAAGGAGAAACTTTTTAAAAAGTAACCCGGTAGAAATGCGTCATATTATTGATGAATTTCAACGGGTAGCATTAGCACATCCAGAAATACATTTTACCCTTCACCACGATGGGCAAGAGGTTTATCATTTGCCGCAAACACAGCTTAAGCAACGTATTATTCACCTTTTAGGAAATAATTACAATGAAAGGCTTGTCCCTCTAGACGAGGAAACCAGTATTATTGAGGTTAAAGGTTTTATTGGAAAGCCGTCTTTTGCTAAGAAAACACGTGGCGACCAGTTCTTTTTTGTAAACAAGCGTTTTATAAAAGACCCTTATTTAAACCACGCAGTGATGACAGCTTATGAGGATTTATTGCCTGATGACTGTTTCCCGCTGTATGTTTTATTTATTGAGATAGACCCATCTAAAATTGATATCAACGTTCATCCTACTAAAACAGAAATTAAATATCAGGATGAAAAAGCAATTTATGCCATCATTAGGTCTGCTGTAAAGCGCTCTTTAGGTAGGTATAACATTACGCCTACTTTAGATTTTAATCAGGAAACTGGTTTTGATAGGATGATATCGCAGAAAGCGTGGGAAGATATAACGCCTCCAGCTATACAATTTAATCCTAATTTTAATCCCTTTGCGGATGAAAAGAAAAAAGATAGAGAAATACCTTTTTTAAGAGATTTAGGAGAGAAAAAGGCTATCCCACAAAATTGGGACACCTTATATGAGATTAGCAAAGAACAGAAGTCTGTTCAATCATTTTTTGATTTAGATTCATCATCAAATACCATTTCATCGGCAGTAAATGGCGTTTCAGAAACCGAAACTTTAAGCAGACAGGTTTTTCAAATCCATCAGAAATATATTATTTCTTCGATAAAATCTGGCTTTATGCTGATAGACCAACAAGCGGCACATGAGCGTATTTTGTACGAACGCTTTTTATCACAGTTAGAAAATCATAAAGGCTTAAGTCAGCAAAGTTTATTTCCACAAACCATCACTTTAAACACCACAGATTATGCTTTGGTAACCGAATTGCTTCCTGCTTTTCAGGCATTAGGTTTCCAGATTAGAGCGTTTGGTAAAAACACATTAGTCATAGAAGGTGTACCGGCAGATATTCCGGAAAACAATAATTTGGCTACCATGATGGAAGAATTAATTGAAGGTTTTAAAAACAATCATACCGTTTTAAAGCTTGATAAGAGAGATAATTTAGCCAGAACACTTGCTAAAAATGCTGCCATTAAAAGTGGACTTAAATTAAGTGAAGAAGAAATGGTTGATTTAATAGACCAACTGTTTGCTTGCCAAATGCCAGGCATCGCCATTAATGGCAAACAAATTATAGTAAAAATAAGCTTAGAAGAATTAGCAGAACGCTTTAACAAAGGCTAGTAGTATGAGAGAATTTAGGCCATTAGGCAACACTATATTTCCGCCAGTTGTAAAAAACCTATTGATTATCAATGGTATTGTTTTTTTGGCCACCAATGTTTTTCAAAACAGCTTAGGTTTTGATATGTACCAGCATTTTGCGCTGTACTATTACGAGTCGCCAAATTTTAGAATATGGCAATTTATAACGCATTTATTTATGCATGGAGATTTTATGCATATTTTCTCTAATATGCTGGCTTTGTGGATGTTTGGTGCTGTACTGGAAAACTTCTTTGGCTCTAAAAAATTCTTACAATATTATATTTTAACTGGACTTGGTGCGGCTCTTTTACATACCGGAGTGCAGTATATAGAACTATCATCTTTTATAGAAAATTCAAGAGATTATTTAGCCAATCCAACCCTTGGGCGTTTTGGGCAGTTTATTGAAAATACTGTGCCTGAGGCGTATCAAAGAGATTTTAATAGCCTGTACAACTTTTGGCAAGCAGACCCAACAAGTTTAAACGCCAAAAACAATTCGGTTGAGCTGGTAAAACAACTTACAGATATTAAAATTAACATCCCTACTGTTGGTGCTTCTGGTGCTGTTTTTGGTTTGTTATTAGCTTTTGGGATGTTATTCCCCAATGCAGTTATATATTTATATTTCTTTTTCCCGTTAAAGGCTAAATACTTTGTGTTTTTTTATGGTTTATTTGAGCTTTACAGCGGTATAGCCAACAACCCAGACGACAATGTAGCTCACTTTGCCCATTTGGGGGGTATGCTTATCGGTTTTATTTTGATAAAACTGTGGCGAGTGAGAAGACCTGGTGATTATTTTTAAACATCATCAATTTGATTAATTAAATTAGCACTATGAATACCATCCAAGAATTACGATATAAAATTTTTAACTCGGGTAGTAGGGTAAATCTTTTTATTGGGATAAATGTGATTGTATTTCTGGCTTTTAACCTCATAAGGGTTGTACAATGGTTGTTTACCAGACAAACTACCGTTTATGAAACCATTATTGATTATTTAGCTGTACCTACTTATACCAAAGAGCTTTTATTTAAATTTTGGACACCTTTTACCTATATGTTTTTACATAATGGCGTGTTTCATATTCTATTTAACATGCTTTGGTTGTTTTGGATGGGAAGAATTTTCGAAGAGTTTTTAAATACTAAAAAACTAACTTTTGTTTATTTAGCTGGCGGATTAGCAGGAGCTTTTTTATTCATCATTAGCTATAATTTTCTTCCTGCATTTTCTAATCAGGTGATGTTTGCAACAGCTGTAGGTGCATCTGCTGCTGTTACCGCAATTATTGTGGCTACGGCAACCTTATTGCCCGATTATACTATTTCTTTACTGCTATTTGGGCCTGTTAAGTTAAAATGGATTGCTTTAATTTATATTGTTTTAGATATTATCAGCTTAGCAGGTGCTAATGCTGGAGGGCATATGGCGCATTTAGGAGGTGCTATTTTTGGTTTTTTCTATATCAAGTCTTTACAAAACGGCAGAGATTGGAGCAAGCCTTTTATCAACCTGTTTAAACCACGTAAAAAGCTTAAAGTAGTTTCAACAAATTATAGTAAACCACATCAAGAAAACATACATCCAGACCAAAAAACTATCGATGAAATTTTAGATAAAATATCGCAATCAGGTTATGATAAGCTAACCAAAAAAGAGAAAGAAATTTTATTTAGAGCCAGCAAAAGCAATGAGGAAAAATAAAAAAATAAGTCTCGTTAGTAAGTTTATTCTATTTATTAATATACTGGTAATTATTGGTTTATTTTTAAGCTATTTGGCAAAATACACCAACCCGGCAGACTATTGGTTTATTGCGTTTTTCGGCCTTTCTTATCCCATTATCCTTTTCCTCAATTTCTTGATTATCCTCTATTGGCTCATCAGAAAAAAATGGTACGCCTTAATTTCTATCATCAGTATTTTATTAGGTTATAATTCGCTAACATCTACCATAGGTTTTAGAGGAAAAACAGAAAGTAGCTTTGTTACAGATAGTAACACGCTAAAATTGATGACTTATAATGTTCATTATTTTAAAAAATTTGGTCTAGAGCTTGATACCCATACCAGATCTGGCATTTTTAATCTCCTCAGAAATGAGCAACCCGATATTATAGGTTTTCAAGAGTTTTTCACCAGAAATAAAGGCAAATACAACATTAAAGATTCGGTTTTTAACATATTAGATACCAAATATTATTATTACAATCCTTCGGTAGATAATAATTATGAATCTTCTGGTATTGCCGTATTTAGCAAATTGCCCATAAAAGCTAAGGGCAATATAGATTTAAAAGACGACACAAAAGGCAATCAAGGTATTTGGGTTGATATTGAGAAAAACAACAAAATTTTTAGGGTTTTTATAGTGCATTTAGCTTCCATATCTTTCCAGCCAGAGGATTATAGCTACCTCAATAAATTAAAACAAGATTTAAATACTGAGGAAGATTTAAACTCGGGCAAAAGAATCATCAAAAGGTTAAAAAATGCTTTTATCAAAAGGAGTATGCAGGTAAAATATCTACAAGCTTATATTGATTCTTGCAAAACGCCATATATCATCATGGGCGATTTTAACGACACCCCAGTTTCATACACTTTACATACACTAAAAAAGGATATTAAAAACGGTTTCGAAGAAAAAGGTAGCGGCTTAGGCATTACCTATAACGGCGATTTTCCTAATTTTCAGATAGATTACATCTTGGCTTCAAAAGAATTTGATTTTAAAACTTACAAAATCATAAAAAAAACTTTTTCAGACCATTATCCTGTTAGATGTAATGTAACTTTGGCAGATTAATTTAAACAATCATCTAAATTCGTATTTTGCGACATGCACAACAATCTTACTATTTATAATACCATATCCAGAAAGAAAGAAGAATTTAAGGCTTTAAACCCACCTTATGTAGGGATGTACGTTTGCGGACCAACCGTTTATAGCGATGTACATTTAGGAAACTGCCGCACTTTTATTTCTTTTGATTTGATTTATAGATACCTAAAACATTTAGGTTATACGGTAAGATATGTAAGAAATATTACTGATGCTGGCCACTTAGAAGGTGATGGCGATAGCGGAGAAGATAAAATCTCTAAAAAAGCAAAACTAGCATCTTTAGAGCCTATGGAGATTGTACAACAATATACCAATGGTTTCCATAATATGATGGCTGTGTTTAATGTTTCGCCACCTAGTATAGAACCAACAGCTACCGGGCATATCATAGAGCAGATAGAAATGGTTAAAACCATTATAGAAAAAGGCTTTGCTTATGAAACCAATGGCTCGGTATATTTTGATGTTGAGAAATACAACCAAACACAAGATTATGGTATTTTAAACAATCGTAAGCTTGAAGATTTATTAAACAATACCAGAGACTTAGGTGGCCAAGATGAGAAAAAAGGTAAACTTGATTTTGCTCTTTGGATAAAAGCTAAGCCAGAACATTTAATGCAATGGCCCTCGCCGTGGGGAATGGGCTTTCCTGGTTGGCATTTAGAATGCTCTGCCATGAGTAATAAATACTTGGGAGAACAATTTGACATACATGGTGGCGGTATGGATTTAGCTCCTACACACCATACCAATGAAATTGCCCAAAATGTGGCTTCTTGCGGCAAGCATCCGGCTAATTATTGGATACACACCAATATGCTTACGGTTAACGGACAAAAAATGTCTAAATCTTTAGGAAATAGCTTTTTACCACACGAGCTTTTCTCTGGCCAACATCCCTTACTACAAAAAGGCTATAGCCCAATGGTGGTGAAGTTTTTTATGCTGCAAGCGCATTATAGAAGCACCTTAGATTTCTCTAACGAAGCCCTAGATGCTAGCGAAAAAGGCTTTAAAAGGTTAATGGCTGCCTTAGCACTCTTAGATAAAGTTAAAACATCTGCCCAGTCTGAAGTTGATGTTAAAGCTTTAGAAGAAAAGTTTTCCAAGGCGATGAATGATGATTTTAACTCGCCTATTCTTATTGCTGAGCTTTTTGATGCCGTTAGAATAATCAATTCTATTTACGATGGAAAAACAGCAATCTCCGCTGATGATTTAGCTGCTTTAAAAAATCTTATTCAAGCTTATGTTTTTGATATTTTAGGCTTACAAGATGAAAATCAGGCGCATGATATAGAACCTTTAATAAGTTTCTTGATTAATATCCGTAAAGAAGCTAAAGAGAACAAAGATTATGTTACTTCAGATAAAATAAGAATAGGACTACAAGAAATTGGCTACCAGTTAAAGGATAGTAAAGAAGGCACAACATGGTCTAAAATTTAGCGTTTTAGCAATAATGACAAAAAAAATAAGCTACTTTTTTCTTGCTTTATGCTTTAGTATCCCTGCTTTTGCACAAAAAGCAGATGGTACCATACGTTCCTTAATTAATACCGAAGACTTTTTTAACCTCTTGGTAAAAAGAGAAGGTATACAAAAAAGCTTTCTAAAATTTGCTGATGCTAAAGGTATCGTTTTTAGACCTGGCCCGGTAGATATGAGAAAGTATTACACCAAAAACAGCGAATCAGAATATCAAATAAGTTGGAAGCCAGAATACGCCAGAATATCTAAAGAAGGTGATTTAGCTTTTACCACAGGGCCTTATGAGTTGGTTTCTGCTCAAGATACTACCTATGGCCATTACCTTTCTATCTGGAAAAATGACCATAGCAAATGGAAGTTGTGGCTAGATGTAGGTATTACCCACGCTAAACCACCTACGGTTTTAAAGTACGAGTATTATGACCCTTCTAATTATAAATATCCCAAATTATTAGGTCCGCAAAAAATTCAAATGCGTGAGGATATTGTTTTCAATACGGATATTCTTTTGGGTAAAGCGCTAAAACTATCAGGAAATAAAAACTTTAAAGAATTTTACGACCCTAAAGTGAGATTATACTTCCCAGAATATTTACCTGTTATTGGGAAGTTAAAAGCTTTAGATTTTATTGATAAAAAGGATCTAAACATTGTCTCTAACCCAATTACCGCAGAAAGAGCTATAAGTGGAGATTTAGCTTATACTTATGGCGATGCTAGCATCAACCAAGAAAATTACCATTACGTAAGGGTTTGGAAATTAGATGACGATATGAAGTGGAATATTATTTTAGATGTTTATTCTAAATAATACTAGAACAAACCTCTGATGATATCTTCTATACTTATTCCTTCTGCTTCGGCTTTATAATTTCTTACCATACGGTGTCTTAAAATTGCTATTGCAACGGCTTGTACATCTTCCATATCTGGAGAATACTTACCATGAATAGCTGCATGGCATTTAGCGCCTACCACTAAAAACTGAGATGCTCTGGGGCCTGCACCCCAAGTGATGTATTTCTTAACAGTATCAGTAGCCATAGCCCCTTGAGGCCTTGTTTTAGCAACCATAGCAACTGCATATTCTACTACATGGTCTGTTACCGGAATATTTCTTACCAATTGCTGGAAATAGCTAATCTGCTCGGCATTGATAATTTTCTTTAAATCCTGAACTTTGGTACCCGTTGTATTTTTAACGATAGCAATTTCATCCTCAAAAGAAGGATAATCTAAACTTACGTTAAACATAAACCTATCTAATTGGGCTTCTGGTAAAGGATAAGTACCTTCTTGTTCTATGGGGTTTTGAGTTGCCAAAACAAAGAATGGTTTTGGTAAAGCATGTGTAACACCAGCAGCAGTAACAGCCTTCTCTTGCATAGCCTCTAATAGAGCAGCCTGCGTTTTAGGTGGAGTTCTGTTAATTTCATCGGCCAAAATAATGTTGGCAAAAACTGGCCCTTTGATGAATTTAAAAACTCTTTCCTCGCCTAAAATTTCACTTCCTATAATATCAGAAGGCATTAAATCTGGCGTAAATTGTATCCTGTTGAAAGATAAATCTAGTACCCTAGAAACGGTTTGTACCAATAAGGTTTTGGCTAAACCGGGTACACCAACCAATAAGCAATGACCATTGCTAAAAACAGCTATCAATACTGCTTTTACAACATCATCTTGCCCTACTATAACTTTAGAAATCTCTTTGGTTATTTCTTTGTAAGACAAGCATAATGCATCAATAGCCTCTACTTCTGATTGAAATTTACTCATTCTTTAGCTGTTACAGGTTTAGTTACCCATTCTTGCAAAACATCACAAGATTGAAATTCCTTATCTATTTTAATATAGCTTGCTTTTCTTCTTTTCTCAAACCACTCGCTCACCACTTTATTAACTTTAGTTTCATAAGCAGCATCTTTTAACTTAGGTAAGTCCTGCTCTAAATTGGCTTTATGAGGTGGTGTTTTAGATCTTAAATACAAGAAACGATAGCCTTTTTTACCTCTAGCATCGGCAAATACTTCTGGGTTAGAATAAGTTCCAACTTTCATGGTATCTACAACCAAAAATATAGCAGGGTCTAACTTATCAGTAGGGATAAACGTAGTTCTGTTAGAACTCTCGTAATTTAATATCATCCCACCATTATATTTGGTATCGTTATTATCAGAATATAAAGATGCGGCGGTAGAGAAATCCATCTTTTTATCTATAACCTTTTTATAGATAGAGTCTATTTCTACTTTGGCCCTATCTAAAGAAGCTGGCGTTGTTTCTGGAATTACTAAGATATGCCTTGCTCTTACTTGCTCACCCTTTCTTTCAAGAACCTCTAAAAAGTGAAAACCAAATTCGGTTTCAAAAACAGGAGACATTTCTTTTTCTTTTAATTTAAAAGCCCAAGCTGTAAATTCCTTTGCCATGGTTTGTCTATCAAAGAAAGGTAGCTCGCCACCATCGGCTGCAGAGCCAGGGTCTTGAGAATATAATCTCGCTAAGGTTCCAAAATTATCGCCGCTTTTAACTCTTAAACGTAAAGCTTCTGCTTTGTCTTTATAAAACTCTTTCTCTTTTTTTGTTAACTCAGGATAAACCACCAATTCGCCTACTTCAACTTCTGTATTAAAAGTAGGAAGTGAATCTTTAGGAATCTCGTTAAAAAATCTTCTTACATCTAAAGGGGTTACTTCTACTTTTTCAGTGATTTTGGCTTGCATTTTTTGAGCTACCAATTGCTCTTTGATATCTGGTCTGATTTCATCTTTATATTGCAATACAGAACGACCTAAGAACTCTTCTAACCTATCTTGCCCGCCTGCATTGGCTATAGATCTACGCATTCTTCTATCAATTTCTTCATCTACCTCATCATCATTAACCGTGATAGAATCTATTACAGCTTGTTGCGATAGCAGTTTCTGGCTCAACATATTTTGTAAAATATAGCATTTAATACCAGGGTCAGGTTTAGTGCCTTGCACTAAGTATTGCGCATATTGTTGGTCAACCTCAGATTGTAAAATCACGTTATCACCCACCACAGCCACTACTTTGTCTATCACCTTCTTTTGTGCCAGAAGGCTGTTGCTTACAAAAAGTAGCGCAATTATTAAATACTTCTTCATTTCTTGTACACTTCTAATTCGTTATTTTTTTGGGCCTCTTGAAAAACTTCTCTTTCCATTTGGCTTATTAACTTCAGCTTACGCTGATTTAGTATCAAATTTTTAATATTCTCTTTTTCAAACGCTAAAGGCGATAAGCTATCGCGAAATTTAGAGCCCTGCAAAATTAGGAGATATAATGTATTATTTTCAGAAATCTGAAAAATACGGTTTAATGTTTCGTAATTATACTCTCCAATTTTCGAGATAGGCAGCGTTTTCTCTAATTCATCAATATAATGCCAGCTGGTATCCATTAAAGAAAATGCTGGCGAGTACTTAAAACAATATTTTTCAAGTAAATCTCTGTCTCTAACATCCTTAGAAGTAAAAAGCTTTTTCACCATATCTATTTTAGGAGCCTTATCACTAAGTTTGATGTAAGAGACCTTTAATATCGGCTTTTTTAATTGAAAGTTCTTCTTATTCTCTTCATAATATTTGGTAATCTCTTCTTCCGTAACGGTAGTATCCAACTTCTGGTTAATCAATTCTTGTTCGTATTGGAAACGAATAAGAGATTTACGGTAATTATCAAGCTGTTCTTGGATATATTTTTCATCAACTTGGATATTCTCTTCAGCTTGATGTTGCAAGACCATATCATGCTGCCATTGGTCTATAAAACCTCTTACAATGGCTATACTATCATTACCATGAATATTTGGAGGCACTATACCTTCAATATCTTTAGCGTAAAGATATTTATCGAAAGCTCTTGCTATGGGTTGCTCTTCATTGCCAGTAAACCTAGCGCAAGAGGTAAAAGCAACTGAAATAGCTAAACAAAAAATACGAAGTATATAGTTATTCATGAATTTAAACGAATGTAAAGTCTTTTTATGTAAAACATGAAGCATTTTAAAATTTTTAACAATATTTAACCCTAAATTTGCCCTTATGGATTCTTTAAATACAGCCCACCCTTTAGCATTAAGCATTCTTTTAAATGAAGACTTATATGTTATTGAACCTGTTGAAACCACTCCAAATACAGAAGTTATAACAGCCCAAAAAGAAGAACCTAAAGCAGCTGTAGAAAATAAAACTGTTATACCAGTTTTACAGAATACTCCAATAGAAACGCAAGAGTCAGCAAAAGCACAAACCCCTGTAAGTAAACCAGTTTTTAATTATTTAGGCGATAATAACAAATATCTTCTCATTATTGTAAACGATACCACACATCAGTTTATTAACGATAAAGATTTAGCATTTCTTTTAAAAATTTTGGCTGCTAAAAAACTTGATTTGCATGATATTGCCATCTTAAACACCAAGAGTTATACCGATTTAACCTTTAAAGATTTAAAGGATTATTTTGCTTGTAATAAGATTTTAACTTTCGGGATAGACCCAAAATCGCTTCAAATACAAGGCATTACAGCTAACAAAGCAGGAGAATTTGATAGCGTAAAAATATTGGGTACATGGGCTTTATCTTTATTAGATACCGATGTAAAAAAGAAGACTGTTTATTGGAATGAGTTGAAAAATTTTTAATAATTATTGATTTATGCAATTGGTATTTGCCACAAATAACCATCACAAAGTAGCAGAAGTACAATCAAAAATAAACCAACAAATAAAGGTTTTAAGCTTGGCTGATATTGGTTGTTTTGAGGATATTGCCGAAACCGGCTTAACCTTAGAAGAAAATGCCTCTATAAAAAGCAGGTATATTTTTGGTGCTTATCAAATAAATTGCTTTGCCGATGATACTGGTTTAGAAATTGAAGCTCTTAACCAAGAGCCCGGTGTATTCTCTGCCCGGTATAGTGGAACCAGAGATTCTGAAAAAAACATCGATTTAGTTTTAGAGAAACTTAAAAACGAAAACAACCGTAAAGCCCGCTTCAGAACTGTTATTTCTTTAATATTAAACGGAAAAGAGATTTTATTCGAAGGAATTGTAAATGGGAATATCCGTAAAGAAAGAACCGGTACAGGCGGCTTTGGTTATGATGCTATTTTTGAACCAGAGGGCTATAACATTACTTTTGCAGAGATGGATATGGCAAGTAAAAATAACATTAGCCACCGTGGTTTGGCTGTAGAAAAACTTATTCATTACTTAAATAGCTTGTAAAAAATAAAGCCCCGTTTGATTAAAACGAGGCTTTATGATATACATATTTAAGATTAATCAATATCTTCTTACTTCAAAATCACTTAAGCCACCTTTAAAGTTGATATAAATTTTCTGCTTTGCGGTTTTAAAATTTGGCGTTTCGTAATCGCCTACTTCATTTTCTTTAAAACCATCAAACTTACGCGATGAAAGTTCGCTGGTGTTTTCTATTAAGCATCCAGAGTTTTCAGGAATTTTAATCACCACTTTTGCAACACCAGTTTCTGCGTTAAGGCTTACACTATCTTGTAAACTACCTAGTTTAATATCAAATTTTGCAGCACCGCCTTCTAAGTCTAAGTTTCTTACTTTATAATCAGATAAATCAAAAGTTGCTTTACCAGCTCCCATTTTTAAACTGATATCCCAAAGTGGATTCGTATTTAAAAAAAGTTTAACCTTGCTATATTCTTCATCTTTAAAGTTGAAATCTTTATTGTTATTGGTAGTAAAATCTAAGCTTACAGTACTATCCTGCTCGGTTTTCTTTAAAATATATCTAGCCTTAGCGCCTTTTATATTGGCTTCAAATAAATTATCTGTGTATTCATCAATCACAAAAGAACTTGCTCCACCAGAAACTTCAAGCTTAACAATTTTAAAACGTGGGTCATAAGTTTCGGTATAAGCATTTAATTCTTTTGAATCTCTTTCTACCTCTACTTTATCGTCATTAGACCAGGTAATACCCGTATTAGAGTCGTTATTTAAACCTTTATAAGTGATAAAACCTAAACTTATAACAGTTACACCTGCTACCAAAGCTATTGCTAAAATCGTTTTCTTCTTGGCAAATAAGATATTGATACCTGTAACAATTAAAACAAGTGGCCAAAAGCGCCAGATATATCGCCAGCTAAAATCAATCATATTAAAATTCTCTAATAGGATAATTCCTCCTATATAAACCAATATGATTCCCCAAAAAATTCTATCTGTTTTCATGACTATAAATTTTCGTTGGTTTTATCTTCAGTTACTTCTTGTGCTGTTGTTTCTTCCACTGGCTCTTCCTCTTTAGTTTCTGTTAGCACTTCTTTTTCTTTTCTAGTTTTCATCAACATCGTTAAACCTAAAACCACAAAAACTAAAGGCCAAAGTTTGCTGATGCTAAACCAATCTGGTATTAAATCAAATTCTTCCATTAAGAAATACGAGCCTAAAACAATGAGGATTAAACCGCCAACTGTACTTATGTTAGAATTTTTCTCTTTCTTTTTTGATGCTTTATAGGAAGTATAATCTGGCATTGGCGGCTGATAATTTTTGGCGTAACCACCATACATAGCACTATATTGTTCTGGCAAAGCAATCCATAAAATGATATAAATTAAAAAGCCACCGCCACCAAAAAATACTGCTAAAGCAAATGCAATTCTAACCCAGGTCACATCTAACTGAAAGTAATCTGCTAATCCTGAGGCAACACCAGCAACCATCTTGTCGCTCATGTTTCTTGTTAATTTTTTAGACATAATCTTGTTTTTTACAATCCTTACTCTTTTTTTCTTTCTTAAACTTGTCCGCCTGTTGGGCTAATTATCAATTGATCTACATTGGCCCCTGCACTTAGGTTTAAAGTTTGGTTAATCATGAGGGCAACATCTTCTGGCTGTATAAATTTATCTGCCGCCACGGTTGTACCCTCCCAAGAACTTGTTAATGTTGAACCAGGCAAAACAGCTGTTACTTTTACTTGGTTATTTATTAATTCTGCTCTCATAATATTGTTAAGACTAAGCATCGCTGCTTTTGTTACACAATAAGAACCAGCATTTACAATATTCTGAATGCTAGCTACAGAACAAATGTTAAAAATATGACCTTTTCTAGCTTCTCGCATACTTAAACCTATTTTTTTATACAATAAATAAGCGCAATTCACATTCACCATAAAGTGCTTTTCTAATAAATCATCAGCTTCATCTAAGATAGCCGCTGGCTCAAAAACGCCAACGTTATTGATTAAAACATCAATAAAACCAAAATACTGTAAAGATTGTGCCGCAAAAGCATTTACTTCTGCTTTTAAGCTGCAATTAACGGCCTGAGTGTATACTTTAACAGATGGATAAAGCTTTTGTATTTCTTCTTTTAAGGATGTAAGTTCGGTTTCGTTTCTTGCGCATAAAGCTAAATAATGGCCTTCTTGTGCCATTTTTATTGCTATAGCTTTACCTATTCCTTTTGTTGCGCCTGTTATGAGTATATTCATCTTGAAATTTTAGCTAAATATGTCAATTTAGGATTAATAATTGCAATTGATAAAAAAGCTTATTTTTACAAAAAATAAATTTTATGATATTTTACCATTTTGGGAAATACATTTTATTACTGAAATCTGTTTTCAGACGCCCCGAAAAAGCTTCTATTTATAAAAGAGAGATTTTTAAAGAGATGGTAGATATTGGACTAGGCTCTTTAGGCATCATCAGTATTATCTCTATTTTTATTGGTGCAGTTACAACTGTACAAACGGCTTTTCAATTGGTTAGTGATTTAATTCCGAAATCTATTATTGGCTCTATTACCAGAGATTCTACCATATTAGAATTAAGCCCTACCATTTGTTCTCTGGTATTGGCAGGTAAAATTGGCTCTAGTATAGCATCCCAAATTGGAACTATGCGAGTAACCGAGCAAATTGATGCTTTAGAAATTATGGGGATTAACGCTCCGGGCTATTTAATCTTACCTAAATTATTGGCTGGCGTTATGATGATTCCTTTGTTAGTGATTATCGCAATCTTTTTAAGTATTACCGGAGGATATTTTGCTGGTGTAGCTTCTGGCGCTGTAACCGCAGCAGAATATATACAAGGTTTAACAACAGATTTCATTCCTTTTACCGTTACCGTGGCTATGGTAAAAGCTGTCATATTTGCTTTTATCATAACTACTGTTTCTTCTTATCAAGGTTTTTATACAGATGGAGGCGCACTTGAAGTTGGACAATCTAGCACCAAAGCGGTGGTAATTTCATGTATTTCTATTTTGGTTGCAGATTATATAATAGCACAACTCTTACTATGATAACAGTAGAAAATATCCATAAAAGTTTTGGAGACAACCAAGTTTTAAAAGGTATTAGTGCCGAGTTTAAACCTGGTACCACCAGCTTAATTATTGGCGGATCTGGTTCTGGAAAAACTACTTTACTAAAATGTATGGTTGGTTTACACGAACCTACAGAAGGTACTGTTGAGTATAACAACAGAAACTTCACAACGATGAATTTTGAAGAGCGTATCGCTATAAGAAAAGAAATTGGTATGTTGTTTCAAAGTTCTGCTTTGTTTGATTCTATGACGGTTGAAGAAAATATCATGTTTCCGCTAAACATGTTTACAGAACAACCTAAGAAAGAAAAATTAGAAAGGGTAAATCTTGTTTTAGAAAGGGTAAATCTGGCTGGTAAAAATAAATTGTACCCATCAGAGCTTTCTGGCGGGATGATGAAAAGGGTTGGTATAGCAAGAGCTATTGCCATGAACCCTAAATATTTATTTTGCGATGAACCAAACTCGGGCTTAGACCCAAAAACTGCTATTTTAATAGATGAGCTTATTAAAGAAATTACCGAAGAATATGATATTACTACCATTATCGTCACTCATGATATGAATTCTGTAATGGGAATTGGAGAATACATCCTATTTTTGCATCAAGGTCAAAAATGGTGGGAAGGCTCTAAAGAAGAAATTACTTCTACCCATAACCAAGAATTAAATGATTTTGTATTTGCTACAAAATTGATGGAAACTTTACTCAAAAAATAAATATAATGCCCAAACCTGCTATACAAGCCCTTACCCCTACCTACTGGAAAGACTACGAATTGATTGATTGTGGCGATTTTGAAAAACTAGAACGGTTTGGAGATTTAATCCTCATTAGACCAGAACCACAAGCAGTATGGGCAAAAGGTTTAAGCGATGCAGAATGGCAAAAAAGACATCACATAAAATTTAAAGGTAGGTCTGCCACAAGTGGCGAGTGGGTAAGAAAATTTGGAAATGTATCTGACCGCTGGCATATAACCTATAAAAATCCTGATGTTGAAATCAAATTTAGATTGGCTTTAACCTCATTTAAGCATGTAGGTATTTTTCCTGAGCAGGCCGTAAATTGGGATTATATCTCATCAACCATTAAAAAATTTAAAACCAAAAGTCCAAAGGTATTAAACTTATTTGCCTATACCGGTGGAGCTTCTTTAATTGCTAAAGCTGCTGGCGCAGATACCACCCATGTTGATTCTATAAAACAGGTAGTTACTTGGGCAAATGAAAATCAAGAAATTTCTAATTTGAAAGATATTAGATGGGTGGTTGAGGATGCCTTAAAATTTGTTCAAAGAGAGATCAAAAGAGGCAAAACTTATAATGGTATTATTTTAGACCCACCAGCCTATGGCCACGGCCCAAAAGGTGAAAAATGGAAGCTAGAAGACCAAATTAGAGAAATGATGACTGATGTTGTTAAACTACTTGACCCTCAGGAGCATTTTCTTATTTTAAACACCTATTCGCTTGGTTTTTCTTCTATCATTGTAGAAAATCTAATTACAGGTGCTTATCCGCAAGTTAAAAATTTAGAGATTGGCGAATTGTATTTAGAAGCAAGTTCTGGCATTAATTTACCGCTTGGTGTGTTTGGTAAATTCCGTTCTGTTTAATTGTGAATATCTTTTTTTAAACATCCAATACATATATCTATTTTCAAGAAAATTTAATCCATGTTATCTAAAAACACACTTTTAACAAGTATTTTCTCCTTAGGCTTAGTTTCTATTTTAGCCTCTTGTGATGGCGCAAACAGTAAAACTGGTAAGAGCTCAGCATCTACAGCTGATTCAGCTAAAACAAATACTGTTACAGAAGAAAAAGCCGTAAACCCATATCAACCAATAGACTCTGCAAAATATTTTGCTTTACACAAAGAGCTAGCAAACGGCGATACCACAGGCTTATGGCCGGTTAAAAATCAACCCGTACCTTCACCGGGAGCTATTTTACCGTTTAAAAGAGTGGTGGTTTATTATGGTAATCTATACTCTAAAAGAATGGGTGCTTTAGGCGAGTATGCCCCTAAAGAAATGTGGAGAAGACTTAATGCTGAGGTTAAAAGATGGGAAAAGGCAGACCCTAAAACGCCAGTACAAGCAGGCGTACATTATATTGCTGTAGTTGCCCAAGGTGACGGTGGTAAAGACGGGAAATACCGTTTTAGAATGCCAGATAAGCAAATAGACTCTGCTTTGAAAATTGCTAAAATGCATGATGGTATTGTTTTTCTTGACATACAAGTATCTTTAAGTACCATTCAACAAGAACTTCCTTTGTTAGAGAAATACCTAAAATTACCACATGTTCATTTAGGAATTGATCCAGAATTTTCTATGAAAACCGGACATAAGCCAGGTTCAAAAATAGGAACTTACGATGCAGAAGATATTAATTACTGTTCTAACTACTTAGCTAAATTGGTGAAAGAACATCATTTACCGGCTAAGATGTTGGTAATACACCGTTTCACAAAAGGAATGGTAACCAATTATAAAAACATTAAATTAAGACCAGAAGTACAAATAGTTATGCACATGGATGGATGGGGCGAACCTGAACTTAAAAAAGGCACTTATCGCCATTGGATAAGAGAGCAACCCGTACAATTCACAGGTTTTAAATTATTCTATAAAAACGATTTAAAGAAAGCACCAAATAGGTTAATGACTCCTGAAGAGTTATTAAAACTTTCTCCTAAACCGATTTATATTCAATATCAATAAGAAAAAACACTTCTAAAGCTGCCTCCAAAAAAAGGCGGCTTTTTTTTATCATTAATAAACCACCATTTAAATTCACTTCCCTGCTGTAACAAAAATCTATTTAAGTTGTCTTATCTTCGTATCAATAGCTCCCATCAAAAATGAATACGAGAGAGAATATCAAAGTTGCTTTACAATCTATTAAGAGTAATAAATTGCGAACATTTCTTACCGCACTTATTATTGCTATAGGTTTAATGGCTTTGGTTGGCATTCTAACTTCTATAGATGCTATTAAGGGTTCTCTTAACAATACTTTCGCCAGTATGGGTGCAAACTCTTTCACCATAAGAAACAGAGGGACGGGTATAAGAATTGGCGGTAATGGTGCTAGAAAAATTTGGCCTGTAATTACCTACCGCGAGGCAATGGCTTTTAAAAATGATTTTAATTTACCAGCTACAGTTTCTGTAAATACTTTTGCTTCTTTTGCTGCTACAGCTAAATATGGTAATGAAAAAACAAACCCAAATATATCTGTGCTTGGCGCTGATGAATCTTATGTTTTTACTGGCGGCTATAAAATAGCAGAGGGAAGAAATTTCTCTGCCAACGAAACAGAATTTGGCGCTAGTGTTGTGATTATTGGTGATGAGATAAAGCAAAAGTTTTTTAAACAAGGTTCTGCGGTTGATAAAATCATCACCATAGGAAGTAATAAATTTAAAATCATTGGAGTTTTTGAACCTAAAGGTTCTAGTGTTGGCTTTGGTGGCGATAAAGTTTGTGTGGTGCCAATTGTTAAAGGCCGACAAATCATGAGCAATCCTAAACCTACCTATACCATTTCTGTTATGGCTAATGACCCTACCAAGATGGATTATATGGTTGGCGAAGCTACTGCTCTCATGCGACGAATAAGAGGTTTAGAAATACAAAATGATAATAATTTCGAAATCACAAAAAGTGATGCTATTGCAGAAACACTGATAGAAAATCTTAAAATAGTGCAGATTGCTGGCGTAGCCATAGGTTTAATTACCTTAATTGGTGCTGCCATAGCTTTAATGAACATCATGATGGTTTCTGTAACCGAAAGAACAAGAGAAATTGGTATTAGGAAAGCAATAGGTGCAACACCACAAGTTATAAGAAAACAATTTTTATACGAAGCCATTGTGATTTGTTTGATGGGCGGAATGTTCGGTATTTTCTTAGGTATCATCATGGGTAATTTATTAGCCATTGCCATGGGAGCTTCTTTTCTCATCCCCTGGGCATGGATACTATTGGGTCTTTCTGCTTGTGTGGCAACAGGCTTAATATCGGGCTTTATCCCAGCTTCTAAAGCCGCTAAGTTAGATCCTGTAGAGGCATTGAGGTACGAATAAAATATTTTTTTTTTAGAGATATTACTTCAACAACTCGTTATACAAACTGTAATCATCAGAAAGTAATTGTTCTACTGCTGTAGTTTGAAGAGACTTTTGTAAAGAATCTGCATGTCTTAGATGATGCATATCCGAGCCTAAAAAATCAACCATCATATTTTCAACTAAATTTTCTGCAACCTTTTGGGCTTGTTTGCCATAATGGTTGCTTAAAGAAATAGTGTTTAATTGAAAATAACAACCGTATTCTTTCACTTGTTGATAGCTTTCTAAAGAAGCATAAAGATAAGGATAACGCTCTGGATGCGCTAAAATAGGTTTATAGCCTTTATCATTCATTTTTTGAATAATATCTTTCAGGTTATTTGGGTAGTTGATATAAGAAAGCTCAAATAAGAGGTAATTATCTCCTAAGGTGAGTAAGTTTCCGGCATCTAATTTCCTTTCAAAAGTTTCATCAAGATAGTATTCGGCAGCAGCTTCAACAGGTATTTGGATATTTTGCTTTTCTAGCTCTTCCCTAAGTTCATCAAGGGCATTATGAATGGTATCAGGCGTATTTCTATAATAATCTGCCATGATATGTGGCGTGGCTATCAATTTGTTAAAGCCCAAATCCATTAACCTTCTAACCAACATGATAGATTCTTTTACTGTTGGCGCACCATCATCTATACCAGGTAGGATATGCGAGTGCATATCCACCTGAATACGATTAAAATTATATTTTGCTTCTTTCTTCTTTTTAAAAAACGAGAACATTAACGGTTTTGATATTGGTCTTCATAGTAATGTTGATAATTACCAGAAGTTACATTATTTAACCACTCTTCATTAGCCAAATACCAATCAACAGTTTTTTCTAAACCTTCCTCAAACTGCAAGCTTGGCTCCCAGCCTAAATCATTCTTAAGTTTTGTAGCATCTATAGCATAACGTAAATCATGTCCGGCTCTATCGGTAACAAAAGTAATGAGCTGAGCTGAGGTACCTTCTGGTCTGCCCAACTTCTTATCCATTACCTTACACAAGGTTCTGATTAAATCAATATTTGTCCATTCGTTATGGCCACCTATATTATAAGTAGAACCTGTTTTAGCTTTATGGAAAATTACATCAATAGCTCTGGCATGGTCTTCTACCCAAAGCCAATCTCTAATATTTTCGCCTTTACCATAAATAGGAATAGACTTATTATTCTTGATGTTATTGATAGAAAGCGGAATTAATTTCTCTGGAAAGTGGAAAGAACCATAATTGTTTGAGCAATTAGAAATCACACAATCCATACCATAAGTATCATAATAAGCCCTTACAAAATGGTCTGAACTTGCTTTTGAAGCAGAATATGGAGAATGTGGATCGTAAGCCGTTTGCTCTGTAAACATTTCTGTGCCTTCGCCTAAAGTTCCATAAACTTCATCTGTAGAAACATGGTAAAAACGCTTGGTATCATAAGCGCCTTTCCAGCTATTTCTAGCAGCATTTAACAAGTTTACAGTACCAACAACATTAGTCATTACAAACTCTATTGGGTTAGCAATGGATCTATCTACATGAGATTCTGCTGCTAAATGGATAACAGCATCAAAATTTTCATCAGTGAATAACTTAGCAATAAACTCAGCATCAACAATGTCGCCTTTTATAAATTTGTAATTAGGCGCTTGTTCAACATCTCTTAAATTCTCTAAATTACCAGCATAAGTTAGTTTGTCTAAATTAACAATCTGATAGTTTGGATAAGTATTTACAAAACGTCTTACCACATGTGAGCCTATGAAACCAGCACCACCTGTTATTAATATTTTTTTCATTTTTCAGTTGTTAGTTGTTAGTTGTTAGTTGCTTAGGATGTTCTTCTAACAACCTAAATACCAATAACTAACAAACTATTTTAAAACGGATTATTCTTAATATATTTCTCCCATTCCCAGGCAGATTTCATCATTTCTTCAATACCTAAAGCTGCTTTCCAGCCTAGTTCTTGAGTAGACTTTGTAACATCGCCATAAACTTGTTCTACATCGCCTTCTCTTCTTGGGCCTATCTGATAATCTAATTTTTCACCCGTTGATTTCTCAAAAGCATGGATAATTTCTAGTACCGATGTTCCTTTACCTGTCCCGATATTATAAACCTCATAATTATCGGCAGATTTACCAGATTCCATTCTTTGTATAGCTGCAACATGTGCTTTTGCTAAATCTACTACATGGATATAATCTCTTATACAGCTACCATCAACGGTATTATAATCATTACCAAAAACGGTTATTTTACCTCTTTTTCCTATAGCAGATTGCGTGATAAAAGGAACTAAATTTTGAGGAACACCAATAGGTAACTCGCCAATCAATGCCGATTCATGCGCACCAACCGGATTAAAATATCTTAAAGCAACAATATTGTAATTTTTATGTACTGATGCCGTGTCTTTTAAAATTTCTTCTGCTACTTGTTTAGTATTTCCGTAAGGAGATTCTGCTTTTTTAACAGGTGCTGCCTCTGTAACAGGCAAAACATCTGGCTGACCGTAAACTGTACAGCTAGATGAAAAAACAAAATTGATAGCCTTATCTCTATAAGCATCAAGTAAATTGATAAGCGAAACAAAGTTATTTTTATAATAATCTAAAGGCTTCTGAACAGATTCTCCAACAGCTTTATAGGCTGCAAAGTGTATGATACCTTTGATATCTGGATTTTCTGCTAAGAATGCTTTAGTTTTAGTTTCATCACATAAATCAAATTCATGAAATTCTGGTTTATAACCGATGATTTTCTCTAATTGGTCTAATATTTTGATTGATGAATTAGAAAGGTTATCTACAATAACCGGAGTATAACCTGCATGATGCAGTTCTACTACGGTGTGTGAACCTATAAATCCGGTACCACCGGTTACAAGAATTTTATTTGCCATTTATTTTTTATTGAAAGTAGTAAAATCTTTGTGGTCTATTTTTTCTAAAGCCTCTTTTGATAACGATTTAAAATATTCGTACGTTATTTTTAAACCTTCTGCCCTGTTTACTTTAGGCTCCCATTTTAACAGTTCTTTTGCCTTAGTAATATCTGGTCGACGTTGCTTAGGATCATCCTGTGGCAATGGTTTATAAATGACCTTTTGCTGTGTACCTGTTAGTTTAATAATTTCCTCTGCAAACTGACCAATCGTAATTTCATCTGGGTTTCCGATGTTTACAGGATGAGCGTAATCAGACAGTAACAATCTGTAAATACCTTCTACCAAATCATCTACATAACAAAATGAACGGGTTTGCGTACCATCACCAAAAACAGTTAAATCTTCTCCTCTTAAAGCTTGTCCTATAAATGCTGGCAATACTCTACCATCATTTAAACGCATTCTTGGACCATAAGTATTAAATATTCTTACAATTCTGGTTTCTACGCCATGGAAAGTGTGGTAAGCCATCGTCATTGCTTCTTGAAAACGCTTAGCTTCATCATAAACGCCTCTTGGCCCAACCGGATTTACATTACCCCAGTATTCTTCTGGCTGTGGATTCACTGAAGGATCACCATAAACTTCTGAAGTAGAAGCAATTATAATACGAGCTTTTTTTACTCTTGCTAAACCTAATAAATTATGAATACCTAAAGAACCAACTTTTAAAGTTTGGATTGGTATTTTTAAATAATCAATAGGACTGGCCGGAGATGCGAAGTGTAAGATATAATCTAAATCTCCAGGAACATGCACAAACTTAGAAACATCATGATTATAAAACTCAAAGTTTTCTAACTTAAACAGATGTTCTATGTTTGATAAATCTCCAGTAATCAGGTTATCCATACCGATAACGTGATAATCTTCTTTGATAAATCTATCACATAAGTGCGAGCCTAGAAATCCTGCTGCTCCGGTAATTAATACTCTTTTTCTGCTTGCCATACTTATGCTTCAATAATTTTTCTACCAATACTATTATAATAATAACCTAAGTCTATCATTTTTTGTAAATCATAAAGATTTCTACCGTCAAATATCACTTTATACTTTAAGTTTTGCTCCATCAACTCATAATCAGGGTTGCGGAAAAGCTGCCATTCTGTTGCTATAATTAACGCATCAGCACCTTGTAAAGCATCATAAGGGTTATCAGCAAAACTAATTTTATCACCTAACAAACGCTCTACATTATCCATCGCTTCTGGGTCATAAGCTACAATTTCAGCACCGGCTTTTAGTAACTCATCAATGATGTACAAGGCTGGAGCTTCCCTGATATCATCAGTCTCTGGTTTGAAAGCTAAGCCCCATAAAGCAAATTTCTTGCCTTTTAAATCCCCTTTGTAATAGCTTATCATTTTCTCTATGATTTTAATTTTCTGCACTTGATTAACATCCATTACAGATTTTAAAATCTTGAAATCATAGTTATATTCCTCTGCCGAAAGAGCTAAGGCTTGTACATCTTTAGGGAAACAGCTACCTCCGTAACCTATTCCTGGGAAAAGGAATCTTTTACCTATACGAGCATCAGAACCTACACCTTTTCTTACCATATCAACATCGGCACCAACTAATTCGCATAAGTTAGCAACCTCATTCATGAAAGTAATTTTGGTAGCTAAGAAAGAGTTAGCTGCATATTTAGTAAGCTCTGAAGAACGCTCATCCATAAAAATGATAGGATTACCAGACCTAACATATGGCGCATAAAGTTCTTCCATCAATGCTTTAGCCTTTTCGCTTGATGTTCCAACTACCACCCTATCTGGCTTCATAAAATCATCTACAGCAACACCTTCTCTTAAAAATTCTGGATTAGAAACAACATCAACCTCTACTGAAGTATGTTCTTTAAATACAGCTTTCACCTTATCTGCCGTACCAACCGGAACGGTAGATTTTGTTACGATAACTTTATAATGATCTATAATTCCAGCTATATCTTTAGCCGCTCCAAGTACGAAACTTAAATCTGCTCTACCATCACCGCCCGGAGGCGTTGGAAGGGCTAAAAATATAATAACAGCATCTTTAATAGCTTCTGCAAGGTTTGTTGTAAATTTTAAACGACCTTGTTCTATGTTTCTATGAAACAAAATATCTAGACCAGGCTCATAAATAGGCATAACACCTTCTTTCATTTTTTGAACCTTTTCTTCTACTATATCAACGCATGTTACATTGTTTCCTGTCTCTGCAAGACAGGTTCCGGTTACTAAACCTACATACCCGGTACCTATTACGGCTATCTTCATATTATGGCGGAAATTATTACCTTTAAATCAAACTTCAGGCGAAGTTAATCAATACAAAATTAAATGCCCTCAATATATAACATTGGAATAAAATTTTATTACTTATTCATACTTTTTGCATCTTTTTTTAACGATAAGGCAAAGAAGTGGATTGATGGAAGAAAAGACTGGAAAGAAAAGTTTAAAAATTCTGAGATTACTTCATCGATTTGGTTTCATTTTGCTTCATTAGGCGAGTTTGAGCAAGGTAAACCGCTTTTAGAAGCTGTTAGAAGTCAATATCCACAGCAAAAAATAGTCATCACTTTTTTTCTCCATCAGGCTATGAGATTAGAAAAAACTCGCCCTTAGGAGATTATATACTTTATTTGCCTTTAGATACCGCAAAAAACGCGAATGATTTTATTCGGATTTTTAAACCCTCACTGGTGTTTTTTAACAAATACGAATATTGGTATCACTTTTTTAAAGCTTTAAATCAATATCAAATTCCTTTATACGTAACATCAGCTATTTTTAGACCTCAACAAATTTTCTTTAAATTTTATGGAAGCTTTAATAGACAAATACTTCGTTATGTAAAGCATTTTTTTACTCAGAATAAAGAATCTGACGATTTACTTTCAAGTATAGGTCTACATAATTATACCTTGTGTGGAGATACCAGATTTGACAGCGTAAATAATTTAGCCCAAAAAGTTAAAGAACTTCCATTTGTTAAGGCTTTTAAAAATGAAAGTAAATTATTAATAGCTGGCAGCACATGGCCAGATGACGAGAAGCTTTTGGCTCAATGGTTTATAAATCAACAAGACGACTGGAAAATACTGTTTGCTCCTCATGAAATAAAACCAGAAAAAATAAAAGCACTGCAAAATTTATTTGATGATGGAAGAGTAATTAAACACTCAGAAATTGCAGATTTAGATTCATTGAAGAATTTTAAAATACTCGTTATAGACAATATTGGTATGTTATCTTCTCTTTACCCTTACGGGGAGATTGCTTATATAGGCGGAGGTTTTGGCGCTGGTATACACAATACTTTAGAAGCTGCCACTTGGGGATTACCCGTTATTTTTGGGCCAAATTATCAGAAATTCCAGGAGGCTAAAGACCTTATTAAAAATGAAGCGGGTTTTAGTATCAAAAACCAAGAAGAGTTAGATATCATTTTAGCTAAACTTACCCAAAGCGAAGTTTATTGTAATAACTGTGGCAAAAAAGCCCAAGCTTATGTAAAAGAGAATATTGGAGCTACAGCTTTAATCATGAAAAAAGTTTTTGGCTAAGCTTTAATTCGCTCATCAAAAATAAAGGGTTCTGCTTTTAACAATTTTATTGCTTTAAAATCTGCGTGTTTTGGATTCAATAAGTAATTAAATTCTTGAGGAATTATTGATGAAGGCACTTTTAAAATAGCTGTTTGTTGGTTTGTTAACCATTCATCGCCCAAAAGTTGTGTTACAGGGATATTTTCAAAATGATGCCATTTGCTTGGTAGCTCATCATTAGAAATTTCTTTTTGAGGCAAATCATCAGGAATATCTATATATAAAACTTTAAATAAAGCGTTTAAGCCAAGCTTATTCCGATGTACTACATTTTCTAAACAAGCCAAAGAGATGGATGAAGCCGTATAAATAACATGGCTATCATGACTATTCCATCTAGCAGCCCTCCCAGAAGAAAGTAAAGCATCTGCAAATGGCGCTAAAACAATTCTGTAGACCAACATAGATTTTAACTAGGCTAAATCACCGTAGGCTATACGAATAAGCTCTTCTTCTATGAGGTTTATCCCAGTAATGGTATCCATGAGATGAAAGGGCGTTTGGTTTCCTAAACCATAGGCCGGCAAATTTAACCACTGATGAAAAGCCTCTACCGAACCAAAAACCTCAATACCTTTATTAAAAAGAGCAAAAGACTTGATGAGTTTTTCACTTAAAGCGGCATCTAATTTTAAACCTTGAACAGCATAATTTTGTATGGTTTTAACGGTGGTTTTAAATGCACTTTGAAACTCATCATAAGTAAAACCAGAAATGTTTAAAAAATCTAAAGCAGCATTTGCACTTAAACCCTCTTTAGAATTTTGCAATAAAGCAATAGGATTAACAGACATCTTTTGGTAAACCGCAATAGTTTCTTGAACCAATTGGTTAGTGATATCATCAAGATGATTGATGCTGTAATTTTTTGGCTTTTTTTTGTCTGTTTTCATAAGCTTAACAAAAGAATAATCTAATATAGGAAATTTTTCTTTTTATCAAAGAAAAATTTCCTGATTATTAATTCTTGTTAAGTATGATATCTTCCAAAGCGTCTATCCAAGCCGGATTATCGTTTAAGCTTTCTACTAATTGTACTTTCTCGCCGCCCAGTTCTTCAAACTCTTCTTGGTATTCAAAAGAGATTTCAAATAAAGTTTCTAAACAATCGGCAACAAAAGCAGGACATAAAACTAAAATTCTCTTTACGCCTTTGCCAGCTAATTCCTTTAAAACATCGCTGGTATAAGGTTGCATCCAAGGATCGTTTCCTAAACGAGATTGAAAGCATAAAGAGTACTTATCGTCTGATAAATTAAGCTCTTCTGCAATTAATTTAGCTGTTTGGTGGCATTGGGCCGAGTAGCAAAACTTATTGTTCTCTGTTAAAGTCTTGCAACAGTCTTTCACTTTTAAACAATGTTCACCAGAAACATCGGCTTTACGCATATGTCTTTGCGGCACTCCGTGGAAACTAAATAAGATATGATCCCAACCTTCGTCTAAATATTTTCTGGTATTGTCTGCAAAAACTTTAATCATACCCGGATGATCATAATAGCTATTTACAAAACTTATAGATGGTATGGCTTGCCATTGGCTAACAATTTCCATAACCAATTGATGAACAGAACCTGTAGATGCCGAAGCATATTGCGGAAACAACGGAATAACTTTAATGCTATCTACTTTAGCTTGTTTTAAACGTTCAAGAGCATCAGGAATAGAAGGAGATTGATAACGCATAGCTAATTCTACATGATAATCTTCACCCAGTCTATCAGCTATGGCATTTTTAACATTCTTCCCATAGATTAATAAAGGCGAGCCTTGCTCGGTCCAAATTTCTTTATAAATTTTTGCTGATTTAGGTCCTCTAAAAGGTACAATAATACCTTTAACTAGTAGAGTTCTTAAAACAGGGTTAACATCTATAACCCTACCATCCATTAAAAACTCATCTAAATATTTTCTAACATCAGCAGTTTTAGGACTATCTGGTGTTCCTAAATTAACCAATAAAATTCCCTTTTTTCCCATTCCTGTTTATATATGATTTGCTTTATCTTTTAAAATCCATAATTGCCACCAAGGTGTACCCGGCGAATCGTGATGTTCGTAATGATAACCAAAAAAGTAACAACTTATAAAAGCTAAAAAATGATTTCTTTTTTGAGACCTTGATTGATGTTTATTATCGTGTTCTCCTTTATGAGGTAAATAAGTGCCAAAATAAAATAGCTGTAAAGTGCTTATCAAAGATGGTATCACCCAAAATAAAACAAGGTTTACTTCATCAAACCAAAGTTTTAAAATATTAAAAATAATAGCCATAAAAACTATTTCCCACCAAGTGATATACTGTGTTATAAAATGAAAATACCATTGAAAAAAATTACCATGATGGTAGTCTGGGTCATCATGAGAATGAACATGACTGTGATGTAAATGATGTTTAGCATTTAAAGCCTTAAAAGGAAAAGCGGCATACAAAGCGGTACATATTTGTCCTATTAAATTATTTAAACCTCTATTAGCGCTATAAACTGTGCCATGCATGGCATCATGTGCGGTAATAAATAAACCCGTATATAAGTGTGCTTGAATGAGGATAAAAATATAAATAAGAGGATTAGAGAAATTAACCTCGAAATTTAAGAAAAAAGATAGTGAACAAAACCATAGGGCGATGACAAGCAAAGCAATAAACAAACCTTTGTGAGATTTTTTATTCACGATATAAAAATTTAGTATGTTTCTAAAACCTTCTTCACGTCCTCCATGAGCCACATTGGGGTAGAGGTTGCACCACAAATACCAATTTTATCTCCAGGGTTAAACATCATAATTTCTAAATCTTCTGCCTTACTGATGAAATAAGTAGCCGGATTATTTTTGCGACATACCTCATATAAAACTTTACCGTTTGAAGATTTTTACCAGATACAAAAACGATTTTATCAAACTTCTTAACAAAATCTGGCAAGTCTTTATCGCGGTTAGAAACCTGTCTGCAAATGGTATCGTTAGCCTTTACCTCATAACCTTTACCAATAAGCTCTTCTTTAATTTGATAAAATTTATCTGTAGACTTTGTGGTTTGGCTGTATAAGGTGAATTTTTGTGGAAGCTCTACATCCTCCAATTCTTTAATATCTTGAAAAACCAAAGCTTCATTATTGGTTTGACCTTGCAAACCAATAACCTCAGCATGACCATGTTTGCCAAAAATCAAGATTTTCTCATCAGCATCATGTGTGGTTTTGATACGATTTTGCAATTTTAAAACCACCGGGCAAGATGCATCTATTAAAGTGATATTATTTTCTAGTGCAACCTTATACGTTTCAGGCGCCTCGCCATGTGCTCTTATAAGAACTTTTTCGTTTTTAAGTGTTTTAAGATCCTCATTATCAATAATTCTTAGGCCTTTAGCTTTTAAGCGTTCTACCTCTTCATCATTATGAACAATATCCCCTAAACAATATAAATAACCATCTTCTTGTAGTATTTCTTCTGCCATATCTATGGCGTAAACTACTCCGAAACAAAATCCAGAATCACTATCAATGGTTACTTGTAAATTATATTTCATGGTGCAAGATAATCAAGCTTTTATGCCGTAAAATTAGGCAAATTCTTGTTTAAAAAATTTAAAAAAACATCAAAGCTCTGCAATATTTAATATGGCAAAAAACACAAACTGACTAATGAATAATACCAAACCAACCGGATTTGTTTTCTTAAAATCTACCGCATAGTAAAATCTCAATAAAAGGAAAGAAACAATATACCAGCCTACATAATTTTGAAAAGGTACGGTATAGCCCTCCCAGCTCCAATAATCATGCTGAATGGCCACTGGCTCTATTAAAATATCAGTGGCAACTAAAAAAACTGCCCCCACTAAAGATTTAATAGTGGGTTGATGTTTAAATTTTCTTTTTAGATAAGAACCCAGAGAAAACACCATGATGAACCAGTTCACCCCTATCATTAAAGGTATATCTGCCAGTTTAAAGCCCAAAGTACTGCCATAACTATAAACGCCAAAGATTTTTCCGGTACTTACACCAATAAGTTCTACTATATAACCTGCAACTGCAACCGTTAAAGCGGCAACCCAAAAGTTTAAGCTAAATTCTTTTTGGTTGATGATTAAAATACCCGCCATTAAAAGTAAATGAAAGGGTACTAAAGAGATAAACAAATCATAAAAAGTAGGAACCAAAAAGCCTATTAAGCCCACTATATGGAAAACAATAATAAAAATGATAGAGAGTTCTTTTTTACCTAATCTAAAATTCATATGCTTACTTTACGACCTTTCCAGGTTACTTTATTTGTGATTTTTTTTCTGATGGATTGAAATGAAACTATCCCCAATGATAACATTTGAAGAGGATGGAACAAAATATTGATGATGGGTGATTGACCAGAGAGTAGGGAAATCATTAATCTGCTTAATAATATGAGTGTACAACAGAAAAAAAACAATTGCGAGTTTAAATAAAACAAGATTAAAATAGGTCCTAAGAGCACTAAAAACAAATAAACCATTAAACCCGGTATAGAATTACCAAAACCAGATAGCATATTTTTAGAAAAACCGTTAATAGCATCATTATAACCTTTATACATCCGACAAAAGATATATCCATTTGCCAATAAAGCTTCGCCAGTAAGCTTTTCTTGTTTAATACGCTTCATAATCTCAACATCCTCTACTACCTGCTCTTTCACTTTTTTGTGCCATTTGTATTGGTGGTAAGTTATAGCATTAAACATCATAAATTGCCCACTAGCAGCAGAAAAAGCAGGGTTTTTAGACAAAAAAACTAACCTTAACGGCAATAAATTAAGTAAAATATAATGCATCATTGGTACAACCAACTGTTCGCCACGGGTTTTCATCGTTTGGTTTGTAAATAAACTTAATAAATCAAGCTTATTCATGTGCATTCTGTGTACAGCGCTATTGATGAGGCCATCTTTCACCAATTCATCGGCATCTAAAAAAAGTAAATATTTGCCTTTAGCATGTTTAGCTAATTGATGACAAGCAAAGTTTTTCCCTAACCAACCTTGTTTTAAAACCTCTCCCTTTAAGGTATGAAAACGAGCATCAGTTTGGGCAAATGCTTCACAAATTTCAGAGGTATTATCATCAGAATTATCATCTAAAACATAAACTTCTATATGCTGATAGTCTTGTTGTTTAAGTGATTCTAAAAGCGGTAAAATATCTTCTGCTTCGTTTCTGGCTGGTATGAGTACAGAAACCAAATCTTGATAATGCTTTGGACTAGCCGTTAATTTTGGATTAGAAATAAAATTAAATAGCGTAACCGTAAAGCGCAAAATCAAAAAGAAAAATATGATATAAAACAAGACCATCATTTACACTACAATTTTACTTTGCTGGCTTTTAGCATCATCATAATGCTTATTAAACTCGTTTTTGATAACTTGTAAACTTGTATATTCTTGAGCTTGCCATTCTTTTAAGTAAATAGAAACAGAGGGCTTTCTGTTTTGAAAATAATCAAATAAACTTACCGCAAAGAGGTACTGAAATTTTTTGCTTGTATTTTGTACAATGTGCAACAAACCTTTCTCGAAACCTATACTTGAAACATGGTTAGAAAAGAGCTGACCTTGAGGAAATATCAACACCAAATTATTTGGGTTTTCTAAAAGTTGGGCTGCATATTGCAAAGAGTTAACCACGCTTCTAGATTGCTTTTGAACACTAAAAGCACCCAAATACTTCATAAACCAAACTTTTTTGGCTGTATCCTCAACAATCATCACATGGAATTTCTTTTTGAGGTAAATTTTATTGAGGTAAAACAGCAAGAAACCATCCCACCAACTGCAATGGTTGGCCAATAATAAAATAGCTTTATCCTTATCTACTTCAATTTTATTAAAAGAAAAAGACGAAAAATCTTTCTTGATGATATATTGAATATACCAGGAGAAAAACCTGTAAATCAATCTGTTTTCTTTTGGTGTTACCATGTCTTGCTTGTAAAATTAGCTTTATTTTCTTGATATCAGCTTGTTGATGGTATCATTTCGCCAACTATTTTGGCTGATAACAAGGCTAAAGGTATTCCCCCACCGGGATGAACGCTTCCACCTGTAAAATACAAATTTTTAATTTTTGATGAGAAATTGGCATGACGTAAAAATGCCGCAAACTGGTTATTAGAACTTGTGCCATATAAAGAACCTTGGTAAGAAAAACTTTTAGATTCTATAGTTCTTGGGTCTAAAATGGCCTCGGTAACCATCAGTTCATCTAAATTTACCTTTAAATTTTTATTGATTTTTTTAATGATGTTTAGCTTCGCTTTTGCGATTAAAGTATCCCAATCTTGCCCAATGTTGTTGGGTACGTTTATCATGGTAAACCAATTTTCGCAACCTTCTGGCGCATCATCAGCTTTAAGCTTTGAGGTGATATTGATATAAACCGTTGGATCATCATCAATACCTTTTTCTTTAAAAATAGTATTAAACTCTTTCTGATAATCATCACTAAAGAAAATATTATGTAAACCCAGCTCTTTAAACTGTTTTTTAACTCCCCAATAAAAAATAAGCGCCGAGCTGGAACGCTCTTGTTTTAATATTTGCTGTGGCTGCTTCGCGTCTTTGAGCAGGTTTTTATAAGTAAAATAAACATCCATATTAGAAACTACAACATCTGCAAAACGCTTTTCAGCATGGATGATGATGCCTTTTGTCTCTTTATTTTCTACTAGAATTTGTTCAACATAGCTGTTATAGTGGAATTTTATGCCTAGTCGTTCTGCTAAACGTACCAAACTTAGGGTAATATCAAACATCCCATTTTTAGGGAAGTATGCTCCAAAATGTTGCTCCAAGTGAGGGATAACATTTAAAGTTGCTGGTGCTTGGTAAGGATTAGAACCATTATAGGTGGCATATCTATTGGCATATTGGACCATTTTTTTGTCGCTAAAAAAAGATTCATTAGCCTTTGCCATAGTTCTAAAAGCATCTATTTGTGGTAATCTTAAAATAGATTTTAGCGTAGGGATATTTAAAAAAGTAGCTAGTTTATGTAAAGACTTCTCTAAAAAAACATGGTTGGTAATTTCGTAAATCTGTTTGCTTTTGGCTAAAAAGGCAAAAAGTTCTTCGCGTTTAGAAGTAGTTTTAGCAGCAATTTCATCGGCAAATTTTTCAGTATCGGCCCAAGCGGTTAAATGAGTACCATCGTCCCAGAAATAACGACACACTTCGTCTAGTTTTTCGTACTGAAAATAATCTTGAGGCAACTCGCCAGCCAATTTAAAAAGCTCTTCTACATATTGCGGCATGGTAAACAAGCTAGGTCCGGCATCAAACCTAAAACCATCTTGTTCAAATTCTGATAATTTCCCTCCTGGATAGGCATTAGACTCGTAAACATCAACCTGATAACCTTTCAAAGCTAACCTTATAGCACTTGCAATTCCAGCTATACCGGCACCAATAACTATTGCTTTAGACATGATATCATTACTGTTTATTTTTAAATTGTTTTAAAACTGGTGATTTTAGAACAAATATTGTTAATATGCAAATAACTTTTAGTTAAATCTTCCGTAAAAAAACATTATACCCAAACCAATGGCTAAAGTATACACCAAACTACATGCTGTAAAATTTCTTAAGAAAAGTTATAGTCTTAAATTTCTCTTTATATCATTTATAGGAATTCATATCCCCTTAATTGGTGTTATAATATTTCTTTTAGGTGCTGATAACAGTTTAGAGAAAAGCACTATTATCATCATCACTTTAATATTAACGCTTGTTGCCACTGCCGCAACCCTATTTATCTTAAACAGCCTTATAAAACCGCTTATATATTCAAAAAACGCCCTTCAGGATTATATTTCAGAAAAGAAACTTCCTAATTTACCAACACAATATAAAGATGAAGCTGGGGTATTGATGCGACTTATCCAGCAAAATATACTTCAGCTAGACGGTTTACTACAAGAAAACCAAGAGATTACAGCGCTTTTATCGCATAATTTAAGAGCCCCTTTGATACAAATTAAAGGATTATGCCATGTTTTAGAAATTCAGAAAATAGAAAACAAGGATATTGTAGAAAAGATAGACCATATTACCGATACCCAACTTAAAAACATTGATGAATTGCTGCTTAATTTGAAATATCATCATATGGATAATGAAACAGAAGATAAAGCTGTAGACTTAAAAAAGCTTATTAAGCAATCTGTAGATCAGGCAAAAGCAGAAGCATCTAAAAAGACATCAACATTGTGGCACATATTTGTACCGAAGAGGCTATAAATTTTGCCAATGAGCATAAGCTAGGCTTAATTATCCAAAATTTACTAAGTAATGCGATTAAATTTTCATACCCTAAAAGCGAGATAATTATTGGTTTACAACCCTATCAAAACAAGTTCAAAATTGAAGTAAAAGATCATGGACTTGGTTTTACACCAGAGTTAGCTAAAAAACTCTTCACAAACTCTGCATCCGTTGGAAGGATGGGCACCAACGGAGAACCAAGCATGGGTTTAGGCTTAAGCCTGAGCCAAAAAACCATGAAACAAATGGGCGGTAAGCTAAAAGCCCATAGCGAAGGGGAAAATAAAGGCGCTACTTTTAGTTTGATTATTTAAATGAGTTTAAAAGCGTAAAAATCTTTTGCCTTATGGCCGATGTAGAACCGCTATAATTATTCACCATGATAGCAAAACACTTGTTTTCATGGTAGCCGCTATAACATAAAACATCGCCAATGGTACCGCTTTTCATTTTCATATTGTTGTAAACCGGAAAACTGTTGAGATAAGCATTAAACCATTTTTCTTTTTTTGAGGCCTGTAAAACATCAACCATAGTTTTAGAAGTTACCCGGTTTGCTGGCGATAAACCACTGGCATCATAAATATTTAAGCTTGCGTTGGCAATACCTTTATTTTTCCAGAAGTCTTTGATAAATGTTATGCCTTTTGCTATGGTTTTATCAGGAGATATTATCCTTAATAATTGCTCGCCGTAAAGGTTTAAGCTTTTTTGGTTAAACTGATAAATAATATCAGAAAGCTTAGGAGATTCTATCATTAGCAAACTCTTTTGTATGCCCTTTACTGCTACAGACTGTAATTGAAGTTTCCTAGTGGTGTTAAATCCTGATGTTTGTATACCATTTTGATTTAAAAAATCATGAACATCATAAGCCATAGCTAAAGCAGCATCTGGCAAAGCAAACCTGATGGTTTTCTTGAGATTTTGCGCATAAGTACCTCTTAAATAGATAAACTGACTATAAGGTGATGAGTAACCATAAACTTGGTCTCCAGAACCAGCAGCACCTGTACTTACCTCATTCACTAAAGTTAAAAAAGGATAAAGCTGCTTTTCGTTAATGATAGTAACCGGCTTACCTAAAGTTGTTGAGGGATTGAAATTAACATCAAACTCGTTCTCTCCCCAACAAACTGCACTGGTAGAAGCCCCGTAATAATTACCCATATCTTGCCAAATCCATCCATCAGGTAAAGATTGTGAATCCCACATGGCATCATCGGCAATAATTTCTCCTGTAATTTTTTTAATTCCGGCTTGTTTAAGAGCATCTAAAATTTTAGTGTAAATAACAGTTTTGGTTGTTGATGTATACCTATCGCTACCCAAAGTAGGGTCGCCACTACCTTTAATAATGATATGACCTTGTAAAACACCATTATTGATCACACCGTTATAACCAATTTCTGTTTTAAACCGATAATTTTCTCCTAAAACACTTAAAGCCGTTGCCGCTGTGATAACTTTTAATGTAGAACCAGGAACCATCCCAAGTTGTGGCTGCGCAGTAAAAATAGAGGTATTATCATCTGTAGAAGCAACAGAAAAAGAAACTGAGGCATGTTTTAATTGCTCATCAGCCATAAATTTCTGGTAGGCTACTTGTATTTTTTGATTTAGCGTTTGGCTATAAGCATTTGAACACAAAAAGAAGAAGCTTAAAGCAAGGAGGATATTTTTCATCACAGTGAAATTAAAATTATCATCCATTAAACCAGAAAAAGACCAAAAACAAAAGAAGCGGAATTAAAATTCCGCTCCTTTAAGTGTATCTATATAAAAAATTAACCTATTAACTTTTGGCTATAAAGATATTCTGCAATTTGAACTGCATTGGTAGCAGCACCTTTTCTTAAATTATCAGCAACACACCACATGTTTAGCGTATTTGCTTGTGATTCATCTCTACGGATACGACCTACAAAAACTTCATCTTTACCGTGTGCATCCATTGGCATTGGGTATTTAGCATTTGCCGGGTCATCAACAACAATAACTCCACTGGTAGCAGCTAACAACTCGCGAACTTTAGCTAAATCAAAATCTCTTTCAAACTCAATATTGATAGACTCTGAGTGGCCACCCATAACCGGTATTCTTACAGTTGTTGCAGTAACTTTAATACTGTCATCGCCCATAATTTTATTGGTTTCTTTAATCATTTTCATCTCTTCTTTGGTGTATCCATTATCTTGGAAAACATCAATTTGAGGGATAACATTTAAATCAATTGGGTACGCATAAGCCATTGGGCCATCTGTAATGCCTTTACGCTCGTTCATTAACTGGTCTACCGCTTTAACACCAGTACCTGTTACAGATTGGTAAGTAGAAACCACAACTCTTTTTACTTTATACTCATCATGCAAAGGTTTTAAAGCTACAACCATTTGTATGGTAGAACAATTAGGGTTTGCAATAATTTTGTCTTCTTTAGTTAAAACAGATGCATTAACTTCTGGAACAACCAATTTTTTGGTTGGATCCATCCTCCATGCAGATGAATTATCAATTACTGTAGTACCAGCAGCAGCAAATTTTGGTGCTTGTTCTGTAGAAGTACTACCTCCGGCAGAGAATAAAGCAACATCTGGCTGCATGGCAATAGCTTCATCAACAGTTACAACTTTGTACTTCTTTCCCTTAAAATCAATTTCCTTCCCCTTGCTCTTTTCTGAAGCAACTGGAATTAATTCTGTAACCGGGAAATTGCGCTCTGCTAATACTTTTAACATCTCCGTACCTACTAGGCCGGTTGCGCCTACAACTGCAACTTTCATTTTTTTAAAATTTAATACTAACTTTCTATTGATTAACTATTTTGTGAAAATTTTGAACGCCAAATATGAGAAAGATTTTACTATTATTTTTGATTATATGCTATAAAAACTCTTTTGCACAGATAAATGAAGCATTTTCTGACGGTAATTTTACTAATAACCCAACTTGGATAGGACAAAATGCTGATTTGAACTTTATTGTGGTGAATGAGCAGCTACGTTCTAACCATACAACTGCTAATGCAAGCTTTGCTATAGCTACAGAAAACACAAAAGCTTTGGGTTGCACTTGGGAGTTTAATTGTGTTTTACAATTTGCAACATCCGGAGCTAATTATGTTGATGTTTACCTCATCAGCAATACATCAGACCTTAGAGCTACAAATATTAACGGCTATTTTGTAAGAATTGGTAATACTGCTGATGAAATTGCACTTTATAGAAGAAGTGGCACAAGTGCTACAAGTACTAAAATTATTGATGGTAGAGATGGTTTGGTATCAAGCTCAACCAATAATAATTTCAAAATAAAAGTAAGTAGAACGGCGAATGCAATATTTAATTTGGAAAGAGATAGTACTGGCACAGGAAACGCTTACCGCTCTGAAGGAACAGTTACCGATAATACTTTTACCAGCACCAATTGGTTTGGCTTTTTAGTTCAGCAGTCTACAGCTACATTTTTTCAAAAGCATTTTTTTGATAACATCATAGTACAAGATTTGGTTGTTGATGTAAATCCGCCTGTATTAAATACTATTGTACCAGACTCTAATAAAATAACCTTAAACTTTAATGAAGCTGTTGCATCGGCAGAAGCCAGTAACCGTTTAAATTATCTGATAAATCCTGGAAATATCATCCCGGCAACGGTAAATGTAAGTGGTAGTACCGTAGTTTTAAATTTAGCAAACAGCTTAAATACAAACTCTTACAACATCAGTATTAATAATATAAAAGATTTAAGTGGAAATACCATTACCAGTCCAATAAGCAGAAATTTCAATTACAGAAGACCTTATCGGGCTAGAGTTAATGATATTGTGATTAATGAAATATTTGCCGACCCATCGCCACAAATAGGTTTACCTGCGGTTGAGTTTATTGAGCTTTGGAATCGTACTGCAGAAAACATCCAATTAAATGGCTATAAGTTTAGCGATGCTACTACAACATTTACATTTACTGGAGATACAATAAAAGCAAATGAATATTTGATTATTTGTGCCCGGGCAGATACTACTTTATTAAAACCTTTTGGTAGAGTTATGGGAATTTCTCCTTGGCCATCTTTAAACAACGCATCAGACCAATTAAGTTTTTTTAATGATGTAAATACGTTAATCAACCATGTAAATTATAATGACACTTGGTATAGAGATGCAACAAAAAGAGCTGGTGGTTGGTCATTAGAAATGATAGACCCTTTAACAAGTTGCAAAGCATCGCAAAATTATTCGGCCAGTATAAACCCCATTGGCGGGACACCGGGTGCACAAAACAGCATTTATTTAAGTAACAGAACAGTAAATCCGCTATTAGCAAATAACGCGGCAATAAAAGATAGTGTTACCGTATTGGTAACTTTTAACCGTGGATTAGACAGTTTACAAGCATCTATCAGAACAAATTACAGCTTAAATAATGGTTTAGGAAATCCCCAAAGTATAAGCTTATTAGCCCCAGATTTTTCTCAGGCAGAACTAAAATATCCAGCTCCGCTAAGCAGAAATTTAACTTATACCCTTACACTTTTTAACATTGCAGATTGCGGTGTAAGTACCATCAATAATCAAACGCTTTCATTTATCTATCCGGGTTTATTAGAAGCTAAAGACTTTATTGTTAATGAGGTTTTGTTTAATCCTAAACCTGGCGGAGTAGATTTTGTAGAAGTATATAACCGTTCTGATAAAATTTTAGATTTAAAAGATTTAAACATTGCTAGCCTCAATGCAGAAAAAGACTCTTTAATTAGTATAAGAGCAGTAAGTGCAGCTACCCTATTAGCAGAACCCGGTAGTTATTGGGTGCTTACCACCAATTCAGATCAGATTAAAACAGCTTATCAAACTTTAAATCCTTCTCATTTTGTGCAGATGACTAGTATGCCTGCTTATAATGATTCTGAAGGCGTTGTTGTATTGTTAGATAAAAACAACAAGCGCATAGACCAATTTAATTATGATGCAAAAATGCATTTTAAGCTTTTAAGAGATGTAGAAGGCGTGTCTTTGGAAAGGGTATCAGCAAATGAAGAAACCAATAAACCGGGGAATTTTAAATCGGCAACATCAACAGTTGGCTATGCCACGCCTGCTTATCAAAATTCTCAAACGTTAAACGATTTTGTTACAAACGAAGAATTTACCCTCTCTGGAAAAAGTTTTTCGCCTGATAATGATGGCTTTGAGGATATTTTAACCATAAACTACAAATTACCTAACAGCGGTTTTGTAGCTAAAATTTCTATTTTTGATGATAAAGGACAATTGGTAAAAAAACTGATTGAAAACCAAAATGTTTCTGCTGAAGGAAGTTTTACTTGGGATGGCTTCAACGAAAATAACAGTCTTTTAAAAACAGGAATTTATATTGTTTATGCTGAGTTTTTCGACTTAAAGTCTGAAATAAAAAAGTTCAAAAAGGCGGTGACTTTAGCCTCAAAATTAAATTAAAGATGACAGAGCACATACTAGTTTTAGGTTCTAATGGGCAAATAGGTACCGAGTTGGTTACCGCCCTCAGAAAAGCCTATGGTTTTAATAAAGTGGTAGCCTGCGATATCCGCAGGCCCGATTATGACATTAAAAATGCTGGTCCGTTTGAGTTTGTAAACGTTTTAGATAAAGAAAACCTAAAAGCTGTTTATGAAAAATACAAACCCAAACAAGTTTATTTATTGGCCGCATTACTATCTGCAACTGGCGAGCAAAACCCAAAATTAGCTTGGGATTTAAATATGAATGGCTTGCTTAATGTACTTGATTTTTCTATCGAGTACCGCACACAAAAAGTCTACTGGCCAAGTTCTATCGCCGTTTTTGGGCCATCATCACCAAAAAACCAAACACCACAATTTTGTACTATGGACCCAAATACCGTTTATGGTATTAGTAAACTTGCTGGCGAAAGATGGTGCGAATATTATTTCCAAAAATTTGGTTTGGATGTAAGAAGCATACGTTATCCGGGTATCATCAGCTGGAAAGCCATGCCGGGCGGAGGAACAACAGATTACGCCATCCATATTTTTCATGATGCTTTAAAGAAGAAAACATACCAAAGCTTTCTATCTGCCGAAACAGATTTACCCATGATGTATATGGATGATGCTATTCGCGGCACTATTGAATTGATGGATGCTCCGGCAGAAAATATCCAAATTCGTTCTAGCTATAATTTTGATGGACTTAGCTTTAATCCAGAAGAATTAGCTGCTGAGATTAGAAAACATATTCCTGACTTTACTTTAACCTACGGCGATAATGACCCCAGACAAGCCATTGCTAACAGTTGGCCAAAATCTATTGATGACAGCTATGCGGAAAAAGACTGGAATTGGTCGCCAAAATTTGACCTTCAAAAAATAACTAGCGAAATGCTGAGAAATCTGGGAAAGGGTTAAGCATTTTTTTATAGTTTTGGGATTGGAATATAATTGATAGTCTATGGTTAATGGACCATGGTTAATCGTAAATAAACCATGGACTATCGACAACAAACCATAGACAGGTAAATAACAAAAAACACAATGGGAAGAGCATTTGAATTCCGTAAAGAAAGAAAATTTAAGCGTTGGGCTAAAATGGCCGTACAATTTACCCGTATAGGTAAAGATATTGTTATTGCCGTTAAAGAAGGCGGACCAAGTCCAGAAACCAACTCGAGATTAAGAACTGCTATACAAAATGCCAAGGCAGTAAATATGCCAAAAGACCGTGTAGATGCAGCCATTAAAAGAGCTTCTGATAAAAGTACTGCGGGTTATGAGGAAATTGTTTATGAAGGTTACGGCCCAAATGGTGTTGCTGTTTTGGTTGAAACCGCTACCGATAATACCAACAGAACAGTAGCAAACGTACGTAGCTATTTTAATAAATGTAATGGCGCTTTAGGAAAAACTGGCTCTTTAGACTTCATTTTCAAAAGAGTATCGTCTTTTAGATTTACTCCCGGAGATTTTGATCTTGAAGAACTAGAATTTGAACTGATTGATGCTGGTTTAGAGGAAATATTTGTTGAAGCCAACGAAGAGGGCGAAGACGAGGTAGTAGTACATGCTGCTTTTGAAGATTTTGGTAAGATGCAAAAAGCTTTAGAAGAAAAAGGTATTGAACTTAAACAAGCCAAATTAGAGCGTATTGCACTTTCATACACAGAAGTTAATGAAGAGCAAGCTGCCGATATTTTAAAATTATTAGATAAACTGGAAGAGGATGACGATGTACAAGCAGTTTATCATAACATGGCAGAATAATTTTTTACGCCCAAAACATACGGTATAAATGACTTTTGAAGAGTTTTTTTTAAAAAAGAAAATAGACCTGGATAAGCTTCAACAAGCTGATGAAGGTTTATACACTCAATTCAAAAGTCATTTTACGTTAATGGGCGAAAAAAGCTTTGACCATACCAAAAAATACTGGTTTAACAAGTTGCGTAAAGATTTTCGTTTATCTGAAGAAGAAGAAATTAAGTTAAAAGCTTTACACCAAAAACCTGCTGCAACGGCTATAAAAGAAGAAAAAATACCGAAACAGAAGTTGCAACAGCTAAACCCGCAGGTTTTAAACCCAAATTTAAAGCAGCTAGTATAGCACCAAAAGAAACTGAAGAAAAGCAAGAAGAAAATCCTTCAGCAAACCCAAATGCCATAGAAACAACCGTAGCAAAACCTGCTGGCTTTAAACCCAGATTTAAAGCTGGAGCTACGCCAATAAAAAGCGAGGAAACTAAAGCAGAAGAACCTATAGCAACTCCTGAAAAAGAGGAAATTAAGCCGGCTGCTCCTCTTGGTTTTAAGCCGAGATTCAAAGCTGGTACTACTCCTATAAAAACAGAAGAAACAAATTCTGAGGAACCTATTTCAACTCCTGAACCCGAAGAAAGTAAAACTAACGCTCCTGCTGGTTTTAAACCTAGGTTTAAGGCTACCAAAACCCCTAATCAACAGGAGGAAATAAAGGAAGAGCCTACAAACATAGAAACAGAAAAAGCTACTGAAACACTAGCTCCAGAAGATAAGCCTTTAGGCTTCAAACCTAGATTTAAGGCTAAGACAACTACAATTAAAGAAGAAGTTAATATCGAAGAAAACAAGGTTGAAGATATACAAGAAGAATTTAAAGAGGACAATACTTCAACAGCCAAACCTTTAGGTTTTAAACCCAGATTTAATCAGAATAAGTAGAAATTTACTTGTAAAATAGCTTCGTACTTCCCTAATAACAAAACTTACAAATGGGGTTTAAGTTGACCTCTTTTTATATCTTAACCCAGCTCTGAAAACTCTGCTAGCTTAGTGGTTGAGAAATACTAGCATATTCTAAGATTTTAAAAAATCAACTTATCACATAATATAATTAAAAACATCTATAAGATATTATTACGTAAAAATAAAAAGATTAAAAACATCTTATTTTTACTATTTTTGTTTAAATAGAAAGTATTATGGGTAAAATTAATCTTATTCCGACAGAGAAAATAATTGAGAGATTACGTTATGAAAATCCTTGGTGGGTTAATAAGAGCATCCCTGAGATGTACAGTTCTATGGCTAAGCGCCTATATTTTAACTTGTTTTATCCATACGTAATTGAAAAAAATATTCGTAGAGCTTTAGTATTAATGGGTCCTAGGCGGGTGGGCAAAACAGTCATGTTATTTCATAGTATTCAAGAATTATTAGCAGAAAATATAAATCCACAAAAGATATTTTTTATTGGTATCGATAATCCTATTTATGTTCATTTAAGTTTAGAAGATATACTAAATCTATGTAAACAATCTCTTCATCTTGAAAATCTTAATCATTGTTATATCTTCTTTGATGAAATACAATATCTTAAAGATTGGGAACGCCACCTTAAAGTGTTAGTTGACTCTTATCCTGAAACTAAATTTATAGTATCAGGTTCTGCAGCAGCGGCTTTAAAATGGCACAGTACTGAAAGTGGCGCAGGAAGATTTACTGATTTTATGCTCCCTCCTCTAACCTTTCAAGAGTATATACATCTAAAGAAAATGAATCATCTTATTTATGATGGACATATAAGTTACGGTGATAATCAAATTCCATATTGTCTTACACACGATATTAAAACTTTAAATAAAGAATTTGTTCATTACCTCAATTTTGGCGGATACCCTGAAGTAGTGTTAAGTGAAAAGATCCAGAGCGACATGGGTAGATATGTAAAAAATGATATTGTTGATAAAGTATTGCTGCGTGATTTACCAAGTTTATATGGTATTAAAGACGTTCAAGAATTAAATCGCTTTTTCACATATCTGGCTTATAATACAGGAAACGAATTTTCTTATGAAACCATGAGTAAAGAAAGTAGCATACAAAAAGACACATTAAAAAAGTATCTAGAATATTTAGAAGCTGCTTTCCTTATTAAGGTTTTAAATAAAGTAGATATAAATGCAAAGCGTTTAAAACGTATAACTAGTTTCAAAGTTTATTTAACAAATTCCTCTTTAAGAACAGCTTTATTCTCTCCTATTAATGAAACTGATACTGAAATGGGTAATATGGTTGAGACAGTAGTATTATCTCAATGGATGCATAGAGAAAAATTAGACCTAACTTATGCTAGATGGAAAGAAGGTAGAAGCGAAGGAGAAGTGGATTTAGTATTAGTTGATGATAGGAAATTTAAACCAGTTTGGGGAGTAGAAATAAAGTGGAGTAATAGATATTTTGACAAGCCAAAAGAGTTAAAAAGCTTAATTAATTTCTGTAAAAGTAACAACATTCAGAAAGCCTTAGTTACTTCAATTGATCAATCGGGATTAAAACATATTGAAGATTTAGCATTTTCATTTTTACCAGTATCTGTATACAGTTATAACATAGGCAACATCACTTTAAAAATGAAAAATGCTACTTAAACTGAAAGTTAAGATAACTAGGACAGACGATGATGTTCTTTTTAAAAATACGGCTTCAATACCTTAATCCAAATATCATATCCCTTTTGGTTCATGTGTAAATTATCTTGGATAAAAATATCTTGTTGTACCTTACCATTTTCAGCTAGCATGGCTTGGTAAACATCAATAAAATCTGTTGCGGGTTGCGAGCTTAAAAAAAATTTGATTTTAGCGTTAGCATCTTGAAAAGCAGCATCAAATCTTTCTCTGCTGATGCTTGGTTTAATAGAGATATAAGAAATTCTAGCTTTTGGGATTTGCTTTCTAATCAGATTAAATAGGATTTTGAACCTATCTACCGTAACATCAACACTTGCTCCGCTGGCAATATCATTTTCTCCACTATAAATAAAAATATGCTTTGGCTGATAAGGAAAAATAATATCATCGGCATAATAAATAGCATCAGCTAAATTTGAGCCTCCAAATCCACGATTGATAGCTCCATAAGCTTTAAAGACATTTTCTAAATCTTTCCATAATCTTAAGGAAGAACTTCCTACAAAGAGTACAGCATTTTTTTGAGGAAAACGAAGCGAGTCTTGCTTTTTGTATTGCGCTATCTCTTTATAAAAGGGAGCTTTAGCAGGCTGAGCTTGTATAATACCTCCCGAAAATAAGAAAGCAATAACCAATAAGAACTTTAAAAAATGTTTCATCAGTATTATTTTTTATGCGAAAACAACCAAGGCAGAAGTTCTGGTTCTTTGAAAGCAGGATCCCAGCTGTTATGGTTGGCATCCGGGTAAACCGTATATTTTGGGTTAGCGCCTAAACGTTTCAATTCCTCATGTATCAATAAAGAAAATTCTGGTATCACAACATCGTCTTTTGCGCCATGAAAAATCCATAAATTAACTTTATGAGCGTATTTTCTAACATTTTTCACATGGTCTCCGCCGCAAATGGCAAAAGCTGCTGCAAATGTATTGGGCTGCCTACGTAATAGTTCATAAGTTCCCATTCCACCCATAGATAAGCCTCCTACGTAAAATCTATCTTCATCTAAATAAGCTAATTTTTTAAGTTCTTTTAAATAAGCCAACAGCAAAGACATGGCTTTAGTAGGCTTACCACCTTGCTGAAAGTTGAAATGCCTTTTACCTTTTTCTTTATCTGTAACAATGTTCACATTGGCCCAGTAGCTATCTTTAGAACACTGCGGAAAAACCACAATAGCAGGAAATTCATCCTGCTTTTCTAAAAATAATTTAGAGCCATGTATCAGCTGACTTTTATTGTTATTTCCGCTCTCGCCACGACCATGTAAAAACAGTACGAGTGGATATTTCTTTGTAGCATCAAAATTTTTAGGATACAAAACCCTCACTGGCAAAGTATCTCCTTTATAGATAAAAGTTTCATCCTTAAACTTAGAAATATCCTGAGCTTTCATTTCAAAACTCAGGACAACCAATAATAATATGCTACTTAAAATTCTCATTATTCTAATTTAAAATCGGCAGATTTTACGTTTGCTGAGCTATTGCCTACAAAAATTTTAAAATCGCCAGGCTCTGCTACAAAATCTAAATTACTATTATAAAATTTCAAATCTTCCTCGCTTAAAGTAAAGGTAAGATTTTTAGTTTCGCCAGCTTTTAAATACACTTTTTGGAAACCCTTAAGCTCTTTAACCGGTCTGGTTATAGAACCTACCAAATCTCTAATGTATAATTGTACAACTTCTGCGCCATCTACTTTACCTGTATTTTTTACGCTTACGCTGATATTGATTTTCTCGCCAGAACGTAAGGTAGTTTTATCTAATACAGGCGCTTGAATATCAAAAGTTGTGTAGCTTAAACCATACCCGAAAGGATAAAGTGGCTCGTTACTTACATCTAAATAATTTGATTTAAACTTGGTAAACCATTTACCTTCTGCTAATGGCCTACCAGTATTTTTATGATTATAATACAAAGGAATTTGCCCAATATTTTGAGGGAAAGTAGCGGTTAATTTACCTGACGGGTTAACATCGCCAAATAAAACATCGGCGATAGCCAAACCTGTTTCTGTACCACCAAACCAAGTGTTTAGGATAGCAGGAACGTTCTTTTCTTCCCAACTTAAATCTAAAGGCCGGCCTGTAAACAATACCAGTACCACAGGTTTACCTGTTTTAACCAATTCTTCTAAAAGCTCTCTTTGTATTTTTGGGATTTGGATATCTGTTCTGCTAGAACTTTCTCCGCTCATTTCAGAGCTTTCACCTAAAGCGGCAACAATAACATCGGCTTTTTTAGCAATAGCAAGGGCTTCTTGTAAAACCTGCTCTTTTGGGCGATTGTCTCTTGGGATTTCTCTGCCAAACATGGTTGCTCTGGCTTGATAGGCTGCATCTTCAATTAAATTAGAACCTAAAGCATGGAGAATTTTCACTTGTGGACCAGCAACTTGCTGTAAACCGTCTTTTACCGAAACAGCTTTAGCTAAATCTGTTGAAACGCTCCAAGTGCCTGGCATATTCACACGGCTATCTGCCAAAGGACCAATTAAAGCAATAGTTCCTGTTCTTTTTAAAGGTAAAACAGCATTTACCTGTCCAGCGATAGCTGTATTTTTAAGGAGCACAAAACTTTTAGCCGCTACTTCGCGGGCAAATTTTCTATTTTCTGCTGTAAAAAGGGTTGTTTTAGCTCTTTCCTCGTTGCAATAACGGTAAGGGTCATCAAACAAACCTAATTTATATTTAGCTTCTAAAATCAATCTGCAAGCTCTGTTGATATCAGCTTCAGAAACTTTACCTTCGTCTAAAGATTTCTTCAAAGTTGTTAAGAAACCTTCGCCCACCATATCCATATCTACACCAGCTTTTACCGCTTTGGCTGATACTTCTTGTAAGTTACCTATACCATGGTCTATCATTTCATTGATAGCAGTATAATCTGTTACAACTAAGCCATCAAATTTCCAATCTTTACGTAATAAATCAGTTAATAACCATTGGTTTGCCGATGCTGGTACACCATCAATCTCGTTAAAAGATGTCATCACACTTCCTGCTCCCGCTTCTATGGCAGCTTTATAAGGAGGCATAAACTCGTTATACATCCTCACTTTACTCATATCTACGGTGTTATAATCTCTTCCGGCTTCGCCTGCTCCATAAAGGGCAAAATGCTTTACACAAGCCATTAAGGTATTGTATTTAGCTAAATCATCGCCTTGGTAGCCTTTAACCATAGCTCTGGCTATTTCTGCTCCTAAAAAAGGGTCTTCACCATTACCTTCAGAAACACGGCCCCAACGTGGGTCTCTGGAAATATCTACCATTGGTGAAAAAGTCCAATTGATACCATCTGCAGAAGCCTCTTCTGCTGCTATACGAGCTGTTTTTTCTATCAAAGGCATATCCCAAGTGGCTGATAAGCCTAGTGGAATAGGGAAAGTTGTTTTATAACCATGTATCACGTCTAACCCAAAAATTAAAGGAATTTTTAGACGAGTGTTGTTAACGGCAAGTTCTTGAACTTTTCTAATTCTAGCTGGCGTAGTTAAGCTAAAAAAACCGCCTACTTCGCCATGTTTTACTTTAGTTTCTAAATCAGAATTTCCGGTAGTACCTGTAATGGCTTCGCCACCTGTTAATAAATTTAGCTGACCAATCTTTTCTTCGATGGTCATTTTAGACATTAAATCACTGATAAAGACATCCATTTTATTTTGTGGACGGCTTTGTATATTTTTTTGTTGTGCACATGCTGTTAATATGGTAACACAACATGCGGTAAGGGCTAATAGAATAAAAAACTTGTTCTTCATGGTAATTAATTTGATATATACGGACTTTGGAAACCTAGTTTCTTTAAACCTGCTTGCACTTCTGGGGCTTTCATAAATAAATTCCATAGTAAACCGCTGCGATGATTTTCTAACATCACTACTATTGGACCTTGGTCTATACCTAAATATCTTTTTGGATACCAGTTTGCTGATTCAGAAAAAGCATCGTAAAAGCCATATTTTCCCCATACTTTATCGCCTAAATTCTCGTACCAATGGCGCATAGCTTTTAAAGACTCTTCTGGTGTATAAGGAAAAGAAGACAAAGCCGCTGTTGGCGAGATTACGCCTAAATCTCTGTTAATGGTATGACCGGCATAGCCGTTTACAGAATAACTAGCGGTTAAACCCCAACTATTTTCGCCATAACCTTTAAATCCTTTTGGGTTTGCTACACCATAATCTCTCATAGCTAAAGTGTGGTTTCTATTCTGCTGCCAATAATCTGCATATTGGTCTTTTAAGCCTTTCGGGTTTAAACCTAGGTAAGAATAATGTGCCCAAAATAATGGTCCTACACTATTTTTCTCTCCTTGATGGTCTAATGTAATTTGATGACCATAAACACTAACATTTGTTTTGATGGCTCCGTTTCTTGCCCATCCTTCGTGGTAAACTTCTGCCGGGATTGGATATGTAGGAGACGATGCCCCAAGCACATACATAATTAAACATTCATTATATCCTTTTACAGGGAAATTCATTTGCCAAGCGTAATTTGGCGACCAATGCCAATACAATACGTTTTGGTTGTTTCTGTAAAAGTTAAAATCTATTTCTTTCCAAAGCTGGTCTGCCTTAGCGGCTAAAGCTTTTTCTTGTGTATTTCCTGATTTAAAGTATTCTCTGATACAAATAAGAGATTGCGCAATAAAAGAAGTTTCTACCAAATCGCCACCATCATCTTTTGTAGAAAAAGGTTTGGTTTTACCGGTTTCACCCTCCATCCAGTGTGGCCAAGCGCCATGAAAACGGTCTGCTTTTTCTAAGAAATTAAGTATTTTTTCTAGTCGGGCTGTACCTTCTAATTTGGTTATATAGCCCCTATCAATAGCGCTAATAATAGCCATAAGGCCAAAACCTGTAGCGCCTGTGGCAACCACATTTCTATCGTTTTGTGGATAATAATTATCTAAGTGAATTCGCTCTCTACCGGCTCCAGAGTTTGGTTCTGCACCATCCCAGAAATATTGAAAGGTTTGTTTTTGAACCAAATCTATCAATTGTTCATCACTTAATTTATTTTGATTTTCTAAAGGGGTATTCACGATTTTCTTACCATTGCTACATCCCGAAAGGACAATAACAACAGTAGCTAGGGCAGATAAAAAGGGTTTTAACATGATATCATTTTTACGTCTTCACTTGATCTAAAAGGCAGAATTATATTTTAAAGAGATTAAAAATTTGTCAGCAGAGCGAAGCTGGATTTTTACCAGCTCCGCCCATTATGACAAACTAACCCAACCTATTTATTTGTTTGCTTTACCTAAATTATATAAAGCTCTGATGTGTGCATCTGGCAAAGCCCTATTGTACACTCTTATTTCATCTATTTGGCCAACCATATTAGCAAAAGAAGCATCAGTACCAATGGTTTTACCTGGTATAGTATTATAGTTACCACCAATAATAATTTCTCCTGGCTCATAAGATCTAAATAAATTATTACCTACACCTCTATTATTAAAAGAACCCACATTTACACCATCAGCCCACATATTAAATACACCAGTAGTAGTTTCATATTTGAGTACTAGGTGTGTCCACTTATCGGCGCCAATGGTTGGCGATAAAGTATTATTTAAATTATCTTGAGAACCGCCACCTACAGTAGTAAACCTTGGGTTCATTCTTAAAGTAGTAGTATTAGTAGCAGGAAAACTCTGGGTATTTAACCTAAAATCTAAACTTCCGTTAAAAATACCCGGTCTGGCAATTTGGAAAATCATGGTTCTTTTAGAACCGTTATTGGTAATTTTAATCCACTGACTAAGCGTAAAACTTTTTAGTGAGTCTGATTTAAATGCATTAATTTGAGTTGCATAGTACAGATAACCACTGTTTAAGCTGATAGCTTTACCTCTTACGCCACCATCAACAAAAGAATCGTTTGATGTTTGGGTTGGCGCTGTATTACTTTTCACTTCGTTTTTGGTATCATCAAAAGACCAATAAGCTACCAAGTTTCGAGGAAAAATCTCATCTGAGCTTGTATAACCATCTATTTTTCCTTCATAATCTGCCGGATTTACGTCTGGCAGATTATTAGGGTTACCATCCTTCTCGCAAGAAGATAGCAGACCAAGACCTATTAGTGCACTTAGCATTAATTTTCCTGATATATATGTTTTAAAAAATTTCATATCCTTATAAGATTAATTATAACCTGGATTTTGAGTTAATCGTCCATTACTTAAATCAATTTGAGCTTGTGGTATTGGTAATAGCTCATGCTTACCAGGGACAAAGCTTTTGCCGACCCCTTGCATAACTGTTGCTACAGTACCCCATCTAACTAAATCAAAGAAACGATCATGCTCCATAGCCAATTCTATTCTTCTTTCTTTTCTTATAGCTTGGCGTAACAATTCTTGATCTGTAGTGGTAACGTTAGGTAAAATATTGGCGTTTGTACCTCTTGCTCTTGCTCTTACACTATTTAAGGCTTGCAAAGCTCTGGTAGTATTTTCTGTACCGCCTAACTCATTAGCTGCTTCTGCATACATCAATACTACATCGGCGTAACGTAATAAACGTACATTCATCCACCAGCCAGAACGACTATTTATTAAAGCTCTTTTTGCTGGGTTTGTATACACTTTGTTATTGTAGCGAGGATTTGGTAAACCAGCTTGAGGACGCTCGCCAAAAATAGTTACAGAATCTGGTACGCTGTAGAAAATAGTACGTCTTCTTCTAGGATCACCGGGCTCATAAGCGTTGGCTAAGTTCTCACTTGGCACATTAAATCCCCAACCGAAATTCCAATCGTTTTCCCCTCTTACACTTTGTACTTGTGTATACTGAGAGCCAAAATCTGTAGGTACTGCAGGAGGTGATGTTGCTTGTACTTCAAAAATAGACTCTTTAGAATTCTCTCCTTCTTCATTGAAGATGGTAGCATAAGGAACTGATAGATTATACTCGCCAGACGTCATGACAATATTTGCCTCATTCATAGCCTGTGCCCATTTGCCTTGTGTTAAGTAAACTTTAGCTAGCAAAGCATGTGCTGCACCAGAGTTAATTCTGCCAATGAATTTTCTATCATAAGCGGATGCTGGTGATAAATTATTAGCTGCGAATTGTAAATCTTGTTCTATGAAAGCATACACCTGAGCTGGAGTGCTTTGAGGAATATTTGCTTGCGATACATTCGTAGAAATTACTGTATCTATAATAGGTACTCTTCCAAATGACCTTACTAACATAAAATAAGCATAGCCACGTAAGAATCTTGCTTGTGCCTGTGCATCAATTTTTAAAGCTTCTGGGGTATTTGGGTTAGGATCTTTAGCAACTCTATCTAAAATAAAATTACAGCTATTTACTAACCTGTAATGCCCTAGCCATAAATCATTTGCCAAACCATTGGTAGGTGTTAAGGTGAAATTATCCATCTGTATACCATCGGGGCTATCAGCTGGGGTACTTCCTTTATCAGCATCATCACTTCTAAAGCTAGTTGCAGCAATAAATGGAAATACGGTAACATCATAACTTCTTAAACTTGCATAAGCACTGTTTATAAATTGGTCATAAGGCCCCGCACCTTCCGGATAAGGATAATTATCCTGATTATAATCTCCTTGAGCTAATCTATCCAAAAAATCTTTTTGACAAGAACTCAGGAATAATGCTATAGCTAGCAATGCCATAGCACCGTAACTTGTTTTTATATTTTTAAGCATTTTCATGTCTATTATTTTTAAAATGTTGCGTTAATACCAAATGTATAGATAGCAGGTAATGGAAATATTCCGTTATCAGCACCACCACCCAAGATAGATGATAATGGAGCTTCTGGTGTATAGCCTGTAGTTTTGCTCCACGTAATCATGTTTTGCCCACTTACGTATAGTCTTAAAGTCTTCATACCAGCTTTACTCAACCCTTTGGCATCAAAAGTATAACCCAATTGTACTGTTCTTAAACGGAAGTAATCTCCAGGCTCTAAATAGTAAGAGCTAAATAATTGATTATTAGCTCTCGTGTTATCAAGAATTGGCTCCACATTAGAAGTTCCTGGGCCAGTCCATGCGTTAAGTCTATTACTTTCATAATTAACTATAGCAAAACTTGCTAATCTTCTTTGGGTATAAACATAGTTACCTGCAACACCCTGACCTTCAATCATAGCATCGAACTTTTTATAGCTGAAAGAAAGGTTCAATCCGTAATTGAAATTTGGAAAAGGATTACCTAAGTTTACCCTATCTGCAGGCGTAATAACACCATCACCATTGGTATCAGCGTAAGCAATATCACCCGGAAGTGAATCCCCAAAAGCTGGAGTTCTGTCTAAATCTGCTGTAGATTGGATAATACCAGTTTGACGATACCCAAAGAAATGACCTATAGGTTCGCCAGAAATAGTTCTATTAGCGCCTCCATTACCCAAAAGCTGGAAATTAAAGTTATTTCCTATAGACTCTACTTTATTTCGGTTATAACTAAAGTTTGGTGAAAAGGAATATTTAAAGTCATTTCCTATTTTATCATTCCAACCTAGAGCCACCTCGATACCTCTATTGGTAATATTACCTAAATTGGTTAAAAAGGATAAAGTTTGATTTGGTATGGTTACACGGGTTAAGATACCGTTAGTTTTTCTATCATAAAGGGCAATATCAGCACTAAATCTATAATCTAAAGCTCTTAACTCTAAACCAAGATCAAAGCCTCTGGTAACTTCCCATCTTAAAGCAGGGTCTGGAATATAAGCAGGTGTAACAGATGGATAAACATTATCACCGAAAACACCCACATCAGTAACATTTAAGCCTGGCAAAAATAAATTTTCACCAAAACCATTGGCATTGCCTAAAGTACCCCAAGAAGCTCTAAATTTTAAGAAATCTATTTTTTCTATATTAAAAAAATCTTCTTCACTAGCTACCCATCCTAAACCTACGCTACCAAAAGTGCCCCATCTGTTAGCCGGAGCAAATTTTGAGATTCCGTCTCTTCTTGCAGAAATATTTACTAAATATTTATTCTTAAAAGCATAGTTTACTCTTGCAAAATAAGATAGCTGAGCAGATCCTGAACCAGATCCGTTAACATCGGCCGCTGGATTAGAGTTATTAATAATATCTAAATACCAAAAATCTGGACTATCTGGGATATTTAAGGTGGTATCTCTTCTACTTGCTGATAAGCTTGTGCTTCCAGTATAAAGAGAGCTAAAACCCGCAAGAGCCGTTACTTTATGATCTTCGTTAATGGTTTTATCAAATGTAAGGGTATGGTCTTGTTGGTATCTACGGAACTCATTTTGACTTTGGCCAACTGATGTTCTTACAATATTATCAACTGTTCTAGTAGTTGGCGCAGTACCTTCGCCCAAATTGATAAATGTAAAAGGTAAACGAGAGTAATTTCTAGTACCGTTAAAACTTAAATCAGTATAAAAAGCAGAACGCCATTTGAAGTTCTTTAAGAAGGTTACTTCTCCGAAAATATTACCTACTACACGGTAACCTTTATTAATCTCGGTACCATCGCTTCTGTTTAAAGCTGCAATTGGGTTACCAACTTGTGCTCTTTGGAAAGATGGCATACTGTAATAAGTATTAGCATCTTCTTGCACTGGTACAATAGGTACTGCTCTTAAAGCGCTATTAAAACTCACATCAGAAGGGTCTACAATGTAATGCGAACCTACAATATCACCACCAATTTTAATATTGTCGTTTACTCTAATTTCTTCGTTAAAACGCACATTAAAACGTTGGAAATTGGTATTTCTTAAAACACCTTCTTGGTTGTTATAGCCAATGCTTAATAAAGTAGTTGTTTTTTCGCCGCTGTTTGAAATGCTTAAATTGTGGTTTTGCATTGCAGCGGTTTTAAAAATTAAATCTTGCCAATCTGTATTAGCTGTATAATTTGTAAAATCAAATGCTGGTGCATTTAAGTTGGCTAATTGTGCGGTATATAATCTGGTAAAACCTGCAGCATCAACTACATCAATTTTGTTAGGTACAGATTGTATACCGGCCGAGCTTTGCAAAGCAACCCTTGTTTGACCTTTGGCTGCTCTTTTAGTTGTAATTACAATGACACCATTACCACCTTGAACCCCAAATATAGCGGTTGATGAAGGGTCTTTTAATACTTCAATACTTTCAATATCGCCTTGGTTTACATAGTCTATATTAGTTTGGATAACTCCATCAACTACATATATTGGATTTGAAGCATTGGTACTATTAACACCTCTAATTCTTACAGTAGGTGCAGCACCCGGTACACCGCTATTTACTACGGTTAAACCAGCAACTTTACCTTGTAAAGAAGATATAGGGTTTACGTTTGGAGACTTCTCTATATCTTCTCCTTTAATGGAAGTGATAGAACCTGTTAAGTCTCTTTTTCTTTGTGTACCATAACCAATGACTACTACTTGTTCAAGACTTTGAGAAGACTCGGCCAGCGTAGCATTAATAACTGTACGGTTGTTAATCGTAATTTCCTGAGTAGAATAACCCAGATAAGTGAATACTAAGGTTCCATTTGATGGGACACTTATCGTGTAGTTCCCTTGAGCGTTTGTCTGTGTAGCAATGTTAGAGCCTTTTAACAATACTGCAACCCCAATCAGTGGTTCGCCATTAGCATCAGAAACCTTACCTGTTACACTAAGGTTCTGTCCGAAAGCAAATAAACTGAATGAGAAAAGACATAAAAATAGTAAAATCTTTCTTTCCATAATTTAGTTAATTGTGATAAGTATTAATTGGTTTTTTGGTAACACAAACTTCAAGCTATTTCTTGGAATGCAAAAGAAAATCAACTCTACATTACTACATCATCATGAAAATAAGACAATTTCATACATCATAAAAACATGCATTATAAAGCTAAAAATGCGTTTTTATAACTACAGAGCTATTTTTACAACTACATCATGATGTTGCTTACTACATCAAAAATTTAGGGCCGTTAAAAGTACTATGAGAGGTAATGATGTAGTGTTAGAGTTCCATTAAAAACTCTACTAAATTTTTATCATGCGGAATGTTTAGTTTTTTACGCAAGCGGTATCTCCTAATCTCTACACCTCGTACACTAATATTCAATAGAGATGCCATTTCTTTACTGCTCATATTTAGTCTTAAATAGGCACAAAGCTTTAAATCATTAGGTACTAAATCGGGGTGGTTATACTTTAGTTTTTTGAAAAAGTTTTCATGAGTTTCGTTGAAACTGGTTTCAAATAAATTCCAATCTCGCTCATCACTCATACCATCATCAATAACTTTCTGAATCTTTCTCAAACGTTCTTCTGATAGTTTTTTACCTGAATCATCTTTCAGATTAGAGAGCTCGTCTTTTATTTTCTGCAGCAATTCGTTCTTATAAACAATATTCATAGCAGAATTGGTTACTTCTCTGCTTTTACTTTCTAACTCTGCTTGTAGCTTCTCGTTAGTAAGCTTTATCATCCTTTGCTCATTAGCTAATGCTTCACGCTTAAGATGCTCTTCCTTTTCTTGCTGTAATTGTTGTTTAATACGTTCTTGATGTTTGATAAGCTTCCTGAAATACGATTTTCTTATCAAGTAAACAGCTACTATCAGTAAAACTAAATAAATAAAAAGAGCTGTTTTACTAGCATAAAGTGGTGGTAAAACCTCAAACTCAAAAACAGTTTCTGGAGTAATGATGGTTTCATTAATTTTTGCTCTTACCTTAAAAGTATAAGTACCGAAACTTAAACTAGTAAAGTCTTTTTGCGATTGATTAGACCACTCAGACCAATCATCAGAAAAACCTTCTAAATAATATTGATATTGAACATTTGCCTGCCTATAATAAGGTAAAGCGTAATTTATTCTGATGCTACTTTCTGATGCTGGTATCTCTATATTTTTACTGAGCGAGCCACTACCTGTGATTAAAAAATTAGAGCCTGTAATATTGGTTATCTTTCCAATAACTACTGATGGGATTTTAGGCTGTTGCTCTTTGCTTTCTTGGTTGTAAAGCACAAAGCCATCATCAACACTAATGAGGTATAAATTACTGTTGATTTTGGATATGTTTTCATAATCCTGAACCATTCTCCCATCTAAAACACTAAACTTATTAGAATCGATTTTAACCTGACCAGCTTCTTTAAAATTCACTAAAGCCACCCTACCGTGGTCTATAAACCAATACACATTATCACTAGCCTTTATAACTTTGTTTGATTTTGCGTAAGATCCTAAATTTTGGTTAAGCTCTTGGTAGCGCTTAAATTTATCTGTTATCTCATCATAAACATAAAATCCTTTTTCTGATGAGAAGATGATACGGCCATCTAAATTGAAAATATTGATGCCATAACTAGACGGCAAACCATCTTTCTCGCTATAGTTTTTAAGTTTGGTTACTCGCTTTAAATCTCCACCTAAATTAATTTTAAAGACACCTTTATAAGCTTGGCTTACCCATATATTACCTTTAATATCTTGCTCTACATACCTAGAAGGCTCGCCAAAACCATCAATTTTATGAGAAAATTGGTAGGTATTAGCTGGTGTTTGGTTATAAATCACCAAACCTGTATAAGTACCTTGAATAAGTTTATCAGCAAGTAAAGGCATCTTCTTTAAAGTCCAACCACCGTTTACTGCCGATATTCTGCTGATAGTAGCTCCGCTTACTTTAAAAGTTCCAGAGTTATGGCCGCAATACAATTCACCGTTAATAACGGCAAGCTCCCAGACTTGTCCTTGCGAATTAGGGATAAGCTGAAAATTAAACTTCTGCATTTTCCCGCTGGCATCCCAATTACTATAGAACAAACCTTGGTTGGTTCCTAAATAGATTTTGCCTCCGTAAATGATACTAGAATAAACCGTTCCGAAAACGCCTGCTTTATCAAAATAAAAAGATAAGGGCGAGTTTAACTCTATTCTATCAATACCGTTATCTAAACCTGCCCAGAGGTTTTGTGCATCATCTAAAAACAAGCTTAAAACGGTATTATTTTGCAAACCGCTTGATTTATTGATGTGCTGAACAATATTACCCGCTTTGTCTATCACTACCACCCCATCTAAAATAGTCCCAAAAGCATAATACTGTTCTGATATTTTTACACCATTGTTGAGTTGTGCTACTTTTAAAAAATCGCTTGCTGGTACTTTCCATGGTGTTATTGTATTGCCATCGTATAAAAACAAGCCACTTTTAGAGGTCCCAATTAAAGACAAGCCATCACTAAAAGGCAGTGCCGATAATATAGCACTACCACTTAAAATTTCACTTCCTTTGATAAAACTTAGCTGTTTTCCTTTTAACTCATGTAGCCCTCTTTTTAGCTCCTCAACAAAGAAACGCTTGCCAGATTGCAACAAAAACAAGTATGGGTTGGTAGAGCGCAACACCTCTATTTTACTGTTTTGATAAATTAATATCGCTGCAAAAGATTGAAAAATAACCCGATTACCATCTATATAAATCTTCCAAATCTCATCGTTTAACTTAAAGCTTTTAGGTATTAAATGGGTGATAGAATGATATTTTAAAATTGCTTTTTCGTTGTAAGACCAATAGCCCAACTCGCCAAAAGCACCAGTAAAAATTTTTCCTTTTTTGTCGGCCGCTACAGAACGTACAATAAGTTTATTGGGCAAACGATGTAATTGCCAAGACCTACCATCAAAAGACAACAATCCCTCAGAATTACCATAATACATGATGTTTCGTTCATCTATAGTGATGCCCCAGTTTTGGTTACCCGCCTGATATACTGATTTGGCATAATTCTCTACATAAGGAACACCTATTTTTTGTATCTCAGCAAGTACGGTTGAGACAACGAAAAGATAATATAAAATAAATGCTACAATAGATTTTAGCATGACTATTCTGTTTATATTTAGATTTTAAAATACTTTAACAAGTTGGTCGTTTTGTTCTTAAGAAAATAAACCAAGCCTTTGTTTTAATATTATTGATTATGAAAACTAAATTACTGATATTTTTTACTTTCCTTGCCTTCATAGGTAAACTAAGTATTGCACAAACTTACACCGCCGGAACTTTTAACATCAGACTAGATACCGAAGCCGATAAAGAAAACCAATGGAAAAACAGAGCTGCGGTTGTTAGTCAGTTAATTGAGTTTCACGATTTTGATATTTTAGGCACACAAGAAGGTTTTCATCACCAATTACAAGATATTTTAAAAGCTTTACCGCAATATGCTGTTTATGGTAAGGGTAGAGATGATGGTCAACAAGCTGGCGAGCACTCGGCTATCCTCTACAAAAAAGATAAATTTGAACTTTTAGCGCAAGGCGATTTTTGGTTATCAGAAACACCAGAAACACCTTCTTTAGGTTGGGATGCTAAATGTTGTAAACGCATTTGCTCTTGGGTTTATTTAAAGGATAAAAAAACGAAGAAAAGCTTTTACTTCTTTAATGCTCATTATGACCACCAAGGCGTTACTGCCCGCAAAGAAAGTAGCAAACTTATTTTAGAGAAAATTAAAGCTATTGTTAAAGATAAACCTGTAATTTTTACTGGCGACTTAAATGGAAACCACAGCAGCGACCCTTATTTAATTATTGCAGATAGCGATATTTTAAAAGACACTTATAAACAAGTTAAACAGCCTTATGCAAACAGTAATTCTTTTAACGGTTTTGGCGCTCAATTAAAAGGTAATAGCATCATAGACCACGTTTTTGTTAGCAAACATTTTAAAACACATAAATGGGGCTTGCTTACAGATAGCTATCAGGGGAAATACCCATCAGATCATTTCCCTATATTGGTAGAAATTGGGTTTTGAGTAGGTGGTTAGTTTGTTAGGTGGTTAGTTTGTTAGGTGGTTAGTTTGTTAGGTGGTTAGATTGTTAGGTGGTTAGATGATATAGACAATATTAAATTACTTCCTAGAAGTTTATCCACTTGCTGTTTAAGCTCTGGTAAATCTCTACAAACTATAGTCCAGATTAATTCATCTGATATATTATCATAACTGTGAATTATTCTATTTCTGGTTCCAATGATATTCTTCGCATTCTGAAACTGGAAATTAGCATCCATTTTTATGATATGATTAACTGCTTCTCCAATAATTTCTAAATTTCGTTCAACGGCATTTCTAATTTTTTAATCTTTCTGATAGGCTTTAAAATCCTTTTGATCTGCAATAAATAGAAATATTTCATCAATACACTGCTGTATATCTAATAACCAAGTTCTGATTTTAATATCCACAAATCTTAACTTTTGTACTTTCTAGTTCTTGCTTAAAAATGCGATTTTTGATTCCTCTTTCTTCAAGTAAATCAATTTGCTTGGTTAAAATCTCTTCTATCTTCGTTTTTAGATTGAAATATAAATCAGTATACTTATATGGGTCTTGTTCATCAAAATCCACTACTAAATCTATATCTGACGATTCATTATAGTCATCTCGAATAACTGAGCCAAAAGCAAAAAGTGATTTTACTTTATTTACTTTGCAAAGTTCCCTAATCTGCTTTAGTTTAGACTTTTCTATATTCATACTCAAAAGTAAATCTTTAAAATACCATATTCAAAAATATCAGCATATACTATCAAATGCTGTACCCTTCATAGCATTTTCTAAATCCCATATTTCAGGTTCTTTCTACTCAGTACTTTTTACGCTTTACTTTCTACTCCCACAAACCTAAAACCCTACCCCTACACCAAGACCTACAGATTGTAATTTTACCGTTTCAATAAAATTAAACTGACTTAAATTTTGCTGTAAATACAAAGCTTGTATAAATAACCTACCTCCTTTTTTGGTGGTGATGATATAACCTAAACCTGCATCGTAAGTAAAACCTTGGTTATAGCCGTTAAAAACACGAGGCGAATATCCGGCGGCAGCCTTAACAAAAATATTATTCCCACTATCCTCATTTTTAAAGGGGAAAGCGTGTGCTTCTGCTAAAAAAGAAATGGTATTGTAATTACCTCCACCACTTCTGTCAATAGTATTAAAACTTGCAGTTGAAATTCCTGCACCAATACCAAAAAAGTTATTTTGCTTTCCAAAAATGGTTTTTATCCTAAATGCATTGATACCAGAAGTACCCAAAACCTCATTAATAGCTAAAGAATAAGAAACCTCAGTACGGTTAAAAAAGTTAAATCTTTTAGCCGATTGTATCTGTGCCGAAGCCGATACAGCTACTAAACTAAAGGCAATAAACATCCATATTTTTATCATTCTCATGTGCTTCTTAATTTTCGATTTAATATTAAACAATTTTTCTTAAAGCTTTGCTTTCATAAGTATAAATCCGCTTTTTTACATTATGTTTGCAAACCCAAAGTATCAAAGCTTGTTTAACTCAAGATGCTGAAACTCGACGAAATCAAAAAACCCATAGAAAAAGAAATTGATGCTTTTGAAGAGAAGTTTAAAACTTCTATGCAAAGCTCAGTTCCGCTTTTAGACCGCATTACGCATTATATTGTAAAGAGGAAGGGTAAGCAAATTCGTCCGATGTTTGTATTCTTTGCTGCCAATGTTTGCGGCGGCATAACCGAGTCTACTTACCGTGGTGCTGCTTTGGTAGAACTGCTACATACCGCAACATTAGTTCATGATGATGTGGTAGATAATTCTTTCGAAAGAAGAGGTTTTTTCTCTGTAAATGCCCTTTGGAAGAATAAAATTGCTGTTTTAGTTGGCGATTATCTCTTAGCCAAAGGCTTACAATTATCTGTAAACAACCAAGAATTTACCATCCTCAAAATTGTATCAGATGCAGTACAGCAAATGAGCGAGGGAGAACTACTTCAGGTAGAAAAAGTTCGCCGTATGGATATTAGTGAGGATGTTTATTATGAAGTTATCAGACAAAAAACAGCTTCCTTAATAGCCTCTTGTTGTGCGGCAGGTGCAGCATCAGCCGGTGCTACAGAAGAAACCATACAGCAAATGCATACTTTTGGAGAGAAAATTGGTATAGCTTTTCAAATTAAAGATGACTTATTTGATTTTGGTGTTGATGATGTGGGTAAACCAAAAGGTATAGATATTAAAGAGAAAAAGGTTACGCTTCCGCTGATATATGCCTTAAACAAAGCAGAAAAAACGGAGAAAAAGAGAATCATCAACTTGGTTAAAAACCACAATGATGACCCAGATAAGATTAACACCATCATTAATTTTGTTAGAAATAGTGGCGGTTTGGCTTACGCCGAGCAGCAAATGATGAACTATCAGGAAGAAGCTTTTAAAATTTTAGCTCAATTTCCTGCAAGTGAATCCTTAACAGGATTAGAAAATTTAGTACGTTTTACAACAGAAAGAAAGAAATAATACATGAGTAACGAAATTATATTTTTTGGCGCATTTGCCCTATTCATCATATTGATGTTGGCCCTTGATTTAGGTTTGTTTAATAAAAAAGACCAACCCGTATCTTTAAAGCAGGCCGGTATCATGAGTGCCATTTGGGTAAGCTGTGCAATAGGCTTTTATTTCTTTTTAAGGATACAAGGTCATATCCTTCATGATATTCAGGATGAAGCCCATTTGATAGAAGTGGTTCAAAAAAACCAACATAATATTGTCTTAAACGGCACTTCCTTTGAAGAAAACCTCATCAAATACAAAAACAATTTATCTCTTGAATTTATTACAGGCTATGTTATTGAGTACGCCCTTTCTGTAGATAATATTTTTGTAATGGTATTGATATTCTCTGCCTTCGGTGTAAAAGAAAAATATTACCACCGCGTATTGTTTTGGGGCATTTTAGGTGCCGTTATCATGCGTTTCCTGTTCATATTTATTGGCGCAACCCTCATCAGTAAATTCGGATGGATACTTTATCTTTTTGGAGCATTCTTAATTTACTCGGGTATTATGATGTTTATCAACCGCGAAGGAGACGATGAAATAGACCCCGAAAACCATAAAGTAGTAAAGCTAGCTTCTAAGTTTTTCCCCGTTTATCCAGATTTTGTTGGCAATAAATTCTTCCATAAAGTAGATGGTAAACAATACATCACTCCGCTATTTCTAGTTTTATTAATTATAGAGTTTACAGATGTAATTTTCGCGGTAGATTCTATCCCGGCTATATTTGCGGTAACAAAAGACCCATACATTGTATTTTTCTCTAACATATTTGCCATACTAGGCTTACGTTCTATGTTTTTCTTATTGGTAAATGTGATACATAAATTCCATTACTTAAAAACAGGTTTAGCCTTCTTATTGGTATTTATTGGTATTAAAATGCTTGGGCATCATTACCTAAAAGAATGGGGCTTTACAACAGCACATTCTTTATATATCATTATTGGTATACTGGTTATTAGCGTTGTTGCTTCTTTAGCATTTCCTAAAAGAGAAAAGACAATTTATTAGGTTGCTTTATGCTTAAGAAAGAGCGTTATCAAGAATTTGTAGCTTATTTTTCACAACATCAACCGCAGGCAGAAACAGAATTGCATTATAGCAATCCGTTTGAATTGCTTATTGCGGTTATCCTATCAGCACAATGTACAGATAAGCGTATCAACCAAATAACACCAAAACTTTTTGGGCGTTACCCAACACCAGAATCTTTAGCAACATCAACGGCAGAAGAAGTTTTTACTTATATACGCTCTGTTAGCTACCCCAACAATAAATCAAAACATTTGGTGGGTATGGCTAAAATTCTGGTAGAAGAGTTTGGCGGTATTGTACCAGAAGATGTAAAAGATTTACAGAAAATGCCAGGTGTTGGCCGTAAAACAGCCAATGTTATTGCATCGGTTATTTATAATGCCCCTACCATGGCGGTAGATACACATGTTTTCAGGGTATCTAATCGTTTAGGCTTAACATCAGCAGCAAAAACGCCTTTAGCTGTAGAAAAGCAATTAACCAAATACCTCCCTCAAGATAAAATACATATTGCACACCACTGGCTTATTTTACATGGCAGGTATGTTTGTATTGCTAGAAATCCAAAATGCGAGATTTGCCCTATCAGCTATTTCTGCAAATATTATGCTTTACAAAATACACCAGCTGCTTTGTTAAGAAAAGAACAAGCCGAATTGAAAAAAGCTGCACTAAAGAAAAAGCTAGCCAAGAAGAAACAAGTAGCTAAAGAGTTGAAAAAAAGAGCTATTAAATAATTTTCTATTCATTACATTTGAGAATAACAGAAATATTTTATATTTGCTAAAAAATTAGTATTATTGTTTTTCATATTCATTAAAAGATATACATGAGTGCCTCAAACGAAAAATTAAAAGCCCTACAGCTTACGCTGGATAAACTAGAAAAATCATACGGTAAAGGCACCGTAATGAAATTAGGAGATGCTGCAATAGAACCAATGGAAGCTATTTCTACAGGTTCTATTGGTTTAGATATAGCCCTAGGAATTGGAGGTTTACCAAAAGGTAGAGTTATAGAAATATACGGTCCAGAATCATCTGGTAAAACAACTTTAGCAACACATGTAATTGCAGAAGCACAAAAAGCTGGCGGTATAGCTGCTATAGTTGATGCTGAGCATGCCTTTGACCAATTTTACGCTAAAAAATTAGGTGTTGATATAGAAAACCTTTTAATCTCACAGCCAGATAATGGTGAGCAAGCCTTAGAAATTGCAGATAACTTAATTCGCTCTGGTGCAATTGATGTTATCGTGATTGACTCTGTTGCTGCCCTTGTACCCAAAGGAGAGATAGAAGGCGAAATGGGCGACTCTAAAATGGGCTTACAGGCTCGTTTAATGTCTCAAGCATTAAGAAAGTTAACAGGAACCATAAGTAAAACTAAGTGCTGCTGTATCTTCATCAACCAGTTAAGGGATAAAATTGGGGTGATGTTTGGTAACCCAGAAACTACTACAGGTGGTAACGCTTTGAAATTTTACGCTTCTGTACGTTTAGATATCAGAAGAATATCTCAGATAAAAGATAGCGACGAAGTTTCTGGTAACCGCGTTAAGGTTAAAATTGTTAAAAATAAGGTAGCTCCTCCTTTCCGTATTGCCGAGTTTGACATTATGTTTGGCGAAGGTATTTCTAAAGTGGGTGAAATTATTGACCTTGGCGTAGATTACGGTATTATTAAAAAAGCAGGTTCTTGGTTTAGCTACGGCGATACCAAATTGGGCCAAGGAAGAGACGGTGTTAAACAATTATTACACGATAACCCCGAACTTTCTGATGAACTAGAAGCTAAAATAAGAGCTGCTGTAACGGCTGCTCCCTTAGAAGAGAAAGAGTAATCTTTTGTCTTTCTATACTATACAAAAGCCTCAAAAAATAATTTTTGAGGCTTTTTTGGTTTTTAATGAAATACTAAAACAAGCTAAAAAAATAAAGCCTTACCATAAAAGAATTAAAATCAATTCTAATAATAATGGTTTTAACACATATTTAAGCAACGATAAGGGAATGTAGATGAGCTGCCCAATCTGGCAATATTTGATTGACTTCAACAATCTGACCACAATGTATATTCATCAAAGGTGTCATTATTACTTGTTCATGAGGAGGAGAGAAATTTTGGAACAAGTGTACAGATGTAAAAAAACTATAATATCTATATAGATTTTCAAGACTTTTAATGTAGTTGATATTAATATATTCCAAAGAAACATTGTGTCCTCCTTTTGCCACGCGAAGTTTTACCCTATCGATGCTTGCTTCTACAGAATCCAGCCCCATGAAAAACAAACGAGTTTCAAAACCCGTTGTAGCAAAACGCTCAACCGTTTTTATTATTTCTTTACTTCTAAAATTAGTTTCAAAAGCCGCATCGGCTCCAGATGAAAGAGAAGTTTCTTTCCATTTTGCAAAAGCAACATCGTTAACATTAGCCCATAATAGGCTTTCATCTAAATCTGTATAAATATTTTTCAGATTTTGAAATACTATATCTCCATCAAAAACAGATGTACCGGGAGAAACCATTGAAGCAGAGAGCGTACTCTTACCTGCGCCATTAGGCCCTGCGAAAACATATAATTGAGGCCGTATCATCCAATAACCTTTACGGTCATCGTGGCGCCTGTTAAAGCGTCTATGCGCACCAATAACTTATGATCGGGATACTCATGTATGAATAAATCTTTGCTTATGCAAAGTTCATTTCGATAACTATTGTAAAGCCCCATACGAAGATTGATTGTCTGAACTTCTGCTACATGAGGTGCCAACACTTGAGATTGCTCTCTTAGTGAACGTTCAAATAAAGGTTTGAATTTATCACGTACCATATAATCAAAGGTACAAAAAACGAAATAAAACAAAAAGCCCATCACTTTTTATGATGGGCTTTATAAATTCCGACAATTTTCTTGAGTAAAGTTGGGTAGTACTCAACCTTTCAAGCTCCCGAAGCTGGGCTCGAACCAGCGACCCTCTGATTAACAGTCAGATGCTCTAACCAGCTGAGCTATTCGGGATCGTGTGTACAAAACGTGTTTGCAACTGTGGCGCAAATATATCAATTGATTTTAATTCTAGAAAAAAAATCATCAATAATATTCACAATTTTAGAAGCTAAAAAATTCAATCATCTCATCTGTTTGATATACAGATTTTTCCATAAAAAAGCCCCATATTTTCATATCGGGCTTTTTATGGAAATTTCATCATTTTAAGATTTCATAACACCAATGGTACTGCCATTCCAGTCTGGAAATAATTGAGCATGATCATTTACTTTCAAATGTTTTGCAGCAACTTCACTAAATACACTTCTAAAATCTGTAGTTACGGCCAAATCTCTTCCATCTTCTAAATTTTCTACAGATAATGGTGCCACTTTACCATGTACTAAGCCACCTTTAACATCATTACCTAAAATAAAATTACATGATGCTCTTCCGTGGTCTGTTCCTCCAGTTCCGTTTTGTTTAACGGTACGTCCAAATTCAGTCATCGTCATTACCGTAACATCATCTTGTAAAGTGCCCATATCTGTCCAAAAAGCCATGATACTATCGCTTAAATCATTTACATTTCTAGCGAAAATACCGGTATCTGTACCTTGGTTAAAGTGGGTATCCCAACCGCCAGACTCGGCGAAAGCCACCTCTAAACCAACATTCATTTTAATGAGCTGAGCTATTTGTTTTAACGAATTTCCTAAAGATGATGTAGGGTACACGGCGCCATTAGCTGGCTTATAATTTTTGGTATCGGTTTTTTGAAGCATTTTAATAGCCTCAAAACTTTCTTTACCTGTATTTTTCAATAGCTCAGAAGATGTTTGATCGTATAAATCTTCAAAATTCTTAGCTGCCATATTAGCACTTGCTTGGTTTCCTCTCATCTGGATATTAAAATCCTGAAGATTACTGATAGCTAAAGAAGGATTATCTCCATAAAAAGAACGTGGTAAAGAGGATGTTAAACTTACTGCCTGAAATGGCGTAGCCGTTTCATGACCAAGTAAGCCCACCGCCCTGTTTAACCAACCGCTAGGCGTTCCTTTTTTGAAAGGCGTACCAGATTCCATATAATCCTGAGCATCAAAATGTGAGCGAGTAGTATTTGGCGAGCCAATACCATGTACAATGCCCATTCTTTTCTCTCTAAAAACTTGCTCAAAAGCTGCCATTGATGGATGTAAACCAAAATTTCCGTCTAAATCTATCAAAGGTTTTTCATTAGCCGCTTTAACTGGCGACATGAATAATGTTGGTCTTGCAGCCTTTAAATATTCATCATTAAATGGCGTTACTGCCATTAAACCATCCATAGCACCACGTTGAAAAATACAAACTAGTATTTTACGACGTTGAAATAAACCCGGCTCTCTGATTCCTGCTACAGCTTCTGATAAGAAGGTTGGAATACCTCCAATACCTATCCCAAAAAGAGCTAAACCACCTGCTTTTATAAATCCTCTCCTTGATGTCATATCCTTAATATTTTAATTTCTTATTTACGTTGAAACTCTGGCGAACCAATGATAACCCCAACTACTTGTGCTAACATATTGCTACCTGCATTAGCTTGTATAGTTGGCTTAGGCTGAGTTGGCTTTGCTTGATTTTTCTCTTTCATAGCTTGCATACCCATCATATCTTCACCTAAAGAAGCTTCTTCATTCATCATCATATTCTCGGTTTTAACCTGATTTTTGTTGGCCGCAGCTTCTACTTTTTTAATCAATTCTGGGTCGTTCACCATAGGTTTTAACCTTTTTACCGTTTCATGTACGTTGCGCTCTGGCATCATGATCTTGCTATAGGTATACAAAGCTGCTTCTGCACTTTCTGGCTCTCTGTTTTGGTTTAAAGCCTGAATATTGAATTTTATCCCTGGTATTTTTTGCGATGCAATAGCTAAACCAAAATTCATTCTGTTTAATAATGAACCTGTATTTATCCAATAAGCTGCTCTATCTGGGAAACCGGTTGGTGCTTGGTAATAATATATTTTTTGCCCCATTTTATTTATCCATGTAAATAATTGGTAAGGCTGAGTAATTTCTGCATCTAAGCTTCTTACGGCACTCATAGCTAGCTCAAAAGGAGATTTAGTTTTTTCTCTTAAAGCTTCTTTGTTCCAAAATTCTGAAGCTGTAACCATGGTTATCATCACTTCTCTTAGATTGCCTTTTTTCTCGCGGAAAGTTTTAGCCATTTTATCGATAAGACTTTGTGGAGGATTATCGCTAACAAAACGCACTGCCAATTTGCGTGAAATAAATTTAGCTGTTGAAGGATGATTAGCCAGCATATTTAATAAAGTAACGCCTTCTTCATAACCGCCACCTTCTGGGAAATATTTATCTAAAACGGTTTTCTCTCCTTTATCATGACGGTTAGGCACAAACATGAAATCACCATCTAATACATAACCAGTACTTAGAAGCTTCTCTTTGGATGAGTTTTCCATGATTTTCTTCATCCCATCAGAGTAGCCATCATTCATAGGCGCTATCGTCCACCCGGTTAATACACGGGCAGCTTGGGTAACATCTTGCTGATTGTAGCCTCCATCAACACCTAAAGTATGCAACTCCATTACCTCTCTGGCATAATTTTCATTTAAGCCTCGGTTATTGTTAGCTGGTTTTTTAACTTTTGCATTTTTAGGCATCTCCATAGGGCCAGCACTAGAAAAATTATCTAAATACCTTAACATTGCCGGAGATTTTGCGGTTGCTAGTAGTAAAACATTAAAATCCTGAAATACATTTGGCCTAATAACATCTCGCTCATAAGCAGGAATAAACTCGGCACATTGCCCTTTATCTAAAGAAACATTGAAATGGTTAAACCAAAACTCGGTTAAAACCTCTTGAACTTGATTTTGTGAGTAAGCCGCTCTCAGGATTTTTTGACTGATAAATTGTCTATAAAGCTCTTGTTGAGGTCTTAAGCCCTTTTCATCCATATATTTTTTGATGATTTGGCGATAATCTGCTCTGTTTTGGTCTACAGAATCTTTATGAACATAACCATCTTTAATAGCCATTCTAATTGCAACTCCACCTCTTGGGTATTTTTCTACAACTTGTGCGTTAGAAAGTTGAAGTGCATCATACTTATCTAGCATCTGCTTTAGCTCTTTATCCTCTAAATTTGCTTTTAGTTGACTGGCAAACCATTTTTCAAGTCCTATTTTTAAAACAGCATCTATCTCACCAGGTTTAATGCCATAAGTAAATCTGCCTAATAGATGTGCCGCAGCTTCACGCTCCGTTAAACCTGCCTGCTTATAAGGAAAAGAAAAATTTGCTCTTCCAGACTTTTCTTTTGTGAAAGAAGCTAGTACTATTAAACTAGTAACTATTAATGCGGTTATACTGAAATAACGAAAAGCAATTTTCATAAATCTGTGGTTTATAAAGTAATAATGTATTTAAGACATGATAAAATAGGATAGGTTTAACCAACGATGAAACAGGAAAGTTATTTCAAAAAAAAGCGCTCTTCTGATTAGAGAACGCTATTAAGGAATAAATAAAATATTTTTAAAATTAACCTAATACCGGCTGATTGACTGAGTAATATTTCAACTCTATAATATCATTAGGAAGAGCTTTTGTATTCCAATGTTGATGTATGGCTACCGCAGCTCCTAAAGCCGTTGCTTGAGCCATGGCGGCGGCATAAACTTCTATCTGAGGGAATGCTCTTGCCAATAAATTCATATAAATGGTATTTTTTGAAAAACCGCCATCTACAAATATTTTCCTTATGGCAGAACCTTTGATGATTAAAGCTGTGGATTGCGATTGTAAATCAATAATATCTGCAACTAACTGATGATAAGCTTCTTTCTCATTTGCAAAACTGCTTAAATCTCTATCACCAAATTGAGATTGCTTTGGTAAAATTGCTGATGCTTGCTCTTCATTTTTAAAACGCTCTTTTAATTGCGCTGCCAATTGAGCATCAAAAGGCATGGTTCTAAAAATAAGCGCATCTACCTTAAAATGTGCTGCTATTCTTTTACTTTGCTGTTCTAACTCGAACCCTGCAAATAATCTTGAAGCTTTTACAGGTTTCCCATGATAAGCTATGTAAGCCAAGCAATCGTTCTCTAACTCTTGCGAGGTTAAAGGGCTTTCGTTAAACGGATTAAGACTAATACACCATGTACCTGTAGAAAGCAATACAAAAGGCTCTTTAAAATTTACCAAATAAGGAATCAAAGCTGCTGAGCTATCATGTAAACCTACACCTGTTTTATAAGTTTTACCCATAAAAGAGGCTTCAATAACATCATCAGCAGGAAAAATTTCAGGAAGCTTTTCTACCAATTGTTCATCATAAACCCATTGGTGATAATCTTTTTTATTGAAATCCCATAGTTGAGTATGGCATCCAACACTGGTCATATCGGTAAAATATTTACCAGTGATTAAATTGCTCATGTACTGCGGAAGATGCAAAACATGTTTTATCTGCTGAAAAATATCAGGTTTTTGATACTTGATACGGTACAATTGCATTCCAGAGTTTAAACTACCCGAGGCTGGTGATGCCGTTTCTTGTGCTATTTTTTGTGGACTACCATGTGTTTTATAAAACAGCTCTTCTAAATCCTTTGGATAAGGTTTTAAATAATTATAAAGTGGCGTTAAGGGTTTTCCTTCCTCATCTAGGTATACAAAACTTGCCCCGTAAGTAGAAAAATTAATGGCTTTGATATCGTATTTATTGATTTTTAAAACTTCATTTAAAGAATCAAAAACTGATAATCTAAGGCTGTCTAAATTCTCGCAGCTGTCTCCATCTTCGTCTTTGGTTTCTAAAAAACGAGCTGATTTTTCATAAACAATATGGTATTGCTCATCAAAAAGGAAAAGCTTTTTATTGGTTTTACCTACATCAAAAACAGCAATAACGGGGATAAGCATTTTTTAAGTTGAAAGTATTAAGTTAATGGTTGTAAGTATTAAGTTGAAAGTGAAAATTTTAGAGTTTAAAGTCTTCAATATAAATCGTCATTTAAACTCTAAATTCTTCAGAAATCAATCTAAAATCGTCATTCTAAAATCTAAGCTCTCTCTTCAGGAACCAATCTAAAATCGTCATTCTAAAATCTAAAATATTAAAGTCCGGTTGCTACCGTTACAGCTCCTCTTTCTTTGATGAGTTCTTGTCTTACGGCTAACTTTCTGTAAGCTGCCACAGGATCTAAAGCTGCACCAGAACGTAAACGAGCTTCTGCTACAATTGCTCTAACATCGGTACGGAAAACATTTTGTAATATTTCCTGACATTTAACTGTATCGTTTTCTTCTTGAGCTTGTTGTAAAGCTTTTCTATCAACCAATAAAGCTTGCGTATAAGCAATCATGATAGCTTCAACAGACTGTAATAAATCTTCTAACGGATCTTTTACGTTATGCGATGCATCAATCATCCAACCTAAATCTTTGGCGTGGTTCATGTTTTTAGCATCCATACCCTCTACCAATTCGTTAAATATTAAGAATAACTGATATGGTTTTAAGCTTCCTGCGGTTAAATCGTCATCGCCATATTTAGAATCGTTGAAATGGAAACCACCTAGTTTACCTTCCATCAATAATAAAGAAACGATTTGCTCTATATTGGCATTTGGTAAATGGTGACCTAAATCTACCAAAGTATAAGCCTGCGGACCTAGTTTATTGGCAAATAATAAAGATTGTCCCCAATCTCCAACCGTCATCGAATAGAAATTTGGTTCGAAAGCTTTATACTCTACAAACATTTTCCAATCTTTTGGTAAGGCTGCATATATTTCTTGTAAGCTTTCTAAAGTATTTTGGAAAGCTTTTCTAAAGTTTAATTGCCCAGGAAAGCAAGAACCATCTGCTAACCAAACGGTTAAAGAATCTGAACCTAAAGCTAAACCTTGTTTAATAACCTCAATATTGTGCTCAATAGCTTGTTTTCTTACCGCTTTATTTACATGCTGTAATGACCCAAATTTATAGCTTAACTCTTGTCCTTTTTGATCTTGAAAGGTGTTAGAGTTCATGGCATCAAAACGTAAACCATGACTTGCCGTAAGATTTTTTATAGCGTCATAATCTTGAGGGATATCCCAAGGAATATGTAAAGATATAGCACCACTAGATTGGTTTAATTTATGTAACAAGCCAATATCAGCAATTTTTTCTTCTAAGTTACGAGGCTCGCCACCGCCAGAAAACCTACCGAAACGCGTACCGCCTGTACCTAAAGCCCAGCTAGGGATAGCTATTTGAAAATCAATTAATTTTTGGATAACAGCCTCTACCTGAGGAATTTCTGACTTAATAAAATCAAACCTTTTTTGATGTGATGCTTGATTATCGCTATTATGTTGTTCTATCTGACTTTTTTCTATCAACATGCTTGTAATTGGTTTTTATTAATGTAATAAAAAAATAACCGATTAAGAAACCGTAGCAATTGTTCTTAATCGGTCTTTAATTGCTGCTTTTATCTTACAAATGCCATGGCAACACCACCATCAACATTTAATACATTACCGGTTGATTTATTTAATAAACCACCAGCAAATGCGAAACAAGCGTTAGCAATATCTTCTGGTAAAATAATCTCGTTTAATAAAGTACGTTTTGCGTAATAAGCAGGTAATTCTTCTACTTTAACGCCATAAGCTTTTGCTCTGCCTTCTGCCCAGCCACCAGCCCAGATATTACTATCAGAGATTACGGCATCAGGGTTAACCACGTTTACACGGATTTTATCAGCACCTAATTCTGCAGCATTTAACCTACTTAAATGTAATTGTGCAGCTTTTGCAGAACCATAACCAGCGTTATTTGGACCAGAAACTAAAGCGTTTTTACTTACAATATTGATGATATCGCCACCAATATTTTGCTTACGCATGATTGCTACACTTGCTTGGGTAATTTTAAATTGGCCTTTTACCAATACATCGTAAAGTAAATCCCAATCTTTATCGGTATGGTCTTCTATAGATTTTGAGATAGATAAACCAGCATTATTAACAATTAAATCTACCCCGCCAAAAGCCAAAGCAGCTACTTCTAAAGCTTCTTGTATTTGGCTATCATTGGTAACATCTAAAACTGCTGTTGTATAAGAATCTTTCCCGTAAAGCTTTTTAAACTCTTCGCCTGCACTAGCTAAACGCTCTGCATTCATATCGTTTAAAATAACTACAGCACCTTCTTCTACAAATTTCTTTGCAATAGCTTTACCTATACCACCGGCACTACCTGTAATTAAAGCAATACGTCCTGATAAAGACTTAGGCTTAGGCATACGTTGTAATTTAGCTTCTTCTAGCAACCAGTACTCAATATCAAAAGCTTCTTGTCTTGGTAATGAGGTATATTCTGAAATAGCTTCAGCACCCTTCATTACATTAATAGCATTGGTATAAAATTCTGCCGCTACGCGGGTAGTTTGTTTATCTTTTGAGAAAGAGAATAAACCTACACCTGGGTATAATATAATTACCGGATTAGCATCTCTTATAGCTGGGCTATTATCATGCTTGCAAGTCTCGTAATAGGCAGTATACATGTTACGATAAGCTTCAAAAGCTGGCGCTAATTGCTCTTTTATAGCTTTTACGTCTGATAAATCTTGCTCTGGCTTTAAGTCTAATACTAAAGGACTAATTTTAGTTCTTAAGAAATGGTCTGGACAACTGGTTCCTAGTGGTGCTAACCTATCTAAATCATGAGAATTGATAAACTCTAGCACTCTAGCATCATCAGTAAAATGTCCAATCATACTTCTCTCGCTTGAGCAAAAACCACGTAAAATGGGTGCTAAAGCAGCTGCTTGTTTCTTACGTTGGTCTTCTGGAAGACTTTGTATTTTTTGTCCGCCAAAAACAGGTCCTTTTTTACCATAATTTTGCTCTAGATATTCAGCACATTTCTCTATCACCTCTAAGGTATTGATATAGCTTTCGTAAGCCGTATCTCCCCAAGTAAACAAACCATGTGAGCCCAACATAATACCTTTAATACCAGGGTTCTCATCTAAACATTGCTTCAATTGTAAGCCTAGTTCAAAACCTGGTTTTTTCCACTCTACCCAACCAATTTCTCCGTTAAATAATTCTTGAGTGATTTTTTTACCATCTTTTGCTGCCGCGATAGCAATAGCTGCATCGGGGTGTAAATGGTCTATATGTTTAAATGGCAAGAAACCATGTAAAGGCGTATCTATAGAAGGTGCTTTAGAAGCTAAATCGTAAATACAATGGTTAAAAAGTTCAACCATTTCATCCTCATAAGCTACACCACGGTATATATTTTTTAAATTACGTAAACGGTCTACATATAAAGCTGCTAATCCGCTTTTCTTTAGGGTACCTATATCTCCACCAGAACCTTTAATCCACATGATTTCGGTATCTGCTCCTGTTAACGGATCTTTTGCAATAGCTTTACAAGATGTATTTCCTCCACCGTAATTAGTAAGCCTTAAATCTGCTCCTAATAAATTTGAACGGTAAATTAATAACGCTACTTCATCTCCTGCTAGCTTTGCTGCTTCGGCTTCATCCCATAAATAGCTTACGTGTTTAAATTGCTTTGTATCAAAAGACATAATATGCTGGTTTTTATTGTTTTATTATTTGATTGAGTTTCCGTAGCCTACAATTAAAATAGAAAGGATAATAAATAGTATACCTACGATAATGGTAGTGAGGGTTTTACTTTTTACACCTTTCCATTCTTTAAGGATTAAACCCCAAAGGTTGGCTATAAGAATGATAAATGCCATGTGTAATATCCACGAGCTTGGACCATTTCCTAATTTACTTTCACCCATGCCGTAAAAGAAAAATTGTAAGAACCAAGTTGTACCTGCTAATGCAGAGAAAATGTAGTTTTTTAATAGAGGCGTAGCCGCGTTGGTATAATCTCCGAAAGTTTTATTGCGGAAGTTTAACAACATACACCAAATAAAATTGGTAGTTAAACCACCTAATAAAATGACTACATAAGTAACATTATTTTGAAACAAAAATTCGCCTTGGTTAGGGTTACTAGCTTTCCACACTTCATTTGCTGTAGAAGCCATGTCTTTACCTGCATCAATCCCGAAAGCAAAACAGGCACTTAAAACACCAGAAATTATGGATACAAAAAGTCCTAACCCTATTTTAAATTCGTTATTGGCCGATGAAGCGTCTTTTTCTGCCGCTTTTAAATCTTTCTCTTTCATCATACCTGCTTTTCCGCAGATGATAATTCCGATGATACATACCAGAATACCCAGCAACACCATTTGACCCCAAGTATTGCTAATTAAATCTGAAAAAGAATCTTTACCCGGACTAGGGTGTAAATCATAATAAAAAGAAGGAATTAAAGCTCCAAAAACAGAGCATAAGCCCAAGATGATAGAGCTCCCTAAAGAAACACCAAGATATCTTACGCCCAGGCCATAAGTTAAACCACCTATTCCCCATAAAACGCCGAAGAAATAAGTTAAGCCTAAAATGCCACCATCAGTAGCGGCAATAATTCCGGTAAAATCTGGTATGGTTAAATAAGCAGCTAAAGGAGGTACAATAAGCCAAGAAAATATCCCGCCTACTATCCAATAACTTTCCCAAGACCAACCTTTAACTTTTTTATAAGGGATGTAAAAACTACCGGAAGCAAAGCCCCCAATAAAGTGAAAAATGACGCCTAATAATGCTTGCATGTATAATTCGTTTAACTTACTATTGGTAGGGCTAAATATGCACCTAACTACGTTAAACTGTCATGTACCATCATGCATCTTTTACAAAGACGCTCTTAAAGTAAGGTAAAATGGAACCTCGCGGTGAGCCGAGATTTGATTTTTATCATTTCTGCAGCCATAGTTCCCATCAATTTAAAATCTGTAGAAATGGTAGTGATTCCGTTAAGTAATAATTTTTTTAAAGGTGTCTCATTATAAGAGATGATTCCCACTTCTGTACCCAGTTTAAAATCTAAAGAAACAATCTTCTCTATTAGGGTAACCAGGTCATCCTCCATCAAATTGATATAAACTTCTCCTTTTTCTATGAGCTCTGTTTCTATATCGTGTATGATGCGGTGGGTAAAAGCATATTGCTGACAAAACAGCTTAAAGCCATCAATAATTTCTGTAGGATAATAACTTTTATCCGGGAAGATTAATTTTAAGGTATGATATTTTGAAAGCTCTTCTTTGGCCTGATTAAGTGCTTGATAGATATCCTGCCTAAAGTTTTCATAAACAGCAGAGAAATTACCCTCTATACCCTCAATTTTCTTATCCAATAAGATAAGTTTATCTGCCGGTATGGTATTGATAATTTGATAGGCGTCTTCACCTCCCTCCATAAAATGTGGTACAATTACATAATGAGAATAATCATTACGCTTGCTTTGGATAAGTTTTTTGAAGATAGCATACTCATTGTTATAGATATAAAAATCTATAGCGGCATCTTCACCTAAGGCAGCAACAAAGGCATCATAAATGATTTTTTTATGTGCCGATAGCTTATTGAAAAGTAAGAAAACCCTAATTTTCTTTTTAAAATCTGTATTGCCGATATAATAACCCTTACCCGGTACAGAAACCAGAATGTTTCTTTTCTTAAGATATTTATAGCCTTTTTCTGCCGTATCTCTAGAAATATCTAAAGCAAAACTTAATTCGTTTATAGATGGCAATGGATCATCCTTTTTAAGCTTAGCATTTTCTATGGCTGCTATAATAGAATCGCAAAGCTGCATATATTTTGGTGTTGCAGAATATTCATCTATTTGTATAAGCTTAAAAAAATTATCTGTCCGCATAAATCAGAAACGCAAAGAAAACAAAGGTTTATACAAATGTAGGTAGAACAAAGTAAAATGTCCTACCTCTATATGATTTTAATTGAATATTTACATTTTTATCTAAGCGGTTTTATTTCTTTAATGATGCCCAATTACCACTATAATAAGCTTTATCTAATTGGCTTACCAAAGTTGTATTGTTAGCTGCTTTTGCTGCGTGTCTTAAATCCTGATAGATATAAAAACCTAACCAATAACCGTATTGATATTTCTCGTTAACAGAGTTTGGTTTTTTGTAAAAAGCATACCAATCTGTATTAAGATTATGTTTTTTTGCTACTTCTAAGGCTGCTAAAGCCTTGTTCCAAATGTTATTAGCAACTTTTTCAAATAGTTTTTGTAGTCCTTTATGGTTTAGTTCTGCCGAATTAATAACCGCTTGTTTATCATCAATACCTAATGCTTTTAAAGAAACTTTATCTTCAAACTTTTGGTCTCCATCTAAATCATATTCAATTACATCTATGAAGCCGTTATTATCTGCATCCGTATATTTTACGGTTGCAAATACATTGATGTTTTTTTGCATTCTGCCGGGTTTCCATCTGTCGTAAATACCACCAAAACCTTGGAATGAGAAAGCGTTTTGATCTATCCTCCAAGCACCCCACTCGGCACCATGAAGGTGAATTCTTCCATCAAAAGCCCCTATATAAAGATTTCCTTTACCAGAGTTATCCATATCAAACTCGCCTCTATCGCCAATAACGTCTGCTTGCAGGTTATTATCCAAACCGCCTTTACCACCACCGGTTTTAAACAAATCTAGAGGGTCATAAAACTCCACCCGCTCCCAACGGTTGCAATCATCATCTTCATCAAAAACCAATCTTGCTTCCTGCCAATCGCCTTTTTTGAAAATCATATCATAGGCTACATGTCTATCCGGATAAAATAAAGTATCTATCTCTCTCCACCGTTTATCAAAGAAATACTTATTAGCTGCTGGTATACCTTTTAACTTTTTAAAAGTATGGGCTTGGTTTGTATAGCTAAAGCCTTTGCCTTTCAGCAATAAGCTCATATCAAAATCAAACTCGTTGCCCGGTGCATTATCATTATCTAAATCCCATGCTGGAGCAGCATAGGTAATCATTCTGCTGTATTTGGTATCAATTTCTTTATCTAGTTTATCAAAACCATTGGCAATATTTTTTGCTTCTGATGAATCTCTAAAAACGGGTATATCTAACAAGCGGATAGCCATTTCAGACAAACCATCTTTATCAAAATCATAAAAAATGAAAGGATTTTCCCAGTTGTAACGTAAATCATCTATCCTAAAGCTTGAACCATGCATTTTTAAGAAGGTAGAATTGCCGTGGTAATCGTAGAAAAAGTTTGCATGACCTATGTGTTCCCAAGCTTCCATGGCAATTTTGTTCCAATCTACATAGTGCATAATTTGGTCTTTGTCATCGTCCATGATGTACATAAAATCTGCCTGCCAATCAAAAAAATTACGCTTTTTAGCATTTCCGTTGTTTACAATCAGTTGTATATCGGCTTTGCCATCGTTATTTTCATCTGTCCAATCTATACTAAAATCTAAAGGACCAGCAAAAATACCGTCCATATTTTTGTCTATTAACAAACAGTCGTCTACGGTATCTCCTTCTTTATCTCCTACCTTCATATTGTCATTATCATCAATCCAAATAATAGGAATTTTACCGTTTAGCATCGCTTTTAAAACATCCGGGTCACCGTCTTTATCTAAATCTTCATAAGTGATATTGGTAATTTGAGGTTGGAAACGCCACGGAATAAGCTGTGTTTTACTATTCCAATAAGGAACAGCACTCTTGTCTTGCGCAACTGCATGTATAGTGGCTAATACTAAAGCTATTAAAGCAATTCTTTTCATGATGAGTATGTAATTAATTGTTTAAGGAATGAGATAGTTTATTGATTTACCCAAAGCTTGCCCCTTAGGTAAAGCTATTTGATGTGTTTGATTCTTTAATTGAAACGTTATTTCTGATAGTTTTTGTGTTGGGTCTGCAACGGTGATGTTCCATTTAGCATTTTCTTTAGCCAGCAAGTATAAACCCGCTTGCTCAAACTTGATGTTTCCTAATTTAGGATGAGAAAAAGTATAAGGCTGATAAATCACAAAAGCAAATTTATCATCCTTGCTAAAGTTTATGATTTGTGCCTTAGTACTGTTTTCTAAAACTTTAAAATTGGGCTTATAGCTTTTAACTTCTTTTAAGCTAACCGCAGGTTGGATAAAATATGCATAACTAGCAGCTTTAGGCTGTTTACCATGATTTACAAATAAGGTAAACATATCTGTCTGTAACTTATCTGTATTGTAAACTTTAGCAATTTCTCCCCAACTACCCTTTTGTTCTTCTATTTTTAAAGATAATGGCAATTTGCCTAGGTTATGATACGCTATTTTGTGGTGATAAACCCAATCTACATGATTTAAATTCTTACTTTTTGATACTTCTTCAAGCTGCTTAGCTTTTACATAAACCTTACCGTTTAAGTAAGTTTGATTGATGGTACTGGTAACTGCATTAGCATTACCTGATTGAATATCGGCACCTAAAGCAATAACACCATCTTTGGTATAAAACCATGCTTTTTTAGCTTTTAAACCATCTCTATCTAAAGAAAAAACAGATATCCCTTCATTTGCATGAGATAAGCCTCCTACAAAATCAGAAGGGTTTTGGTAGCCCTTAAAAGTTAATAAAGGAAGTGCTTCTTTAGCATCGTAACAGGTAACACCCGGTAGCTTTCTCCAATCTAAAAGCGGGAAAATATCATCATACTCGGTACCGTCTACCATAATATAGTGGGCGCCATCGGCCAAATAATAGCCTTTAAGATTTTCATTATTGCCAGCCTCGCCACCTATAACACGGTTAGAAGACATTTTAAGCGATGAAAACCAATCCTTATTTCTATGGATGGTAAAATCAGAATACCAAAAGTGCTGATGCCCTTCTAAAGCGTTTGCTTCTGTAGTTTTACCAAAATTTCTTTGAATGTAAGCTGCATAAAGTTGTTGATGCTGTGGATCTATCAACATCATATCTGCCACAACAAAGCCTACTCCTAATGCCTTATTCTTTAAAGCATTTTTAAAAAACTGTCTTCCTAAAGAGTTTACATCAAACTGGGCTTTCCAAGATAGCCAGTTATAAGCCTCAGAAAATAAATTTCTTAAAATACCTACCTGCTCTGGATTAAAAGCTAAAGGCGTTTGGTTAAAAACACGCCCCCACATAGACATCCCAATAAAAAAAGATAAGCCATAGTTGCCAAATTGCTGTTGTGGCCCGTGTTGATGAAAGCTATAATCGGGCTTAATACCTTCTACATTAGTAAGCACAATTTCAGAAACAATGGTATCTCTGGCTTGTTGGGCCAATTGCGCATCATTTAATAAAATAGATTTGAATAAAACATTTCCGGCTAGCCATACCTTATTTTGCCCTGTCATTCTAAAACCAGCATTATTCATCACTTCTATAGCACCTTGCAATTCTTCGGCAGATAATTCATTTTTAAGCATAACAAAGGCAGGGCCCAATGTACGCGGCAAGCCAATTTCATTATACCACCAATTTAAGCATACTGGCTTTGTAAGAAACCAAAACTGTAATGCTTTATGTATAGCTGTAGAAATTTCTTTTTTATTATAAAACGCTGACGATGGATTCTTATAAGCTTTTGTTAATAATAACACCCTATCGCCATGTAGTTTGGGCTCCCAACCGCCACGTTTTTCGTCTTTATAATTGATATCTGCCCAGCTACCGTTTCCACTTTGCGAGTTTATGATTTTTAAAACATCTTCTTTCTTAATTTCCTTCTTCTCATAAAGCTCTATAGTACCTTGGTCTGATGCTTGTTTATCTATCTTTAAATTCTGCAATGCAAGACTTAAGTTTTTGTCTTGTTGCTTATTCATAATGTAATAGTCTTTTATGTTTACTGCAAGAACATCAATAAGATTAGACTGTCCGTATACGCTACCTGATGTGAATAAAAACAGTAGGAGCATCATTTTTTTTGCCAAGCTAGATTTCTCTAAACTGAATACAAACGTTTGCATAATTAGAATATGGTTTAGGCCTTAATAAATTAGTTTAATAAATTGGTTTGGGGCAAATAATTCTGCGTAGTTATTAATATTTTCTAAGAAAACAAAATTAGAAATAATTTGGCCCAGCAAGCGGGCTTTTAAATGGGATAAAAAAAGCTTCTGAAAGACTCCCATCTTTCAGAAGCTTATCTTATAAGTTGAAGACTATTTTTTTAACATACTGATAAGCCAATTGGTAGCTTGCTCTCTTTGAGCTTCTACAGTATTATGACCTGTTTCTTTGTAAATAGCCAGCTCTTTTGCTGCGCTGATGCTGTTATAAGCTGCATACATAGAGGTTGGCGGACAAGTTTCATCATTAAAACCCCAACTGTAAAAGCCAGGTACTTTTAATTGCTTAGCAAAATTTACCACATCATAATATTGGCAGGTTTCTAATTTTGCTTTGGTATTATTTTGTGTAACAGATGTAGCATTGAAATAATGCGGCCAGCCTCCTGCTCTGTTAAATAAATAGCCTGTAACATCGCTTAAAGCGGGATAAAATGCAACCAAATATTTTATTCTTTTATCTAATGCAGCTGTTACAATAGATAATGCACCACCTTGGCTACCGCCTTGTACGGCTAAGTTAGTACCATCATAAGCCGGATGACTGGCTAAATAATCTAAAGCTCTGATACATCCTAAATAAACCCTTTTGTAATAAAAGCTGTTTTTATTGTCTAAATTAAAGCTAGGATAACCTGCTAATGCTCCGGCTCTTAAATCGTTATAAACATCGGTATTTAGGTTAACCGGAATACCATGTATGCCTATTTCAAGTGTGATAAATCCTTTTTCAGCTAAAGCAATATCACCATTGTAAGGCCTTACCCCTGCACCCGGAACTTTTAAAACGGCTGGATATTTTCCTTCCTTTTTAGGTACACATAAAATACCGTAAATTCTTGAAGCACCAATGTTTTGGATATTTAATTGGTACACATCAACCGTAGCGGTTGAACGCTCTTTTAAAGCTTCTAGCTTTACATCAAAAGGTACTTTTTCTAAATCTTTTATGGCTTTTGTCCAAAAGGTTTTAAAATCATCTGGCAAAGTAATGGTTGGTTTTATAGCTTCTGGTGCAAAAGCTGCTGTGGCTAAACTTTTAATGACTTTATCACCAGACTGTGTAGTTACCGTGATTCTTAAAAAACCTGGTTCTGCTAAAGAGCTAGCAATTACCACTGCCTCGCCATGAGTTAACACTAAAGAGTCTTTTTTAATAGCGGGCATTTTTTCTGGACCAAGCTCGTACTTTACTTTTACATTTTTAAGCTGCTTACCGTCTTGCATTGCGGTAATTTTAAACTTAGGTTGCTCACCTATTTTATAAACCCAATCAGGTTTATCAGCGGTAACAGCTAAAGTAAGATTTGTAGACTTATGGGTTTGTGCCTGTACGTTGGCAATGAATAAAAAGCCTAACAAGATGAATGTTAAGTTTTTAAACTTAAGAATTGAATTATTCATTTTTAGAGGTTTGGTATATTGGGTTAGCTAATAAGTACTAAGTTAGTGTATATGTTGTATCTACAAAAACCTATTTGATTTTAGTCTGTTATTTTAAAAGTCGTATGAAAAACACCTTAACTGGCCTAGCATTTTCTGTATTTACAAACTTAACTTTTAAAGATTTTGCATTTTCAAGAATATCAGCTGGGATGATGTATTCCTCATCAAAAAACTTCTCTCCTTTATCTCCGTTTAAAACAACTTTTTGAAGCATTTTATCATTCACGAAAATCTGAAGTCCTTTAGCTACATCTGCACCATAATAAGTAACACGTAGTTTTTTAGCCTGCTTATTTTCATTCTTTAGCTCGTAAGAAAACCATGCTTTGGTAGCTCTAAAACGCCTATCTCTAAACAAGCCGTTCTCGGTTTCTTGGCCTTCAAAGGCATGGTCTACTTCAGACTGCTGCTCGCCGGGTGCAACAAAATCTATCGTTGCTGTTTCTAAAGGCAAGACTTTTTGCTCTTCTGCTAACCATTTTTTTCGATTTTCTTCTAAACTTTGGATACTGCTTACGGGCCAATAAAGCATATATCGGGCATCATGTAAATTAAAAAATGGAATCAGTTTTAGGTTTTTATATTTATCCTGGTGGATATACTTAGCGGCACCAAATATCAGTTTATCTTTATCTATAATTTCTAATTGAGGTTTGAAATTTTTCTGTTCTGAGATAAGCACAGGAGCATCAGCAACAGAATATAAAGGTCCGTTTGCAATATGTCCTTTTCTAGAATCATCAGCAATTAAGCCTTCTAAATCTTGCTTAGAAGTGGCAGAAGCCAACACAATTGGCCCATGCCTAAAAGCCACCCAAGAAGAATGGTCTGGTAAAGATTCTAGCTGTGTTTCCATTGGAAGTGTTAGGCTTATTTTATCGTTATTTTTCCAATTTCTTTTGATAGCCACATAACCATTTGCTGCAAGTTTAGCCTCTACAGGTTTCTGGTTTACTAAAACCGCTAACTGATTGCTTTTTACCCAATATGGCTTTCTGATGTATAAAGTAAAAGATTGTGGTTTTGCTAATTGTAAAGTTAGGGTACTAGACTCCTGAAAAGGAAACTTAGTTTCTTGCTTCAATGTTAAGCCTTTTTCTTTCCAATGGAGGGTAGAAGCAATAAATAGGTTTACAAATACATCATTTTGCTGATGAGCATAAATCAACTCGCCATATTTTGCATGATTTTCTATACCTGTACCTACACAGCACCAAAAAGCAAGCTCGGGTTTAGAATAAACCCTGTAATGTTGCGCCCGCATAGGCGTTAAATAAACAAAACCGCCATGCTCTGGGTGTTGCGATGCTAAGATATGGTTGTAAGTAGTTTTCTCGTAAAAATCTAAATAGCCAGCTTGCGGTTGGTCTTGAAATAAATGCTTACTTAGTTTCAACATGTTATAACTATTGCATGTTTCAGGACCTTCTTTATGGTAAATAAGTTCAGCAAAATCATCGGTTTTATTGAAATGCTCTCTTACACTATTGCCTCCAATTACCACACTTCTATTATTGACTACGGTTTCCCAAAAAAACTTAGATGCATTTTTCCAGCTATCATTTTGTGTAAGCTCTGCAATACGCATAAAGCCAATTACTTTAGGGATTTGTGTATTGGCATGTAAACCGGTAAGCGCATCTTTCTGCTGCAATAAAGGTTCTAAAATAAATTGATGCGAAAAACGCTTAGCCGCCACTAAATATTTATCATCGCCAGTAATGGCTGCTACATCTGCTAAAACTTCGTTCATCCCGCCATGCTCGCAACGTAGCATGTTTTGCATTTGCTCATCGCTTAAATTGGCGATGATATTTAAACACCAATCGCTTAGTTTTACCAATATCTGCTTAGCTTCTGGCCTCTGTGCTATCACATAAGCATCTATTAAACCCGCATAAAGTTTATGTATGTTGTACCATGGCACCCACTTTTTGTTTAAAGCGAAGTTGGCTACTTCCAATTTGCCTTTTGCTACATCGGCCCACATGGCTAAACCATCCGGCACACCGCCTACATAGCCGTTTGCATTTTTTTGCTGACATAGTGCCAATTCATTTAGCATATAATCTAAACGCTTTAGCAACTCGGGTTCTCCTGTGGCGGCATACATCAGCGCAAGCGAAGAAAGATAATGACCAGCCGTTTGCCCACCCAAACCACTGGTTTCCCAATTGCCATACATAGCTGCTTTGGGTTTAAGCCCGGCTTCTTTTAAGAACGGAGCTAAGAGTCTATCGGGCTCTAAAGCCAGAATATATTTTAAATTATTTTGCTGCGCTTTTAAGAAAAGTTGGTCTTCTAGTTTAACCGCCGAAAGTGGAAATAACTGAGCTTTTTGCTGCGCTTGTGCGGTAAATTGTGTACCCACAAAGAAGAAAGAATAGATGATAATTTTACGTATCATAAAATAGGTTTTTTGGCTTATAGCTGGTTAAATCAAATATAAGTGTAATTTTTACATTTCTTAAAAAGAATAACAAATCATGTTGTTAATTTAAAGATGCATAAGTAAGTTTATTTGTTTAATTCTTGATAATCAAACCAAGCAAAATCTGCATAATTAGTGGTTTTAGCGCCATTACTACTGGCATACATAGCCAGGTAAACACCGGTAAAGCCGCCTGCTGTAGCTCTGTTAAGCATAGTGCCTTCAACATTTCCTAACAATAAATTCCAATCGTTTTCTTTTGTTGCAAAATGAAAAGCATAAGCTTGCCCTTGGGCAGATACTTTTAAAAATAATTGCTTAGCATCAATAGCTTTCTCGGCCAATATTTCTACCACGCCTGCTTTTACCTGAGTTAAGCGCAGCACCTTTTTTCCGTTCTGTAAGAGATACTCTAATTTAAAATGATGCGTTGGATTTTGATAAACAACTAAGCCTGCCGTTTCCTTATTTTTAGGATTAAACTGCATGAATGTGCTTGCCGCAAAATTGATATGCTGTTGCCTACGACCTATAAAAGCCGGATTAGCTTTTTCTGTAATATTTTCTGGTTTTAGATATAACCTTAAAGTACCAGGTTTTTTGGTTAAAGAATATAAGTTTGCCGATGGGGTTCTGATTAAATTCCATTGAAAGCCCAATTTATCGCTATTAAAATCATCTCTTACACTGGGTTTAGCCACCTTAAATTCTGGTAAATTAGGAAAAAGAAATTGAGGCAACACCTTACCTTCGCCTGGGGCTACCACTGGCCAACCATCCTCCCAAATTAATGGAGCTATAAAAGTTTCTCTGGCTAAATTGGCCAAGCCTTTTCCGCCATAGGGTCTGGTTCCTAATAAAACGGTATACCATTCGCCATTTTGAGTTTCTACAAAATCTGCATGACCAATGTTTTGTATAGGATAATGGTTACCTAAATGCCTGCTGGTGATGATGGGGTTTTTAGCACCAATTTCATAAGGCCCTTGAATATTTTTACTCCTAAAAACTGTAACGGCATGGTTAAAATCTGTGCCTCCTTCTGCTATAATGAGGTAGTAATAACCGTTTACTTTGTAAATGTGTGGCGCTTCTATGTTACGGGCTTCTCTGGTTGCGCCTTCATCAAGCAAGAGCGTAACAGGGCCTTTTAATTTCATGCTTTTGGTATCAAACTCTTGCAACCAAATTTCTCTTTGCTTAAAATAGCGTTCCTTATTGGGGGTTTTATTTCCTGTATACCAAACTCTTCCATCATCATCAAAAAACAAAGAGGGGTCTATACCGGGCGCATCTTCTAACCAGTAAGGGTTGCTCCATGGGCCAGCAGGATTTGTTGCCGTTATAACGAAATTTCTTTTTACAGGATCACCACCTGCCCTGGTACACAAAATGTAATACAAACCTTGATGATACCTGATGGTAGGCGCAAAAATCCCTCCTGATGGATTCACGCTGTCTAATCTTATTTGATCTGGCCTATCTAAAGCATGACCAATTTGCTGCCAATGGGCTAAATCTTTACTATGAAAAATGGGTAAACCCGGGAAATACTCGTTGGTAGAACAAACCAAATAATAATCATCATTTACACGGCAAATACTAGGGTCTGGATAATAACCTTCTAAAATAGGGTTTTTAAGTACTTTTTCTTGTTGTGCGTAAAGCTGTTGCATGCATAATAAGCAAATCATCAGCAAGCAGCCAAAAATGCTGCGAGAGCGAGAATTAATCATGAGTTTAAATTGGTTTTAATGATAGAGCTTATTTTAAAGCCGAACGCACATGGATGGAGGTGAAGAAGTTGTAATTTGATATCAAACATGCAAATATGCTAAAGCTAAAAGAACATTAAAGAGCTTTATGCAACCTATTTAGAACAAAATAGAACATTTAGCACCTATTGGTCTTGCTGCTTAACTCTTGGAAAATGATAGACAAAACGGCCTTTTCGTATTTTCTTCCTTCGGTGTTCCTTCGGTTTGCTATGTGTGATCTCTGTGTGATGTATGTGTTAGCTATGCTGTAAGAAGGATAAAAGAGATACTTAGAGCTAGGCTTTCATAAAGATGTTTAAATTATTTGGAGTATGAATTTTTTATAGGCTTTGGCTATGTGTAAATCTTTAACCGTCTTTTAAATAAATCTATTTATTAAGGTTTTTCTCTATCGCTATATTGATAATGCTTAGTAATTATTCAACTCGTTGGCTTTCTTTTTCAACATTAAGTAATAACAATATTTAAGATTCATCTTAAAACAGTACGAGAAGCTCTTGATAGTTTATGGTTTTAAAAGTATTTCTTATTTTATGTATGAGGAGGCTAGCATAATAATAAATAAAATTCTCCAATATAAGCATTGTATCCTTGTCCTGTTTAAAAAACCGAAGTCAAAAATGCCAGCTATTGTATGTACGTATAAATTCTTTAGATTTAAATCTTGATGTTGCTCATATATATTTAGTTAAAACTATCACGAATCAGTTAAAAGTAAAAGCCCAGTAAGTTATATTTGCAACAGATTAATACCATTTTTCCCTTCGTTTAGTTGAAACCATGTGAAAATTGGAAAACATATTGAAGGGTTAAGAGAAACATACTGACAAAGAAAAAATTCAGTGAGAATAGGGATAGACATATTAGAAAATGAAATTTTAGAACAACATCCTGATGTTCTCAATATATTATTGCGAGACCACACAACGCAACATAACATTTTTTGGGCAACTGAAAATTATAAACAGTTTGGTTCTGCTTACAGTTTTCATTCTCAAATTTTACCAGAGTTAATTACAGGAGAAAATGGCAACATAATTATGCCACGGATACATAAAGACAAGATTTTACAGCAGTCAAGGTCAAAAGAAATGGCTGAGGTATTTACGCCGTCTTGGATTTGTAATGCTCAAAATAACTTGATAGACAACGCTTGGTTTGGCAGAAATGATGTCTTTAACTCTGAAATCTCATTAGATTATGGAACCTATAAATGGGAAGTAAATAAGGAGAAAATCAAATTTCCAAAAGGAAAAACGTGGAGAGATTATATTAGCGACACCCGTTTAGAAATGGCATGTGGCGAAGCGCCTTACATTACTAGCAGATATGATAGCACAAACGGAGAGTTTATTCCAATAGAAAAAAGGATTGGAATTTTAGATAGAAAACTGAGAGTCATTAATGAGAATGTAAACACCACAGGCGAGTGGTTAAAAGCGGCACAAACAGCTTACAAAAGTACTTATGCTTTTGAATGGCAGGGCGATAGTTTACTTTTGGCTCGGGAAGCAATGTTGGTAACCTTTATTGAAAATTACACCACTAAATTTGGTAAAGAGCCTCTTTTAAAATCTCTTGATTTTATTGCTTATATTATTTCTTGGAATGTTTGGCAAATGGATGGCTTAAAAGGTATTGTTCCAAATACATGTGGTGGATTAACGGTAACTGAAGTTGATCTTTTTGGCAATGTTAAGACCGAAAACAGTTTCTGTAAAGGTTGCATGGACAATAATATTTTAAAGCACAACGGCACTTATTGTCTAATTAAAGATTGGTCTAAGAAAGACACAACAACAGGAAGATCAGGAAAAAAAATTAGGTTCATAGACCTATTAAAGACAAAATAAAATGAAATTTACCTCTTCATTAAAACTAAAGCTAATCTATGTATTCCGTATCAATGATGAAGCTCATAAGGGTTGTTTAAAAATTGGCGAAGCTACTTCGGATAATGAAGACATTTGGGGACTAGAACCCAATAGCAAAGCATTAAACAGGGCTGCAAAGAAACGTATTGACCAATACACACAAACAGCAGGAATTGCCTACGACTTATTATACACCGAACTTGCGATTTTCAACGATAAATCGGGACTAAAATCATTTTCTGACCATGAAATACACAATATATTTACACGCTCAGGTATAAAAAAGAAAACTTTCGACACTAAAAATAAAGCTAACGAGTGGTTTGTTACCGACCTTGAAACTGTAAAAAAGGCAATAAAAGCATTTAAAGAGGGTAAGGATTCTTTACATGCTAGTGAAATTACAGAAACTCAAAATCCAATTGTATTTAGACCCGAACAAAAAGATGCCATTGAAAAAACCATTAAGCAATTCAAAAAAGGGAATGAAATGTTATGGTTTGCAAAAATGCGTTTCGGTAAAACGCTTTCTGCACTTCAATTAGTAAAAGAGCATGAGTTTACTCGCACACTTATATTAACACATCGTCCGGTTGTAGATAAAGGTTGGTTTGAAGATTTTGGTAAAATATTTTATGATTCCCCTCAATACTCTTATGGCTCTAAAAACCAAGGCAACCAATACGCAACTTTAGAAAAAGCTTGTAAAGCTAATGGTACAAAGTATATATACTTTGCTTCTATGCAAGATCTAAGAGGTTCAGAAAAAGTAGGTGGCAACTTCAATAAAAATGATGAAATATTTGGAACGTTTTGGGATTTTATAATTGTAGATGAAGCACATGAGGGAACACAAACCGACCTAGGAAAAAACGTAGTTGATGGGTTGAAAAAAGTAAACACAAAAATCCTTCACTTATCTGGCACACCTTTTAATTTATTGGATAATTATAAGGAAGAAGAATTATACACTTGGGATTATGTGATGGAACAAAAAGCCAAAGCAGAATGGGACCAAATTCATTTGGGCGACCCAAATCCTTATGCTTCGCTTCCCAAACTCAATATTTTTACTTACGACCTTGGAAAATTAATTAATGGGTATATTGACGAAGAAGTAGCGTTTAATTTCCGTGAGTTTTTTAGAGTGAATGAAGCTGGGGCTTTCTTACATGAAAAGGATGTAATTTCTTTTTTGAATTTAATTTGTAAAGAAGATTCAACAAGTAACTACCCATATGCTACAACTGAATATCGAGATAATTTCCGCCATTCTCTTTGGATGGTTCCAGGGGTTAAAGAAGCGAAGGCATTAAGTAAGATGTTAAAATTGCATCCAGTTTTTGGACAATTTGAAATTGTTAATGTGGCTGGTGATGGTGATGAAGAAGAAGCAAAAGAAGAATCATTAAAAAAGGTAGAAAAAGCAATTGGCGACAAACCTCACGAAACCTACACCATTACCTTATCATGCGGGAGATTAACAACAGGTGTTTCCGTTAAGGCATGGACAGCCGTTTTTATGCTGTCAGGCTCACACAACACTTCTGCATCAGGTTATATGCAAACCATTTTCCGTGTTCAAACCCCAGCAACCATTAATGGCATGGTTAAAGAAGAATGTTTTGTATTTGATTTTGCGCCAGACAGAACATTAAAAGTTATTGCTGAAACCGCTAAAGTATCAGCCAAAGCTGGTAAAACAACTGGTGAGGATAGAAAAATAATGGGTGAATTTCTCAATTTCTGTCCAATTATATCTATTGATGGCTCTCAAATGAGAAGCTATGATGTAAACGGCATGTTAGAACAGCTTAAGAAAGTTTATGTGGAGCGTGTTGTTAGAAATGGTTTTGAAGATGGCTATTTGTATAATGATGACCAATTAAAGAATCTAGAATCTGTTGAATTAGAAGAGTTTGAAGGACTTAAAAAGATAATTGGCACTACTAAAGCAATGCCTAAAAGTGGCGATATTGATGTAAACAAACAAGGCTTTACAAATGAAGAAATTGAACAATTAGAAAACATCAAGAAAAAGAAGAAAGAAGATCTTTCTGAAGAAGAGAAGCAACTTTTAGCAGAGAAATTTGAAAAGAAGAAGAATAGAGATAGTGCCGTTTCGATACTGCGTGGTATTTCTATCCGTATGCCTTTATTAATTTATGGTGCTGATGTAAACAACGAGGAAAATGAAATTTCAATAGACAATTTTACCGAATTGGTTGATAACCAATCTTGGGAAGAGTTTATGCCTAAAGGCGTAACAAAACAAACCTTCCTGAAATTTAAGAAATATTATGAGCCCGATGTATTTAGGGCAGCAGGAAAACGAATAAGAGCTTTAGCAAGAGCTGCCGACCATTTACCCATAGAAGACCGAATAGAACGTATCACTTCCATATTTGCAACTTTCCGTAATCCTGATAAAGAAACCGTTTTAACACCTTGGCGTGTGGTTAACATGCATTTAGGCGATTGTTTGGGTGGATATGTATTTTTAGACGAAAAGCGAGACAAAACAATTGCAAACCCCGTTTTTATTACACAGAGTGAAGTTACAGCAAATGTTTTTGCGCCTGAGAGCCGTGTGTTAGAAATCAACTCTAAATCTGGGCTTTATCCACTTTATGTGGCTTATAGCATTTTCCGCAATCGGGTGAGCCAAAAATATCCTGATAAGGAAGTTGAAACTTTAATTATTGAAGAACAACAACAATTGTGGGATGAAACTTTACTGGAAAATATATTTGTCATCTGTAAAACGCCAATGGCAAAAAGCATTACTAAACGAACTTTAGCTGGTTTTAGAAATGCCAAAGTAAATACACGCTTTTTTGAAGATTTGGTTCATCAAATTACGCACAGACCCGAGGACTTTATCTCCAAAGTAAAAAAAGGACAATCTTTTTGGAAAACAAATAATGATAACGAAATGAAATTTAATGCAATTGTGGGTAATCCACCTTATCAAGAAATGGATGGCGGAAATAGTGAAAGCGCTAAACCTGTTTATCAACACTTTGTAGATATTGCAAAGAAAATCAAACCTGATTATTTTTCTATGATTATGCCAGCCAGATGGTATGCAGGTGGAAAAGGGCTTGATGCTTTTAGAGAATCTATGTTAAATGATAATAGGATGTCACATCTTTTCGACTTTCCTAACTCTAATGATTGCTTTACTAATGTTGATATAGCAGGCGGTTTATGTTATTTCTTATGGGATAAAAATTACGCTGGTAATTGTACCATATCCAATAATATTAATGGTGAAATTAATAGTGCTAAAAGATCACTGAATGAATTTGAAATACTAATAAGAGATAACAAAGCTATTTCAATTATAAATAAAGTGCTTAACTGGAATAAAGAAAGTAGGTCTTTATTTGATAGGGTTTCTTCATCAAAGCCTTTTGGAATAAGAGGATTTTACATACCTAAAAAGAGTGGTATTCCGTGTTACTTTACTCAACGTATAGGTTTACAATATGCAGATGAAAATGATATTACTGATAAATTTGATTTATTAGATAAATGGAAGTTGCTATTACCAAAATCACCAATTGCAGGACAGACGGACTTTACTAAGCCGGTAGGATTCTATTATGATGGAAATATACGTATAGCAAAACCTGGGGAATGTTGTACAGAAACATATATAGTTGCTGGAGCATTTGATAAAGAAGAGGAAGTGCTTTCATTTAAATCTTATGTTTTTACAAAGTTAGTCCGGTTTCTGTTGTTGCAAATGGTTATTTCTCAAGATGTTACAAAAAGGTGTTTTGGATTTATTCCAGATTTAACAAAATATGAAGGTACATATACAGATAAACAACTATGTAGCCTTTGGGGTATAACTAATGAAGAATGGACTTATATTGATTCAAGAGTGCAGGATATTAAACCAATGGCGGAGTAAAGGATTAATAGGTTACAGATATTGTGGTTTTTAAGAGGGTAAATTATGATCGTTGTAAATTATATTTTAAAATAATTTCACTTTTAAGTGAAATTGATTAACATTGCAAACTCAAATTGAATGAAATATAAGATAGTCAAACTTGAAAAGTTAAGTGGAAAAATGGCATCTATTTATTCAATTGTAATAAATAATGAAATATCTACTCTGTTTGATGATTTTTTGAAAGAAAACATGATTTCATTTAAAGATGAAACAATAGATATTTTTAAGCGTTTAAATAGTATAGGAAAAGAACTTGGGGCTAGGGATATTTTCTTCAAAGATTTCGAGGGGAAACCAGGGGATGGTGTTTGCGCACTATTTGACCTTCCTAATAGTAATTTAAGATTGTATTGCATTAAATATGGTACACAAATTGTCATACTTGGAAGCGGTGGCTTCAAATCAAAATCAACGAGAGCTTTACAAGAAACTAAAAAATTAGAAGATGAAAATTATCTTCTTAGATCCATATCTGCACAAATAACTCAACGCATTAAAGACAAAGACATCAGATTCACTGAATCGGGTCATGATTTTATAGGCGATTTAGACTTTAACGACGATGAAAACTAACAAACCAGAACTTTATAATAGTAATATTATTGATGAGATGTTTGATGAAATCTCTCAGGAAGATTTCGAGAAAACCACCACAAAAATGAAATTGGCTGCAAAAATTGCTGATGCCATTAAAAGTAATGGTTGGAAAAAAAGTGAATTTGCTAAGATCGTTAAGCAACAACCTTCTGTTATTAGTAAATGGCTAAGCGGGACACACAACTTCACAACCGATACACTTATTGATTTGGAACATATTTTAAACATTAAACTTTTAAATGTTGATCAAAAACCAGAATCAATAATTTATAAGCGGAGTGTAGAAACTACTATAGAAATTGATGAAGTAACTTTTTGGAATAATAATTTAACGTGAGTTCGGGATAACAGAGGTTAGATTAATTTGGATTATTTTAAAATACAATCATCTGATTATCAAATAAGTAAGCATATTTTGTTATATTTAAGTGACAAATTTAAGAACAACAATTTATGCTTACTTCTGATAAAATTATTGAAATTTTTGTAAAAGTTGATGATTTCTGCAAAGAATTTGAAGCTGAAATAGTTAAACATCAATTAGATGCAGGTCATTATAAGGTTAGAAACAGAAAAGCATCACTTGCTGATAGTGAAATCATGACCATATTGATTACCTTTCATAGTGGTTATTACACTAATCTGAAACACTTTTATCTAGGATTTATTTGCCAGCATTATAAAGATCATTTCCCTGGTCTTGTTTCCTATAACCGATTTGTAGAACTACAACAACGTGTAGCAGTACCTATGATGCTGTTCTTAAAAACCCACTGTTTAGGACGTTCCGCAGGAATAAATTTTATTGATTCTACACATATTAAAGTTTGTCATAATCGGCGAATCCACAACCACAAGGTATTTGCTGCTGTAGCAGAGCGGGGGCAATGTTCTATTGGTTGGTTTTATGGATTCAAACTACATCTGATTATTAACGACAAAGGCGAAATACTGTCTTTCTACCTTACCAAGGGCAATGTAGACGACCGTAACATTAAACTGATGACTTCTATGACTCAAGATATTTTCGGTAAATTATTTGGTGATAAGGGATACATATCTAAAGCTTTGGCTGATTTGCTTTGGGGAAATGGTATCCAAATGATTACTAAACCTCGTAAAAACATGAAAGAATTTAACATCTCACAAGCTGATAAGATTATGCTTCGCAAAAGAGCTATTATCGAATGTGTTAATGATGAACTAAAAAATATCTGCAAGCTCCAGCATACTCGTCATCGTTCTATCAATAACTTCTTGATGAATACTATGGGGGTGCTTTGTGCTTATCATTTCTTCCCTAAAAAACCTTCTCTTAATATTATTTTTGAAGATCACGATAAACAACTCCTTTTAGCTGCTTAAACCGAACTCACGTTAATTTAATAAATTCTTTCTCAAGGTCTCCTGTTCAATTTAGTTTCTCCGGTAATTTACTTCATCAAGAAAACACCAAACCATTACCATGTTAGAGATAGAAAAAGTAAGTTTTCAGATACAAGGTGTAGAATTAGTAGAAAGTTCATTTAAAGTTCCTGCTAATAGACCAATTTCTGAAAAAGAAGTGTTCAAGTTTAATCTTAATCTGGAACATTTACTTGATCCCGGGAAGGAAATATTAATCGTTAAAACTCACGTAAATATTTTGGTGGAAGATTCAGAAGAAGCAGTAGGTGTAATTAAATCCCAAGTTATTTTTAAAGTGTTAGATCTTGTTAGCTACTTCCAAGAAAGCAAATTGAATTTGCCAGATATTTTTATTTCAACATTAAATTCAATTAGTATTTCTACAACTCGAGGGATGATGTTTTCGGCTTTCAGAGGTACGTTTTTGCATAATGCTATACTTCCTTTAATCGACCCTGCTTTTAAAGAAGAGGATAAAGATTTAAATTAATATTTCCATTACCTCCAACAGGTTAATTTCCAAAAACAAAAGCAGACTAAAATATGAACCAAACTTTGAGACAATAGACATCAGCTATTAAAATGAGTCATATAGCGTTTGGGGTATAATGAAAGAGGTTTAATGTAACATTGGTAATTAAAAGAAGTTATATATTTGTATTCTAATAACAAAACGTAATAATGGCACTAACAATCAGATCGATACCTGTTCTTAAAGCACAAGAAGCAAGTGCTTTTGTTAGCAACGCTACCGCTCAGTCCTCAAAAAAAGCAACGATAGATTTCTCTAAGCAATCTGAACAAGCTTCTAAAATTTTAGCAAAAGCAAAGCTTAAATAGTTTAACATTGCTATTAGAGAATTGCACTTTCCGCCCTTTCAATCAAGAAATATTAGAAACCTGTAAACCTTTTGATTGCGGTCATGAGGATTTAAACGATTTCTTTTTTAACGATTGTATTCCATACTCGAATGATTTAAATGGTAAATCATATTGTTTCACGTTGGACGAAAATCCAGAAACAATTGTTTGTGCCTTTACAATTTCTATATGCAAACAAAAAGCCTCACTATTTCTAGTAAGGCTTTAAGGAGCTCCCGAAGCTGGGCTCGAACCAGCGACCCTCTGATTAACAGTCAGATGCTCTAACCAGCTGAGCTATTCGGGAATTTTAAGCATTTCAACATGCTCCTGGTTAAGGGACTGCAATATTCGGGATTTTAAATTTATTATGCAATATTTGTAAAAACTTTTTTGAAGATAATATATGAGCTTAGTTGTTATAGGTACTGTGGCTTTTGATGCTATAGAAACTCCGTTTGGTAAAACCGATAAAATTGTAGGTGGTGCAGCTACTTATGCTAGTTTAGCGGCCTCTTACTTTTATAAAAAAACAAAAATTGTGGCGGTTGTAGGTGAAGATTTCCACGAAGAAGACATCAACAGCATTAAAGAGCATGGTATTGATGTAGAAGGCTTACAAATAAAAAAAGGAGAGAAATCTTTTTTCTGGGCTGGTAAATACCATAATGATATGAACAGCCGCGATACTTTAGCTACAGAGTTAAATGTTTTAGCTGATTTTGACCCTATCATTCCAGAATCTTACCAAGATTGCGAGTTTTTAATGTTGGGTAATTTAACGCCGCAAATACAACAAACCGTTATCAAAAGGTTAAAAAATAAACCCAAGCTGATTGTAATGGACACCATGAATTTTTGGATGGATATTGCCATGGATGATTTATTGGAAACCATTAAAATGGTAGATGTTTTAACCATTAATGATGCAGAAGCCCGCCAGTTATCTGGTGAGTATTCTTTGGTTAAAGCGGCAAATAAAATCTTAACCATGGGCCCTAAATATCTGATTATTAAAAAGGGAGAACATGGCGCATTATTATTTCATGAAGACCAAATATTTTCAGCTCCGGCTTTACCTTTAGCTGAGGTTTTTGACCCAACGGGTGCTGGTGATACTTTTGCTGGTGGTTTTATTGGATTTTTGGCCCAAGTAGGTACGGTAAATTTCAATAATATGAAAAATGCAATCATTTATGGATCGGCCTTAGCATCTTTCTGCGTAGAAAAATTTGGCACAGAGCGTATTAAAAACTTAACTCAGGAAGAAATAGCTGCTAGAGTACAAGAATTTGTAAGGCTAAGTAGCTTTGTAATTTCTAAATAAAAAAAGAGGCAGTCTTGAATTTCAAGACCGCCTCTAACACACTAACCAATCGTATTTACTTTATTTGAAGAAGATATAAAGTATCTCTTTAATTTCTTGATGTTTTAAAAAAGAGACAGTCTTGATGGGCAAGACTGCCTCTTAACACTTAACTAACTTATCGCATTTATTTGGAGTATGAAGGAGCTTTAATAAAGTCTTTTATACCTGATAAACTTTTTTAATGTTGCTTAAAAAAGAGGCGGTCTCGCTTATCAAGACCACCTCCTAAAAAAAGAACTAACCTTTTGTTTTTACTTTATTCTGAGGAAGATTCAATAAAGTCTCTTGTAAAAATTCTACTTTACCTGTATGTATATCATATACGGCTCCTACAATAATAATCTCTCCGTCTACATACTTTTTGTGTAAAATAGGTTCTAAATCTCTTAAATGGTTTACTTGTTCTATCACATTCTGGCGAACTGCATTATTTACTGGGTCGCCCGGTAAATGCGCACATTTAGCAACTGCTGGTTTTATATCATTAATAAGGGTAACAATATGTCCCGGTACATTTTCTGGTCTCTGTACTGCTGCTGCAACTGCACCACACTCGGTATGCCCTAAAACTACAATAAGCTTTGTATTAAGTTTTAGGGTGGCAAACTCCATACTTCCGTAAGATGCTGCTGCTGAAACTTGCCCAGCTGTACGGATGATAAATAAATCTCCTAAACCTTGATCAAAAATCACCTCATTAGGTACTCTAGAATCAGAACAGCCTACAATAGTGGCAAAAGGTTTCTGACCGTTTTCTAATTCTTTAATAGTTCTAGCATCTTGCCTTGGTCTAATGCTTTTACCTTCCACAAATCTTTTATTACCACCCATTAGTTTTTTTAATCCTAAGCGTGGGTCTGCGTAAGCAGAATCTCTATTGATAACATAATGCTCTGCTCTCCATTTTGCAGAATCTATTTTGGCAACTGCTTTATTATTGTTTTTTCTACTTTGTTGCGCTTGTAAACTTAAACTTGCTATAAACAAGAACAGGAAGGTGATATAATAATTTGTTTTCATTGTAATGCTTTTAAGTGTGTCTGTTTAAATGAGTTTAAAAATTTATTTTTAGTCCGCCGTAATTCCTTTTAATTACATCTGTCGGAATAATGGGGTTGTGGTGAACATCAAGAAATTTTAATTTCTTAAGTTCTTTAATCTCTACCGGAATGGTTTGTAATTTATTATCACCTAAATACAGCGCCTCTATTTTTTGAAGTTTGCTGATATTTTTTGGTAAAGTGCTAATTCCGTTATTCTCTAAGTGAAGAATTCTAAGGCTCTTCATCCTACTTAAAATCTCTAAATCTTCCTCTAGCTGTAAGTTTTTTTCTTTATCCAGATACAACTCTGTAAGATTTTTTAAAGCATCAAAGTTTTTAGGGAGTAATGCAATTTCATTATCACCAATATCTAACACCTTTAAGTTTTCTAGCGTGGTAATCTCTTGTGGAACACTCGATAAATGAGTGTTCCTGAGATTTAAATATTGTAGATTCTTGAATTTGGCAATCTCTTCTATATGATCAAGATGTTGGTTTTGTAAGTTTAACCTAATCACTTTTTCAGGTTCCTTTAAAGCCTCCTCTAGCGTAGTATATTCTTTTACTGCTACTTGGGCATCAGCCTTGTGAGGCAGTACAGCCAGTAGTATACATACCATAATGATAAGCAGTTGTAAGTAATCATACACCGTAAAACGCTGTAAGAAAGGTCCTTTTTTAGATTCCATGATCTTTATATTAGAGATTGATGTCTTAAATTCTTAAAGCTATTTACCATCTGCATTTAAAATCAGAGGCGAATCTCCATCTGTTATAATCGTCTTAGCATTTGGAGATGTAGAAAGCTTATTAAAGGCCTCGATAGCTTTAAATCTTAGTAGCATTGGAGATAAACCCTCTGAAATTATTTTTTGAGCATCTCTAACACCTTCTGCTTCAATAGTTCTACGTGTAGCTTCTTGGCGTTCTTTATCTAAGATAAATTGCATTCTTTGCGCATCTTGTTCTGCCTCTAATTTCTCTTCAATAGCTTTGGTTAAACCTGGAGGGAGTACTATGCTCTTTAATAACACAGATTCTATAACAAAACCTCTACTTTGTAACTGCGTCATCATTAAATCTTTAATAGATTTTTCTATCAAAGTTCTTTGGCCGGTATGCATATCTTTAGCAAAGTATTGAGAAGAAATATCTGCCACGGCAGATCTAAATACCGGTATGATAACTACCTGCTCATAACTTTTACCCAAGTTCTCTACGATTTTAGGTCCGTAATCACCAACCAATCTGTATAAGATTGATACTTCTGACTGTACCGTTAAACCTTCTTTAGATGGCAATGGCAAACGCACCTCCATGTTAATAGTACGTGTTGGAAGCTTGATAATTGTTGTTGTAAAAGGATTAAACACTTTGGCGCCTTCCATTAAAGGTTTTGGATTTATTTTACCAAAAGAACGTTTAACACCAATTTCGCCTTGCTTAATAATGGTACAGCTACTTAAAGATGCTACTGCCAGGCATGCTGAGAATAAAATAACTTTAGTTTTCATTATATTAAAATTTAGATTACACATTCATTTTTCTTTATAGTGTAAACATAAATTTCTCTTATTAGACTAAACTTAAGCCGATATTAGGATTAGCTTAGAATTTACAAAGGGCTTCCTTTTGGTAATTTCAGGATGAATTCTACAAAGTCAGATTCTTCAAGATTTACAGCTAAATTACCTTTATGGATATCGGTAATTCTTTTAGTGAGCGATAAACCTACGCCATGTCCTTTTACATTTTTAGAATTTGCGCCCCTAATAAAAGGATCAAAAATTACATCCATATTTAGGTTAACTAGCGTATAAATCTTATTCTGAAACTTAATTTGTATACCATCTTGCAGAGTTAGTAATTTCACCTGAGCAGTTTGGTCAGATGCAAATTTTACAGCATTTTCAATAAGATTAATAAAAGCACTAAATATTAAGCTCTCGTTAGCGTAAATTTCTGGCAAATAATCTTCGTGGTCATCAATTTGAAGAATAATCTTACTCTCTGGGTATTTTTGACTGACCTCAGATTTTGCTTGTAGTAATAAATCTACCACATTAAGCAAGCTTGCTTTAATTCTAATATCATCAACATCAATACTGTTTAATTCTAATAAATTGTTGGTAAGGATATTAAGTTGATTTACATCTTCTAGAACAGATTTCGCCATGGTTCGCAACTCCTCCATATTATCATTAGCAAGCAAAGAAACTTGTATTTGCCCAGTAATAGCGGTTAGTGGAGTTCTTAACTCGTGAGAAGCATGAGATACAAAAGCCCTTTGCTTGTGAAATGCTATTTGTAAGCGGTCTAGCATTTCGTTAAAACGCTGCGCCAATTGCCCCAATTCATCTTTATTACCTCTTTGGCTAAGTCTTAAACTTAAATAAGATGCATTAATAGCATCTATTTCTTTAATCATTTGCTGCATAGGCTTAAGCAAGCCTCCGGTAAAAAATCGTCCTAGGATAGCACTTAAGGCAATTAATAAAATACTCCCAAAGCTTAATAAAATGGCTAAATTGTGTTGCTTACTGAGGCCATATTTATCAACCGCAGATACAATAACCAAATAATCACGAGCTCTGTTTTTAATAGTTATTCCAAATTTTTCTACTTCACCTTCTTCCCAAAAAAGTTCTTCATTACGTTTAATTTCTTCAAGTTTAGATGGTGTGTATAGATTGTTTTTTAATCCGCTTTGGTAAATAACCTTATCCTGAGCGTTAAGAATGACAATATTTTCTTTGCTGAGGGCTGTCATCTGATTGCGGGTTAATATCTTCAACAAATCAGGACTTACCTCTTCTTTGTTAAAAACAATGGTAGCGGCAGTTAAGGCTTCTCTTTTTAGTCGAGTTTCAAACTCAGATTGCCGGTAAACATCACTTAAAAAGTAAATGGTTACACAAAAAACCAATAATAAAACTGTAACGATACTTAAAAATAAGACCGTCATCTTGGTTCTGATTGTCATTTCTGTTTTAAGATATAACCCATCCCTACAACAGTATGAATAAGTTTGTTAAGATGCCCTTTATCTACTTTATTACGAACGTAATTGATATAAACTTCAACAAAATTGGTTCTGGTATCAAAATTAATATCCCAAACTTTTTCTGCTAACTCTATTTTAGAAACTACTTTACCTTTGTTAATCATTAAATACTCTAATAAGCTAAATTCTCTGGCGGTAAGTTCTATTTCTTTTCCGGCTCTGCGGGCAATTTTTTCGTTTAAATCAAGCTCTAAATCTGCTACTTGTAATATTTCTTGTTGTTTAACCTTTTCGGGATAATACTTTAGAAGTGATTTTACCCTAACCAAAAGCTCCATAAAATCAAAAGGTTTAACCAAATAATCATTGGTACCAACCTCAAAACCCGATAATTTATCGGCTAAGCTACCCATGGCAGTTAACATTAAAACAGGAATTCTACTATCACTTTTTCTAATTTGCTCGCAAACTGCTAAACCACTCATATCTGGTAAACCAATATCTAATATCACCAAATCATAATGGTTTTGGTTGAAGAGATTAAGCGCCTGAAAACCGCAATCTGCAATATCACTAGAGAAATCTTGAGTTTGCAAACCCTTATGGATAAAGGCCGCTACTTTAGTTTCATCTTCTACAATTAATATATTTTTTCGTTCTACCATGTTTGTTTAGCGTTAAGGTGCTTCTTGAAGATTGAAACTTAAGTTTTAACATCACCTTCAAAAACAACATAAAACTAGTTGATTAAATTAGGTAGAAATTATATCAACCTTAGAAATATATTAGAATTTAATTTCCCGTTTGAGTCAAATTCTAAATCTAGGGCTCTATGCTCAAATAACTACATTTCTTTCGTAATGTTCATCATCATTCAAAAAAATTATTTAGAATCATTTTAAAATTAATTTGGATTAGTTCTAAATAAAACAGAAATTTGAGTCCTCATGAATCAACTAGCGGAAATTACACAAACAGAAGTCTTTAGCACCAATTTTGGTTCTATTAGTCATTGCCCTAGAACAGATTTACTTACTTTAACATTCTCTGGCAAAACGGTTACGTATAAATATCCTTGTTTGCAAAGGCTAAACAAAGTTATCCATCAGGTTGATTTAGCTAAAATGACTGATGCCAGCCACTCTGGTTTAGAAATTATTTTCTTGTGTGGCGCCGAGGATTGCTTTGTACTAGATATTCATGAGATTTTAGGTCTTAAAAATTTATTGCATGGCACTTTTACTATGTTTAACCTAAATAGTGCCATTAAAGATTGCCTTCAAAGGGTTATCTGATAATTAGATTAACTCCAAATTACTTTTCTAATCTGCCTACGGTGTAATATTTGCTATATTTAGGATATAAAAATTTACGTCATGAAAGATTTAGTACGTCATAAAAGTTTACTTTCTACCGAGATAGAAAGCAGCTTAAATCAGCAAATAAAAAAAGAAGCTCATTCATCATCTCTATATTTAGCTATGGCTTCTTGGTGTGATAGAAATGGTTTTGATAGTTCGGCTCAATATTTCTATGATCAATCAGAAGAAGAGCGCAAGCACCAAATGAAATTATTTCATTATGTTTTAGATATGGGTGGTACGGCTATATCGCCAGATATCAATAATATCAAAATAGAGTACATGAGCTTCAGAGAAGTTTTTGAAGAAGCTTTAGAGCAAGAAATAGCTATTACACAATCTTTCAAAAACATTGCTGCAAAATGCCATAAAGAGCAAGATTTTGTAACCTTAGAGTTTTTAAACTGGTTCTTTAAAGAGCAACGCGAAGAAGAGTTTAAAGCAAGAAGAGCTTTAGAATTGTTTGATTTAATTGGCGAAGCCGGAACTGGTCGTTGGGAAATTGATAGACATATAGCTAAAATAAAATATAGCGAAGGCGAAGAATCTTAAAAGCTTTAAACCATTATTAAAAAAGCGATAAGAAATTATCGCTTTTTTAGTTTAAGCTCTTCTAAAGTTTTGAAAACTTGCTTTTCTGTATATTCTTTAAGCCAGATATTTTGAGGTTGCAGGTTTAAAACAGGGGCAAATTTGCATCTATCGGTACATTCTATCCTAATAACTTCTGTATCTGTATGTTTTACATAAGATTTTAAAGATTTATAGCAGTCTTTACCGCCCTTTTTAGCGCATTTGCTTCCGGTACAAACGTAAATGATGTTTTCTGGTTCGTAAAATTTACTCATGCTATTGTATTTTTTTCTTCGCAACTTACCTCATCGTTATGATGTGTTTTTTGCTCTATTAAATCTTTAATATCTCCTTTAGTATTAACAACTATTGCAGAAAGTTTGTTGCATTTATATGCACCAGTATCTATACAAATAGCATGGGTAGCTTCATCATACCGGGCTTTCTCTACCGGTGTATGCCCGTAAACCTGTAACTGTTCAAGTTTTCTTATGCCATTTCTTTGGTATAAAACACTATCTACATTATCCGGATTAAAAGGCTCTGCTGTTTCACCAACCCCTGCATGACTCACTAATAAATACGGCGTTTGGTAATATAAAGGCATTTTTTTAAACAACTCCGCATCAGGCTCTATTCTTCTTCCGTGATATAAGTATTGAGAAAATGTTTGCTCTCCAGATTTCTGAAACCACTCTTCGTTATATTGACTGAGTACATGTTTGTAAAAATACTCTTCATGGTTACCCCTAATTAAAACGCTATCAGGTTCTTCATCTTTAAGTTTAAAAGCTAGTTCTACTACTTGCGGACAAAAATTTCCATGGTCTACCAAATCTCCAACAAAAATAAGCTGTTGCGTATTGGGTTTCCACTTTTTTAACAAAGCTTGTAAAGTATGTAAACACCCATGAACGTCTCCTACAATAAAGTGTTCTTTTTTCATTTTCGGCATGAACTTGTGTGAAAGATTTTAATTAAAATCCTTGTTCAACAAACGTTCCAAATCAGTAAAACTAATATTCATTTTAACCCTACCCTGCTGTGCATAAGAAATTTCTCCTGTTTCTTCAGAAACGATTAATGCAGTAGCTTCGCTAGATTCTGTTACCCCTATTCCAGCCCGGTGTCTTAATCCAAATTGTGGTGGCAACTTATCATTTTCTGTTAAGGGTAAAATACAGCTGGCAGATTTTATTTTATTTTCTGATATGATAACAGCACCATCATGCAGGGGGCTGTTTTTTTGAAAAATACTTTCTAGTAACCGTTTTGAGATTTTTGCATCCATCATTTCACCGCTATTGGCAAAAGCATCCTGATCAAAATATTTTGCAAAGACAATTAAAGCTCCTGTTCTGGTCTTTTTCATAGATTTACAGGCATCAATAATAGGTTTAATTTTGGCCATATTGTTTTTCTCCAGCTCTTCTTTGCCAAACATCAGCTTTAGCCAAATCTTATTTTTTAGAGATATATTTTTACCGATAGTAAGTAAAAACCGCCTAAACTCTTGCTGAAAAACAATAATTAAAGCAATAAAGCCTACGCTAACAAAACTGCCTAAAATACCAGCAAGCAATTTCATATTCAGTTGCTCTACCACAAAATAAACAACATAAATAAGGATGAAACCTATAAAAATATTAACGGCAATAGTTCCCCTTATTAAATTATAGATATAATAAATGATAACAGCTACTAAAAGGATATCTATTACATCTAATACCGTAAGTTTTAAGAAGCTAAAGTCGAGAAAATCCATATTTTAATATTGTACTCTTGTAATTTATCAAAAATTATTGAAAAATGGCGGCTATTGCGCTTTTAGATAGCTTTGGTAAAGGCTAATGCTCTCTTTTGCCGCCTTCACATCATGAACTCTTAAAATAGCTGCCCCATTTTGTAATGCTATAGTATTTAAAACTGTGGTACCATTTAATGCTTCGTCTGCCGTGGTATTAAGCGTTTTCCAAACCATAGATTTTCTGGAAAGACCTGCCAAAACTGGGAAACCCAATATTTTAAATGTAGCTAGATGCTTTAATAAACTAAAGTTTTGGGTAATATCTTTTGCAAAACCAAAGCCGGGGTCTATGATGATATCATGCACTCCGTAAGCCTTCAATTGCTGAATTTTGGTTGAAAAATAATACATCATCTCTTCCATCATATCATCATAGTGATTTTGCGATTGCATATTTTGAGGCGTACCTTTCATATGCATTAAGATGTAAGGGACTTTTAATTTCCCTACAGTTTCAAACATCTTTGGATCAAAATTACCTCCTGATATATCGTTAATGATATGTGCCCCAGCATGTATGGCTTTTTCTGCTACTCTTGCCCTAAAGGTATCAATAGAAATAAAAGCTTGCTTAAATTCTTTGCTAATGAGTGCTACTGCTGGTAAAAGTCTTGCTTCTTCCTCGGCTTCGCTTATGTCTTGCGCCCCTGGTCTAGATGAATAGGCTCCCAAATCTAAAAAATCTGCCCCTTCGGTAAGCATTTTTTCTGCTTGTTTAAGAATTTCATAGTTGGTATTAACTCTACTCCCAGAAAAAAAAGAATCTGGCGTAATATTGATAATTCCCATCACTTTTGGCTCGTTTAAGTCCACCAATTCGCCGCCAATATTTAATGTGTTTTTTACCAGAAGCCTTGTATCTTTAACCATTATTTTAAATGCTAACAAAACAAAGCCCTCTTTCATCTATAATGATGATAAATAAAGGGCATAATTTTTAAAAGCAACAAAATAGCCATAATTTTACTATTTAAATAAACCCTATATCAGATTGGCAGCTCAAACATCAACACAATACGACGCAGTAATAAAAGTATGTAAAGACCTTTTCATGAAAAAAACTCGTGATTATGGTACAGCTTGGAGAATTTTACGTCCATCTTCTATAACCGATCAGATTTTTATTAAAGCGCAAAGAATTAGAACTTTAGAAGAGAAAAAAGTTAGTAAAGTTGGTGATGATATTAAGGGAGAATACATGGGCATTATCAATTACTGCATTATAGCCATGATACAGCTAGAGCTTGATGAAAATGCTGCCACCGAGCTTGAACCGAGCATTGTGGAAGTTAATTTTGACCAAAAAGTTACCGAAACAAAAGAACTTATGTTTGCCAAAAACCATGATTATGGTGAAGCTTGGAGAGATATGCGTGTAAGCTCTTTAACAGATTTAATTTTGATGAAGATTTTACGCGTAAAACAAATTGAAGATAACCAAGGGCAAACAGAGGCATCTGAAGGTGTAAAAGCCAATTACCAAGATATGATGAACTACGCTATTTTTGCACTGATTAAATTGTCTTAACCGATAAGTTCTTAACCTATGTTATATCAAAAACACATCCTTTTATTTAGTCGGATATTTGTTGGGCTCCTTTTTATTTTCTCAGGACTCATTAAATTAAACGACCCTTTAGGCTTTTCTTACAAATTAGAAGAATACTTTGAAGTGTTTCATGTAGTTTTTTTAAATCCATTTTCTGTATATCTATCCATCTTTTTATGTGCGCTTGAAGTGGTTTTAGGCGTATTTTTATTAACTGGGATATCTTCTAAAAAAGTAAGTTGGGGCTTATTGCTACTGATTATATTTTTCACTTTCTTAACTTTTTACTCGGCAGCTTTTAATGTTGTTAAAACCTGTGGCTGCTTTGGAGATGCCATACCTTTAACGCCTTGGCAATCTTTCAGCAAAGATTTGATTTTATTGGTCTTTATCATTTACATCTTCTTTAATAAAGCGTATATCAAGCCTGTATCAGCAGAGAAACCTGGCAGAACAGCCATTATCTCTTTAACCATCGGCTTAACCATATTATTTGGCATTTATACCTATGCATATTTGCCTATTATAGATTTTTTACCTTATAAAGTTGGTGCTAATATCCCGGATGCGATGCGTATTCCTGAAGGTGCACCACAAAACGAGTATGAAATTATTTACACCTTAAAAAATAAGAAAACTGGTGAACAGCAGGAAATGAGTGATAAAAAGTATCTGGAAACTAAAATATATGAAAATCCGGATTGGGAATTAATCAGCTCATCAGAACCAAAACTTGTTAAAGAAGGCTATCAACCTAAAATAAGCGATTTAAATATTTACGATTCGCAAGGGGTAAGCTATACCAAAGAATTGATAGAAAACCCTTATTATAATTTAGTTGCTGTTGGCTGGAGGCTAGATAAAGCTAATAAAAAAGCCGCTGGCGATATTAATGCTTTGGCGATAAATGCGGCGGAAAATTTTAATATCCGTACGGTTTGGTTAACGGCAAACTCTGCTACGGATGCAGAAAAATTTATCAAAGAAAATAAACTGGTGATGGAGTTTTTTTATGCCGATGCTGTACCTCTTAAAAGTATGGTAAGAGCAAATCCCGGTTTAATGCTTTTAAAAAACGGAACAATTATTAATAAATGGCCGGCAAGTGCTTTACCTAGTTATGATGATTTGGTAGCACAATACTTGAGCAAAAACTAAAGATGAAGATATTCTTAATAGGTTTTATGGGTTGCGGAAAAACAAGAATGGGTAAAAACCTTTCTGCCAAAATAAACCGTCCTTTTATTGATTTAGATACTTTAATAGAAAGCACACAGCATAAAACTGTTCCTGAAATTTTTGCTGAGCTAGGCGAAAATGGTTTTAGAGAAATTGAGCGTAACTTATTACAAAATAGCGCTATAGCTGATGATGCTATTATTTCTACCGGTGGTGGGGCGCCTTGTTTTTTGATAATATAGATTGGATGAACGCCAATGGTTTAACTATTTTTATTGACCCACCTGTTAAAATTTTAGCAGATAGATTGATAAACGCCAAAACAGAACGACCATTAATAAAAGGTAAAAGCTTTGATGAACTGGTTTTATTTATTGAAGACAAACTAAAAGAACGCAGACCATTTTATGAAAAAGCCCAAATTTCTTTACATGGTGTAAGCTTAACGCCAGAAATTTTATTGGAAGAACTAGAAAAGAAAGACATCAAACTGGTTTAAGCCAGTTTGCCGATAACTTTAAAGCGCTCAAAAACCTGTTCTGTATGTGGCGCATCTTTTAGCTCGGCAGTTAAATCTTGACCAGCCCAATGCTCATAATGTTTGCCTTTTAGCCATAATCTGCTTTGGCTTACATCATAAATTAAACCCAAATAAGCAACCCATATTTGCGGCTTATCTTGTCCGTTTCTTAAAGCTAACTGAGATTTGGTATAAACAGGCAATTCTTCTTCTATCATGCAGCTTGTTTCTTATTTCTAAAGAATTCAAAGAAAAGCAAATTCATCAAAAATAAAGACATCGAATAAAAATGATCCTCGAAAGGAATAGTTCCAACTCTAAAACCCATATTTTCCGCATTATTATACATCACAATAGGTATAGATGTTAATATCCCATTTACAATATAAAAAGGCAATAAAGAAACCACATAAGCTATATAAAATTTGCCCATATTTAAATGCGTTTTAGCAAAAAGGGTATAGAGTAAAACTACTAAAAGGGTGCTAAAATTTACCAAACTGTAAATTCTATCATGAAATAGCACCAGCATGATAACACATAAAATAACCAGCAACCAGCTAATAGCATTTACAATTTTGGCAGAGATTTCAATCTTAAAATAAGCTATTAAACACTCATATATAAAAATACAAGCAAAAGGAATGGTGATAAAAAACATGATTTCCTCTAGCGGTAAATCAAAAAACCGGATTCCAAGAATATAATCATCATTAAAAGACCAAACTTGGTTAATGGTAAAAATATAATCCCAAAGAAGATATAAAAGCCCAGTGATGAATAAGCCAGGCATGATAAATCTCCACTTTTTATAATAATGTACTTTTTTATCAAATGATAAAAGAATAGGAAAGAAAACAGTTGAAATATTGATGAGCAGATAACTCAGTTTACTATCCATTTATGCTAATACTTTTCTTAAAACACTTACTTCATTATCGGTACATCTTTTACTATCAATCATAAAATTGACCATATTTTTCAAGATGTTTTCATCTACATGTAAAGCTTGTACGTTAGATTTCTGTACCAATTCTAATATCTTCTTTTTATCTATTTCAAGATGTTTGCTATAGCCTAAAAATGGCGGTAAAAAATGCTCTAAACTAAATCTTAGAAAACGTATTTCAAGCTGGTTGGGGCTTAATTCAACAGCCCTATCAATGGTTTTGCAACCTTGCTTTAAGAAAGCCATTTTATTAACCGGATTCCAAGAATGTTTTGCCCTAACAGCATCAGCAGAACCTAAATAAGCCAATATTAACGGACTAGGATTTTTAATTGCTTTTAATTCTTTGTAGAGTTTATCGGCAGCATCGGCATCTTTAATAGCTTCTATATAATCTTTCCTTATTTTTTGAAGATCATAAGCAAAACCTTTAACCGTAAAACAAGCTAAAAACAGAAAGCAAAAGACAATATTTTTCATAATTTTTTATTCTTCTATAACAAACGCAAAAACTTTAAACAAAGTTTAGTTTGTCTTTAATTAATGCTTGTGCCATTAAGAATATCTTTTGTGTATCTGGAATACGTATTCTTTTATTTGCTATGGTTTGGGCCGATGTAGCTTTGATTTTCTCGAATAATTTAAGATAATAAACATAGGCAATGTAAACCCCCAGTTTAGAACCTTGCGGAAGTTGTTTTATCCCTTCTAAAGCATCATCAAAATCTGCTTTGATATCTTTTTCTATTTCTTGTTTATCAGCCTCAGTAAATTTTGTAAAATCAATACCAGGAAAATACGTTCTTCCTCTTTCCTCGAAATCAGATTTAATATCTCTTAAAAAATTAATTTTCTGAAAAGCAGAACCCAAACTTCTTGCTTTTGGTAATAGCGCATCGTAAAGCTGATGATTGCCTTCACAAAAAACTCTTAAACACATTAAACCTACTACTTCTGCCGAGCCATAAATGTACTCCTTGTAGCTATCATCGGTATAACGGGTTTTGTCTAAATCCATTTCCATAGATTTAAGAAAAGCATCCATTAAATGAAACTCAATATGATATTTATTTACCACTAGTTGGAAGGCATGTAATACCGGATTCAGGCTAATTTTACGTTCTATAGCTTCAACTGTATCTTTTCTAAACTGGGCAATTAAGCTTTCTTTGTCTTGATCATGAAAAGTATCAACAATTTCATCAGCAAAACGCACAAAACCATAGATGGCATAAATAGGTTCTCTAAATTTTTTATCAAAAGCCTTAATACCCAAACTAAAAGAAGTACTGTAGTTATTGGTAATAATTTTACTGCAATCTAGGCAGGTTTGGGTGTATAAATCCATCAAGAGCTAAAATTGTAAAATATAATCAGATTACAAAATCTTACAGATTTTGTTTGCCCAAGGTTATGATGATTTATTGCTAAGCTAATAAAAAGCAGAAATCAAGAAATTGTAAAACAAATTAGCTTATTTTGAATTTTACTTTTAACATGGGTACTCAATCTAAAATTGCAGTTATTGGCGCAGGTTTTTCTGGTTTGGCTGCGGCAACAGTATTGGCTAAAAAAGGCTATCAGGTAACTTTAATAGAAAAAAACGACCAAACTGGTGGCCGAGCGAGAATTTGGCAAACCGAAGGTTTTACTTTTGATATGGGACCAAGCTGGTATTGGATGCCAGATATTTTTGAGAACTATTTCAACCTATTTGGTAAAAGTGTTAAAGATTATTATCAGCTTATTCAATTAGACCCCGGTTATAGAATTTATTTTGGTGAGGATGAAATCATGAATATCCCGGCCAATATGCAAGAACTAGAAGCTTTATTTGAAAAGTACGAGCCAGGAAGCAGCATTGGTTTAAGAAAATTTATGGAGCAAGCGGCTTATAAGTACAAAACCGCCATGAGCGATTATGTTTTTAGACCTTCGCACTCTATTACCGAGTTTATAGATTTAAGAATGATGCTGGAAAGCTTACGTATTCATATGCTTAAACCTATGAGCTCTCATGTAAGAAAGTACTTCAAAAACCCAAAACTGATACAACTCTTAGAGTTTCCGGTTTTGTTTTTAGGCGCTACAGCACAAAAAATACCAGCCATGTACAGCTTAATGAATTATGCCGATTTAGCCATGGGCACTTGGTACCCAATGGGTGGCATGAATCAAATTGTAAAAGCCATGACTAAGCTTGCCGAAGAACAAGGTGTAGAAATATTGCTAAATACAGAAGTTGAAAAAATTGCAGTAGACAAAAACAAGGCTACAACTTTAGTTACAAACAAAGGAAATATTGAAGCAGATTTTGTTATTTCTGGCGCAGATTACGAACATACCGACCAGCAACTTCTAGAACCAAAGAACAGAAATTATACTGCCGAGTATTGGGATAAAAGAACCATGTCTCCTTCATCTTTACTGTTTTACATTGGTTTAGATAAAAAACTGGAAGGTATTAAACATCATAATTTATTTTTTGATGAAGATTTAGACCAACACGCTAAAGAAATTTATACCACTCCTAAATGGCCTACCAAACCCTTGTTTTACGCTTGTTGTCCATCGCAAACAGATGATACCGTAGCACCAGAAGGAAAAGAAAACTTGTTTTTCTTGATACCGCTAGCCCCAGGCTTAGAAGATTCTGATGAATTAAGAGAAAAATATTATAACATCATCATGGATAGGTTTGAGAATATCACTAAACAAAAAGTTAGGGGACATGAAATCATCAAAAGAAGCTATGCTATGGAAGATTTCAAGAAAGATTATCATTCTTATAAAGGTAATGCCTATGGTTTAGCTAATACTTTAGCGCAAACAGCATTCTTTAAACCTGCTATGCGAGCTAAAAAAGTAACTAACCTATTGTTTACTGGCCAACTTACCGTTCCAGGACCAGGTGTACCACCATCCCTAATTTCTGGACAAGTTGCAGCATCAGAAGCTGATAAATATTTTAAAGGAATTTAGGTAGAAAATAAAGAAGTAAAACTTCTTAGGCTGCAACAGCCTCAGAAGTTTTACGGTCATAAGCTTTCAAGCTTTTCTTAAGCAATTTTCTTGCTACGTGTATTCTGGTTTTTACTGTACCAATTGGTATAGCTAAATGGTCTGCAATTTCGTGGTATTTATAACCTTCAAAGTACATGGTGAAAGGCACATAATACTCTTCCTGTAGTTTAGATAGTGCTTTTTTAATATCATCCATCACAAACTTTGGCTCTCCTCCGTTTACAGTTGCAGAGTAAGATAACTGCGAAGATGAAATCTCATCTGTTTTGGTTACAAAAGTATTAATCTTCACAAACCTACGATAATTGTTAATGAAGGTATTCTTCATAATGGTGTATAACCATCCTTTTAAGTTTGTTCCTTCTTTAAATTTATTATAATAGGTAATTGCCTTTAACATAGTATCCTGTACCAAATCATTGGCATCATCAGCATCATGTGTAAAATGTAAGGCATACATTTTAAGTGATGATGCTTGGCGCATTACTAGGGTGTTAAATTCTATCTTAGTCATTTTGTTTAACTTTTATGATTAATACCTAAACAAACTTAGTGATTAAAATTTATAATCTGCAAATTTTGTTTAAGTTTTTTGTCAAAAAAATTAAACAATATGTTGCAACACTTTTCCGGCATCAAAAGTTAGACCAAAGGCGTATAAATAAGGTTTTCAGGATTTTAATCTAATAATGGGTAGTAAAAAAATTACATACCTTAGTTAAAAGACGTTTACTTCGCGTTCTAAGACAAGGCCAAACTTCTGTTGAACAGAATTTATGATGGAGGTAGAAAAATCATAAACTTCTTTTCCTGTTGCGCCACCGTGGTTTACTATTACTAAAGCTTGCTGGTGCCATGTACCAGTATGGCCAACTACTTTGCCTTTAAAGCCACATTGCTCTATTAACCAACCAGCGGCTAATTTTACTTGGTTATTGGGTACTAAAAAGTACACTATTTCTGGAAACTGTTTATGTAATAGGTCAAATTGATCCTTTGTAATGATAGGATTTTTAAAAAAAGAGCCTGCATTACCAATAGTAGATGGGTCTGGCAGTTTAGACACCCTAATTTCAGATACTACTTTAGAAACATCACTTAAAGCAGGATGCGTAATATTTCTCTTTGTTAATTCGGTTTGGATGGCGCCATAGCTGATATTAATTTGAGGAATTAAAGACAGTTTAAACTTTACGCTACATATAATGTATTGCCCCTTTAAAGCTTGTTTAAAAACGCTTTCGCGATATGCGAATTTGCAATCTTCATGGGTAAAATACTTAAAAGTGCCTGTAGCAATTTCAAAAGCTTTACAACTTTCAAATACATCTTTAAGCTCTACACCATAAGCACCAATATTTTGGATAGGCGAAGCACCTACAGAACCGGGTATGAGGCTTAAATTCTCTACTCCTGCAAACCCCCAATGCACACAATAATTCACAAAATCATTCCAAACCTCACCAGCACCAGCTTCTACCACCACTTCTTGATGATTGATGCGATGCGCTATCCCTCTGATATTGATCCTGATGACTAAACCATCAAAATCTTGTGTTAATAACATATTGCTGCCACCGCCCATTACCAAACGTGGGGTTTGATGCCATTTTGGGTCTAGAAACAGCTCTACTAGTTCATCCTCTATACATATTTCAACAAAATATTTAGCAAAAACCTCAATTTGAAAGGTATTGAAATTTTTTAAAGAAACATTTTGATGAATTTGTAACATGGTGAAATTAAATTGATGTTCTGAAATGACGACTAGCTTTTAAAATATTTTCTGGATGCCCAAAGTAAGCCAAATTCTTCTGAAGGTGTTTTTTCTGTTGATTTATGATGTATTTTGTGCGCTCTTCTGATACCTTTTAAATAAACATTCTCTGTTTTAAAAGCTTTAAAACGATTGTGAATAAACCAATCGTGAAAAATAAAATAGATAATACCATATATAGATATACCTACACCTATCCAAAATTTATAGTTTAATGTTGTTTGGTTATCAAACATCAGCCAGCAGGCTAATATCCCAAAACCTAAACTAAAAACATCATTTAACTCAAAAAAACCATGTCTTTGTTGGTGGTGTGTTTTGTGAACAAACCAAAGCGGACCGTGAAATAAGTATTTATGCAAAGCCCAAGAAACTAACTCCATCCCTATTAAGGTTCCTAAAATAATGAGAATATTTACTAGCATAATTAGAATGGATTTTTGAAGGATTGATTTTTGAATGAGAGAATAATTAAATCAATCCTTCTCTCATTCATTCCCTCAACATTATATATGTATCGCTCTATTATCAGTAGCAGCTAAAGCAGCTTCTTTGAAAGATTCTGTAAAAGTTGGGTGAGCGTGGCTTATTCTACCAATATCCTCTGCACTTGCTCTAAACTCCATAGCTACAACGGCCTCTGCAATCATATCGGCAGTACGTGGCCCAATCATATGTACACCTAAAATCTCATCAGTCGTGGCATCAGCCAATACTTTCACTAAGCCATCGGTATCCATACTGGCTCTTGCTCTTCCACTTGCTTTGAAAGGGAAAGAACCCACTTTATATTTCTTGCCTTGTTCTTTCAATTGCTCTTCGGTATAACCAACAGAGGCAACTTCTGGCCATGTGTAAACCACACCTGGTATTAAATTATAGTTGATATGCGGTTTTTGTCCGGCAATAACTTCGGCAACAAAAGTACCTTCTTCCTCGGCTTTGTGTGCCAGCATAGCACCTTTAATAACATCACCAATGGCATAAATACCTTTAACAGAAGTTTCAAGATGTTCGTTTACAGGGATTTTCTTGCCTCTTTCCTCTACAGTAATACCTATTTTATCTAAACCTAAACCTTCGGTATAAGCAGTTCTACCAACTGCAACTAAGCAGTAATCGCCTTCTAAAACTACTTTTTCACCTTTTGGAGAATCAGCGGTAACGGTTACTTTTTTACCTTTTACCTCGGCACCTGTAACTTTATGACTGAGTAAAAACTTAACCCCTATCTTTGCTAAAGATTTTTGTAGCTCTTTACCCATGGTACTATCCATAGTTGGGATAATAGATGAAGCAAACTCTACCACCGTAACTTCAGCACCTAAACGGGCGTAAACCGAACCTAACTCTAAACCAATAACACCACCTCCAATTAAGATTAAATGCTTCGGCACTTCTGTTAAATTTAAGGCTTCGGTAGACGTAATAATACGCTTGCCATCAGTTTTTAAGAAAGGTAGTTCTGTTGGCTTAGAACCTGTTGCTATGATGACATTTTTGCCTGTAATTTCTTGCTCGCCACCTTTTGCTAAAGCAATTTTAATGGTGTTTTTATCTTTAAAAGAACCTAAACCCTCATAGGTATCTATCTTATTTTTTTCATCAGGAAAGTAATACCAGCAGTAGTTTGCTCTACTACTTCATTTTTCCTTTTGATCATTTGTTTGATGTTTACTTTTACATCTTTCACATCAATACCATGTTCTGCAAAGGTATGGGTTGCATTATGGTAATGTTCTGATGAGTCTAACAAAGCCTTTGATGGGATACAACCTACGTTTAAGCAAGTACCTCCAAAGGTTGAATATTTCTCTACAATAGCGGTCTTCATTCCCAATTGGGCACAACGGATAGCGGCTACATAACCGCCCGGACCAGAACCTATTACGATAACGTCGTATTGCATCTTTTTAATTTTTTGTTTGGGCTAAATTAACGATTCTATTTGCCTTCTGGCAAGCTTCTTTTCAATTATTTTGATTAACCATTAAGGCTTGTTTATTGTTACATTTTAATTCCTATTTTTAAATAATGAAAAAACGTCTTTATAACATCATTTTCGAACACGATACTAAAGCCGGAAGGGCATTTGATATAGCTTTACTTTGGATGATTTTGTTTAGTGTGGTGATTGTTATTATAGAAAGTATCCCCGAAGTACATGAGGCTTTTTTTAAAGAATTTTATACCATAGAGTGGGTTTTAACCATTTTGTTTTCTATAGAATACATCTTGAGGATATGGACATCGCCAAAACCATTTCGTTATATATTTAGTTTTTGGGGCTTGGTAGATTTACTTTCTATTATCCCAACCTATTTTGATTTATTTTTTGCTGGATACCATTATCTGCTTACTGTAAGGATATTTAGATTATTAAGAGTTTTTAGAATCTTAAAATTGGTACGCTTTAACCGCGAAGCACAAATGCTTTTTAACGCTTTAAAAGCCAGTTCCTATAAAATAAGTGTTTTTTTAATGACGGTACTTACCATGGTTACCATTTTAGGCACCCTAATGTATGTGATTGAAGGTAGTGAAAACAATTTTACCAGTATCCCACAAAGCATTTACTGGGCAATAGTAACGGTAACAACAGTAGGTTTTGGAGATATAGTACCACAAACTGTATTAGGTAAATTTCTTTCTTCTTTGGCGATGATTATGGGCTATGCTATTATTGCCGTTCCAACGGGTATCATTACGGTTGAGCTATCTAAAAATAAAAGTAAAGTTTGCGGTAATTGCAGTACAGAAAACCCTATTAGCGCTAATTTCTGTAGCCAATGTGGTAAAGAAATTACACAATTACCGGATGCCTCTTAAACTCTTTCTCTCTATCAAATAAATATCTGTAGGTGTGATGAGTTTTATAAATTTTACCTCCAATTTGCTCGGCAACGTTCATCATTTTAGGGTTAAAATCACCTATCCAATTCATCTGAAAATCTTCGTATATAACTTTATCCTTGTCTTGAATAGTTTCTGCGGCTCTTACAATCATAGCTACTTCCACGCCTTTTTTCTGATGCTCTGGCACAATTCCGAAAACAATCCCATACATGGTTTTAGCAGTTTTTCTCCATTTATGATATAGGAATTTGATTTTTCCTATCCAATCTAACTTACCGTTAACATGCTTTACAAAAAGTTGGTTAAGCTCTGGAGTATTTACAAAAAAGCCAATGCACTCACCTTTATAATAGGTATACCAAACAATTTTTTCATCTAAAATAGGTTTAAGCTGCAACATAATGGCTCGGGCTTGTTGGGTACTCATTTCCTTTACACCTTTATGCTTTACCCAAGCCCTGTTATAAACCAACCTAAAATCTTCTATATACTTAGCTAGGTTAGAAAGCTTCAAATGCTCAAAAGTATAATCGGGGTTACTTAAAATATGTTCGGCTTTATCAGCATAGTTAGCAGCTAATTCTTGTGCTATTTTGCGGTAATAAGTGTATTGTTTAAAGTAAACTTCAAAGCCATAATCTTCAAAAAGCTGTTGATAATAAGGCGGGTTATAATTACAACAATAACAAGGTTCGTAAAAACCATCTACCAATAATCCCCACCATTTATCTCTATCACCAAAATTTATGGGCCCATCCATAGCTTCTATTCCTTGCGCTGCAAGCCAAGCTTTGGCGGTATCAAAAAGCAAAAAAGCCGCTTTTTTATCGTTTACACATTCAAAAAAACCTAAGCCGCCGGTGGGTTGGTCAAAACTGTTTAAAGTTTTTCTGTTGATGAAAGCAGCAATTCTACCAATAGTTTTACCGGCATCATCTTGCAAAATAAAACGGATGCAACTACCATGTCTAAAATACTTATTGCGTTTCTCATCAAAAACCATTTTTATATCCTTATCTAAAGGTCTTATAAAATTTTTGTCGGCTTTATAGAGGTGTACAGGTAACTCTAAAAATGCTTTTTGCGTGGCTTTATCCTCTACTTTAAGTATCTTCATTTAAAATTTGTAAAAGCTAATTCGAATAACAGATTTTTTAAAAATACGTTTTTGGATGTTTAAATCAACCATTAAAATAGCCTAAATTTTTCTATGATACTTAAAAATATAATCTCTTTCGTGTTTCTTCTTTTATCAATAAGCACTTACAGTCAGCTTTTAAACACCCATAAAACTACCTTGGCCGACTCTTTAAGAGGTAATATCCACAGCCCCTACAGAACTTGTTACGATGTTAACTTTTATCATCTAAAAGTGAAAATAGATATAGCCAATCAGACCATTAAAGGCAGTAATATTTTTCAGTTCACAGCTACCAAAGATTTCAAAACTTTACAGTTTGATTTATTTGAAAACCTGCAAATAGATAAAGTGATTTACAAAGGACAAGCTTTGGATTTTACAAGAACCTACAATGCAGTTTTTGTAAGCTTCCCGGATAGTATCAAAAAAAATAGCAAACAACAATTTGAAGTTTTTTATCAGGGGAAACCTAAAATAGCTAAAAATGCACCTTGGGATGGAGGCTTTACATTTACCAAACATCAAGATAAAGATTGGATTGCTACCTCTTGCCAAGGTTTAGGTGCTAGTAGCTGGTGGCCTAATAAAGACCAACAAGCAGATGAAGCAGATAGTATATGGATGAGCATTAGCGTTCCAGAGTCTATCATAAATGTTTCTAATGGCAGGTTACGCTCAGTAGAAACTCTTCCGGATGGTTATAAAACTTATCATTGGTTTGTGAGTGCGCCCATTAACAACTATAATGTAGCGGTAAACGCAACCAATTATGTTCATTTTAATGATATTTATAAAGGTTTAAAAGGTAATCTTAGTCTTGATTATTATGTTTTACCAGAACATCAAGAAACTGCCAAAACGCATTTCGATAATGATGTTAAAAGAATGCTACAAGCTTTTGAACATTGGTTTGGACCTTATCCTTTCTACAAAGATGGTTTTAAGTTAATAGAAACGCCTTATTTGGGTATGGAGCACCAAAGTGCTATTGCTTATGGTAACCAGTTTAAAAAAGGGTATTTAGGTAGAGATTTATCAGGTACTGGCTGGGGATTAAAGTGGGATTTTATTATTGTACATGAGGCCGGACATGAGTGGTTTGGTAACAATATCACCACCAAAGATATTGCCGATATGTGGGTACACGAAAGTTTCACCAATTACGCGGAAAGCTTATTTATAGAATATCATTATGGTAAAAAAGCTGGGGCTGAATATGTGCTAGGCTTAAGAAATAACATCCAAAATGATAAACCTATTGTTGGACCTTATGGCGTAAACCAAGAAGGCTCTGGAGACATGTATTATAAAGGTGCTAATATGTTGCATACTTTAAGAACCATTGTTAATAATGATACTTTATGGCGTGAGTTATTGATAGGCTTAAATAGAGATTTTGCTTTAAAAACCGTCACCGGAAAAGACGTTATCGATTACATTAACCAAAAAACTAAAATTAATTTTACTCCAATATTCCAACAATATCTTGAATATAAGAATATCCCTGTACTAGAACTTAAGAAAGAAAAAAAGGGTTTCAGCTATCGTTGGAAATGTGATGTAGCTGATTTTAACATGCCTTTGCAAGTAAACATCAACCACAAAATCTTAAAACTTAAGCCTACTTCAAGTTGGCAAAATATACCGGGCTCTACTTTTATGGTTGATGCTAATTATTACATCGCCATCAAAAAAATATGATTTAAATCTTATTTAATTTTAAATTATTTAAAAAGCATCAATGAAAATATAGTTAATATTATATTTGTTAATTATTTGGGGCTTTTCATATGTTAAAATTTTTAAGAGGAAATATATATTTCTCTTTACTACTAAGGCTATTTATTATAGTGGTCTTATATGCTATTTGTAGGATAGCATTTTATATTTTCAATGCTTCTTCTTTTCCAGAATTTAATTTTTCTCATTTTTTAATGCTTTTGTATGGGGGCTTAAAGTTTGATATTAGTGCAATTATTTATCTAAATCTTCTTTTCATAGCCAGTCAAATTATCCCTTTAAAAGTTAGATACAGTAAAAGATATCAAAAAATATTTGCAGGCATTTTCTTCTTTTCTAATGGTTTGGGCTTAGCTTTTAATATCGGAGATATTGCCTATTTCCCCTTTACCTTAAAACGTAGCACTTTTAGCATGTTTTCGCAGTTTTCTAATGAGCAAAACTTAGGAACACTTGCCTTAAAATTTATTTTTATTGATTATTGGTATACCACATTATTATTTGCGCTTTGCCTTTATGCGATGTATTGGACTTATAAGCAAATCCCCATAAAAAAGCCTAAAATAAAGAATACAACTATTTATGGAAGCAGCGCAGCAGTTATGATGTTGCTAATCATATGGTTTTCTATAGCAGGTATGCGTGGTGGTTTTAGACATAGCACTCGGCCTATTACCCTAAGTAATGCGGGGGAATATGTACAAGACCCCTCTGAAATTAATATTGTTATCAATACACCATTTTCTATTATCAGAACATTAAAAACAAAACCTTTAAAAGAGCAAAACTTCTTTTCTAAAGCGGTAGCAGATAGTTTATATAACCCTATTAAACGACCTATTTTAAACCAAAAGTTTAAACCCAAAAATGTTGTTGTTATTATTTTAGAAAGCTTTAGTAGAGAGTATATAGGCTTTTTTAATCCTCAGTTAGACGGAGGGAAATACAAAGGCTATACTCCTTTTTTAGACTCTTTGGCAAGGCATTCTTTGTGCTTTACCAATGCTTATGCTAACGGTAGAAAATCTATAGAAGGGCTGCCATCTGTTATATCTAGCATACCGGGTATAAATGAGCCTTTTGTATTATCTTATTATTCTGGAAACAGAATAAATAGCTTAGGTGGCTTACTAGCCGAAAAAGGCTATCATACTTCTTTTTTTCATGGCGCCCCAAATGGCTCTATGGGCTTTAGCTCTTATATTAAAATGGCTGGTATTAAACACTATTTTGGGAAATCAGAATATGCTCATGATGATGATTTTGACGGTATTTGGGGCATTTGGGATGAGCCTTTTTTACAATATTGGGCAAAAAACATCAATACCTTTAAACAACCTTTTTTCACGAGTGTATTTACGCTTTCATCGCATCATCCATTTAAATTGCCTGCTGCTTATGAAGGTAAATTCCCAAAAGGTACTTTACCCATTCATCAAAATGTAGGCTATACGGATATGGCTTTACGAAAGTTTTTTAAAACGGTTGCTAAAAGTGAGTGGTATAAAAACACATTATTCATCATTACGGCAGACCATTCTACCTTGGCCAGTCATCCAGAATATCAAACATCCTTAGGTGCTTTTGCAGTTCCCATCATTATTTTTGACCCAAGCGGCGATTTAAAAGGTGTACGAGATTATCCGGTACAGCAAATAGATATAGCCCCTACCATTTTAAATTATCTAAATTTTGATAAAGCTTATTTTGCTTTTGGCCATGATATGCTTCAGCCTCAAAAAAATCATTTTATCGTTAATACTATTGATGGCAACTACGAAATTATTAAAGACCAGTATGTATTGAAATACAATGAAGAAAGCAGTAAACTTTACAATTATAAAAATGATGTTTTATTAAAAGCAGAAATTGGCAAAAGTCATCCACAAGAAAAACAAGAATTAGAAACTTATTTGAAAGCTTTTATACAGCAGTATAATAAAAATATGATTGGGAATAGTTTAACGGTTGATTGAGAAAAATCCGTTCAATTCTTTATATGAGTAAGAAATATTAAAACCAAAAAAGCCCAATTTCCATCGGGCTTTCTGTGTGGGAGATACTGGGTTCGAACCAGTGACCCTCCCGATTATATATCGGGATGCTCTGAAAATCCACCATAAATACCACTTATTATCTAAAATATTAAAACCAAAAAAGCCCAATTTCCATCGGGCTTTCTGTGTGGGAGATACTGGGTTCGAACCAGTGACCCTCCCGATTATATATCGGGATGCTCTGAACCAGCTGAGCTTTCTACAAGTTTCATGATTAGCTTCCTACTTTTCCACGACTTAATCTGCTTCTCTCTTTTTATAGCAGCGTCTTTAGTTTCATAAATTTCTTGAAATACCAACTTCCAATCACCTACTTTACCGGTAAAACCTTTATGATTAGTATTATGTTTCTCTATTCTGGATTTTATATCGGAAGTTGATCCAACATAAAATATATTTCTTAAACTTGAGTAGATGATGTAAACGAAATACATATTAGATAAGAATTAAAACCAAAAAAGCCCAATTTCCATCGGGCTTTTTGTGTGGGAGATACTGGGTTCGAACCAGTGACCCTCCCGATTATATATCGGGATGCTCTGAACCAGCTGAGCTTTCTACAAGTTTCATGATTAGCTTCCTACTTTTCCACGACTTAATCTGCTTCTCTCTTTTTATAGCAGCGTCTTTAGTTTCATAAATTTCTTGAAATACCAACTTCCAATCACCTACTTTACCGGTAAAACCTTTATGATTAGTATTATGTTTCTCTATTCTGGATTTTATATCGGAAGTTGATCCAACATAAAATATATTTCTTAAACTTGAGTAGATGATGTAAACGAAATACATATTAGATAAGAATTAAAACCAAAAAAGCCCAATTTCCATCGGGCTTTTTGTGTGGGAGATACTGGGTTCGAACCAGTGACCCTCCCGATTATATATCGGGATGCTCTGAACCAGCTGAGCTTTCTACAAGTTTCATGATTAGCTTCCTACTTTTCCACGACTTAATCTGCTTCTCTCTTTTTATAGCAGCGTCTTTAGTTTCATAAATTTCTTGAAATACCAACTTCCAATCACCTACTTTACCGGTAAAACCTTTATGATTAGTATTATGTTTCTCTATTCTGGATTTTATATCGGAAGTTGATCCAACATAAAATATATTTCTTAAACTTGAGTAGATGATGTAAACGAAATACATATTAGATAAGAATTAAAACCAAAAAAGCCCAATTTCCATCGGGCTTTTTGTGTGGGAGATACTGGGTTCGAACCAGTGACCCTCCCGATTATATATCGGGATGCTCTGAACCAGCTGAGCTTTCTACAAGTTTCATGATTAGCTTCCTACTTTTCCACGACTTAATCTGCTTCTCTCTTTTTATAGCAGCGTCTTTAGTTTCATAAATTTCTTGAAATACCAACTTCCAATCACCTACTTTACCGGTAAAACCTTTATGATTAGTATTATGTTTCTCTATTCTGGATTTTATATCGGAAGTTGATCCAACATAAAATATATTTCTTAAACTTGAGTAGATGATGTAAACGAAATACATATTAGATAAGAATTAAAACCAAAAAAGCCCAATTTCCATCGGGCTTTTTGTGTGGGAGATACTGGGTTCGAACCAGTGACCCTCCCGATTATATATCGGGATGCTCTGAACCAGCTGAGCTTTCTACAAGTTTCATGATTAGCTTCCTACTTTTCCACGACTTAATCTGCTTCTCTCTTTTTATAGCAGCGTCTTTAGTTTCATAAATTTCTTGAAATACCAACTTCCAATCACCTACTTTACCGGTAAAACCTTTATGATTAGTATTATGTTTCTCTATTCTGGATTTTATATCGGAAGTTGATCCAACATAAAATATATTTCTTAAACTTGAGTAGATGATGTAAACGAAATACATATTAGATAAGAATTAAAACCAAAAAAGCCCAATTTCCATCGGGCTTTTTGTGTGGGAGATACTGGGTTCGAACCAGTGACCCTCCCGATTATATATCGGGATGCTCTGAACCAGCTGAGCTTTCTACAAGTTTCATGATTAGCTTCCTACTTTTCCACGACTTAATCTGCTTCTCTCTTTTTATAGCAGCGTCTTTAGTTTCATAAATTTCTTGAAATACCAACTTCCAATCACCTACTTTACCGGTAAAACCTTTATGATTAGTATTATGTTTCTCTATTCTGGATTTTATATCGGAAGTTGATCCAACATAAAATATATTTCTTAAACTTGAGTAGATGATGTAAACGAAATACATATTAGATAAGAATTAAAACCAAAAAAGCCCAATTTCCATCGGGCTTTTTGTGTGGGAGATACTGGGTTCGAACCAGTGACCCTCCCGATTATATATCGGGATGCTCTGAACCAGCTGAGCTTTCTACAAGTTTCATGATTAGCTTCCTACTTTTCCACGACTTAATCTGCTTCTCTCTTTTTATAGCAGCGTCTTTAGTTTCATAAATTTCTTGAAATACCAACTTCCAATCACCTACTTTACCGGTAAAACCTTTATGATTAGTATTATGTTTCTCTATTCTGGATTTTATATCGGAAGTTGATCCAACATAAAATATATTTCTTAAACTTGAGTAGATGATGTAAACGAAATACATATTAACCTGAGTTCGATTAATAATAAAAGGATAAATGATAAATAAATCTTAGGAATAAAGAGGTAATATTCAGTTGTGTTTTATATATTTAAGTATCTGAAATTTAAGTATATAGATAAACAAAACATGAATATTACCATTGATAAAGTTACTGAAATTTTCTATTTAACAGATGAGTTTTGCAATCATTTTACAGCCAATATTAGCTCTTTTAGGATAGGAAACATTCCGAAAAGGAAGCCCCTGATGTCTGATAGCGAAGTCATTACCTTAATGGTTCTTTTTCACTCGGGCAGTTTTAGAAACATGAAGCACTTTTACCAGCAGTATGTTCAGAAACATCTGCTATCAGAATTTCCTCAAACGGTTTCCTATAATCGATTTACAGAGCTGATGCAATCAGCCGTTTTACCCATGACAATCTTTCTTAAAACGATGTGCCTGGGCGAATGCACAGGGATCTCTTTTGTTGATTCTACTCCTATCCGGGTATGTAAGAACAAACGTATCAAACGCAATCGGGTATTCAAGGATATTGCTACCGTAGGTAAATCGACCATGGGGTATTTCTTTGGGTTTAAGCTTCATCTAATTATTAATGACAAGGGTGAAATTCTAAACTTTGTCATTACCCAAGGCAATGTAGATGACAGAGAACCGCTTAAAAATGAACGGTTTATCCAGGCTGTCAAGGGTAAGCTATATGCCGATAAAGGATACTTATCCAAAGAACTGACCCACATGCTGTTTGTGGACGGATTACATCTAATTACCAACATCAGAAACAATATGAAGAATTGTTTAATGGAATTGAAAGATAAAATTATGCTAAGAAAGCGCTCGGTGATTGAAACCATCAATGATGAATTAAAAAATATGTGCCAGATTGAGCATTCAAGACATCGCTCTTTTGGTAATTTTTTGACTAATATTTTATCAGGACTAATCGCTTACAGCTTCTTTCCTAAAAAACCGGCTATCAAATATGAAGTACAAAAAACCTCGCAGGTGAGCCTATTTTTATAATCGAACTCAGGTTATTAGATAAGAATTAAAATCAAAAAAGCCCAATTTCCATCGGGCTTTTTGTGTGGGAGATACTGGGTTCGAACCAGTGACCCTCCCGATTATATATCGGGATGCTCTGAAAATCCACCATAAATACCACTTATTATCTAAAATATTAAAACCAAAAAAGCCCAATTTCCATCGGGCTTTTTGTGTGGGAGATACTGGGTTCGAACCAGTGACCCTCCCGATTATATATCGGGATGCTCTGAACCAGCTGAGCTTTCTACAAGTTTCATGATTAGCTTCCTACTTTTCCACGACTTAATCTGCTTCTCTCTTTTTATAGCAGCGTCTTTAGTTTCATAAATTTCTTGAAATACCAACTTCCAATCACCTACTTTACCGGTAAAACCTTTATGATTAGTATTATGTTTCTCTATTCTGGATTTTATATCGGAAGTTGATCCAACATAAAATATATTTCTTAAACTTGAGTAGATGATGTAAACGAAATACATATTAGATAAGAATTAAAACCAAAAAAGCCCAATTTCCATCGGGCTTTTTGTGTGGGAGATACTGGGTTCGAACCAGTGACCCTCCCGATTATATATCGGGATGCTCTGAAAATCCACCATAAATACCACTTATTACCTAAAATATTAAAACCAAAAAAGCCCAATTTCCATCGGGCTTTCTGTGTGGGAGATACTGGGTTCGAACCAGTGACCCTCCCGATTATATATCGGGATGCTCTGAAAATCCACCATAAATACCACTTATTACCTAAAATATTAAAACCAAAAAAGCCCAATTTCCATCGGGCTTTCTGTGTGGGAGATACTGGGTTCGAACCAGTGACCCCCTGCTTGTAAGGCAGGTGCTCTGAACCAGCTGAGCTAATCTCCCATCTTTGATTTATTGGTGGAGGATACTGGGTTCGAACCAGTGACCCCCTGCTTGTAAGGCAGGTGCTCTGAACCAGCTGAGCTAATCCTCCAAATCTTTGGGACTGCAAAAGTAAACTCTTATTCGAGAAAAGCAAAATAAATTTGAAATTATCCTAAAACTTCTTCCAAAATAGCATGTGATTTTACCTGCCCAAAGTCATCTATATGCAAACTGTAATAGTCAATCAGCTTCTCTATCAAAAACTTACGGCTCTTATGGGTGATTTTAAGTTCCTGATAATTTTCTAAAGAACATCTTAGCAATAAAATAAAGTTTTGTAAATCATCATTGGTGATGTATAATAAATGGTTGGGCTGCTGCTTACTAAAAATACCATTCTTTAAATCGAAGTAATTACTGGTATCGGCATAACTGGTATCGGGGTAAAACCCTAAAAACCTGGTTAATTTCACTAAAAAAACAAGATGGAAATTAGCTGTAGATTCATCCGCAGCATCTAAAAGCTCTATAGATTTAAAAACAAACTCGAAAAGCACTTCATCATCTGTTTGCTGTCTTAAGGATTTATATAAAATCTCATTGATAAAAATAGCGATAGAACTCTTCACAATATCATAAGGAATATGATGCAGCATTGGCATGCTCCTGATGTCTGAAATCTTCTGAATACCACCATTAGGTTTATGATAAACTACCATGTCTAAGAGGTGTAAAGGCTGCAACATATTCATCTTCACTTTAGACTTGGCCTTTTTTACCCCATTAATCATGTAAGATTGCAAGCCGAATTTTTCGGTAAAAATTCTGGCCACAACACTACTCTCAGAATAATCTGTAACTTTTAAAACGATACCTCTAGTCTTATGAATCATATTATCTTACCATCATCAATTTAGAAATGGCGGTATCTGTGCCATCTTCTGCAACAATTAAAATAAGATATACACCAGAAGAAACCGCATCTCCGTTAAACGTACGGCCATCCCATGTTGCCAAACCACCTTTTGCTACGGTTTGGTAAACTAAGGCCCCACTAATATCTGTTATTTTAATTCTGGCTTGCTCTGTTAATCCTTTTATAGCGATTAAGCCTGTATATCCCGGTCTTACCGGATTTGGGTAAACCGTAATTCCAGAAAGTTTTGCTGATGCCGCAGTAGCATCGCCACGGTAAGACATTAAACCACCTTCGGTTGCAAAAAACACTTCTCCACTTTCGGCTTCTACCTCAATATCTAAAATACGGTTGCTCATTAAAGGGCTATTACTGGTATTAAAATTTAAGATTTGTTTTCGCAAAGCTTCATCAAAAAGCCAAACCCCATTGTTTGTACCTATCCATTTACGGTTTGCACCATCTATAGCTATACAATTTATCTGCTCCTGACTTAAAACTGGTCTTATAAAACCATTTTCTGTAAGTGTTGGAATTTCTACCTCTACATTACTAAAGGCATCTTCAGGACTTTCAATAAAGGCTACTCCCCTATCTGTACCTACCCACAAAGCGCCTTTTAGGTCTTTTTTGATACTTAAAACATCGGTCCCAGGCAATAAATTAGTTCCAAAACCTAGCATTCTAGCTTGCGAGCCATTAAATATCAATAAGCCCCTATTTCTAATCATCAACCATTTCTGGGATGCATCATCTACCAATAAACCTTTAGCCTCAATAAAAGAACCCGGCAAAACATCCTGAAAAGAAAAAGCCTGCCATGTACCATCCTTCTTTAAAAGAGATAAAGGACTGCTAACTCCAAACTGACTTACCCAAATATTACCCCTCTGGTCTTCTGCAATACCAGAAACTCTTGTAGTAGCAGCATCGCCCATAGTGCTTTGTAAGCTGCTATTTGCGCTGTTAAAAAGGTTAAAATTATCTCCTTCTTTAACCAATAAGCCATTAACAAAAGAACCTAAATAGGTTTTATTGGATGATTGATGTACAACCGTAATATCTCTAATAGGCGCTAAAAATGAGTTTGATTGCTCGCTATAATTCCTCCACTCGCCCTTTTTAAACTCTGTAAAACCTAAATTTTGAAATAAAGGCGAGTAGGTATCACTAAAACCGCCAGGCGCAATTGCTAATTGTTGGTTTAATGATGATAAATCTTTAACAATTTTGGTTTGAGGACCTGCAGGCGTATAATTTACAATACTTGCATCTGCTTTAAAACCAACTAAGCCAATTTTACTGTCTGCTATTAAAACTTCCTCACCCAGCAAAGTAACATCACTAACGCTATTAAAAACATTGGTGTTTTGGATGTTTTTGAGTTGGTTAAACTGACTATCGTAAATAATTACCCTAAAGGGAGCTATGGTGATAAACCTATTATTAACTACTTTTAAGCGTTTAACATCAACACCAAAAATGGAAGATAAAAGCCATTGATTATTCTCAAAAACATAAATCTGATTGTTAAATAAGCCGTAAAGTTTTCCGTTAAAATCTACTATAGCGTTACAAACTCCACCGGGATATAACTGATTTACAGCATGCTTACGCCATCTTCTAAAATCTATCAATAAATCATTGGTATTGGCTTCATAAATACCTGCGGAGGTTGCTGCAAATATTTTATCGCCCAGAATAACGGTTTCAAAAACTTCAAGAGGCGCAGCATTTTCTGTAAAAAAGTAAGTCTCTCTAACTTCTTTTCTAGCAAGATTATAAACCACTACACCAAATGCAGTACTTAAATAAGCCAATTCTTGCTTAAAGAAAACCGCATTAATATTTTTTCTTCCTAAATTATTACGATTAAAAATCTCTGGTAGGTTATAAAGTTTACCTTTATCTAAAACATCAATATTTGAGTTTTGATAAACTATTAAAAGTTGTTTTGCACTTACATTCCATTTAACAAGTTTAACATCACTACTAGCAAAGCCATCTAAAACAGAAAATTTTTGTACTTCTTTGGTGTTTCTATCTAGCGTAGAAAGCCCGCCGCTAGTGGCACAAAAAGCTTCATCCTCATTTATATCAACACTAGAAGCATTAAAAAAAGGTAAATAAACTTGCCATTGGCCAATACCAAGCTGCTGTGCACATACAACTTTACCAACAAAGAGAAATAAAAAAATAAGCTTGATTTTCATTTATAGCCCCAAATTAAGGCTTATCGCTTAAAGCGCAAAAACCTAGGGACTTTATTGTTACTAAAATTAAGAAATAGGCTTTTTCTCGCCGTATCTTTTAAACATAAAAACAATATACAAGACGGTTGCTATGGCTAAACTTATTAAACCAAAACCTAAAATATACTTGCCAAAATCTGGATTAAACAAGTATAACAAGATACTGGCAGCTACTATAATTGCCGAATATCTTAATGCGTAAATTGACCTTTTTAACATAAGCTTTTTTAACAATTGTAATACAATTTTCAAACCAGCTTTTGTTTTTCTCTTTCTATTACTATTTAAGCATCTAAATGCCTAAATTTGCATCCTTAATTTTGGAGACAAAGCGCTGATGTACAAAGAATATAAGCAACTTAACTTATCACAAATAGGCAAAGAAGTATTAGAAAGCTGGAAGAGCAATCATATTTTTGAAAAAAGTATAGGCAATCGCCCGGCTTCTAAACCATACACATTTTACGAAGGTCCGCCGTCTGCCAACGGAATGCCTGGTATTCACCATGTTATGGCTCGTTCTATTAAAGATATTTTTTGCCGATATAAAACTTTAAAAGGTTTTCAGGTTAAAAGAAAAGGTGGTTGGGATACGCATGGTTTACCTATTGAGCTAGCTGTCGAAAAATCTTTAGGAATCACCAAAGAAGATATTGGTAAAAAAATTACTGTACAAGAGTATAATGATGCTTGCCGAAAAGAGGTGATGAAATATACCGATGTATGGAATGATCTTACCGAAAAAATGGGCTATTGGGTTGATCTAGAGAACCCATACATTACTTACGAAAACGAATATATAGAAAGCCTTTGGTGGATTTTAAAACAATTACACAGTAAAGGTTTCTTATACAAAGGCTATACAGTACAACCCTACTCACCTGCTGCTGGTACCGGCTTAAGCTCACATGAGTTAAACCAACCGGGCACTTATCGTGATGTTAAGGATACTTCTATTGTTGCGCAGTTTAGATTAAAGAAAAATCAGGTTCATCCGCTAATTTCAAAACTTTTTGAAACTGAGGAAGAAGATACCACCATTATCGCTTGGACAACCACGCCATGGACTTTACCGTCTAACTGTGCTTTGGCTGTTGGCGAGAAAATCACATATGTAAAAATCAAAACCTTTAACCAATACACTCACCTTCCGGTAAGCGTAATTTTGGCTAAAGATTTAATAGCTAAACATTTTAAAGCCGAAGCGCAAAATTTATCTTTTCAGGATTATAAAGCTGGTGATAAATTAATCCCTTGGGAAATTGCGGCCGAGTTTACAGGTAAAGAACTTTTAGGCTTACGCTACTTCCAACTGATGCCTTATGTAAGCAATGAAAACTTAGAGGCCAATGCTTTCCGTGTGATAGGTGGAGATTTTGTTACTACCGAAGATGGTACTGGTATTGTACACACAGCCTCTGTTTATGGTGCTGATGACTTTAGGGTTGCCAAAGAGAATGGCGTACCATCTGTTATGGTGACCGATGAAAAAGGAAACGAATTCCCACTGGTAAACAAACAAGGTAAGTTTGTTGATGAAGTAACAGATTTTGCAGGCAAATATGTAAAAGAAGAATATTATAGCGATGAAGAGCGTAAAGCTGCTGATTTTAAGCCAACAGATGTTTTAATTGCCATAAAACTTAAAGAAGAAAACAAAGCTTTTGATGTTAAAAAGTACGAACACAGTTACCCACATTGCTGGAGAACAGATAAACCCGTACTTTATTACCCTTTGGATAGCTGGTTTATTAAAACCACTGCCGTTAAAGAAAAACTGGTAGCCCTTAATAAAACCATTAACTGGAAACCAGAAAGTACCGGGACAGGAAGATTTGGTAATTGGCTAGAGAATTTAGTGGATTGGAATTTATCTCGTTCTAGATATTGGGGAACGCCTCTACCAATTTGGAGAACGGAAGACGGGACTGAAGAAATTTGTATTGGCGCTGTTGCGGAGCTAAATATAGAAATAGAAAAAGCTATAAAAGCTGGTTTCATGCCAGAAGGCTTTTCTTTACAAGATATGCACCGTCCTTTTGTTGATGATGTAATTCTTGTTTCTTCAACAGGTAAAAAAATGTTCCGCGAGCCAGATTTAATAGATGTTTGGTTTGATTCTGGAGCTATGCCTTATGCACAATGGCATTATCCGTTTGAAAATAAAGAAGAATTTGAGAAAGCTTATCCAGCAGATTTTATTGCTGAAGGTGTAGACCAAACCCGTGGATGGTTTTTTACCTTGCACACTATTGCCACTTTATTAAGCGAAACCAGCGATGATATAAAAGCCGTAAATATCAAAAATGCTAACCAAGGCATTGCATTCAAAAATGTAATTTCTAATGGTTTGGTATTAGATAAAAACGGCAATAAAATGTCTAAAAGGTTAGGTAATGCGGTAGATCCTTTTAGCACCATAGAAACCTATGGCGCTGATGCTACACGCTGGTACATGATTAGCAATGCATCACCTTGGGATAACTTAAAATTTAATTTAGATGGTTTAGATGAGGTTCGTCGTAAGTTCTTCGGTACCCTTTATAATACTTATGCGTTTTTTGCTCTCTATGCCAATATAGATGGTTTTAAATACGCAGAAGAAGAAATTGCTAATCGCCCAGAAATAGACCGTTGGATCATCTCTTTATTAAACACCTTAACTAAAGAGGTAGACGAGTTTTATGAGGATTTTGAACCTACAAAAGCAGCAAGAGCCATCCAAAACTTTGTTGATGAGCATTTAAGTAACTGGTTTGTACGTTTAAGTCGTCGCCGTTTCTGGAAAGGCGATTATACAGCCGATAAAATATCGGCATACCAAACTTTATACACCTGTTTAATTGGAGTGTCTAAACTAATGTCGCCCATAGCTCCTTTCTTCTCAGACAGGTTATTTAATGATTTAAATAGCATCACTCAGAAAGAGCAAGTAGCATCTGTACATTTAACAGATTTCCCTGTTTACCAGGCTAAGTTGGTGGATAAAGATTTAGAAGAAAGAATGCAACTAGCGCAAGATATTTCATCCATGATATTATCACTGCGTAAAAAAGTAGGCATTAATGTAAGACAACCGCTTAGTAAAATATTATTACCAGTACTAGATCAAAGTTTCCAGCAAAAAGTAGAAAAAGTAAGAGAACTCATTCTTTCTGAGACCAATATCAAAGAAATTGAATTCATTACAGATACGGCGGGCATCATTAAAAAGAAAATAAAACCAAACTTTAAAGCACTTGGACCAAAAGTTGGTAAGAGCATGAAAGCTGTAGGAAATTTCTTAACTGCTTTAAATGATGAGCAAATTCAAACTTTAGAAACAAATAGAAATATTACGTTTAAAGTAGAAGAACAAACATTTACAATTGCTGTTGAAGATGTAGAGATTATTGCGGAAGACGTACCAGGCTGGCAGGTTACCAATCTAGGTCGTTTAACTGTAGCTTTAGATATTACCATTACCCAAAGCTTAAAAGAAGAAGGTATTGCCAGAGAGGTCATCAACAGAATACAAAACTTAAGAAAAGACAAAGGTTTTGAGGTTACAGATAAGATAAGTGTTACACTACAAAAGCTCCCTATTATTACGGATGCTGTTAGTAGCAATTTATTATATATTTGTGAGGAGACCCTTGCTGAGTCTTTAATATTAAGCGATGAATTAACAGGTGGAGACACCATTGAAATAGAAGAAACTAATATTTTAATCTCACTAAAAAAGAACTAAACATGGAGACTAATAATAAAACCCGCTACTCTGATTCTGAGTTACAAGAATTTAAAGAACTCATAACAGCAAAATTAAATAGTGCTAAGGAAGAGTTGGCCATGCTTGCAGGCTCTTTAAGTAATCCAAATGTAAATGGTACAGACGATACGGCTGGCACTTACAAAACTTTGGAAGATGGTTCTGCAACTCTAGAAAAAGAGCAAATTAACCAGCTTGCTGCTCGTCAGAAAAAGTTTATAGAAAACCTAGAAGCTGCTTTAGTAAGAATAGAAAATAAAACTTACGGTATATGCAGAGAAACAGGGAAATTGATACAAAAAGAGCGCTTAAAAGCTGTTCCACACGCTACTTTAAGTATGGAAGCTAAATTAAAACAGAATTAATGAAAGGTTATACAAAGCCTGTATTTTTAATTATACTGGTACTTCTTACCGATCAAGTTTTAAAAACCTGGATTAAAACCAATATGTACATTGGTCAAGAATTTCAGATTATTCAAGACTTTTTCATTATCCATTTCACAGAAAATAACGGAATGGCCTTTGGAATGGAGTTTGGCGGTGAGCTAGGTAAATTAGCGCTTTCTCTATTCAGAATTATTGCTGTTATAGGTATAGGCTATGGCTTACACCACTTAATAAAGCACAAATATCATAGAGGTTTAATCCTTAATGTATCTCTTATTTTTGCCGGAGCATTGGGTAATATTATAGATTCTGTTTTTTATGGTCTTATTTACGGATATGAAAAACTTTTTCATGGTCGTGTGGTTGATATGTTTTACTTCCCTATTTTTACAGGTGTTTTCCCAGAGTGGTTACCTGTATGGGGCGGCGAAGACTTCATTTTCTTCAGACCAGTATTCAACATCGCTGATGCAGCTATATCTGTAGGTGTTATTTTGATATTGATTTATCAGAAAGTTTACTTTAAAGAAGAGATTGTAGAAGCGCCAAGCACCAATAGTGAAGTAATTGAAGATTAAAAAAAAACATTAATTACATCCATGAAGAAACATATTTTACTCTTTTTAGCAGCCACTACTTTATCATTAGCGGCAACAGCACAAACGGTTAACCAACAATCTGGTTGGGCAGCTTGGTTTCATAGCCAAAAATTTTCTAAAAAAACAGGTTTACATTTTGATTTTCAGGTGCGTTCTGCAGATGATTTAGCATATGTAAGAAATATCCTAATAAGACCTGGTTTTACTTATTTTATTAACGATAAGCTAAATGCAACAGTTGGTTATGCTTTAATTATTAGCGACCAACCCGGCGCAGATGCGCTAACGGAAAGTCGAATTTGGGAGCAATTTGTAGTTACTTACAAATTAGGCAAAATTCCTTTAACCCATCGTTTTAGATTAGAGCAAAGGTTTATTAACCAAGCTAATGGTGATGATGCTTTTTCACAAAGGCTACGCTACTTCTTTAGAAGTGTTATCCCACTACAAAAGCAAAGTACACCTGCATTTAGTAAAGGTGCTTTTGTTGCTTTACAAAATGAGGTTTTCTTAAGCATCCAAAACCAACCTAACGGTCATTTATTTGATCAAAACAGGTTGTATTTAGCCGCAGGTTATAGGCTAAATCCAAAAATGGATTTAGAAGCAGGCTATCTTAATCAATCTATCAAAGGTGCTGTTGTAAATACCAATAACAACATCTTCCAAGTAGCATTATATACAAGATTTTAATATTTAAGAACAACCGTTCTCAGCTATACTATACGCGGGTAAGGATTTTAACCACTAAACATCCTGAGAAGAACTGAACTTTAAATTTGGTACTTTTCTGTCCAAAGAGGTTGGAAGCTCTTGCTTGTGTATAGATCTGATGTTAATCCTAGTGTTTCTTCATTACCTTTTGTATGGGCCAAGAAATTTATCTCCATTGAAGTGAACTAAATGATCGGGGTTATCTGCAATCCAAACTTCTGTTTCCCAAGCAATGTCGGTGATAAATTGCCTAAACTTCGGTCTATTCAAAAATGCAGTTATATAAACAATGTCAGCTTTGCAGTCCTTAGTAAGCTTTTGAAGTTGGATCAACCTAAGCTCGCTTATTGGACCCGAAGAGTGAACAGCTTCTATCAAGTATAGCCAATTCTTATTCTTTGAGTAAGCAATTACATCTGGTAACTCTTCGTGAGAAATTTCAAAGAAATTCAGTTCTTCAAGTTTCTCTTTTTCAAGGTAAAGATATTTGTCAGAAGTATCTCCCACATAAAGCACTTCTGCACCGTGTCCATATCTTGGCAAGAAATCTTCAATAATCGCTTTTTGTAAATCATTATGTTCACCTGTGGAAAAAGTCAATTCACCGCCAGAAGGTAGTGTAACATTTACTTTTGCGATTTCTCTCTCCTTTTTCAGTTTTTTACTTAAAGGTTCGATATTTTTCAATTGCTCAAAGACCATTTTCTCCCACCCTTTTGAGCCGAAATTTCTTATAAGTTCAGCATAGGTTGGATTGATTGAATAGCCACGTGTTGAATCGTTGGTCGCAGAATTAGGGCTTGATTGTAAGATTACTTCTGCAATAGTAAGAAGTTTTAAATCCTTTCTGCGGATATCATCATAAGAACCTGAACTTATATTTTCCCCAAAATGATTATTGACGTATATAATTATATCTCTTGTCTTGAGAGCGTGTCCACTATTCAAATCTTTTACTTTTTTAAAGTCAGCAACTTTTTTAATGTCGCCACTTGCTAAAAACGTAATTGCCATTCTTTCCAATCTTCTTGGTGTTGCATTTAAAGGAATTCCAAAAGTATCAAGAATGTAAAGCGTTGTATTTATCAGTTCCTGAACTTGAGGTGTTTTTTCGCTAAAAGTTTTTGATTTATCGGGACTGATATACTGCTTCATTTTCAAATAATTTAAGTTGTTCGTCTTCTGTGATGATATATTTGTTTTCTAATTCTCCTATTAGGTGATTTTTGATATTTAATGCTAAATGATATGCGAAGTTTGGAGCAACAGCATTGCCAATTTGATTATATTTATGAGTTTCTGTACCTGAAAATTCAAACCAATCAGGAAAACTTTGAAGTCTTGCGGCTTCACGAACTGTAATTCTACGTCTACGACCATCTTTTAATTTTACTCGGTGCATATCTCCCGTTGCACCTGCTAAATTCCTACAAGTCAAAGTTCTTGCTGGCTTGTGTAAGTACAAATCTCTTGGATTAATACATTTTGATGCTTTTTCATAGTTAGCAACATACCTGTCCATAGATTCAGTAAAAAATTTAGAATCTTCGTTAAATTGAAATGGCAGTTCTCCTAATGCTTGACCTGCGGTTACTTTTCGGTTAATTTTTCTAGGAAGATTGATTTTCTGTTTAGAACCAATAACTATGACACGTTCTCTATTTTGTGGAACTTCAAAGTTAACGGCATTTAAAAGTGAATAGTTTATAGAATATCCTAAACTCTCAAGTTCTTCTATTACTTCTTTTAAATACCATTTGTTTTTATAAAGCATTCCCCTAACATTTTCAAAAAGCAATACCTCTGGGTCAAGCTGTCTTATTGCTGACAAAAAATCGGGAAACCGTCTCTTGAATCTTTTAAGCCAAGTTGTTTCCCACCAACGCTAAAAGGTTGACAAGGTGGGCCACCAATCACAATATCGGCTTTCGGGTATTTTGTTTCAACTGTTAACTTTTCATTGAAGCACTCTCCAATTAAATTTTTGTTGTATGTGTTTGTTGCTTGCTCGTCCATTTCATAGCCAATAGTTTTAAACCCATTAGCTTCAAAACCAAGGGAAAGTCCACCGCAACCTGCAAAAAGGTCAACTACTGTTTTATCCAAATCAGTGTCAATCCAAGGCTTTAGTTTAATATTTATTTCTTCCCAATATTCCATACTTCTAAGTTACAAATTTTTGTTGTTTTCACGGTTTCTTAACATTGGTGGTAAATTATAGAATGAGGCTGTCTCAAATCACAATTTTGTGTCAAGCAGTGGAGTCGAAGCCTTTTTTAAGCATATCAGAGACCATTTCGACTTCGCTCAGGATGACAACGAAGGTACACTCAATGTGACAAATATGATTTTTGAGCCTCTTTCTTTTTACACCTATCATAAAAACTTCATCCACAGGTAAAACTGCTTTCGGTTTTAGGTGTTGATATAATTATGAAGATTCTACTAACAGGTGCTAATGGCTATATTGGAACCAGATTATTACCTGTGTTACTAGAAAACAAACATGAAATAGTTTGTCTGGTAAGAGATAAAAGGCGTTTCCAACAAGATAACAATTGGGAAAATCAGGTAGAAATCATCACCGGAGATTTACTTCAGGAAGAGTCTTTACAAGAAATCCCTAAAGATATAGATGCTGCTTACTATCTGGTTCATTCTATGAGCAGTACAGATTTTAGCGATTTAGAAAAACTATCTGCACATCATTTTATCAAAGCTTTAGAAAAAACCAACTGTAAGCAAATCATCTACCTCACAGGTATTGTTAATGATGAAAATTTATCAGTCCATCTAAAATCTAGATTAGGAGTAGAAGATATCCTAAAAACATCGCATATAGCGCATACTTACCTAAGAGCAGCTATTATTATTGGTTCTGGTAGTGCTTCGTTTGAGATTATTAGAGATCTAACAGAAAAGCTGCCTGTAATGATAGCGCCAAAATGGCTAAAAACCCGCTGCCAGCCCATTGCCATAAGAGATGTCTTGGCTTATTTACATGGTGTTTTAGGGAACAGCAAAGCATTTAATAAAACCTTAGATATTGGTGGGCCAGATATACTTACCTACAAGCAAATGCTTTTACTTTATGCAAAAGAAAGGCATATTAAACGTTGGATTTTTACGGTTCCGGTTCTTACACCCAGATTATCATCATACTGGCTAAACTTGGTAACATCTGTAAACTACAGTATCGCCAGTAGCTTGGTAGAAAGTATGCGTAATGAGGTGATTTGTAAAGATGATGAAATTAAGAAAATTGTTACGCATGAGTGTGTAAGCTACCAAACAGCTTTACAACTGGCCTTTGAAAAAATAGAACAAAACTCTATTGTATCTAGCTGGCGTGATGCCTTAAACCGTGGCTTTTTAGAAACCAGTTTTATGGACCAAGTTAAAGTACCACAAAACGGAACTTTAGCGTATAAAGTTAAACTCGACTTAAATCGGGATAAAAACGAAGTGCTTCAAAATATTTGGGCCATTGGCGGTAAAAGAGGCTGGTACTACCTAGATTGGCTTTGGAATTTAAGAGGTTGATTGATAAACTAGCTGGCGGTGTGGGCACTAGAAGAGGGAGAAGAAGTGATGTAAGTCTTAACGCTGGCGATGCTGTTGACTTTTGGCGTGTTATCTTAGCAGATAAAAAGAATGCTAGGCTTTTATTATATGCAGAAATGCGCTTACCCGGAGAAGCATGGCTAGAATTTAAAATTATTGATAGACCAACAGGAAGTATCTTAAGCCAAGTGGCTACCTTTAGGCCTAGAGGCCTTTGGGGCCGTATCTATTGGTGGATATTATGGCCTTTTCACTATTTCATTTTTAATGGAATGGCACTTAACTTAATGAATTACAAAGATAAAGTGCAATAATTTTTGGCGCTTATATTTCATTTGTAAATAAAATTTTACTAAATTTATTAGGCTCACAAAATTTTAAACAAATGAAATCAGTAAGAAAAATCCTCAATCAAAAAAACAATCATTTGATAAAACTTAGTCCTAACGCGACTGTTTTTGAAGCGCTACAACTCATGATGGACCATAACATCAGTGCGGTTTTAATAGCTGATGAAAATCTAGAAGGAATTTTTACTGAAAGAGATTACGCCCGTAAAGTAGTACTGCAAGGCAAATCATCAAAAGAAGTTAAACTTAAAGAAGTGATGACTGCAAATTTGGTAACCATTTCTCCGCAAGACAGTGTTGAGTATTGTATGCAGATTATGACAGACAGGCATATACGCCATTTACCTGTTTTAGAATTTGAAAATCTGGTAGGTATGGTTTCTATTGGTGATGTTGTAAAGTTTGTTATAGAAGACCAAAAACAAACCATCCAAGATTTAGAAAGCTATATCAAGAGCTAATAAATTTAACCTCTTAAAATTACAGGCTGTTAAAACTAAAATCTGGTATTTTGGTTAACTTAACAGCTATGGCAAAAAAGATTCTTATTACTGGCGGCACAGGCTCTGTTGGTAAAGCACTAACGCAATTATTACTCAGCAAAGGACATGAAGTTAGTCACCTTTCTAGAAGCAAAGGCAAAAACGCTACTGTTAAAACTTTTATCTGGGATGTAGAAAATCAAGTTATTGATGATGCTTGTATTGATGGTGTAGATACCATTATACATTTAGCTGGTGCTGGTATTGCAGATAGCCGCTGGACAGAAAAAAGAAAAGACCTTTTAATTAAAAGTCGTACAGACTCTATAAAACTGATTTATAATCTGCTAGACAAAAAACCACATCAGGTTAAAGAAGTTATTTCTGCATCGGCTTCTGGCTATTATAGCAACCGTGGTGATGAAATTTTAACAGAATCATCAAAACCTTTGGATGATTTCTTAAGTACCTGTTGTATTTTATGGGAGCAAGCTGTAGACCTAGGTAAAAAATACAATTTACGCATTGTAAAATTTAGAACTGGTGTTGTCTTAGATAAAGATTCCGGAGCTCTAGAAAAATTAGCACAACCTATCAAATTTGGTGTTGGCTCTCCGCTAGGTAATGGGAAACAATGGATCTCATGGTCGCACATAGAGGATGTTGTAAACATGTATGATTTTGCCATAGAAAATGAGCAATTAGAAGGTGTTTATAACATGGGTTCGCCAATACCGGTTACCAATACAGCATTAACAAAGGCCGTTGCCCAACAATTTAAAAAGCCTATTTGGCTACCTCATGTACCTGCTTTTGTTTTAAAACTATTGTTTGGCGAGATGAGTTTAGTAGTTTTAGGAAGCACCCGTATGGATGTAAAAAAATACAAGATGCTGGCTTCAAATTTAAATTCCCTGATATTAAATCTGCATTAAAGAATATATATGAGTAACTCTAAAATCAGTATCTTTTGGTTTAGAAGAGACCTTAGGTTAAAGGATAACGCCGCACTATACCATGCTTTAAAAGGTAATCATCCGGTTTTACCGCTATTTATTTTTGATGAAGATATACTTTCCAAATTAGAAGATAAAGATGATGGTAGGGTAACTTTTATTCACCAAGAAATCATGAAAATAAGAGAACAACTTCATGGTTTAGGCAGTTCAATCATCATCAAATACGGGAAACCTTTAGAAATTTGGTCGTCTCTTTTAAAAGAATATGATGTTGCTGAGGTTTATACCAATCATGATTATGAGCCTTATGCTAAAGAAAGAGATAAAAATTTAAATCAGCTATTTCAGCAGTATCAGGTTTTATTTAAAACCTTTAAAGACCAAGCTATCTTTGAAAAAGATGAAGTTCTTAAAGATGATGGTTCAGCTTATGTGGTGTTCACTCCGTATAAAAGGAAATGGTTTACTCAATTAAAATCTTACCATTATAAACCTTATCCAACAGAAAAATATTTTAATCGTTTATATCAAACGCAAGCGCTAGCCTCTATCGCTTTATCTGATATGGGCTTTATACCAAGTCAATTAAAATTTCCAGAAATAGCTTATACGGGTGCTTTAAAAGGATACGGAGAAAACAGAGATTATCCTGCAAAGGATGCAACTTCACGTATCAGTTTACATCTCAGATTTGGAACCATCAGCATACGCGAATTGGTAAAAAATGCTTTAGATGCTAAAAGCGAAGCTTGGTTAAATGAATTGATATGGAGAGATTTTTATTTTGCTATCATTTGGCACTTCCCACACTCGGCAACCCAAGCTTTTAGACCAGAGTACGATTTAATACAATGGCGTAAAGACGAAGATGCTTTTAAAGCTTGGTGTGAAGGAAAAACAGGCTACCCCATTGTAGATGCAGGCATGCGAGAGCTTAACGAAACTGGCTTTATGCATAACCGAATTAGAATGGTAGTGGCAAGCTTTCTTACTAAACATTTACTGTTAGACTGGCGTTTAGGAGAGCGCTATTTTGCCAGAAAACTTCTTGATTTTGAACTTTCTAGCAATGTTGGAGGTTGGCAATGGGCAGCAGGTTCTGGCGTTGATGCAGCACCTTATTTTAGGATTTTTAACCCTTACGAACAACAAAAAAAGTTTGATAAAGAGCTTGTTTACATAAAAAAATGGGTGCCAGAAATTTCAGACCCTTTTAAATATCCTAAAGCTATTGTTGACCATAAATTTGCTAGAGAAAGGTGTTTAAAAGTTTATCAGGAAGGCTTAGCTAAAAAATAATTAGGTTGATGCTCTTTCTATTAGGATAGACGGTAAGATAATTTTCTCATCGTCTAGTTCTACTATATTCTTGTTTAAAGCATCTAATATAGCCTGGGCTGCGGCTTTGCCTATTTCATAAGCTGGCTGTGATATGGTAGTTAAAGGCGGACTTAATAATGCTGCTGCTGGCATATTAGAGAATGTCACCACCTTCACATCAACAGGGATAGATAGCCTTAAATCTCTACAAACGGTATAAGTTGTAATGGCTAATCTTTCTACGCAAGTAAATATAGCATCGGGTCTAGTAGGCGAGGATAACATCTTTTTGATGAGCTGATAATTCTCTTCATCATTGATAGTGCAACTTAAAACTCTCTTTTTATCTCCAGTATATTGATGATCTTCTAAAGCCTTTAAACAGCCTTGCATTCTTTTTTGATCTACCGATATATTGAGCGATAGTGATATATAAGCGATTCTTTGAGCTCCTCTTGCTATTAAATGCTCCGTTGCCTTATAAGCGCTTTCTATATCATTGGTAATAACCTTTACGGTATTCAGTTTATTAGAAACCCTATCAAAAAAAACAATAGGAATTTTCTTTTCTTTAAGTCCTCTTAAATGAGAAATATCATGGGTTTCTGTAGCCATACAAATTAACACGCCATCTACCCTACCTTCTAATTTATTAACTATGCTTACCTCTTTTTGTTGATCTTCATGACTTAAATAAATAAGCAATTGATAACCTGCTGTTTGCATGATAGACTCTATACCATCTATGGCTAAAGCGAAGAAATTATTTGATAACTCTGGAATGATTACAGCAATGGTCTTAGTCTTTTGACTACGGAGACTCATTGCATGAGGATTAGGCTGATAATTTAATTTTTCTGCTAAATACTTTACTTTCTCCTTTGTTTCCTGACTAATTTCATGACTATTACTTAAAGCCCTTGAAACAGTTGAAACAGAAAGGTTTAATTCTTTAGCTAATTGCTTCAGATTAACTTTACTCATATGACTTCTCTGATACCAATATAAGAATAAGTTAAGAAATGTAGAATTGTTGATGAATGTTCAAATAAAAACGGGCGAGTTTTTAAGCTCGCCCGTTTAAAATTGGTTGAATAAGATTATGGAGTGTTCAAAATAGTCCCGTCATTGTTAATGTAAACACTATTAACGGCTATAGTGGTACCAGTTTCATTAGCATTTGCTCTTGCTGGGAATGCTATTCTAAATTCTCTGCCAATTGGATCTTCAAAATCTGGCCATTGAGTTTTTGCTTTAGTAATCCAATCTTTAATACCATTACTTCTAAACCATTCTACCCCATCAACGTGAGCTATAAATGTATAGTCACTGGTTAAAGAAAAAGTAAATGCTTTTTGCTGCCCATTAGCTAAAGCAAAAATCGCATTTCTACCACTATTTGCTGTAAAACCAGCAGAAGGATTAAGTAAAGGATCTGGAGTTGGGAAAGCTCCAGCAGTATTACCACTGAAAACGGCTACGCCGGTAGCAGGGGTGAAAATCTCATACCTAATTTGAAAATTATTTGTTGTGGTTGGATTAACAGTAGGGTTAAAAGACCATCTTACCTCTCTTATATGAGGACGGCTTGTATTTCTTGATGGCTGTACAAATAACATAGAAATGGTAATTGCTTGACCAGTTCTAAAAAAACCTTTCCAGCCAAGTTTTGTCTTTACAGAAAACGGCGCTTTAAGTTCAGCCAGATTCAACAGTCGTCTCATGTTTGGAGCAGAAGTTCCACTTGCTACAATATCTGCGGTGCTTAACGATGGGTTATTAGCATTAGAAATTACAGGAATAAAATCAGATCCTGAGTTTGAGTTAACTAAGTTTGATTGTAGCCAACCATTACCTCTGAACATGTAAGTAGGATTCTGAAATTCATCAAAGAAATACTGCGTTACCCGCATAGAGGTAGTCTTAGTAGATGTAGACTTTCCATTTTTTGCAGTAGCAGTAACCTCGTAAGTTCCTGGTGTGGTTGGTGCTATCCAAACGTTTTCGAAACGATTTTGCGTCCTAAAACCATCGAAAGAACCACCTGTAGCTTTCCATTCATAGGTCATATCCTCGCGTTCTCCTTCTGTTGAAGCCCACATAAGTACTCTTTCTCCTAAATAGAATTCATCTCCAAGTTTATTTAAAGAGGTCATTTCTATATTTGGATCTTTCTCACAACCGGAAATCAATATTGCCGCTGCAAGAATATAAAATATTTTGTTTTTAACTTTCATAATTATAGTCTTTAATTTATGAGTCATACCATTACTCCTTAAAATTAAGGTGTAGCTACTATGAACGCGTTTAATACATGAATAACATTTCCTCCGTTAGCATATAAATTTGGTGTCCTTGGTGTTATAAATGTAGGACCATTTCCAATTTGAATGTTTCCATCCCTGTTATCAGTCATAAACATCCTCATTTTATAAGTACCATCGTAAGTATCAAATAATTTTGGAGTTGATGATAAATTTGGAAAATCAGCTTTACCTTTTATCACGTGGCGTCTTAATAATTTTGCTATATCCTCTTTTGGATACTGAGCCCAAGAACTACCCGCTACAAGTTGATTAAACGTTGGACTAGTAGGGTCTGTATCCGTCACTCTATTTTCGGGTCTACCCCAATAACTAGTTGTTGATGGGATAGTAGTTAAAGCGTCATTATGTAACAATAAAAAGGTATTGTTTTGAGACTGAAACATTTCCTTAATATCTGCATAAGCAGGATCAGCATCTAAATATGCTATTGCATCTATCAATCCTGAAAACAAATCAGGACGAGACTCAATAAATTCTAAAACAGTCTTATTGGTATTATTTTGAAAAAATGAAGTTTCATACTTTCTAGATTTCTGTAGAGGAAACTTCTCACATCCTGTTATCAATACAACCGAAATTGTAAGTGCGATAACTAAAATTCTTTTTACTTTCATCATTTATATAATTATAGTAAGTTAAATTATTCAGAGTAAGGTGGATTTTGCTGACCTCTTAATAAAGGATTTGCATTAATGATATCTGAATTTAATGGATATAAAATACGACCCATATTAAGATCAGAATCATAAGCTACTGCACCTACTCTACCTTGAAGAATTGGATTCATTACAGACCTCAAATAATCGTATCCAGTACTTGTAAAATCATACATTCTACCAATTCTGCATAAGTCAAACCATCTCTTACCTTCACCAATAAATTCTAACTGGCGTTCAGCTAAAATTGTTCTTTGAATAGCTATACCTACTTGTTCATCTGAACCTGTATAATCAGATCTTTGTGCTTGTACTGTAAATCCAACTCTTGCTCTTATTGCATTTAAGATGGTTAATGCTTCAGTAAAACGATTCAATCTTGCTAGAGCTTCTGCTCTAAGCAACATTACATCAGCAAATCTATAAATAGGAAGTTTAACACTACAATCATTGTTATTAACGTAAGTGAAAGTGTTTGTAACAGGGTTAATAGCCATAAACTTACCATATTGTTCGTTTAGTAAATCATACTGAACTAGATTGGGTGATTGTAAAGTATCGATAGACAACCATAATCTAGCATCTGCTTTTCTTCCATTAATTTGTCTGGTATAATAAGTTGAAACAACGCCAGGTCTTATCCTATAATTACTTGTATTACTTCTCGAGCCAAGCCTTGCACAAACGCCAACACCTTGATTATTTCTTTCAGCAGAATTCCAAAATAAATTAAAGATAGTTTCTGTTGATAATTCTGGATCTACAAATATGGTTTTCCACTGTGCTGGTGTAGATATATAAGAATATCCAGTCACATTTGCAGAAGCGTCAACAGCAGCTTGATACTCTTGAAACCACATATGAACATCCGTTTTTAAAGCAAAAACCGCTGCTCTTTGGATGTAATACTTATTTGGAGTATTTCCTATGCTCAATAAAGATTTATCTATATCAGATAATATTTGCTTTTTCAAAGAATCAATAGGAGCTCTTGGATAATAAAGCTGTTGATCTGGCCTTGTTACTACCTCATTAACAATAGGAACACGACCCCAAACTCTTAAAGCATAGAAGTACATTAAGCCTCTTAAAGCATAAGCTTGTCCTAATTGATCTCTGTATTGAGGTGATGCATTATCAAGATTACGATCTATTAATCCCGGGAATACCTCTATAGCCATATTACATAGAGAGATTGTTCTATATAAGTCAGACCAATTCGTAACTGCGTTTAAGTCATTATCATTAGCTGCTAAAGCATTATTAACTAATTTAGCTTGAGCAGTACCAGTTCCTTCAGGTTCAACATTATCAGATCTAACTTCGCCCCAATCAAAATAATTAGTTCTCAAGGTAGTTTGCATAGAATTATAAATACCTGCCATAAAAGCATTGGCATCATTTCTATTTTGAAAAAACTGCTCTGGCTCTATTGATGATATAGGATCCTTTTCTATAACATTACAGCCAATAGTACCTCCAGTTATTAAGGCAGCTAATAAAAGGAATATATAATTTATCTTTTTCATAATATCAATTAAAATGTTGCATTAAGACCAAATCCAAACTCTCTTCTCTTTGGAAATCTACCATTATCGTTACCCGGCTCAAGAACATTTCTTTGGCCAACCTCAGGATCAAAACCTGAATAACTAGTCCATGTAGCTAAATTATTGCTAAATGCGAACAAGGTTAAGTTCTTACTAAATACTACTTTAGAGTATTTCTGTGGTAACTGATAGGTTAATCTTACAGTTTGTAAACGAATAAATGAACCCTCCTCTAAGAAGTAACTATTACCTGGGCGAGAGTTATTTAAAGCATTATTTCTTTGATAAACGTCAGTAACTTGACCAGGATATTTCCAAATATTAGAAATAACATAAGGGAAAGGTGTTACGTTAACCGAACTAAACTGAGCATTACTTCTTGCTAAGCTGTTGTAGATTTTGTTTCCAAAACTTCCGAATACAAATACAGAAATACCAAACTGCTTGTAATTAAAGCTATTGTTAAGACCTAATGTTAATTTAGGAATACCTGAACCTAGAATTTGTCTATCCTCAATACTAATATTTTCGTTATAAACACCATTTGCGTCTGGTAAATTCTCCCAAATTACATCTCCTGCCCTTGCAATAGCACCATCTGTTCTTAATTGCGTAACAACTCCTGTATATGGAGTACCATTAGGAAGAGTATAACCAGTTAAAACAGGTTGAAAATCTCTACCAAAGATCACATTACCTTGTGCATCTCTTTGGAACTGAGGAACAAGTCTTGTTCTGAAATCTTCAGTATAAGCATTAGACTCATTATAAGCATAAACACCTAAAGCTTTGTATCCAAAAAATCTACCTGCTTCTTCGCCTTCTCTAACAATATAAAGGTTGTTTAAAACTACTTCTTCACCAGGTAAATCAGTAATTACGTTTTTGTTATACCCAAGGTTTAAAGTAGTATTTAATGAAATCTTTTTAGAAGTATTTCTGATTGGGAAACCAGATAATTGAACCTCTAAACCTCTGTTTCTGATTGTACCAGCATTTAAGAATACGTTATCGGGTCTTCCAAGCTCTCCTGGAAGATCTCTAGCCGTATCAGAAATTAAATCTTTAGTAATTCTTTGGTAATAAGAAGCCTCCATAGAAAGTCTTCCTCCAAAGAATATTAAATCTAAACCTATATCTGATTGCGTTTGTTCTTCCCAACGGATATTAGGGTTACCTAATAATGGATTGGTAACTACACCACTAACACCATTATAAAAGTAATTACCAAATACAAGTTGATTTCTAGATGCAAAGTCTCCTAAATTCTCTGTTCCCTGCTTACCCCAGGTTGCTCTAAATTTAGCATCAGTTAAGAATTTTTTAGACCAGCCCATGAATTTTTCATCACTAAATCTCCAAGCAGCTGAAAAAGCTGGGAAATTACCCCATACATTTTCTCTACCAAAGCGAGAAGAAGCATCTCTTCTTAAAACTGCATTAAATAAGTATCTTTTTTTATAGTCATAGTTTACCCTAGTCCAGAAACCTAATAAACCATTAGTAGTTCCTAATGAGTTTGTACTTCCAGGATTAAATAAAGCTACAGCATTTAAAGTATTTACACTTTCTGTAACAAAGTTTGTTCCTGCAACAGATACCGTTCTGGTAAGAGAATTATCTAATGAAGAAGCTATTTGTGCTGTTACAGTATGATCTTTATTAAATGTTTTGGTGTATCTAAGAATCGCATTAGCTTGTAGACGAGTAGTTCTACCTAAACTCTCGCTAGCACTACCAACACCTGAAGTATTCAAGAAACCCGAAATAAAGGTTCTATTTTGATTGAAGTTTAATGTTGCAGAACCATCTAAATGTAATTGAAGAGCATTATTGAAATTGTATTCAAATATCTGACCTAAAATACCATTATATCTAGCTCTTTGATTTCCTCTTAACCTAGCTTCTTCAATTGGATGCTTACGACCTCCATTATCAAAAATAGGTCTTCCATCTGGTAAATATAAAGCTTGAGAAGCTGGTCTTTGTGCCGTTTGTGATAATACCTGGCCATCATTAATTAAATTAGCATCGGTATAACCAAATGTTAATCTTGTAGCAAATAATATCTTCTTACTTGGCTTATAATCAATATTTGTTCTAAAAGTAGCTCTTTGTTCCTGAGAAGCTAGGATGATACCTTTGTTATCAAGATACTGAATACCTGTGAAATATCTTAAATTTTCATTACCTCCACTGATGTTGATGTCATATTGACCTCTTACACCTGTTTGAGTAATTAAATCTTGATAATCAAAATCATTATTACGACCGTATGCTGTTGAGTCATTTCTTACTGGATACAAGCCAAAACGAGTAGGTAAAGTACCTTGATCAAAAATTTCTCTTTCCAGACGGTTAGCTTGAGGTAACTTACGAGCTAAATTACTGTAACTATTTGTGTAAGAGAACCTAACTTGAGGCTTACCAGATTCACCTTGTTTGGTGGTTATCAAAATAACGCCATTTGCAGACCTAGCACCATAAACAGCAGCCGATGCAGCATCTTTTAAGATTTCAATAGATTTGATATCATTAGGACTTATACCATTGATATTATCAACTAAGATACCGTCAACTACATAAATAGGAAGACCTCCTTCAGGAGAAATAGACGATACACCACGTATATTGATTGATGATTCATCTCCGGGAGCGCCAGAATCTGTTGCTACACGTATACCTGCAGCAGCACCCTGTAATACATCAAAAATATTTACTGGTACACGCTCTTCAATAGTTTTAGCATCAACAGAGCTAATTGCACCGGTGTTATCTCTTTTAGTTTGTGTTCCAAAGCCAATAACAACAACTTCATCTAACCTACTGATATCCTCCTTTAAGGTTACATTGATAGCCGTTCTTTTATTAACTGCTATCTCCTGAGAAACAAAACCCAGATACTTTAGTTGTAAAACACCAGTCGCTGGTGCATTAAGCTTAAATTGACCATTTTCGTTGGTCATGGTACCTGAGGTAGTTCCTTTAACAGTTACTGCTACACCGGGTAAAGGTAATCCACCTTCATCTTTGATGACCCCAGATACACTAATAGTTTGTGCATAAGCGCTGGCTACCATTAAAGGTATTACCAACAAGCATAGCACTAACTTTTTTTGAAAAATTAACTTTTGGAAAAAGTCTAGTAGTACTCTTTTTTTCATTTTATTGATTTATAGATTGATTAATTGGTTTTAATTTTTAATGATTCTTTAATCGATGAAGAGATAAAACAGCGATGTTTAATCTTCCGTGATTTAACTTGCATAGTAATAAAATAGTAATGGTCTTTGGTTTACAATAAAGGATAGTGTTAACTTCCTATTTGGGTTAACTTCTATTTACAACCCCTTTATTCAAATATCGAATAAATAAAATGCAGATATATATGGCAGATTGGCAAAAGAATATCTCATATTAACATAAACCTTTATGCCAATAGGAGATAATTTTTAAGAAGATAGTGTAGGAAGCCACCAATAAGTGGCTTTATGAGGATGAAAAGTAAAGTCTTACAGCTGCTTAATACTGGGTTAACTCGCCTCTTATAGAAGTACGCAGTCTACGCAATAAACGGTCTTTTGGATAGTTTCTTCCTAGTAAATACATCAATTTGGTAACGGCTGCTTCAAAGGTCATATCGTAACCGTTAACAACGCCCATTTTCAATAATTCGCTACTTGTTTCATAGCGTCCCATTTCTACTGAGCCTACTTTACATTGTGAAATGTCTAGGATAATTTTTCCGTTTTTGATGGCATTGTCCAACCTATCTAAAAACCATTTTGCTGTTGTGGTGTTACCTGCGCCAAAGCTCTCCATAATGATTGCTTCTGCATCGGAGTTTAAAACGGCGTCTACTATTTGTGGGCTTATCCCTGGGTACAACTTCAATACCCCTATGTTGTTATTTACATTAGAATGTACTTTTAAAATGCAATTTTCGCACTTTCCAATAGCAGCATCATTATATTTAATATGTACACCAGCTTCTACTAAAACAGGATAATTAGGTGATCTAAAAGCTTCGAATTTGGCAGAGTTATACTTGAAGGTTCTATTACCTCTAAAAAGTTTATTCTCGAAATAGATACACACTTCTGGAACCCGAGCTTTACCATCTGGTAACTTGGCCGATGCAATTTCTAAAGCGGTAATGAAGTTCTCCTTAGCATCTGTTCTTACTTCAGATATAGGAAGTTGCGAGCCTGTAAAAATAACTGGCTTAGTTAAGCCTTCTAGCATAAAGCTTAAAGCTGATGCAGAGAAAGCCATCGTATCAGACCCATGAAGAATTAAAAAACCATCATGGTCATCATAATTATCTTCAATTAATTTTGCTAGAAATGCCCAAATTTCGGGCGTCATATCTGAAGAATCTATGATAGGATTAAAGGAATGAACGGTTAATTGATAATCCATTCTTTTTAACTCGGGAACATTCTCAATAATTTGTTCAAAAGTAAATGGCTTGAGAGCGCCTGTTGCCGGATCGGTTATCATACCAATAGTACCGCCGGTGTATATGACAAAAATTTTGGTCATCAGGTTGATTTTAATTTTGAACGTTAATGGTTACAAAGAAAAAGAAATAGTTCTTATACACCAAAGATTTCTACGGAATTAGCCGTTGTAATTTCTGCAAGCTCTTCTATTGAAATCTGATGTAAATCTGCTACTTTTTGCGCAACATGAATCATATAGGCACTCTCATTAGGCTTTCCTCTAAATGGTACCGGAGCCAAATAAGGTGCATCGGTTTCTAAAACGATATGCTTTAGATTTATTTGCTTTACCACTTCATCTAAACCAGACTTTTTATAGGTTACAACACCACCTATCCCTAAGAAAAAACCTAAAGAGATTACTTCTTTAGCTTGTTCTAAGTTTCCGCTAAAACAATGAAATATTCCTCTTAGCTTTTCGTCTTTCATTTCATGAAGTATGGCTAACACCTCATCAAAGGCATCACGACAGTGAATAACAATAGGTAAATCTAAATCTTTAGCCCATTGAATTTGCTGCTTAAATGCTTCTTGTTGTATACGAAGTGTGGTTTTATCCCAATATAAATCTATACCTATTTCACCAATAGCATAAATTTTTGCATCATGTAGATAAGATTTTATTTTACTTAATTCATCCTCAAAGTCAATTTTAACATCGCAAGGATGCAAACCCAGCATAGGGAAACAATTTGCTGGATAGTGTTTACATAAATCAAAAATCATAGGAACAGATTCATGATCTACATTAGGTAAAAACAACCTACTCACATGGTTATTGAAACAGTTATCTATTAACTGCTTTCTCTTTTCTATATCCTGCTCATAATAAATATGAGTATGGGTATCTGTTAATATCATTTCTAAAAATTACTTTCTTTATCTTTTAAAAAGGAACATAACAAAAACCCTTTCTAAAATTAGAAAGGGTTTTTGCTTTTTATTTTTTCGGCGCTTCCGGCGAAACCGGCGTTGCTACACCTTTACCCGGTACAACGTTAACCAATTCTATTTCAAACACTAAAGGAGTGAAAGGACCAATCATGCCACCTTGCATTCCTTGCTCTCCGTAAGCTAATGAAGAAGGAATCAATAAAACTGATTTACCACCTTTTTTCATTTTTAAAACACCTTCATCAAAACCTGGTATCACATTACCTTGACCAATTACTAAGTTTAATGTAGTATAAGGCTCTCTTCCTGGATTGTAAATGTTATTCTTTTTAGCAACTTCTGGTAAGCTAGTATCAAATACTTTACCTGAAACCAATTTACCTGTATAGTTTACCATTACGCTATCACCTGGTTTTGGTTGTACACCTGTACCTTCTGTTAAAGTAGCTACTTGTAAACCTGAAGGGTATTTTTGCGCTTTTAAGCTGTTGTCTTTGATGTATTTATCTAATTTAGGAGTTTCTGCTTTTTTAGCTCTATCACCTTCTGCTTTAAAGAAAGCCTCAATTTTAGATTGGAACTCTTGCTCTTTAGTAGTATCCTTTTTAATTACATCTTCAATTTTTACGGTGTAGATGATGTATTTTCCTTTGATACCTTGTGGTCGTGGCTGACCTTTTTTCTCAGCAGAATCAATATCTACTTTAATGGTAGCACTATCACCTTTGGTTAATTTCATAACAGCGGTAAATAAATCGCCATCATACATAGGTTTTGGCACAAAGGTTTGAGATGCTCTATCCATTTCATAAGAATTGTATAAAACAGAATCGCCATCGGTTTTTGCAATAATATTTAAGCTGATAAAATCTCCTTCTTTGATTGAATCTCCTTCAACATCTTCATGAATTTTATAAAGTAAGCCTGATGCACCTTTCTTAAATCCACCGTTACAAGCTGCGAATCCTAACGCTGCTATACTTAAAATCAATAATCCTTTTTTCATTAATTTAATTTTGTTTAATGAGGCAATTTTGCCCTTTACTATTTTATAATCGTTTATCTGTTTTTAATGATTCAATATATAAAAAAATCGATGCCAAATATAAACTTATGTTTCTTATAGTAGCAATAGCTTTTTATATTCAGGCAATATACTTTTAAATTTTTGTACTACCTGCTCTAGGCTTTCTTCAGAATGGCCACCTGCAGCATTTCTATGCCCTCCGCCATCAAAATATTTTTTACAAATTTCATTTGCTGGAAAATCTCCGGTAGAACGTAAAGATAGCTTTACCCTATCTGATCTTTCTACAATAAATGCAGCTAATTTTATTCCGTTTATTGATAAAGCATAATTAACTATTCCTTCTGTTTCGCCGGTTTGAATATCAAATTTGGCAATATCACTTTTAGAAACACTAATTAAAGCTGTATTGTATTCTCTAAAAACTTCTAATTTATTGCTTAAGCAATAACCCAAGAATTTTAAACGCCCTTCTGTAGCATTATCATATACTTGCTGATGAATTCTCCAGTTTTCTGCTCCTGCATCAATCAAATCTGCAACTATACGGTGTAAGCCTGATGTTACGGTAGGAAATCTAAATGAGCCAGAATCTGTCATGATACCTGTATATAAACAAGTAGCTACATCTTTATTGATGTATTGCTTCTCGTCTAACTCATTTACAATAAAATCATAAACCAATTGGGCGGTAGCACAAGCGCCAATATTCCAATAACGATAATCATCAAAACCCTCTGGCTCTAAGTGATGATCTATCATGATTTTAATTGCTGATGATTTTCTCACCTCATCTCCTAATTCATTGATACGAGATAAAGCATTAAAATCAAGGCAAAAGATAAGCTCAGCATCGGCTACTAATTTTTTGCTTTCTTCTTGCTTTTCTGTAAAAATAATAACCTCTGGATTATTAGGTAGCCATTGTAAAAAGTACGGATAATCTGTTGGGGAAACTACTTTAACAAAGTGTCCTTTTTGGATTAAATAGTTATACAAACCTAATGAAGAGCCCATGGCATCTCCGTCTGGTTTGTGGTGAGTAGTAATTACAATACGTCTAGGCTCAGCAAGCAGCGCTTTAATAGCGGTTATATCAATCATCCAAAAATCTAATAATTGCGAAGTTACATAATTACCAACAAATTAAAGAGCTATAGCTTTTACATTAAGATTTTAAACGTATTTTTGCGGTCAAATTCAAAACAAATATGGCTACTAACAGAACTTTTACAATGATTAAGCCCGATGCCGTTGCAAACGGACATATTGGTGCTATTTTGAATGATATTACATCTGCCGGATTTAAAATTATTGCATTGAAATATACCCGTTTAAGCGAAGAGCTTGCTGGTAAATTTTACGAAATCCATAAAGAGCGTCCTTTCTACAAAGATTTAGTTGATTTTATGTCTTCTGGACCTATTGTAGCTGCTATCCTTGAAAAAGATAATGCTGTAGAAGATTTTAGAAAATTAATTGGCGCTACAGACCCAACTAAAGCAGAGCCAGGAACTATCCGTAACAAATACGCAAAATCTATTGATGCAAACGCAGTACACGGATCTGATTCTGATGATAACGCTTTAATTGAAGGTAATTTCTTCTTTAACGCTTCAGAGAGATTTTAATTAAAATAAAACTCCTAAAAAAGAGCTTTGGGATCATTCTAAAGCTCTTTTTTTTTATAAATCATTTCTTTAAAGCTTTGGAATTAAACAGATTATATCTTAAAGAAAAAGCTTGTTGACTATCAATTACACCATCTACAAAATGTAAAGAACAAATAAATTTACCTTGGATATTCTTAAACATAATAGGTGTAAAACCAATATCTAAACGGTCATAAACATCAGAGGTATAAAACTTATCCCCATTAATTAAGAAATGACCTTGACCTGCGTAAAAGGTATTTTGTATATCAAACTTTTTGTAAGCTGCATACACATTGCTGATAAAACCTTTTGGTATTTCTATACCTGTTAAACCTCTGGTTCTTTCTATAGAAGCCATTGCTCCTGCTGAAATTGTTAAAGAATCAAGAAATAGAGGTTTGCCTAAATCTAAACCCAATTGTACCAAAACAGCTCCATTGTCTTGCAGATATTGGTCGGTAGGTGGCATTTTAGAAAAAGCATTATGGAACATGTAAGCATGATGCGATACAAAAAATTTACCCGGTTGGTACTTTCCAGAAAAACCAAATAAAAATGCCTCTCTGTTCTCATTGGTTTGCTTACTTGTCCAATCTATCCAGATATTTTGTTTAAACTTTGCTGTTTCATACTTTACTAGCATACCCTCTATATTGGGTCTGAAGTAATTTAAGGTATCGTTTAAAAGAATACGCGGATAATCATCCAACAAATTAACCCTTGGGAAAGCACCTAAATAAAAATCCCAAGCTTTCTTTTGGTATTGATAATAGATTACCGGGTCTGCTTTTTCTATAAACTCTGATGAACCAAATTCATGAAACAAGTTTACCCCTACCCTTAAACGATGTGTGCTATCTAATAAAACACCAATTTCTGGAGAAAACCGAGCACCAAATATCGTTTGAGATAAACGCCCTGATTTTGCATACTCTCTATTATCTGCAAAACCGTGGAAATTAAAATTCGTCTCTAATTGCTGTGTAAAGCCACTTAAAGAGCTTAAGAGAAGAACAGAAACGATTAAATACTTTTTGATACTCATAAATTTGCTCACTAAAAAAGAAAACCTCTGGAGATTATTCCCAGAGGTTTCTTTAATTTATGGAAGAGGCTTAAATGCCTAATAATAATCTTGCTGGGTCTTCTAAAAGTTGCTTAACTCTTACTAAGAAACCTACAGACTCACGTCCATCAATAATACGATGGTCATAAGATAAAGCAACGTACATAATGGGTCTGATAACCACTTGTCCGTTTTCTGCAACTGGTCTTTCAACAATATTATGCATACCTAATATTGCCGATTGTGGCGCATTAATAATAGGCGTAGATAACATAGAACCAAAAATACCACCATTGGTAATAGTGAAATTACCACCTGTCATTTCCTCAATAGTGAGTTTGTTTTCTCTTGCTTTTGTAGCTAAGCTGATAACTTCTTTCTCTATCTGAGCTAAAGACATTTTATCTGCATTTCTGATGATGGGTACAACCAAACCTTTAGGCGCAGAAACTGCGATAGAAACATCAGCAAAATCGCTGTAAACAATTTCATCGCCATCTATTTTAGCACCTACCGCAGGAAAATCTTTTAATGCTTCTGTAACAGCTTTGGTAAAGAAAGACATAAAACCTAAGCCAACGCCATGTTTCTCTTTAAACTGATCTTTATATTTTTTTCTAAGCTCCATTACCGGTGCCATATTAACTTCGTTAAAAGTAGTTAACATAGCTGTTTCATTTTTAACTGAAACTAAACGTTTAGCAATGGTTTTTCTTAGCGAACTCATTTTCTCACGACGTTCTACTCTATCGCCAGATGTAGTTGTACTTGGCTGACTAGTAGCAGCTGCCTTTGCCGGAGCGCTTGCTGGTTTAGCTGCTTGTGCGTTATGAGCATCCTCTTTTGTGATTCTGCCGCCAACACCAGTTCCGCTTACTGCACTAGGGCTGATGCCTTTTTCTGCTAAAATTTTAGCTGCTGCCGGAGAAGGTGTTTTATCTGCATAAGAAGCTCCTTCAGCTTTCGCTGAGCTAGCCGCTGGTGCTGCTGCCGGTGTAGAAGAAACAGTTTTTGCAGAAACACCTGCTGAACCACTAATTGATGCTACTAAAGCGCCAATCTCTAATACATCGCCTTCTTTAGCTATAGTTTTTAAAATCCCTGCACTTTCTGCTGGTAGTTCAAATGTGGCTTTATCAGATTCTAATTCTGCAATTACCTCATCCATAGCCACTTCATCACCATCTGCTTTTAACCATTTGGTTAAAGTAACTTCTGCAATTGACTCTCCAACTGCCGGAACTTTTACTTCTACAACACCACCACCTGTTGAAGCTGGCGCAGCTGCCGGAGCCGCTTCTTCTTTAGCAACTTCAACAGAAGCCGCTTCTTTAGCCGGAGCAGAAGCTGAACCTTCTATTTTACAAACTAAAGCACCAATTTCTAAGGTATCGCCTTCTTTAGCAATCGTTTTTAATACTCCTGCACCCTCTGCAGTAAGCTCAAATGTAGCTTTATCTGATTCCAGTTCTGCAATAACTTCATCCATTTCTACATGATCTCCATCAGATTTGATCCATCTGGAAAGGATCACTTCAGTTATAGATTCGCCTACTGCAGGCACTTTAATTTCTAAGCTCATAAATACGCTATTATATATTTTGATATATGATTAATCTACTTTAGCAGTTTTAGCGGTCGACGCTTTTTTTACTACTTCTTTAACTTGCTCTGTATTTTTTATCTCGAAAGCCTTAGCTACAATAGCAGCTTGCTCTGCTAAGTGTAATTTAGCGAAACCTGTTGCAGGGCTGCTGCTAGGTTTCCTAGAAATTACATCAAAATCAAATTTAGATTTTCTAAACACTCTGCTGATGAATGGCCAAGCTCCCATGTTTTCCGGTTCTTCTTGCACCCAAACAAACTCGGCATTGCTATATTTCTCTCTAATTTTATCTAACTGCGCAAAAGGAGTAGGATACATTTGCTCTAATCTTACTACGGCAATATCCTTACTGTTTAATTTTTCTTTCTCCTCTTGTAAATCGTAGAAGATTTTACCTGTACAAATTAAAACACGCTTAACTTCTTTAGCTTTTGCTGTTGCATCATCTATAACTTCTTGGAATTTACTATTTGTAAAATCTTCTAAAGGAGAAACACATTTAGGGAATCTTAACAAACTCTTAGGTGTAAATACTACTAAAGGCTTGCGAATTTCTCTTTTTAACTGGCGACGTAATACATGGAAGAATTGAGCTGGTGTTGTACAGTTTACAACGCTCATGTTATACTCGGCGCAAAGCTCTAAGAAACGCTCTACCCTTGCAGAAGAGTGTTCTGGACCTTGACCTTCGTAACCATGTGGCAATAACATGACCAAACCATTAGCTCTTTGCCATTTGGTTTCTGCTGATGAAATATACTGGTCAATAATAATTTGCGCACCATTAAAGAAATCTCCAAATTGTGCCTCCCAAATGGTTAAAGCATAAGGATTAGCCATGGCATAACCATACTCAAAACCTAATACACCATATTCTGAAAGGTGAGAGTTATATATCTCAAAAGGAGCTTGTTTTTCTGATACTTGAGTTAAAGGAGTGTATTCTTCTTCAGAATCTTCTACTTTAACTACCGCATGACGGTGAGAGAAAGTACCTCTTTCAACATCTTGGCCGCTTATTCTTACTCGGTTACCTTCATTAACTAAAGAACCGTAAGCCATTAACTCGCCCATAGCCCAATCAAAAACTTGGGTTTCTTCAACCATTTTCTTACGCTCTTTAAACAAGCGGTCTACTTTTGATAAGAATTTCTTATCAGTTGGTAAATCGGTAATTTTAGAAGCTATTTTTAAGAAAGTGTCTTTATCTACACTTGTATCAGGAGATGATGCAAAATCTTCTTCTTTAGAGAATCTTACTTCTGTCCATGCACCAGAGAAAACTGGATTGATTGGAGCACCTTCATCTTCTTTTGATTCATTTAACCTTTCTTGTAAAAGATCTCTGAATTCTTTATCCATTTGCTTTGCCAAATTGGCATCAACAGCCCCAGAAACTTTAAGTTTTTCAAGATAAATCTCTCTAGGGTTTGGATGCTTCTCTATGGTTTTATAAAGTAATGGCTGCGTGAATCTTGGCTCATCAGACTCGTTATGTCCATATCTTCTGTAGCATAAAATATCTATAAATACATCGTTATGGAAACGCTGACGATATTCCATCGCCATATTGATAGCATAAACTACTGCCTCAGGATCATCACCATTAACGTGAAATACTGGCGATAACGTAACTTTTGCAATATCTGTACAGTAAGTTGATGAACGAGCATCTTTAAAGTTAGTGGTAAAACCTACTTGGTTATTGATAACCAAATGGATAGTACCGCCTGTTTTATAAGCATCTAACTTTGCCATTTGTAAAACCTCGTAAACCAAACCTTGACCGGCTACAGAGGCATCACCATGTATCAAAATAGGAGCAATTTTTTTATAATCGCTACCGTATTTCATATCCATTTTAGATCTTGATAGACCTTCTACAATAGCGCCAACAGTTTCTAAGTGAGAAGGGTTAGGACAAAGGCTTAAATGAACTTTATTATTGTTAGACGTTTCTACATCGGTAGAAAAACCCATGTGGTACTTAACATCCCCACCAAAAGGTAAATCTTTATTGTATTTACCATCAAACTCAGAGAAAATGTCTTTATAAGTTTTACCCATAATATTGGCTAAAACATTTAAACGACCACGGTGAGCCATTCCAATAACAAATTCCTGAATACCTAAATCGGCACCTTTTTCTATAACAGAATCTAAAGCTGGTATTAAAGATTCTGCACCTTCTAAAGAAAAACGTTTCTGGCCTAAGAATTTAGTACCTAAGAAACTTTCAAAAACTACCGCTTGATTAAGTTTTTGTAAAATTCTTTTTTTCTTATCGGTATCAAAATTAGGAAGGTTACGACTAGATTCCATACGCTCCTCAAACCATTTAAATTTGATAGGATTACGCATGTATCTGTACTCAACACCTATAGATTGGCAATAGGTATCTTCTAATAATTGATAGATGTCTCTCAGTTTTGCAGGGCCTAAACCAACCTCTACACCTGCATTAAATACGGTATCTAAATCAGCATCTGTAAAACCAAAAGTTTCTATTCCCTTACCAGGATAATATTTTCTTCTTTCTCTTACTGGGTTTGTTTTGGTAAACAAATGGCCTCTTGTACGATAGCCATTAATCATGTTTAAAACATTAATTTCTTTTAATACATGATCTGGTGTTGAATTTACAGATACGTTTTCGGTGTTGCTACCGTCTGCTGCCTGCTGACCAAAATCAAATCCTTCGAAAAATTTCTGCCAGCCAAAATCTACTGATTGAGGATCTTCTTTATATGATTGATAAAGGGAATCTATATAGGCCGAATCTGCGTTACTTAGGTATGAAAAACTATCCATTAAAAACTAATTCTTTATAAGGGGCAAAAGTAAAAAATAGGTTTGTAAACCACTAATTTAAAGGCTTAAATATTCAAATAATTATTTGAAATTAAGAAGCTATGCTCATATTTAACTTTTCTATGATACTTGCAAACTCTCTAATATTTTTCACAATAATAATTTTCTCTGCCTTATTGGTCTCTTGATTAGTGATTAAACTGCCTGTAAGGATTAAAGGCGTTGTACCAATAGCGGTTTTAATTTTGGAAATTGCATCATCTACATCAGTATCTGTGTTTAATACAGTTAAAACCGACAAAACGAAATCGGGTTCGTAGTAGTTTACAACTTCTGTAAGACTCTCGTAAGGAAGGTTTTGCCCTAAGTATAAAACATGGTGACCATTGCTTCTTAGCATGTATTGCGCAAACAGCAAACCTACCTGATGATGCTCATTAGGGGGTAAAAATAATATGTATCTTTTACCTTGTTTATTTGTTTTTTTATTGAATTGGGTAGTACAATAAATGATTTTCTGTTCTATTTTATGAGTAGCAAAGTGCTCATGGGCCGGATTAATGGTGCCAACCTGCCACATAAAACCTACTTTTCTTAAAAAAGGGAAAACGATTTCGGCTACAGCAGTTTCCATTCCCATCTCTCTTATACAGGTACTTAAAATTTCATCAAACTCATCATCATCCATTTTTAACATGGCGTTAGACAACATTTGAACCTGAATATTAGTATTGTAATGGTTTTCTTTAAGTGAGGCAACCAGTAAATTGATTTCTTCACTATTCATTTTAGAAATCTTACTGATTTTATAGCCATTCTCATTTAATGTGGCGATGTTTAAGAACATGCACAAATCCTGATCATCGTAATAACGGATATTTGTTTCTGTACGTTTTGGCGTAAAGAAATTATAACGCTGTTCCCATACCCTGATGGTATGGGCTTTTATACCAGTTAAGTTCTCAATATCACTAATAGAAAATCTTTTCACCTTACCTGTTTTATAGCTACTCCTGCTTTAGAGTTATTGCAGTAACAAGCTAATGTTAAATTTGTTTAAAGAAATACAAATTTACAAGCTGTTTAGACTTTCCAAATATTTTTTTGCTTGTTCTGTGATTTTTTCTTTCTCTTCGGGCTCAATTTTTTCCAAAAGCTTATACATCATAGCTACTCGCTGATTGTTTTTTAGCTTTTCTTCATGCTCCATATAAAAGTTCCAATACAAGCTATTGAATGGACAAGCTTTACTACCATGTCTCTTCCCCTTATCGTAAAAACAACTTTTGCAGTAATTACTCATCTTATCAATATAATTGGCTGATGATACATAAGGTTTACTACCCACAATTCCTCCGTCTGCAAATTGGCTCATCCCTCTGGTATTGGTAATTTGAACCCATTCAACAGCATCAGCATAAGTACCTAAAAACCAATAATCAACTTCAGTTGGATGTATACCTGCCAACAAGGTGAAATTTCCAATCACCATTAAACGCTGTATATGATGGGCATAAGCATTTTCTAAAGAATTAGATATGCAGTGTTTTAGGCAATTCATTTTTACTTTTCCATCCCAAAACCATTGCGGTAATGTGCCAGAATAATTGAAGAAGTTTTTTTCTTTGAAAGCAGGCATTTCTACCCAATATATCCCCCTCATATACTCTCGCCACCCTATAACCTGTCTTGTAAAACCTTCTACTTGAGCTATAGTAATACTATGTTGGTGCAACTCCCAATACTTAATAACCTGTTGTACAACCTCGCTGGGGCTGATGATTTTTAAATTGAGTACAAAAGATAATCTGGAGTGGAAAAGTGTTACATGCTCTTTTAGCATAGCATCTTCATAAGTACCAAAAGCTGGCAAAAGTTCCTCGCAAAAATAATCTAATAGGGCAAAAGCTTCCTGCCTACCAACCGGATAATCAAATTCCTTTTTGTTGATTTCTCCCATATAGGGAACTTCCATTTTGTCTAGTACAGCCACCAACTCGGTTACATCTCTTTTGAAAAGTAATGGTTCTTTTAATGAAGTTTTGCCATCATATTTTTTCCTATTCTCCGCATCAAAATTCCATTGGCCTCCTATGGGATTTAGCTGGCTATCTACCAATATTTGGTGCTTCTTACGCATATAACGGTAGAAATTTTCCATCAGGTATTGCTTCTTTCCCCTAAAAAAATCTCTGACCTCATTTCTTGAAGTTAGGAAGTGGTGGGTATCGTAAACTTTGCTTTCTTTAAAGTCTTTTTGAATTTCTTTTAACGTTTCGTCTAGTCTTAATTCATCTGGTAATTGGTATTCTAACTTTTTAATATTGAGCTTTTGCTTAAGCCAAAGTAGGTTTTCTTTAAAATCTTGCTGATTTTCTGTGCTATCCAGATAAAAGTAAATGACATGATGCCCTTGTTGTTTAAGGCTTAAGGCGAAATGCCTCATATTAAGGAAGAAGCCAATAATTTTTTGGATATGATGCTTCACATATAATTGTTCTGGCATAATTTCCATCATCACATAAGTGACATCCTTTTGCTTATCAGCAAACCAAGGATGTTGCAAATTGAGTTGATCTCCTAAAATTAACCTTAAGGTTTTAGACATGTAAAGTCAACATGGAAAATGCAATTTGGTTTTGCATTATTTTATTGAAGTTAGAACAGGCGGATGATTAAATCTAAATTATTGATTTACGGTATTTTTTAGGCAAAATTCAGATTAAAGAATGACTCCTATCTTAATCGGGATGAGATGAAATAAGTAGGAATTGCTTCGCTTCATTCACAAGGAACAAGCTCATCAATAATTCAATCACATATAATTTTCATGTACAATTTCTGAGCTACGTTCAGAAAGTTCTGGTAGCCATAGCTTTACGTATTCGCCTTTGGGGTCGTATTCTTTAGCTTGCTTTGGAATGTTGAAGTACCTATCCTCTCTAGGGTCATTACCTACACCTGCAACATAAGCCCAATTTCCCCAATTACTTGCAGGACTATAATCTACCAGTTTCTCTTCAAAATAGGCCGCTCCCCAAGTCCAGTTTACGTTTAAGTCTTTCACTAAATAAGAAGCTACATTTTGTCTTCCTCTATTACTCATGAACCCTGTTAAGTTCAATTCTCTCATATTAGCGTCTACGAAAGGAACTCCGGTTTTACCGGCTTTCCATTTCTCAAAAAGCTCTTCTTGGTTAGGTGCTAAATCCTGAGATTTCCCCTTCACCCCTTCTTGAATAAAGTATTGTGTGCCATGTTTTTTAAACATGAAACGGAAATAATCTCTCCAAAGCAATTCAAAAATTAGCCAATAAGTAGAATCATTAGCCCCACGTTCTTTCTCATATTTTTTTACTTCCCAATAAACTTCTCTAGGCGAAACGCACCCAGCAGCCAACCAAGGAGATAGTTTAGAACTATAATCGGCACCTATTAAGCCATTTCTGGTGATTTTATATTGCTTTAGAAAATCGGTCTCCCACAAATAATAGTTTAACCTTTTTAAGCCTTCAGTTTCGCCACCTATAAAATTTATAGCTCTGCGTTGATCTGGCTGAAACTCTTCAAAACCTAAATCTTGAAGCGTAGGAATCTCCGTTTGTTCTAAATGAAGAGGAACTACAATTTTTTCTGGCGTAGCAAATACAGAACGTATTTGCCCTTCTTTTTCTGCTTTTTTCCTGAATTTGGTAAATACATCAGGAATATCTTTTATAGGAAAAGGTAAATCTTCTTTGTGATATAAAGTATGGCCAATAAAATGCTTCAGGTTGGTTTGGCTTTTCCATAGCGCATCTTCAACTAAAGAAGAAATTTTAGTTTCCTCAGAAGCTACCTCTCTATGGTGATAAACCTCATCTACTTGATGTTTTTTAACTATTTCTGGAAGTATTTCTTCCGGTAAACCGGTATACACCATTAAGTCTCCACCTAATTTTTGTAACGAAAGTCTTAAATCTGTAACGCTTTCAATGGTAAACTGAGCTCTAAAAACACCGGTTTTTTGTGTTTGATAAACAGACTGCGTGTAATAACGAGTATCAAAAATATAGACAGGAAGAATTTTGGCACCTTTTAAAGTAGCTTCAAGCAATATTTCATTGTCATGAATACGTAGATCATTCCTGAACCAAACTAATATCGTTTTACCACTCATATCAAGGTTTATAATTTAAAATGCCTGCAATTTGGTTATTATTTCATATTTCGGCAACATTCTGAGCAATATTTTACTTCTTCCCAACATTTTTCCCACTTTTTACGCCAAGAGAAAGGCTTATGGCAAGAAATACAAAGCTTTGATGGTAAATGAGCCTTACTAATAACTTTACCGCTTTTGTTCTTCATGATGTTTAAACAATAAAATACTTCGGATGTTTAAAACATAATGAAACAAGATTTTAAACACTTTAGTCAAGTAGATATTGATAGAATTATAGAGATGGCCTGGGAAGACCGCACTCCTTTTGAAGCTATAGCTTATCAGTTTAAACTATCAGAACAAGAGGTGATTAGGCTAATGAGAAGAGAGCTCAAACCGTCAAGCTGGAGACTTTGGAGAGAGCGAGCTCACCAGGTTTCTATCAAACATCAAAAGAAAAGAGAGCAAGACGTAAGCCGCTTTAAATGTTCATTGCAACGTCAAATTACGTTAAACAAAATCTCTAAGCGATAATCTATCGTACATTTGTTTAAGAAATATCTATAAAAGTTAAACAAAACTACATCCTTGATGTTAAACTTACAATGAAACAGAAAATAGCCGTTTACAGAAAAGAACATTTTAATGCCGCACACAGACTTCATAACCCTTTGTGGAGTGATGAAGAAAACAAAAAAGTTTTTGGCAAGTGTAATAATCCCAGCTTCCACGGCCATAATTATGAACTTATCGTAAAAGTTATAGGCTACACCGATGAGCAAACAGGTTATTTGGTAGATATGAAAATCTTATCAGACATTATCCAAGAGCATGTTGTAGAAAAATTTGACCATAAGAACCTCAATTTAGATGTGGCAGAGTTTAAAGACTTAAACCCTACTGCAGAAAATATTGCCATGGTAATTTGGAATATACTAAGAGCGCAAATAGACAATGCGCTAGATCTTTATGTTACACTTTTTGAAACTGAAAGAAACTATGTTGAGTACCCAGCTTAAACCACTAAAAAAAGATTTACTAACCCATTTTGAGGAGTTAGGCGATGAACATATTGGCACTTCTTACGATACACCGCTAAGAGACGATGCCTTTGATTTAGATGATGATGTTAAAATAGACCAGATTGCCCATCATTTTAAGCATATTATGGATATTTTAGGTCTTGATCTTACTGATGATAGCCTAAGAGGTACTCCGCAAAGAGTAGCTAAAATGTATGTGAAAGAAATTTTCAAAGGTTTAAATCCGGCTAATAAGCCTGATATGAAGCTGTTTGATAATAAATACCAGTACAATCAAATGCTGGTAGAAAAAAATATCACTTTATACAGCAATTGCGAGCATCATTTTGTACCTATTATAGGTAGAGCACATGTAGCTTACATTAGCAATGGTAAAGTAATTGGCTTATCAAAGCTTAACAGAATTGTTCAATATTATGCGCAAAGACCGCAAGTACAAGAACGCTTAACCATGCAAATTGCTAACGAGCTAAAGCAAGCTTTAGGTACAGAAGATGTAGCTGTTGTTATTGATGCTACACACTTATGTGTTTCATCTAGAGGGATTAAAGATGTGCAAAGTTCAACAGTTACTGCAGAATACGGTGGTAAGTTTTTGGATATTGATACCCGTAATGAATTTTTAAAACACATAGGATAACATGAATTATTTAGTAATTGGCGGCAGTACAGGTATAGGTTTAGCATTAGTTGAAAAGCTAATTGCTGATGGGCATGATGTTATTGCTGTTTCTAGGCACAGAGGAGAACTACCTTTAGAAGCAAAATTTATTGAATTAGATATTTTAGGTGATGTTGCTGTTTTAAAAGATCATTTACCAGAAACTATTCATGGTTTAGCTTATTGCCCAGGCACTATTAATTTGAAGCCATTTTCTAGACTTACAGCAGACGATTTTAGAAAAGATTACGAAGTAAATGTTATTGGCGCTGTAAAAGTTATTCAGCAAGTTTTGCCACAACTTAAGGCATCTAAACAAGCTAGTATTTTAATGTTTAGCACTGTAGCTGCCAAAGCAGGGATGGGTTTCCATGCATCTATAGCAGCTGCTAAAAGCGCTATTGAAGGTTTAACCGTTTCTTTGGCGGCAGAATTTGCAGCTTCAAACATAAGGGTTAATACTTTAGCGCCTTCTTTAACAGATACGCCTTTAGCTGCTAGCTTACTGGCTACACCAGAAAGAAGAGAAGCTTCGGAGAAAAGGCATCCTTTAGGAAGAGTTGGTACCGCAGAAGAACTTGCAGAAGCTGCTTATTTCTTGCTATCAGAAAAAAGCTCTTGGATAACCGGGCAGGTTATAGGTATAGATGGTGGAATGTCTACTTTAAAATCATTTTAAGATGAAGCATCTCACTTCAGAGCAAATTACAGAACTCCCATCCAGATATCGTACTACATTTATGAATAGTATTTCTGGGTTTAAGAGTTTACAAATGGTTGCTACCAAAAGTAAAACTACAGGTGCAACCAATATTGCTTTGTTTAACTCTATTTTTCATATTGGCGCCAACCCAGCATATATTGGCATGGTAGTAAGACCAGATGGACCAGAGCATGAAACTTTAAAAAACATCAGCGAAAGCGGATTTTATACCCTTAATAATGTAAAAGAAGAGTTTTATAAAGCGGCGCACCAAACAAGCGCTAGGTATAAAGCAGGCGAATCTGAATTTGCTGCCTGTGGTTTTTTGGAAGAGTATCTAGAAGGTTTTGATGCTCCTTTTGTTAAAGAATCATCGGTTAAATTGGGCTTAAAGCTCAAAGAGATTATACCTATTACGCTAAATAATACCCGTATTGTAATTGGTGAAGTACTACATGTTTGTGTTGATGAAAATTTAATTTCGGCAGATGGTTATATAAACCTAGCAGCAACAAATACGGTAACAGTAGCTGGTTTAGATGCTTACCACAGCACACAATTATTAGCCAGATTAAGCTATGCACAACCAGAAAAACATCCGGAAGAAATAAACGTTTAAGAATTAATTAATCTTGAAGATGATGGAAAATAAAATCTCAGAAAAAAAGCCAAAAGCAATAGGTACCAAAGAAAAAATTCAGAACGCTTATATAGAATACCTATTAACCGAGGGTAAGCAGCCTGCATCGGTTTTTATTTTTGCGAAGAAGAATAAAATGGCCGAGGAAGAATTTTATAAATTTTATGCCTCTTTTAGCGCTATAGAAGCTGATATCTGGAATGATTTATTTTCTAAAACCATAGCCGAGATTAAAAGTCAAGAAGTTTGGGAACAATACTCGGCCAGAGAAAAAGCCCTTTCTTTCTTCTACAGTTTTTTTGAACTTTTAAAAAGCAAAAGAAGTTATGCTTCGCATAGCATAAGAAGCTTCAAAAAAGGTCTTAAAACACCTATAGCATTAAGTTTTGCCAAAGAAACTTTTAATGAATTTAGCACTCAAATTATACAAGAGGGTATAGAAAGCGGCGAGTTATCAGAAAGAAAGTTTATAAGCGATAAATATGTGGATGCGCTTTGGTTACAAGTAGCCTTCTTATTAAACTTCTGGACCAAAGATCAATCTGCAGGTTTTGAAAAAACCGATGAAGCTATAGAAAAAGGTATTAACGTAACTTTTGATTTATTCCAGCGCTCTCCTATTGATAATTTATTTGAATACGGAAAGTTTTTAGCACAACATGCAGGTATTAAAATGGCTTTTTAACTAAATATTAAGGTGCAAGGATTAAGGAGCAAGGAATAAGGATTAAGGAGCAAGGATTAAGGAGCAAGGATTAAGGATTAAAGAGCAAGGAATAAGGATTAAGGAGCAAGGATTAAGGAGCAAGGAATAAGGATTAAAGAGCAAGGAATAAGGATTAAGGAGCAAGGATTAAAGATTGAAAAATAAAGGATGGATTTGAGAATTAAAACCATAGAATCTTGTATCATCTAATCTATATACCCACATATAAAAATGAAAGAGCAAAACAGTATTCCATCTAGTAAAGTAGCCCGTTCTGCAAAATTTGTAGGCACAGGTATAAAAATAGGTGGTAATTATATCAAGCATTATTCTAAAAAACTTTTCAACCCAGATTTAAGTAAGGATGAATTGAATGAGGATAATGCAAGCGACATCTACAACTCTTTAAGTCAGCTTAAAGGTAGTGCTTTAAAAGTTGCACAAATGCTTAGCATGGATAAAAACATCCTGCCAAAGGCTTATGTAGACAAGTTTTCTTTATCGCAATACAATGCGCCACCTTTAAGCGGACCATTGATTGTACAATCTTTCAGAAAGCATTTTGGTAAAACGCCAGAAAAAATATACGATACTTTCAATTTAAAATCAACCAATGCAGCATCTATTGGGCAGGTGCACCAGGCAACATTAAATGGAAAAAAATTGGCTGTAAAAATCCAATATCCGGGTGTTGGCAGCTCTATTTCGTCAGATTTAAAATTGGTAAAACCTTTCGCCTTTAGGTTGTTAGGCATGAGCGAAAAAGAGCTTGATATCTACATGAAAGAAGTTGAAGAGCGTTTGGTAGAAGAAACAGATTATGAATTAGAAGTAAAACGCTCTTTACAGTTTTCTAACGCTTGCGCTGATATTCCTAATTTGGTTTTCCCGGCATACTATCCAGAACTATCTGGCCCAAGAATTATTACCATGGATTGGATAGAGGGCTTACACCTCAAAGAGTTTTTACAAACCAACCCTAGTCAGGAATTAAGAAACCAAATTGGCCAAGCACTTTGGGATTTTTATAATTTTCAACAACATGAATTAAGAGCGGTACATGCCGACCCTCATCCGGGTAATTTCTTAATTACCCCAGAAGGTAAACTAGGTATTATTGATTTTGGATGTATTAAAGAAATTCCAGATGACTTTTACTATCCTTTTTTCTCTACTACATCAACAGAATTATTAAATAATAAAGAAGAAACTATTAAAGCTTTTAGGCTTTTAGAGATGATTTTACCAAAAGATAACGCTCAGCAAATAGAGTTCTATTATCAAAATTATAAAGAGATGATTACCCTTTTTGCAGAACCTTATATGACTGGCGAATTTGATTTTGGGCAAACCCATTTCTTTGATGCTTTATATACTTTTGGCGAGAAAATAGCTAAAATGCCTGAGTTTAAGCAGGCTCGTGGTGTAAAACATTTCATTTATGTTAACCGCACCAATTTTGGCTTGTACAATATTTTACACGAGTTAAAAGCAAATATCAGAACAGATACTTACAGGCCACATGTACAATTGGCTTACTAAGGCAATAAACAAAAAAGCTCTGGCGAAAATCCAGAGCTTTTTATTTTATATAGCTTTCATATATTTTTAAAATTTGTTCAGAATCTTGTCTTACTTAAACTTGAAGAGTTAGTTTTAAATGCCCTCCCAAACCTTTTTGAATGATTTTCATTAAAGTAGAAAGTCTGATATCAGAAGCATCATTCTCAATTCTGGAAATATAGGATTTATTAGTACCGCATTTTTTTGCAAGTTCTTCTTGTGTCATTCCTAACTTAGTTCTGGCTTCTTCAAGTAATGCACCAAGTCTGAAAGCTTCAAATTGTTGTTCCCATTCTTCTCTTTTTGGATTTCCCTTTTTTCCGTATTTTTTATCTAGAATTTCGTCTAAAGTTGTGATATTTTTTTTAGTTATCATTTTGATATTCCTCCATTATTCTTAGTGCCTTTTCAATTTCCTGTTTCGGTGTCTTTTGGCTTTTTTTCTGAAAAGCGTTTCCAAGAACAACTAAATTTCCTTTATCGAAAAATGAAAATATGCGATAAATATTATTTCCAACCTCTACTCGTATTTCATAAAGTCCTTTTGTTCCCTGTAGATGCTTAAAAAGCTTTTCAGGAACTTTAGGAGTAACTTTTATCAGATTCAAAGTCCTTCAATTTTAGCTTGAACTTTCTCGTTCTGACTTTCATAAAAGTCTAGAAAGTAGTTTTTGTAAACTATTACTTGTCTCTCATCGCTCACATAACAAAGTTAACTATTGAGACAACAAGTTCAAAATGTTTTAGACTCAATCCTATCCAACAATATTAGTTATCACAATAATCTTAAAAAAAATTTCATCCCCTTTATGGAATTGGTATAATTATTACATCTTAGAGAAAAACAAATATCAATTACATGATTATCCAAAAAAGAAAGAATATGAAAAAGCTAGTTTTAACCTTTGTAGCCTTAGTTTTAGTAGCACAGGCTTTTGCTCAAGCAGATTTAAGAAAAAAATAGAAGTAAACGGTAGCGCAGAAATGGAAATCACTCCAGATGAAATCTATGTAGGTATTTCTTTAAAAGAGTATATGAAAGATGCTAAAAGAAAAGTAAGCATCAGTACTTTAGAAAAGCAATTACAAGCGGCCGTTTTAAAAGCGGGTATTCCATCAGAAGATTTCATGATTAACAACATGAGCAGCTATACCAATTACTGGGAAAAGAAAAAAGACCCAGCTTTTTTAGCCAGCAAACAGTATCGTTTAAAAGTAAAAGATCTATCTAATTTAGATGCTATTATTGCCGCTGTTGATGCACAAGGAATTGCCTATACCAACATAGAAAGCTTTTCGCACTCTAAAATAGAAACTTATAAAAACGAGCTTAAAACCAAAGCCTTAAAAAATGCCAAAGAAAAAGCTACGGCATTGGTAGAAAGTATTGGCGAAAAACTAGGCGGCGTACTTTTAATACAAGACCATAACAGTGATTTTACCCCACAACCTATGCTTTATAAAACTATGGCTGTAAGAGCAGAAATGGCTGATGCTGGTGCTATGCCTGATATAGATTTTAAGAAAATAAAATTGAATTATACCATTAATGCTGCTTTTGAGATTAAATAAGCATCATTATTAAAACGTACTAAGCCCATTCTTCATTCAGGATGGGCTTTTTTTATTTTCAAGAGCCACTAAATATTGATAAATTACCAACAGAAAGAGCCTGATGATATGAATATTATTGAAGAACGGAATGATGTGCCTTCTAAAAAGAAGATACTTTACGCTGTTAATCCAACTTTAAAACAATACCTTATTAAATATGATAGGGAAATAAAACTCCCTGTTTTATATGCTGATATGCTGCGCTTTAATCTTTCTACACCGCTGTTAGATAAAAATAACCAAGATACTTTGTGGCAAACGGTTTATTATGACGAATCTGAGATGAAAGAGCTTTATCCGGGTTTGAAATATATTTATGCTTTGTTGCATACATCGGGCCGTATGGAGGTGATGGACCATCTTTCTGTTTCCAGAATAGACTACTGCACCTTTGGTAATTCTAAACCTTTTAGGGTAAGAATCATCAATAGGTTAAATGACAATTACGACCATTTTTACGTTAAAATTGCCGATGCTAGCCGGGTTTACGGCTTAGAATTAGAGCATATTCTATCCCCAAACAGAATAAATTATTTAACAGACGATAATACTTTAATAGAAGAGCATATTCCCGGTTTACCCGGAGACCTTTTCTTAAACAGTTACCTCAATGATAGTAGCTTTAACCAAACCCGTATCAGCAAAGAATTTGTAAAATTTAACGAACGTTGTTTTGTAAGGCTTTTAGGCGATATGCGCTCTTATAATTTTGTGGTAGATATTACACCAGATATTGAAGGTAACCAATACCGTATTAGAGCTATAGATTTTGATCAGCAATCTTATGAAAGTAGATTAAAGCTGTACCTCCCGCATTATTTTAAGGAGAATAACAATATTGTTTTTATGGGTATGGAGCATATGAACGAAAAATCTATGCTGCAATACCAACAAGAAGAACGCAGCTTAATTAGTCACCGAGTAAAACTAGCCCATTACAGGCTAAAAGAAATTTTTGGTGTGATGGTTCAGGATGATATAGCGCCAGAAGAAAAAATAATAGCTTTAAGAGAAGAGCTGGCAAAATACCATAAAATGCCCAAATTTAAGAAGATGACCACCATGGGTATGTTGGTAAAAGAGCATTTACATGCCTGTTTATTTCTAAAATAATTATAATATGTATTCTGCCGATTTTATTAAAAACTACGTAAAGAAAATATTTCATTTACAAGACACCACAGACCAAGAGGGTACGGTAAATAACATCAATGAAAATATAGATTTAAAAGGCTATAACATCTGGATTTTAATATGTTCTGCCGTTTTGGCTTCTATTGGTTTAGATGTTAATTCTGCCGCTGTCATTATTGGTGCCATGCTTATATCGCCCCTAATGTCGCCCATATTAGGTGTAGGTTTATCTTTTGGTATTAATGATAAAGAAATGCTTACCCGCTCTTTACGCAATCTGGGTATGGCAACTTTTATCAGCTTAATTACGGCTTATATATACTTTACCATAACGCCTTTAGGCGATGCTACTGCAGAAATTTTAGCTCGTACACAACCTACCTTATTGGATGTTATGGTAGCATTTTTTGGTGGTATTGCAGGTATTGTATCTGGTTCAAGAAAAGAAAAAACAAATGCTATACCTGGTGTTGCTATTGCTACCGCTTTAATGCCGCCACTTTGTTCGGCAGGTTTTGGGCTTGCAACCGGGCAGTTGATGATTTTTGCCGGAGCCTTTTATCTTTTCATCATTAACGCCATCTTTATCAGTTTATCTACCTATTTGGTTATTAAGTTTTTACAGTTCCCACTAAGGCAATACATGGATGTAAAAACCCGTAAAAGAGTAAGCAGAATTATGTCTTTTGCCTTGCTTTTTGTAGTGATACCAAGTGGCTATTTCTTATGGGAAGTTTATCTTAAAAATAAAATGAACAGGCAGGTGCAAAACATCATTATCAATAAAATTAGTAATGATGAAACAGAGGTATTAAAATGGAATCAATAGCGTCCTAAACGAATAAAAAAGGAGAAAGGAAAGTTTTAACTCATCGTTACCTTTGAGGTGCAAAAAAACAAACCCTTTCTCAATGGTAAATGTAACACTATTCTCCCAAATCATATCAAAACTTGAGCGTTCAAAGTTCAACAAACTGGTATCTACATCTCAGAGCGACAAACATAATAAAGGTTATACAAGCTGGACACATCTAGTATCGATGTTGTTCTGCCAGTTTGCCAAAAGCCAATCGGTACGTGATATTAGTAACGGTCTTCGTTCAGCTACTGGCAACCTCAATCATTTAGGTATTCAAAAAGCTCCATCTAAATCTAGTGTAAGCTATCAGAACAAGCACAGGGACTATAACATCTTCAAGTCCTATTATTTCATACTGTTAGAAAGTTTGGGACAGCAGGCAGGCTTTAAACAAATAAAGTTCAGGATTAAGTCCAAAATCTTCCTGTTAGACTCCACTACTATCAGTCTGTGTCTTTCTCTATTTGATTGGGCCAGGTACAAAACAGCTAAAGGAGCGGTTAAACTGCATACTCTGCTTGATTATGATGGCAATCTACCAGCATATGTCAATATTACCAACGGCAAAACTGCGGATAACAAAGGAGCTTATGATGTGCCTTTACACAAAGGAAGTGTTATTGTTGCAGACCGATTCTATAATGACTTTGCCCTGCTGAATGTTTGGGACAGCAACGGCGTATTTTTTGTGATCAGACATAAAGAAAACCTCCAATATACTACAGTTAAGGAAAATATATTGCCGGAGAACAGGCATAAGAATATCCTGATTGACGAGATTATTGAGCTTAAAACCACAAAATCAAAGGACAGCTATCCCAAAAACTTAAGAAGAGTGGCTGTTTGGGATGATAAAAATGAACAAACTATAGAAATTATTACCAATCAAATGTATTGGACAGCAAACACCATCAGTGAGCTTTATAAAAGCAGATGGCAGATTGAAATCTTTTTTAGAGAGATCAAACAGAACCTGCATATCAAATCATTTATCGGAACCACAGAAAATGCCGTGATGATACAGATATGGACAGCGCTAATTACCATCCTCATCCTTAAAGCACTTAAAGCAATGGCTAAATATGGATGGCAGCTCTCCAACCTTATCGCATTTATCAGACTTAACATATTTGTGAAAATAAATCTACAGAATTGGCTCGATAGGCCTTTTGAAGAACCCGATGAGCTAAAAGATAAACAAGTTATTCAAGGGGTTCTTTTCTGAAATCTATTTTTATCTCATAAATTTTAAGCTATTGCGTTACTTTTGATGTTTTCATAAACGTTTAGGACAGTATTGAAATGGAATATAGAAAATAGAGACTCTTTAAAATACATACAGGTTGTTATTGCTGGTAAACCAGTTTCTGAAAAAGAAATAGCCAGTTATGATAGTTTATTAAAAGCCAGTGGTTTTGATGATTTAAGAATAAAGCTTTCTAGAGTAAATGTTTCTAAAGAAGAAATTGCAGATATGAGCCGTGAGGTAGCAGCCAGTATGCTAAATGCTATCAATTTAAAAGCGGCCACTCCTATTAACAATAAAGATAATGTTTACGCAACATCTGATATCTCTAAAGAACTTGCAGTTTTATACCCAGAAGCTAGTCAGATTAGTATAGGTGAAATGGTTAATTTAAGGCAAAGTGGTAATTCAAATGATACGCTAACTCATGTAATCATCAGTTGGAAGAAAAAAACTTCTTTAAGCAATCAGGAAGCAAAAAAACTTTACGCTTTTTTAAAGTTGAGGCTTAATAAAGATACTTTAATTATCCTTAACAAATAATGAGGTATATAAATTGCTTATTGAACTAAAACAACAGCATGAACCAGCAGCCATTTAAGAACGATAAATTAAGATGGGTAGAACGCATCTCAAAATTAATGGACGAACAGTTTAGCATAAAAGGTTATCGTTTTGGTTTAGACCCTATTCTAAATTTCATCCCCTATCTCGGAGATTTAGCAGGTTTTAGTGTTTCATTAGCCCTTATTGCTACCATGCTGAAAAATGGCGCCAGCAAAAAAGTGGCTCTTAAAATGTTTGGAAATGTTTTAATAGATACCATCTTAGGTGCTATCCCTGTTTTAGGTTTTTTCTTTGATTTCGGCTTTAAAGCCAACAGTAGGAATATTAAATTATTAAGAGAACACTATACAGAAGGTAAACATACTGGCAGTATAATGGGTATCATCATCGGTTTTATACTTATTGCTGTAGTGGTGTTAGGCTTAATTGCTATTGCTCTGTACTATTTGTTTGCTTATTTGTATACGCTGATTCAAAATTGGTTATAAAAAAGAGGCTGTCTCAAATTACTACTTTGTGTCAGGCTGAGCGGAGTCGAAGCCTTTTCTGAGTATATCAGAGAACTATAAATGTTTAAAAATCAAGCATTCACCCACTGGCTTTCCGGCCTCTTGACCGGCCACATCAAGGTACTTTTATTCAAAGTATTAGTTTTATGTTTTGGCCTTCATGAATGCTACGCATGTTTCCGCAAAAAGTACCCAAACCCGAGCTAAGCGAACACATGAAAGCCTTAAAAAAACAATAAGCTAATTGAATAAACTCTCCGCTGCGCCGCTTGCTTCTAAAGGTTCTACTAAGGCTAATCCTGTAGAAGCCGCAACCGCCAAGGCGGAATTTGGCGTAAACGGTCGTTAATGCTTGGGCAAGACTATCGAACTACTTAAACACGTCATTTCATATTGATTTATATGAAGTATATTAGACCTTAATTTGACAGATACGACTTTTGGAGACAGCTTCTTCTCTCTTAAGCTTTTTTCCCTTATTTAATGATATCAAAACCTGTATAAGGAACCAATACATCAGGAATTTTAATTCCTTCTGGCGTTTGGTAATTCTCTAAAATAGAAGCTACAATTCTTGGTAAAGCTAAAGCACTTCCGTTTAAAGTATGTGCTAACTGTGTTTTACCCTCGCTACCTTTAAATCTTAATTTTAAACGATTGCTTTGGTAAGTCTCAAAATTAGAAACAGAAGAAACCTCTAACCAACGCTGTTGTGCAGCACTCCATACTTCCATATCGTAAGTTAAGGCCGATGTGAAGCCCATATCGCCACCGCATAATCTTAAAACGCGATAATGTAAGCCTAAATTTTGTAATAAGCTTTGTACATGTAAGCTCATTTGTTCTAGCACATCATAAGATTTATCTGGATGTACCACTTGAACAATCTCTACCTTATCAAATTGGTGTAAACGATTTAAACCTCTTACATGTGCGCCATAAGAACCCGCTTCTCTTCTAAAACATGGTGTATAACCACAGTTTTTAACAGGTAACTGTTCTTCTTTTAAAATAACATCTCTGTATAAATTAGTAATAGGCACTTCAGCAGTAGGTATTAAATATAGGTTATCTAAGCCTACATGATACATCTGCCCCTCTTTATCTGGTAATTGCCCGGTACCAAAACCTGATGCCTCATTTACCAAATGTGGTAACATCATTTCTTCGTAACCAGCTTTATCAGCCTCGGCTAAAAAATAATTAATTAGTGCTCTTTGTAGTTTAGCTCCTTTGCCTTTATAAACCGGGAAACCAGCACCAGTAATTTTAACACCCAATTCAAAATCAATCAAATCGTATTTTGCGGCTAAATCCCAATGTGGCAAAGCATTTTCTGCCAAGTTTGGCACCTCACCATAGGTTAATACCACTTCATTTTCTTCTGGAGTTTTGCCTTTAGGCACAGATGAATGAGGTAAATTTGGTAACTGTACCAATTTTAGGTGCAGCTCTTGCTCTATAACTGCAAGCTCTTCATGTAATTTTTTTATTTCTTCTTTGGATGATGCCGTTTTTGCTTTAAAAGCTTCAGCTTCTTCTTTTTTACCTTGCTTCATCAACTCGCCAATTTGCTTGGCTGCTGCATTTGCTTCTGCTTGCAAAGCGTCTCCTTTGGATTGCGTAGAACGTCTTCTCTCATCTAAACTGATGATTTCATCTACCAGTTCTGGCTGACTAAAATTTCTTACACTTAAACGTTCTAGAACCTGCTCTTTATTTTCGCGGATATAACTAACTTGCAGCATGATTTTTATTTTTTCTGCAAAGATATTAAAAGGATGTACGATTTACGATTTTTAAGGATAGATATTTTATAAGCCGAAAAAAGAGAAAACCAGCTAGAAGATTAAATAAAAAACGGATAACGTTAAATAGGAAAACAAAACACAGGTCCAAAATTCACGCTCTTTTTAGAGAGGATTGAGGGTAAGGCTAAACAATGAACGGAAAACTATACCTCGTACCTACGCCCATAGGGAATCTTGATGATATGACTTTTAGAGCTGTTAAAGTTTTAAAAGAGGTAGATATTATTTTGGCAGAAGACACCAGAAACTCTTCTCCTATGCTGAAACATTTTGGTATTGATAAAAAACTTTTTTCGCACCACCAACATAATGAGCATAAGGCCGTTAATGAAATTATCAGGTTTTTAAAAGAAGGGCAAAACATAGCTTTAATTTCTGATGCTGGTACGCCGGCTATATCAGACCCGGGCTATTTGTTAACTCGTGAGGCTATAAAAAACGATTTAGAAATAGAATGTTTGCCAGGCGCTACAGCTTTTGTACCGGCTTTGGTAAACTCGGGCTTACCTAATGATAGATTTGTATTTGAAGGATTTTTACCCGTAAAAAAAGGTAGACAAACACGTTTAAAAGAATTGGTTTTAGAAGAAAGAACCATGATTTTTTACGAATCGCCACACCGTTTATTAAAATCTTTAGAAGAATTTATCACTTTTTTTGGTGCAGATAGAGAAGTTTCTGTTTCCAGAGAGCTTACTAAAATGTACGAAGAAACCAAAAGAGGAAGTTTAGCCGAGGTTAAAAACTATTTTGAAACCCATACTATAAAAGGTGAATTTGTAATTTGTTTAGCCGGGAAAATATCAGGCAAAGCTGTAAAAGAAAAATTTAGAGACCAAGAAGTTTAATAAAGTTAAATTCTTCATCAAATCAAGAAATTACTATTCAATGAAAAAGCATATCCAATACGCACTTATATCTGCCATTATACTTTTTATAGCTTGGCCACCTATTCCATACACCTCACTATTGTTATTGATAGGCTTTTTCCCGCTATTAGTAGCTATAGAAAATATCAACAAAAGTGACACTAAACAAAAGGGCAAAAAAGTATTTATTACAGCAGGTTTAACCTTTTTATTATGGAATACAGCTAGTATCTATTGGATTTGGAATGCATCGCCAGAAGGCTCTATTGTGGCTTATGTATTAGGCGCTTTGCTCATGACTTTCAGTTTTTTCTGCTATCATAAACTTAAAAATATTACCAAGCCCATTGTAGCTGATATAGCCCTCTTGGGATTTTGGATTTCTTATGAATATTTACACCAAAGTTGGGATTTAAATTTCCCTTGGATGACTTTAGGAAACGGTTTTGCTAGCAGTCCGCAGTTTATCCAATGGTATGAGTATACAGGTGTATACGGAGGCTCTTTATGGATTTTAGGAAGTAATATTTTATTATTTAACATCTGGAAACAATTAAAAAATAGTGAAAAACAGCAAAAAAACACATTCAAGCTTTTAGCAGGTTTAGCTTGCTGGGTGCTCATCCCGATAGGTTTTTCTACCCTAACCTACATGAACTATGAAGAAGAAAATAACCCCGCCCATGTAGTAGTGGTACAACCCAATATAGACCCTTATGCCAAATATGAAAGTTATACTACCAACCAGCAACTAGATCATTTAATTGCTTTAAGTACTAAGGCAGCAAAAGTTAGTACCGAGTTTATCATTTGGCCAGAAACAGCTATTCCAGAATATGTAAATGAAGATTATATTAGGCAAGGGAACATATTTTACCGCTTACAACAATTTATGCAGCCTTATGCCAATGCAACTTTAATTACCGGTGCAGAAACATATTTAACTTATCAAAACCCAAAAACTAAAACAGCAAAATTTAACGCCCAAAGTAACGAGTATTGGGATAGTTTTAATACCGCTGTGGCGATAGAAAACTCTGCCAAAGTACAATTCTATCATAAATCTAAACTGGTGCCGGGGGTAGAGAAAATGCCTTTTATTAATGCGCTTGCTTTCTTAAAACCCGTGTTTGCCAAATTTGGTGGCACTACTGGTGGTTATGGCTATCAGGATGAGCCTTCTGTATTATTTTCGCAAAGTGGTATTGGCGTTGCGCCTGTCATTTGTTACGAATCTATTTGGGGTAATTGGGTTGCGGGTTATGTTAAAAAAGAAGCACAGTTTATAGCCATTATCACCAACGATGGTTGGTGGGGCAATACATCAGGTAAAGACCAACATTTACACTACGCCAGATTAAGAGCTGTAGAAACAAGACGTTGGGTAGCCCGTTCTGCAAATACCGGAATATCTGGCTTTATTAACCAGCGTGGAGATTTGGTACAGCAAACATCATGGTGGCAACCTGCTGTTATAACGCAGGATATTAATCTAAATTCTGAACTTACTTTTTACGTTAAACATCCAGATATTATAGTTTATCCATTTTTACTGATAGGTATTTTTGGGCTATTATACCTTTTAACGCAGAAAATCAGAAACAAAGCAGCTAAACCTAGTGCTTAAAAATTTGAATCTATATTTTTTTATATTTGTAATGATTTGAAAAAGATAATTGCCATATCGTTATTAAGCATCCATTTGATAGCCACTACAGAACTGTACCAGCTATTAAAATTGCCTATTTTGGTAGAGCACTTGATAGAGCATAAATTACAAGATAACAATATCACCATCTTTGAATTTTTAAGTATGCATTATGCTTTAGAAGATATTAGAGATGCTGATTATGACCGCGATATGCAGCTGCCTTTTAAAACCCACAACCACTTAAACCAGGTTGATTGTAATGCAAGTTTGCCGCAAAATCATGTATATGTAGTTGCTCTTCCAGACATTATACATCAACAAAAAACACCTGTTTATAATAGTTTCTTCATCAATTCTGTTTATCTATCTTCTATTTGGCAGCCTCCAAAAACTTGCTAATTCTTTTCTCTACAAACTAATACATTACTATTTTTTTCATAAAATTTAGCAATACTGATATGTTAAATAAGATTATTGAGTTTTCCATCAGGAATAAACTCATCATTGGCTTATTTACCCTTGCCCTTATTGGCTATGGTATTTACCAAACTACACGCTTACCCATAGATGCTGTTCCAGATATTACCGATAATCAGGTTCAGGTGATTACCGTGGCCCCATCCTTTGGTGCTACTGATATTGAAAGACTGGTAACTTTCCCAATAGAGCAAGCAAACAGCAATATAGATGGGATGAAAGAAATCCGTAGTTTTTCACGATTTGGATTATCCTTAGTTACCCTAGTTTTTACTGATGAGACAGATATTTATTGGGCCAGACAGCAAGTAGCAGAACGCTTACAAAAAGTACAAACAGAAATCCCTAAAGGTATAGGTACGCCAGAACTAGGTCCGGTTTCTACCGGTTTAGGCGAGATTTACCAATACGTAGTAAAGCCAAAAAAAGGCTTTGAAGATAAGTACGATGAAACAGAACTAAGAACCATTCAAGATTGGATAGTAAGGCGCCAGCTTTTAGGCGTTAAAGGCGTTGCCGAAGTAAGCAGTTTCGGGGGTAAGCTTAAACAATATGAAATAGCACTTAACCCTAACAAATTACAAGCTTTAAATCTTAGTATAGACGATGTTTTCACAGCCTTAGAACAAAACAACCAAAATACAGGTGGTGCTTATATAGAGAAAGGCGCTAGCGTATTATTCATCAGAAGTGAAGGCTTAATTGGTGGCATCAGCGATATTGAAAATATTGCTGTAAAAACGACGGGGCCAACTACTTTATTTATTAAAGATATTGCTGATGTTAAAACAGGTTATGCAACACGTTATGGCGCTATGTGTTATAATGATGAAGGCGAAGTTGCAGGTGCCATTGTAATGATGCTTAAAGGCGCTAATAGTAACGAGGTAATTAAAAACGTAAAAGACCGTGTAGCCCAAATACAAAAAACCTTACCAGAAGGTGTAGAAATCGAACCTTTTCTAGACCGCACTAAAATGGTAAACAATGCCATTAAAACGGTGGAGACAAACTTGATGGAAGGCGCTTTAATTGTAGTTTTCATATTGGTACTTTTCTTAGGAAATTTTAGAGCTGGTTTAGTAGTGGCTTCTGTTATTCCCCTTGCTATGCTTTTTGCCATTATCATGATGAATACCTTCGGCGTAAGCGGAAATTTAATGAGTTTAGGCGCTTTAGATTTTGGTTTAATTGTGGATGGTGCTGTGATTATTGTAGAAGCCGTTATGCATCAGCTTAAGCATAGCAATAAATTTGGAGCTGTTTTACAACTTAACCAAAAACAAATGGATGAAGAAGTAAAAACGTCAGCAAGTAAAATGATGAATAGTGCTGTCTTTGGGCAAATCATCATCCTGATTGTTTATTTACCCATTTTTACACTACAAGGTATAGAAGGCAAAATGTTTAAACCAATGGCGCAAACTGTTGCTTTTGCCTTGATAGGTGCTTTTATACTATCCCTCACTTACATCCCTATGATGAGTGCTTTATTCTTAAATAAAAAGATAGCGCATGAACCCAATTTCTCTGATAAATGGATGTTTAAATTAGAACGTGTTTACCAAAAGGCCTTAGCTCGTGTATTAAAATACCCTAAAATGGTTTTAAGCGGTGTGGCAGCATTATTTGTTATGGCATTGCTGGTACTTTCTACTTTGGGTGGCGAGTTTATCCCGGCACTGGAAGAAGGCGACTTTGCGGTTGAAACCCGAGTTTTAACCGGCAGTAATTTAAGCACTACCATAGAAAGCACTCAAAAAGCTGCTCATATCTTAAAATCTCGTTTTCCGGAGGTAGAAAAAGTAGTTACTAAAATTGGAAGTGGCGAAGTGCCTACAGACCCAATGCCTATGGAAGCTAGTGATATGATGGTGATTTTAAAAGATAAAAGCGAGTGGACTTCTGCTAAAACTTTTAATGAACTGGCCGATAAAATGGGCGAAGCTTTAGAAGAAGTACCGGGCATTACAACAGGCTTTCAGTACCCTGTACAAATGCGTTTTAACGAGCTCATGACAGGTGCCAGACAAGATGTGGTTTGTAAAATATTTGGTGAAGATTTAGATACTTTATCGCACTATGCACATAAGCTTGGTAAAATTATCAATACGGTAGATGGCTCTCAGGATTTATATGTAGAACCTGTTACAGGTATGCCACAAGTTATCATCAATTACAATAGGGCAGCAATAGCTCAGTATCAATTAAACATTGCTGATGTCAATAGAATTGTAAATACGGCCTTTGCTGGCCAAAGTACAGGTTTAGTTTTTGATGGAGAGAAACGCTTTGATTTGGTTGTAAGACTAGGAAGCGAGCAGCGTAAGAATTTAGAAGATATCCAAAACTTGTTGATACCAACGCCAAAAGGTCCACAAATTCCTTTACAGCAATTGGCAGATGTAAGTATCCAAAACGGCCCCAACCAAATACAACGTGAAGATGCCAAAAGAAGAATTATAGCAGGTTTTAATGTTAAAGGTAGAGATGTGCAAAGTATAGTAGATGAATTACAAAAAAAGGCAGAAACACAGCTTAAATTACCAGCCGGCTACTATGTTACTTATGGCGGTGCTTTTGAAAATTTAAACGAAGCCAAACAACGTTTAATGATAGCGGTACCAGTTTCGCTTGCGCTGATATTTGTATTGCTATTTTTCGCTTTTAACTCGGTTAAACATGGCTTGTTGATTTATTCTGCCATTCCGCTTTCTGCTATTGGTGGGATATTATTTTTAGCCTTAAGAGGGATGCCTTTTAGCATTAGTGCCGGAGTTGGTTTTATTGCGCTATTTGGCGTTGCTGTGTTAAATGGTATTGTATTGATAGCCGAATTTAATCGCTTAAAAGCATCGGGTTTAAAAGATTTAAACCGAATTGTATTAATGGGGACTAAAGTACGATTAAGACCTGTTTTAATGACAGCCTTTGTGGCATCATTGGGCTTTTTACCTATGGCTTTAAGTCATGGTGCTGGTGCCGAGGTACAAAGGCCATTAGCAACTGTTGTTATTGGCGGTTTAATGATAGCTACTTTCCTTACCTTGTTTGTACTTCCTATTTTGTATATCATTTTTGAAAAAGGTGGTAAAATAAAAGTAAATCCAAAACTTGGTGCTTTAATATTGGTGTTAGGCTTAGGCATTTCATCAGCGCAAGCGCAACAAAATATCAGTTTAAAAGCAGCTATAGATACCGCTATAAAAAACAATACGTTGGTAAAAAATGAGCGTTTAAAAGCCACTTATCAAGAAAAATTGATTAAAACTGGCGCTGGCTTACCATCAACCAATTTTAATACAGATTTTGGCCAAGTAAACAGTGTTTATAACGATTTAAGGTTTGGTGTATCGCAATCTTTCCAGTTCCCTACGGTTTATGCTAGGCAAAAAAACCAACTGAAAGAAGAAGCTAAAACGGCAGCTTTAAACATTGCTGTTAAAGAGGCCGAACTTACTAAGGCTGTTTCTTTAACGTACTATCAAATTATAAATTTGAAAGAGCAGGAAAACTTACTTAAAACTAGTGATAGTATTTATGCCGAGTTTCTTAAAAAAGCACAATTAAGACTAGCAAAAGGCGAGACCAATGCTTTAGAAGCAGCTACAGCATCAAGCCAAAGAGGCCAGATATTGATGCAATTAAAACAGCTGAAACAAGATTTAGAGCTATCCGAACTACAATTTAAACTCTTGTTAAACAGTAATTTAGATTTCAATCCTGTAAAAGAAAATCTTAAACCAGAAATTGGCTTAAGCCAGATAAATAAAGCAGAAGAGCATCCGCAACTTAAAATGTTGGAGCAACAAAAGGCAGTAAGTTTGGCACAAACTAAAACAGAAAAATCTAAACTATTACCAGAAATAACTTTGGGTTATTTTAATACGAATTTCCAAGGTGTTGGACCCGATGAAGTTTTTTACGACCGTAGCAAACGTTTTAACTCTGGACAAATAGGTTTAGGAATACCTATTTTTAGCTCGCAAAATAGTAGGATTGCTGCTTCTAAAATTAACCAAGAAATTGTTTCGCAAGAGTACGAGATACAAAAGCAACAACTTGAAAATCAATATCAAGTAATATGGGTGCAATATCAAAACAGTTTAGAAATTGTTCAGTATTTTGAAGATAAAGGCTTAGCCGATGCTGATACGATTTCTAAAACTGCCCAAAAACAATTTGAGAATGGCGATATCAATTACCTAGATTGGGTAATGCTGATGCAGCAAAGTATCGGTATTAAAAGTCAATATCTACAAGCTTTGAAAATTTGGATGAGCAAAGCATTCAGTTACAATATTTAAACGCAAAATAAACATGAAAGCATTCATATATTCCGCTAAAGTATTTCTTCTGCTTACTAGCATTGTCCTTTTTACGGGCTGTAATAGCACCAAAGAAGAACAAGCAACAAATGAAGAAACTAATGAGCAAGTAGTAACTTTAACCAACCAACAGCTTAAAAACGTAACTATAGCTACCACGCAGCTCATTAAAAGAAATATTTCATCGGTAGTGAAAGTTACCGGAACTATAGATGTACCACCGCAAAATATGGTATCGGTAAGTACTCCTTTAGGCGGTTATGTGGCTAGTACGAAATTGTTACCCGGTATGCATATCAATAAAGGAGAAGTTATTGCCAAAATGGAAGACCAACAGTACATCCAATTGCAGCAAGATTACCTCATTACAAAATCTAAATTGGCTTATGCAGAGCAAGAATATCAAAGACAAAAAGAGCTAAATTTAAATAAGGCTAGTAGCGATAAAGTTTTACAGCAAACAGAGGCCGAATATAAAACTCTGCGAATTAGTTTAAACGCTTTGGCAGAGAAGTTAAGACTCATCAATATCAACCCTGCGAAACTTAGTGAAGGCAATTTATCTAGGCAAATAAACATCTACTCGCCTATTGATGGCTATGTTTCTAAAGTGAATGTAAATATTGGTAAATATGTTAATCCTACCGATGTTTTATTTGAATTGATAGACCCTAGCGATATCCATTTAAACTTAAAAGTTTTTGAAAAGATATTAATAAACTGGCTATTGGACAAAAATTAGTGGCTTATACCAATAATAATCCTGATAAAAAGTACCATTGCGATATCATACTCATCAGTAAAGATTTTGATGCTGATAAAACTGCCGAAGTACATTGCCATTTTGATGAGTATGATAAAAGCTTACTTTCTGGCATGTACATGAATGCCGAAATAGAAATCAAAAATCATGAAGCTTATACCTTACCAGAAGATGCCATTGTAAATTTTGAGGGTAAAGATTATGTATTTGTAGCCAACAACAAACAAGCATTTAACATCCAAGAAGTACAGTTGGGTGTTAAAGAAAATGGCTATATAGAAATTAAAAATGCTGCTTCATTAAGCGGAAAAGACATCGTAAACAAAGGCGCTTATACTTTACTCATGAAAATGAAGAATAAAGCTGAAGAAGAGTAAATAGTAATAAGGTTCGTGTCAAAAATCTTATTTTTTAAATTAACAACTCTGCTTTTATCTTAAGTAGAGTTGTTTTTGTAATTCTAAGACATCATAACTGCCCGCTATATGATATAAATTAATATGAAATGACATGCTTAAGTTTGAAGTGACGCCTAAGTACAGAGTATAAAGTAGGTAGACTTTTTAAGTCGGATATTTAGGAACTTCCAATAATATTAAACCCAACTTTCCGAAGAACGAAGGACGGCCTATGAAGATTTAGAAGTGAAGTCAAATAAATCTGTAGTATAAACTTTCATTAAACAGTGTCGGAAAACAATCCGACGGGTGTTGTAAATACTTTCACAAAGCAAAAACAATCACACCACTCAGGATTGTAGATGAAGATTTATTTAGACGAAACAACAAATATTCATGAGCCTTGATTTTTTGTTCACTTTTTTATCAAGAAAAAAGTGAATAGGGTTGGCCGCCTATGAGGCCGGAAAGCCTTGAGCGTAATTGCCAATTAATTCAATATTTTTAATGATTCTCCGCCTCTATCGCCGGCGAGGCTCGTTCCTTTTGAGGGACCAAAAGGAACCAAAATGAAGCTTTAGCGAATTCATGAATACCTTTTATAATCAATAAAAAATAATGAATAAAGTCCTGAACAATCCCCGCTGGAGCCTTTGCCGCACATACCTTACCCACACTCAAAAACAATTAGCGCTTATTTTTGCTCGTTTATGCTTTATGAAAGTTTTTACAAACTCGAACGCAAAACCGCATTCGCTATAGGCTTGTTGGTGCAAGATTTTTAATTTCTGCTTCTGTTTTTTCGCCTTTCCGGCTCTGGGGGATTGCCCATGCGCTTCGGTTTAGACTGTTTTTTATGAATGGTTGTTCCTATCTAGAAGTAGAAAGTACAGAGTATAAAGTAAAAAGAACCTGTAAGGCGATTATTAAGGAACTGCCTTTAAACATTAGACTCATCTTTCCGAAGAACGAAGGATGGCCTATGAAGATTTAGAAGTGAAGTCAAATAAATCTGTAGTATAAACTTTCATTAAACAGTGTCAGAAAACAATCCGACGGGTGTTGTAAATACTTTCACAAAGCAAAAACAATCACACCACTCAGGATTGTGGATAAAGATTTATTTAGACGAAACAACAAATATTCATGAGCCTTGAATTATTCATTTTTTGTTTATGGTTTTTCTTAGGTATTCATGAACTCGTTCCTCGTTTTTTGGGCACTTTTTTTCAAGAAAAAAGTGAATAGGGTTGGCCGCCTATGAGGCCGGAAAGCCTTGTGCGAATGCCTGATTTTGAAATACAAGAAGATAATACATACACTCACGCCTGAGCCAAAAGTGTTGTTGAAACAACCATTTTTTCTAATTTTTTAATGATGCCCAATAGAAGCAGCCCCTATTAAAGGTGCTCTTTCACCATGTACAGCAATATGAATAGGAATGCTGTAAAACATTTTTTCGTAGAGGTACTGTGCTGTTTTTCTCCAAAAATATTTCTGAGCAGGGATAATTAAGCCGCCTATAACAATACTTAAAGCATCTTTTTTCCTCACGAAAGTATAAAGAAAATCGGCCAAATTAACAGAAAACTCTTCAAAAATAGCCTCAAAAGCGGGGTCTTGCGTATCAGTAGCTAATAAAGCTCTAATATCTTTAACAGAATTACCCGTTAGCTCTTTATATCTTTTAACAAACCAACGGGTAGATAAATAATCCTCCGCCTTACCTTTTAGGAAAGGTGTTTTCCAAAGTTTACAGTCTTCCGTTACACCATCTTTATAATGCGCAGTTCCTAAACCTGTGCCAATGGTAATGCCAATGGTATTGTTGCAACCTTCTAAATCCCTTTTAAATAATTCGCCAGTTAAAAAACAAGCAGCATCATTCATCATTTTAATAGAAGCTTTAGGGTAACCTAACTCTTCGGCCAATAGGCTCTTGATATTTAAACCATACAAAGCTTCGTATTTGCCATTATCCTTTAATAAAGAAATACCATCTTCGTAGTTAAAGGGGCCGGGGAATGCCATACCAATACCGCTAACCGGCCGATAGCTAGAATTGATAATATCTTTTATAACGATGCCCCAATTTTTAATGATATTTTCTGCAGAATCCTTAGCGTTTATTCTTTCTCTTCTATAACTATCATCTAAGATATGACCAGATCTTAAATCAACCAGTGCAGCGGTAATATGAGACCTACCAATATCTACACCTAACGTAATGTGCTTTTCCAAAATAATTAGTTTAGCTTTTAAAGAGTATCAAAAATATTAAAATTCTTAGGTATTTAAGTTTTTAATATCAAAAGGAAATGAAGGTTATTTGGGTAATAACTTTTTGTAAAGTTATTATTCTTATACTAAATTTTAAATTATCAAAGGTTAACAATATTTTAATATTTATTTATAATTTAAAGAAAGCCTTCAAAAAACTAAGACTTATTCTAAAATTAAATCAGATGAAGAATTATAGGCGCTTAAATTGTATATTTCCCCTCGTAAACGCACACTAAACTACTCATTTTAGGCTTTTATATATGAGCTACTTAAAAGACGAACTATATCAATTGATAAAAGAAGACTCGTCTATATTTGATTTTCTTCAAGATGCAGCCCTTGATGGCTTGTGGTATTGGGATTTAGAAAACCCAGACCACGAATGGATGAACCCTAAATTTTGGGCTACACTTGGCTATAAAGCAGAAGAAATGCCTCATTCGCCATCATCTTGGCAAAACATTATACACCCAGATGATTTAAAACTTGCCGTAGAAAGTATTCAACGCCATTGTGAGAATCCGGAAACTACTTTCGATATAGTTGTTAGATATTTTCATAAAAATGGTTCTATAGTTTGGGTTAAATGTAGAGGGCTATCTATAAGAGATAAGAATGGTAAGGCAAAAAGAATACTTGGTGCCCATACAGATATTACAGAATTAAAAGTTAAAGAAGACCTTTTAGAGCGTTGTAATATGGCAGCTTCTGTAGGCTTTTGGGAGGTTAACTTGAATACCATGCAGCCGCATTGGAGTCATGTTACCAAACTTATTCATGAAGTACCAGAAGATTATAAGCCTGATATACACTCGGCCCTAAACTATTATAAAGAAGGCGACAAAGTCCTTATTGAAAAAGCGTTTACAGCAGCCTTAAAACATGGCACTCCTTATGATTTAGAGCTACAGATTATCACCGAAAAGGGAAATTTAAAATGGGTAAGAGCCATAGGCTTATCAGAATTTAAAGACGGTGTTTGCACCAGATTATACGGTACTTTTCAAGACATTCAAGAACGCAAAACACTAGAACTAGCCTTAATTGCAGAGAGAGAAAAACTGGCTAATATACTCATAGGTACTCATGCAGGTACATGGGAATGGAATATACAAACAGGAGAAACCATTTTTAATGAACGCTGGGCAAATATTATAGGTTATACCCTTGAAGAATTACAACCTATAAGCATAGAGACATGGGTTAACCTCACGCATCCAGATGACATTAAAAACTCTAATGAAAAAATAAACGAATGTTGCGAGAAGAAATCTGAATATTACCATTGCGAATGTAGAATGCGTCATAAAGACGGACATTGGGTTTGGGTATTAGACCGCGGAAAAATAACCTCATGGACAGCAGATGGTAAACCTCTCATGATGTTTGGTACACATACTGATATTACCGAGCAAAAAACAGCTTTTGAACGTAGCCAACAATTTATTGAACAAGCACCAAGCGCTATAGCCATGTTTGATACCCATATCCATTATTTAGCAGCTTCTAATAAATGGATAGATGATTATAAGCTTAACGGTTTAGATATCATAGGAAAATCTCATTATGAAATTTTCCCTGAAATAGGTGAGGATTGGAAAAGAATACACCAAGATTGTTTAAAGGGTAAAAGCCAGAAATGTGATGAGGATAAATTTATTAGACAAGACGGCACCCTACAATGGATAAAATGGGGCGTAAGGCCGTGGTATATAGATAAAAATACCATTGGTGGTGTTGTGATGTATACAGATGATATTACCGAACGTAAAAAAGCACAAGAGCAGCTGGGCATAAGTGAACAAGCTTTCAGAGGGAATTTTGAAAATGCGGCTATTGGGATGGCTTTACTAGACAGAGATGGTAAATGGCTAAAAATTAATAAGACTTTACATGATATGCTTGGTTATGATGAGGAAGAACTTCAGCATTTAACCTTTAGAGACATCACGCATCCAGATGATTTAGATATAGATGTTAGCTTATATCTAGATTTACTCCATGGAAAAATTAACCATTACCAACTTGGTAAAAGGTACATCCATAAAAATGGAAGTATTGTTAACATTATCTTGACCGCCTCTGTAGTAAAAGATAGCCATGATGAAATCTTATATTTCATCACTCAAATTATTGATATTACGGCGCTAAAAAATGCAGAAAAAGAAATTCAGGCTTTATTAGACGTTACAAAAGACCAAAATAAAAGGCTTAAAAACTTTGCTCATATTGTGTCTCATAATTTAAGATCGCACTCTAGTAACATAGAAATGCTCATTTATCTTTTATTTAAAGAGCATCCAGAACTGGAGGAAAACAACATTTTACAATTGGTAAAAACTGCTTCAGATAATTTAAAGGGCACCATATCCCATTTAAATGAGGTTGTACAAATGAATTTAGAGACATCATCTAATTTAGTTGAAATCAATTTATATCATTTTGCAGAAGCTGCTATTAATAACTTAAATCTTTTAGCTAACGATGCTCAAGTTAAAATCATCAATAACATCAATCCTAAAGATGAAGTAAAGGGCATCTCCGCATACATAGATAGTATCTTACTTAATTTCTTAACTAATGCAATCAAATATGCTGCGTCAGAAAGAGAAAGCTTTGTTGAGCTTAAAACCTATCAAAAAGAGCAATACTTAGTTTTAACCATTACGGATAACGGAATGGGTATAGATTTAAAAACACAAGGCTCTAAATTATTTGGGATGTACCAAACTTTCCATGGCAATACCGATGCCAGAGGTATTGGATTATTTATCACAAAAAATCAGGTGGAAACCATTGGCGGTAAAATAGAGGTGCAAAGCGAAGTAAATAAAGGAACTACGTTTAAAGTTTATTTACTAAATGCACAAAAATAAATACTTAAACTTTAAAGCTTTTTATCTATCCAAACATAAAAAATAGATGATGCTTAAAAAGTTACTTTTATTAATCATAGGGCTTTGCTTAATGCATGATACTTCTGCACAGGTCCAACTTCAAACTTTGGAATTTACGGTAGCTCAACAGCAACGTAAAGCTTTAGCTTACATACCCGCTTCTGCAAAAAATAAAGTTACGCCCGTGGTATTTGCATTTCATGGGCATGGTGGCACTATGAACCACGCTTACCAAGGTCGCAAATTTGAACAGTTATGGGCTGATGCTATTTATATTTACCCACAAGGCTTGCCTACTCCTGGACAAATTACAGATAAAGAAGGTAAGAAAAATGGTTGGCTTGTAGACCCTCAAGAACAAAACAGAGATTTGATTTTCTTTGATACCCTATTAGCCTATATCAAAAAAGAATATCAAGTAGATACGGATAGAATTTTTGCTACCGGGCATTCTAACGGAGGTTCTTTCACCTATTTACTTTGGGCTACCAGAGGCGATATTTTTAAAGCCTTTGCCCCAACAGGTGCTGCCGCATTTAAAACACTGCATTTAATGAAGCCAAAACCTTTTTTTCATTTAGTTGGAGAAAAAGACCCCTTAGTAAAACCAGCTTGGCAAAAAATCACCTATCAGGCTTTATTAAAGAAAAATAAATGTGAGGCGGTAGGTAAAAAAATCAATGAATTTGCAAGGCTCTATCCATCATCAAGTGGAAATAATAGTATCATTTACAGCTACCCTGGTGGGCATGAATATCCTCAGGAGGCTAATGAGGTTTTGATAGACTTTTTTAAATCGTTCTGAAAAAGCACAAAAAGCTTATAAAAGACAAAACCCTCTGTAAAATTTACAGAGGGTTTTATTTTTGTAGCCCGTAGGGGAATCGAACCCCTGTTTCTAGAATGAAAATCTAACGTCCTAACCCCTAGACGAACGGGCCATTTGAAAGCTTGCCTAAATTATTTTCAAACAATTCTTTAGCTTTCTTAGGTAGCGGGGACCAGACTCGAACTGATGACCTTCGGGTTATGAGCCCGACGAGCTACCAACTGCTCCACCCCGCACTATATTTTTATGGTTAAATCTTCAATTTTAGAACACAATCGCTGTGTTTTTTTTCGGTTTAGAATTTAAATCCTGTTCCGAATTGGACTGCAAAGATATAATTCGTTTCTTTGTACTCCAAATAAAATTTAAAAAAAATTAAATGTCGCATAAAGCAGGCTTTGTAAGCATTATTGGGAAACCAAATGCGGGTAAATCTACCTTAATGAACGCACTTGTTGGAGAGAAAATGGCTATCATTACGCCTAAAGCTCAAACCACCAGACACCGTATTATTGGTATTGTAAATGAAGAAGACTATCAGATTGTTTTTTCTGATACCCCAGGCATCATCAAACCAAATTATAAACTGCAAGAAAACATGATGCATGCAGTTGATGATAGCTTAGAAGATTCTGATATTTTAGTATTTGTTACCGATATTAATGAAAAGCATGACGAGCAAGACGTTTTAGACAAGATTAAAAAGTCTAAAGCTCATCTCATGATTTTGATTAATAAGATAGATGAATCTAACCAAGACCAGGTAGAAGAAAAAATCAACTACTGGAAAGAAAAACTAAACCCCGATGCTATCATAGGCATTTCTGCCCTACACCAATACAATGTAGATAAGGTGATGCAGTACATTGTAGAAAAACTACCTGTACACCCACCCTATTACGAAAAAGATGAGCTAACTACTCGTTCTGAACGATTCTTTGTATCAGAAATGATTCGTGAAAAAATATTTAAACTCTACAAAAAAGAAATCCCTTACAGTACAGAAGTTATTGTAACCGCTTTTAAAGAGGCTAAAGACATTATCCGTATTAGTGCAGAAATTGTGGTAGAAAGAGACTCGCAAAAAAATATCATCATTGGCCCTGGAGGCTCTATGCTAAAAAGAGTAGGTACTTATGCCAGACAAGACATGGAAGAATTTTTACAAAAGAAAGTTTTCCTAGAAATGTTTGTTAAAGTAATACCCGATTGGCGTAACCGCGAAAACTACCTTAAAAGCTTCGGCTACGCAGAGTAGATTTCTATCTTGGATCAGTTATCAGTTCTTAGTTACCAGTTGTCAGTTCTGGGTGGTGAGTTTTATTAATTGATTTTGAATCAGTTACCAGTTGTGCGTTTTCAGTTCCCAGTTCTAGATGCTTAGTTTCCTGTTTTTGAATTTTGATTTTTCACTTTTGAATTTTTAATTCAGTTATCAGTTGGTGGTTACCAGTTATCAGTTCTGGGTGGTGAGTTTTCTGTTTTTCTTTTTTAACTTTTCCTTTTGAATTTTTCATTCAGTTACCGGTTGTTGGTTACCAGTTTCCAGTTCTGGGTGGTGAGTTTTATTGAGTGATTTTGAATCAGTTACCAGTTGTGCGTTTTCAGTTCCCAGTTCTAGATGCTTAGTTTCCTGTTTTTGAATTTTTAATTTTTAATTTTCACTTTTTAATTTTTAATTTTTAAAAGATTGATTAAGCCTCCCAATTTTAGTAATCACTAACATTAATCTAACTTATATTCGCATACAAATTATTAATAGATGGAATTGAATAATAAATTAGAAGCACAGCAATTTGAAATAAAAAATTTCACTTACGATTTACCTGAAAACCGAATAGCAAAATACCCATTAGCTGAAAGAGATTTAAGTAAATTATTAGTTTATCATAATGGGGAAATTTCTGAAGATATTTACAGAAACCTTGACAAATATATTTTCGAAAAATCAATATTTATTTTCAATAACACCAAGGTTGTACAATCACGTCTTTATTTTAACAATTCCACAGGTGGTAAAATTGAAGTTTTCTGCTTAGAACCAAGCGAAAAAAATCATGAACCATCAATGGCTATGATGAAAAAGACCTGTGTTGAATGGAAATGTTTAATTGGCCGACTTGATAGATGGAAAGAAAAAGTAATAAGCATTAACACCAAAGACATTTCTTTAGATGCTGAAATATTAGAAAGAGACGGGAATGTTTTTACAATTAGGTTCAGTTGGCAACCAACTAGTTTTTCATTCGCTGAAATATTAGAACATTTTGGTGCAATGCCAATTCCGCCATATTTAAAGAGAGAGAGTGAAGAAATAGATGTAAGTAGATACCAAACCGTTTATGCAGAACAACAGGGTTCTGTTGCAGCGCCAACAGCAGGACTTCACTTTACAAATCAAATTTTTGAAAAAATAAAATCTAAAAATGCAATTGTAGATTATGTAACGCTTCATGTTGGCGCAGGTACTTTTATACCCGTTAAAAGTGAAACGCTTGAAGGGCATCAAATGCACTCTGAATGGATAGAAGTGGCGCAGGAAACTATCTTGAATATAGTAGCGCAAATTTCTGATGAGCAAACAAACAAAAATGTTATTGCTATAGGTACAACCTCGTTAAGAACTATCGAATCACTATATTGGATGGGTGTTAAGGCAAATCAAAATATGAGTGCTTCTATTGATGAATTAGAAGTTAAACAATGGGATGCATACGAACTTCAACAAAGTCTCACTGCATCTGATGCGCTAAATTGCTTGCTAGCTTGGTTGAAAAGAAATAAAATAGAAAAAATAATTTGCAAAACACAGCTACTTATTGTTCCGTCTTATCAATTGAAAATTGCAAACGCTCTTATTACTAATTTTCATCAGCCAAGTTCTACGCTACTTTTACTTGTTGCGGCAGTGGTGGGTGATGATTGGAAAGTTATTTATGATTATGCGTTAAAGAATGACTTTAGGTTTTTGAGCTACGGAGACGGAAGTTTACTTTTTGACAATAAACGAAATAAAAACTAATCAATTCAATATTAAAATTCCGCTTCGGACAGAAAGGAAGCAAACTTTTTATTCAGTTGAATCAGTTATCGGTTGCCAGTTTCCAGTTCTGGGTGGTGAGTTTTATTGATTGATTTTTTGTCATTGCGATGAGGAACGAAGAAGCAATCTTTTTATCAATCAGTTAGCGGTTGTTGGTTGCCAGTTATCAGTTCTCCGATGGTTTGTGCACAATCAAAATTGCTCAATATATTTAATAAACAAAAATCACAGCAAACCCTAAAGCAAAAACAAAAGCGTTTACTGTAATCTTGTACATCATTAAAAAGGCTTTACAATTATTTAAACCTATTATTTTTCCGTTTAGCAAGGCATATGAGCGCAATAGCTGTTGTTACTACCAATGCTTTAACAACTAACTTTTTCGTAAATGCTTTACGATTATATTTCCACTCGGCACCTAAGCCTTTTTCGGCAAAGAGATTAGGAAAATGACCATGTTTAAGATCATCCAAAATACCTTCTACCACATTAACCCTATCGGCAAGAATAAGCGGCAACCAGTGTGCAAAGCTAGACTCGCTATACTTAAACGCTTGTCTACGTATCATTCCGCTTAATCCGGAAGGCGGTATAGAGGCTCCAAATACGGCTGTTACATGTGGCCTTTCCATAGACTGTAAAACCTCTACCGTTTTAGCTTGCTGTGCTGGTCTTTCCCAATCATAACCTTTATGCTCTTCTTGGCTTCTATTTCTTATAGGATAGGTAGGGTCGTTTTGCGTATCTGCATCAACACCCCACCCTTCAATTTCTGTTGGATTTATATTTTTATTTTTCATGGCAAATAGCTTTATGTTCTTACTGATGGTGGTATAAGAACAGTTTTAATACAGTTATCTAATTTTGAGGAGAAGATATGATAAGCCTCGGCAACTTCTTCTAAAGGCACCCGATGAGTGATGATGGCTTTAGGATTTATTCTTCCTGCTTGCACATGCTCTATCATTTTAGGCAGTAATCTTTTTACTGATGCTTGGTTTGCCCTGATGGTGATACCTTTATTTACTACATTTCCAATAGGAATAAGATTACCAGTGGGCCCATAAACGCCAACAATAGAAACTATACCACCCTTTTTAACCGAATTGATTGCCCAATGAAGTGCCGTAGCAGCCCCCGCTTGCAACAATAATTTTTTACCTGTAATGGTTTGTAGGGCACTACCCGCAGCATCTGCCCCTACGGCATCGATACAAACATCGGCACCTAGCCAATCTGTTGCCTTTTTAAGAAAAACTACAGGATCATCCATGCTTTTGAAATTATAAGCTTCACAATTGGCGTAATTCTTTACAAATTCTAAACGGTAATCTATATGGTCTATCACAATTACCCTAGCTGCACCAAAAAGCCAAGCACATTTTGCTGCCATGATACCAACCGGACCGGCACCAAAAACCACCACTGTATCTCCTTTTTGTATACCCCCCATTTCCGCAGCTTGATATCCAGTAGGCAATACATCGGTTAACAATACGGCATCATCAGGGTCCATATCAGGTGGAATAATAGTTGGCCCAACATCAGCATAAGGGACTCGAACATACTCTGCCTGACCGCCCTGATAACCGCCTGCTGTGTGCGAATAACCAAAAATACCACCTACGGCAGTAGCTTGTGAATTAGACTCGTGGCAATTACCGTATAGCTCTTGTTTACAAAAAGCACATTTTCCACAGGCAATATTAAAGGGAACAAGCACATGGTCGCCAACTTTTAATTTTTCTACCGATGAGCCTATCTCCTCAACAATACCTATAAATTCATGTCCGAAGGTTGAGCCCACCCGAGTATCGGGCACCATACCGTGGTAAAGATGTAAATCTGAGCCACAAATACAAGATCTGGTGACTTTTACAATAGCATCATTGGGATGCAAGATTTTAGGATAAGGTTTGTGGTCTATCCGTACGCGACGCGGACCACGATAATTCATTGCTATCATAGTATAGATGTTTTTCTTTCACACCCATATATCATACCAAAGGAGAAAAATATGGTAAAGAGCTAATTCATAGATTTTTAATAATGACCAACATAAAATTTTAAAGAGAGGCTTATCTTATCGATAAAAATAAAAAAACCAAGAATCAAAAGGATAATGTTAAATCCTCTCTATTCTTGGGTTTATAATAACTTGAAAATTTTTAATTCTTATTTATAAGTTTCGGCCAATTTTAAAGCTTCATAGGCGTTAACAATACCACCAGCAATACTTAAATCAGTAAAAGGAACTTTTACTTTTTTACCATCACCTATAAATTCTACATCTTGGTTAACTTTCACAACAGATTTCATGATGATATCTTTCACCTGTACCGCACTTAAACTAGGATAATAAGATCTTATTAAAGCCGCTAAACCACTTACCACTGGGGCTGCCATACTGGTACCGCTATTAGCTTTGTATAAAGAACCCGGTATGGTAGAATTGATATCAACACCAGGGGCAAAAACATCAACGGTAGTTTTACCATAGTTAGAAAAATTAGCTTTTAAGGTTTTATCGTTTTTAGCGTCTGAAGCCCCAACTTCTATCCACGCTTGGGCGGTTTTGCCATTGTTGAAATATCTGTTAGGGTAAACACGCTCTAGGTCTAGGTTTTTATTATCATTACCGGCAGCATGTACTAGTAAAACATCTTTCTTCATGGCATATTGTACAGCCTTGTCTACCGCTTCTTTATCCCAGCTATGGCTTTTACCAAAACTCATGTTAATAACTTTAGCACCGTTATCCACGGCGTAAATAATGCTATTGGCCACATCTTTATCACGCTCATCGCCGTTAGGCACAGTTCTCACAGCTAAAATGCTTACGTTATCTGCAACGCCTCTAATACCTTTATCGTTAGTTCTATCGGCAGCAATAATACCGGCTACGTGGCTTCCATGCTCGGCATCGGGGCCCATTACATCTAAATTACCATAGCTTTTTTCGTAGCTGTTTTGGTAATTATCGCCTACCATAGATCTAGAATTATAAGCCATATTTAAGTGATAATACAATTGCTCGTAATAATATTTTACGCCTCTGGCAAGCTCTTGCTCATAAAAATCCTGAAAATCATCGCTCTTATTAGCCTTCATGTTCACCAAAATAAGTTTCTTGATTTGCTCTTGTTGTTTAGAAGCAGGGCTAGAAGCTTTAAACTCATCTAAGTTTGGTTTCTCTTTTCCTGTTGATGCAATTAAAGAATCAACTGTTTTTTTAACCGAGTACAGCATGAAATACTCTTGCTCTGCTTTACGCTTCTTTTGGTCGTAAATTTTAAGGTTCTTTTGATAAGCTCTTAAAGCAGGTAAATCTGCTTTTCGTACCGAGTTGGAGTCTTTTCCATCAAATTTCTCCATATCTCTTAATAAAACCCTTACCAATTCTATATTATCAAACTCCACATTTCCTTTAGCAGAGCCCATAAAATTCCATCCTCGCAAATCATCGGCATAGCCATTTTTATCATCATCTATACCATTACCTGCTACTTCTAGCTTGTTTTGCCATAAAACGGATTTTAAATCTTCGTGGGTAGTATCAACACCGCCATCTAAAACGGCTACAATTACCGGGGTAGATTTTTTACCTTTTAAAATTTCTTGATAAGCTTTGTCTGCACTTATCCCAAAAGAGCCGTCTTTTTGTAAATCTTTGTTGTACCAATCTGTTTTTTCTGTCTTTTGTGCTTGAAGAAAGGCCGGTATTACTAACAGCGCCAGTAATCCAATAGTCTTCATCACCTGCCTTTTTATAATTCTCATATATTATCTATTAATGATTAGGTTCTGGAAAAATAATGAATATGTTTTTAAATTTTTATTTAAACTGTTAATCTCGCTTAAAATTACACCATACAGCAAAATTGTTACTATGATAAGCTGATGATGTATAAAATGAGGCTCAAAACCAAGCTCATAGAGGAGGGGCCACAGCGGTGTTCGGGATTTTTTAGCTACCTTTGCACCTACAAAAAATTATGCCGGCAAGATAAGGCTGGGAAAAACAATCAGATATGAGTAATATAGTAGCGATCGTCGGGAGACCGAACGTGGGAAAATCAACTTTATACAATAGGCTAACAGAAACCCGCAAAGCCATAGTTGATGATATGAGCGGTGTAACCAGAGACCGCCATTACGGCCTTGCCGAGTGGACCAACAAAAACTTTACTGTTATAGATACCGGAGGTTATGTAGCAAACTCTGAAGATGTATTTGAAGCTGCCATACGTGAGCAAGTTTTAATTGCAATTGAGGAAGCAACCGTTATCATTTTTATGGTTGATGTTACCACGGGCATTACAGATTTAGACGATGAAATTGCCAGCGTTTTACGTAAAAGCAAGAAACCTGTTTTGGTTGCTGTAAATAAGGTTGATAATTACCAACTACAATCAGACGCTACCGAGTTTTATAGCTTTGGTTTAGGCGAAATTCATTGTGTTTCTTCTATGTCTGGTTCTGGTACCGGAGATTTATTAGACGAGGTTGCCAAACACCTAGAAGACGATGTTGAAGAAACTGATAGCTTGCCAAAATTTGCTATTGTAGGTAGACCAAATGTGGGTAAATCATCTATGATTAATGCCCTAATAGGTAAAGATAGAAACATTGTTACTGATATAGCTGGCACAACCAGAGACTCTATACATATCCATTACAACCAATTTGGGCATGAGTTTATGTTGATAGACACCGCCGGATTGCGTAAAAAAACCAAGGTTAGAGAGAATATCGAGTTTTACTCGGTAATGAGAACCATTAAAGCTTTAGAAGAAGCAGATGTGGTTATTTTAATGATTGATGCTGCTGAAGGTATAGAATCTCAAGATATTAATATTTTCCATTTGGCCGAGAAAAACAAAAAAGGTTTGGTATTGGTCATTAATAAATGGGATGTAATAGAGAAAGACCATAAAACAGCGAAAGCTTTTGAAGCTAAAATTCATGAGAAAATAGCTCCGTTTACAGATATTCCTATCATCTTCACCTCGGTAACAGAAAAACAAAGAATATTTAAAACAGTAGAAGCAGCAGTTAAAGTTTTCGAAAATAAAACCAAGAAAATACCTACTTCTAAACTGAATGATATTTTATTGCCTATTATAGAAAAAACACCTCCACCAGCTATAAAAGGTAAACACATTAAGATTAAATACATTACGCAAATAAACGCTTCATCGCCTATGTTTGCCTTCTTCTGTAACTTACCGCAATACATAAAAGAACCTTACAAAAGATTTTTGGAGAATAAATTGAGAGAACATTTTGATTTTTCTGGCGTTCCTATTCAGATATTCTTTAGACAAAAATAATAAACATAAAGCCTAGGTGTTTAGCATCATACTTTCATGATGCTAAACACAAATGGTATACTACCGCTTAGGTTTTAAAAATATAAAACAGATGAAAAAGCTATTTTGGGTAATTACTTTGGTTATTGGTTTTGCAGGTGCTGCTTGTAACCAAGAAGTTAAAACAGACCAGCAATTAGACTCTTTAAATCAGGCTAAAGCCGATTCTTTATTGCAAGACGCCTTAAAAGATTCTTTAGCACAAGACAACGTAGCTACAGATTCTATTGCTACAGCAGATAGCATAGCGAAATAATTAGGTTTACTTATTCAGTAGTTCTAAAGCCTTACTTACATAAGGTTCTTGATTATTGACAACTTGGTAAAAACCTTCCTCCTGAAAATAATAACGAGCTAATATAGCTTTGATATCTTTCTTAAATTTGGGGATAGCTTTGGCTATTTCTTCTTGCTTGGCTTTAATATTTCTATGCTTAATAAACCTCATTAAACTTTTAATGCTAGCATCGCTAAGCTTATAATTTTGGCTAAACTCGTAAGCGTTTTTATAGGGCAGAATCTCGTTATGGATAAGATTTCTGTACACAAATTCTTGAAGTATAGAGGCTTCAGAAACCTGCTTATAAAGCTCGGTATAATAAGAAGTATCTAGAGGCACAAAATAATCTGGCATGATACCGCCACCGCCATATACCAATCTACCTTTTTCTGTTTTATAAGGTTTATTAGATTTCACAAAAGCCGAATCTTTTAAGGCGCTATCAATAGAAACATACTCGCCACGTTCAAAACGTTTTTTAAGCTCCTCTTTATAATCTGCCACACCTTTATCATAAGATTTTTGGATAGATCTTCCTGATGGTGTAAAGTAACGGGCTACGGTTAAATTCATGGCAGAGCCATCTTCAAAAGAAAACTGCTCTTGCACCAAACCTTTACCAAAAGACCGTCTTCCTATAATATAACCTCTGTCTAAATCTTGTATAGCACCAGCCACAACTTCACTGGCAGATGCCGTTCCCTCATCTATCAAAACTACCAATTGGCCTTTTTCAAATAAACCTTCTGTAGTGGCAATATAATCTGTACGGGGCTCATGTAAGCCTTTGGTATAAACAATTAATTTTCCGTCGGGCAGGAACTGGTCTGCTAAGGCTGTAGCCGATGTTAAATAACCTCCACCATTACCTCTTAAATCCAAAATCAGGTTTTTCATACCCTTTTGGCTAAGCTTTTCCAACTCGTCAATAAAATCTTCATCGGTGTTTGCACCAAACTTACTGATTTTGATAAAACCCGTTTGGTTATTCATCAAATAAGCAACATCAATACTACTTACAATAATGCGGTCTCTTACAATTTCTAACTCTTGGATATTGCCCTTACCGTTTCTAATAACCGTTACCTTAACCCTGCTACCCTTTTTTCCCCTCAGTTTACTGATAACGTTTTCTGCCAATAAACCCTTTCCGGTTACATACTCGCCGTTAACAGCAATAATTTTATCCCCTTTTTGCAAACCAGCTTTTTCTGCTGGCCCTTGCGGCCTTATTTGCGTTACAAACAAAGTATCAGACAGTAAATAATATTCAATACCAATTCCTTCAAAATTACCTTCCAAATTTTCTGTTTGTGCTTTTGCCTGTACAGGTGGCAGGTATAAAGAGTGTGGATCTAAATTTTTAAGAATTTCATGAATGGCTAAATTCTCCATAGAATCTATGTTAACAGAATCTACATAGTTCTTTCTGATGAGGTTTAAAATGCGATTTACCTTATTGCTTTTACTAAAATCAAAAGCAATTACACCATTACCATTGCTATCAACAGAGAATTGTGTACCTAGAAAAAATCCAAGAAATAAAATCAGCAGAATAAAAAAAAAGAATAAAAAATTTTTCGTTAACGATTTCATGGACTTATATGCACAAATGTAATGACTAAACCATTAGAAAACAGAAATTTTATCTATTTATCTGTAAAAAAGCATATATTTTTTGTAGAATTTAACATTTACTATAGTTAACAACGTCCAAGTATTACATTTTAGCTCCTATTACTGTCCTTTATTCTTAATTTCTGTAATCTTATTTTATTGATGGTAAATCGACATCAACTGTACCAGAATTTTTGGTCGTAACAAAATCATGTTTAAGTCAACACTAACAAGGTACTAACAGGGTTCTAACAGGGTCATAACAGGTTACAAACTATATGATTAACCCTATAAATTACCTATGAACCTGAGTTCGATTATAAAAATAGGCTCACCTGCGAGGTTTTTTGTACTTCATATTTGATAGCCGGTTTTTTAGGAAAGAAGCTGTAAGCGATTAGTCCTGATAAAATATTAGTCAAAAAATTACCAAAAGAGCGATGTCTTGAATGCTCAATCTGGCACATATTTTTTAATTCATCATTGATGGTTTCAATCACCGAGCGCTTTCTTAGCATAATTTTATCTTTCAATTCCATTAAACAATTCTTCATATTGTTTCTGATGTTGGTAATTAGATGTAATCCGTCCACAAACAGCATGTGGGTCAGTTCTTTGGATAAGTATCCTTTATCGGCATATAGCTTACCCTTGACAGCCTGGATAAACCGTTCATTTTTAAGCGGTTCTCTGTCATCTACATTGCCTTGGGTAATGACAAAGTTTAGAATTTCACCCTTGTCATTAATAATTAGATGAAGCTTAAACCCAAAGAAATACCCCATGGTCGATTTACCTACGGTAGCAATATCCTTGAATACCCGATTGCGTTTGATACGTTTGTTCTTACATACCCGGATAGGAGTAGAATCAACAAAAGAGATCCCTGTGCATTCGCCCAGGCACATCGTTTTAAGAAAGATTGTCATGGGTAAAACGGCTGATTGCATCAGCTCTGTAAATCGATTATAGGAAACCGTTTGAGGAAATTCTGATAGCAGATGTTTCTGAACATACTGCTGGTAAAAGTGCTTCATGTTTCTAAAACTGCCCGAGTGAAAAAGAACCATTAAGGTAATGACTTCGCTATCAGACATCAGGGGCTTCCTTTTCGGAATGTTTCCTATCCTAAAAGAGCTAATATTGGCTGTAAAATGATTGCAAAACTCATCTGTTAAATAGAAAATTTCAGTAACTTTATCAATGGTAATATTCATGTTTTGTTTATCTATATACTTAAATTTCAGATACTTAAATATATAAAACACAACTGAATATTACCTCTTTATTCCTAAGATTTATTTATCATTTATCCTTTTATTATTAATCGAACTCAGGTTATGATTTACGAGTTGGTATATAGTAGTGTAAAAGGATGCTAGGATATATATCAGTTATTATTTTTTCTTGTAGCATCAAAGCGAAACCTAATGATTAATGAGCCATCATCACTTATATTTCACTCCTGATAAGCTTGACTTTAAGCTATTTTAGGTTTTTAAACGAACTGCCGTTATGTGTGATACCAACCGAACGGGGATACATCTTTCATTTAAAATATTTTCGTAAATTAACAGAATGAAAAAAAAGCAAGAAATACATTTGGATTTTGTGGTTGACAAGCTGACCAATTCTATCCAAAACACTATTTCTGGCGACAGTTTTCAAACTGAAGTTGCAAGGTTCACGCTGAAAGACAGTAAACATATTACAGTTAAAAATGGTTGGAATTTCAACTGGAAAGCCGAACTAAAAGATTACGCTAAAGAAGTTTACAAACTAACGATTATCAATAATTCGGATATTATTCAGGGTTTATTGAGCATAACTAAAGAAACAGATTATGTTTTTATGAACCTTCTAGAAAATGCGCCTTTCAATATAGGACGAAATAAACTCTATGAAGGTGTAGCTGGAAATTTAGTTGCATTTGCTTGTAAGCTCTCCTTTCAATATGGTTTTGATGGGTTTGTTGCTTTTACCGCAAAAACGAAGTTAATACACCATTATGAAGAATCTTTAGGTGCTTATCATTTTGGCGGGCACAGAATGATTTTACCAACAGAATCTGCAAAAATATTAGTTGAAAAATATTTTAAAACCTAAGATTATGGGATTTATTAGAGAACCAAAAGGCATTGACTTTATCATACAAAGTGAACCTTTAACTGAAAAAGAAAAAAAAGAAATCAGCCAGTTTATAGCAGATTATAAGGCCAATAAAAAGCAAACAGAATCGAAAAAAACGGCTAATAAACGTAAAAAGCAACATTCATAAAAAAGTACAAACACATAACCACAAGTTTATACAAAGATGGCTGAACTGCTTAAAGTAACTTTCTGCAAATTAATTTAGTTTATGCTAGCTGATATAGGTTGCGTACCTGCCAGTGGGTAAATACCGCTGTTTATTATCTGTGTAGCAAATTAAGACAGTACTCGAGCATAATTGCATAACCTCTTTTTGCTAATCGTTTTAAGGTAATAGTTAAGGTTAAGATAGGGCTTACATAAGCACTTATCAGCTATTATTTTTCTTATAGCATCAAAGCAAAGTTAAAACTACTAATTTTTTAATACGCCGTAATCGCACCTATTTTACTCCTTATAAGCCTGAATTTAAGCTATTTAGGTTTTAGACAAACTGCCATTGAGTGTAACCGAACCCCAAAAACATTCTATAACATTAAGATTAGAAAAATTGTTCCTTATACCAATTATTGGTACCTTTATAGTGAAGTTTAAAATTATGGCAAAGAACACATCAATACTACTCGGCGACTATTTCGAAAAGTTCATTAACGAACAAGTTCAGACTGGAAAATTTTCTTCTGCAAGTGAGGTTGTACGAGCAGCTTTAAGAATGTTTGAACACGAGGAAACAAAAAAAACTGAGCTTATTAAAGAACTTGTAAAAGGTGAAAAATCTGGATTTGTAAAAAACTTTAGCAGAGATACATTTTTAGATAATCTTCATCAAAAACATGTATCAAAATAATGACTTATAAAATCGGTAATGAAGCTCAAATCGACATTGAAAACATTTGGCTTTACACTTTCGAAACTTGGTCTCTTGAACAAGCAGACAGATATTTCAACTTAATCCTTAATGAAATCGAGTATTTAACTCAACATCCAACTAGTGGGAAAGATTTTAATCATATCAGAAAAGGGTATTACCGCACAAAAGTAAAATCACATTTTATTTTCTATCGAATAAATTTGAAAGAAAACGAAATAGAAATAATCAGAATTCTGCATCAGCAAATGGACATTGAAAGCAGATTAAATGATTAACCTGACGACACATAACACGCGTAACTGATGCACTACCCTCTAAATACCCTTCCAGCAAGTTTTTCTTATATAAATTGAGTCATTTAAAGCTGATATAAGCGATGCTAATTTTTAATTGTTTTTGCTGATAAAAATACAAGATTTGAACAATATCCTATCCTAGAAAAAACACTGTTCCCAATTTGGTTAGTTCCACACATTTTAAAGACCATCCAAAAATTCACTCTTCGATTATAAGTTCGGATTATAGTTCATAGCATCTTAAATTTTAATACTTCTACAGGCTATCCTCAACTATGATAATGCCCTGTTGAGTATTTGTCTATAAAAGCGCACATTTTTTTCAATAAAACTGATTATTTACCGACATTTATGCCCACCTTAATACGTTATGAGTAAAACCACCGAATCAACCTCTTTATATCATGATTTAGATCAGATGTCTGTTAAAGAAATCTTGCATAACATCAATAAAGAAGACCAAACAGTTCCTTTTGCAGTTAAAGAAGCATTGCCACAAATAGAAAAACTGGTTAATGCTGTGGTAGAAAAAATGAAAAAAGGCGGTCGCTTATTTTATATTGGAGCCGGTACCAGTGGCAGATTGGGTGTTGTTGATGCCTCTGAATGCCCGCCTACATTTGGTGTAGACTTTGAAACCGTAATTGGGCTTATTGCTGGTGGCGATAGCGCTATCAGAAAAGCTGTTGAATTTGCAGAAGACCATACCGAGCAAGCTTGGGAAGATTTAAAACCTTATAAAATCAACTCCTCAGACAGTTTAATAGGCATTGCAGCATCAGGCGAAACACCTTATGTTTTAGCTGGTTTAAAAGCAGCTAACCAAAACGGTATTTTAACTGGCTGTATAGTTTGTAATCACAACAGCAGCATTGCTAAAGAAGCCATATATCCTATTGAAGTGATTGTAGGTCCAGAGTTTTTAACAGGCTCTACCCGTATGAAAGCGGGTACTGCGCAAAAACTGGTTTTAAATATGCTGAGCACATCAGTCATGATAAAATTAGGTAAAGTTAAAGGCAACAAAATGGTTGATATGCAGTTAACCAATAATAAGCTGGTAGATAGAGGTACCCGTATGGTGATGGAAGAAACTGGATTAGACGAACAAAAAGCAAGTTACTTATTAAAAAAATATGGAAACGTTAGAAAAGCAGTGGAAGCTTTCTTAACATCTTTACAATAGTTATGCATGAAATAGAGCCTTATTTTAAGTGGAGGGATGATTATATAGCAGCAGAGGATGAAAGGTCTCCCTTTTATGAAACCCAATACAACGAGTTTTATTACGACAAACAAATCTATAATTATTTACTTCACCCACAGTGGGATACCTTTGGGTCTAACACCTTATATCTCAAAGTTTTATTTGTTGATTATGACCGCCAATACGCCATTATAGAATTTATTGGCGAGTGGAATGATGCTATTAACAACGATATTATGCTTTTGAAAAGAGAAATACTAGAAAGCATTATAAATGAAGGCATTAATAAATTTATTCTGGTTGGAGAAAACGTGTTAAATTTCCATTCATCTGATGATTGTTATTACGAAGAATGGTTTCAGGATGTAGAAGACGGATGGATTGCAGGTATTAATTTTAGACCTCATGTTATTGATGAATTTAAAACCAATAACATTGATTATTACATCAATTTTGGCGGCGAGTTAGACGATTTAAGCTGGCGACAATTAAAACCTTTACAGTTTTTTAAACGCGTTGAAGAACAATTGACGAAAAGACTGTATTAGAAGTCTCGCTTCTGAACTTTCCTTCTGAGAGATAGCTCCTTTTTATCATTACAAATACAATTATCTTTCTAATGTCTTTTAAGCATTTACCTTAAGGATAATATTTGCTTTTGACCAAAAATATCATCATTTTTGCAGCGCTTATAGAGAAAGACGGAGGGATTAGACCCTACGAAGTCTTAGCAACCTGTGCTTACAAGGTGCTACATTCTACTTAGGGTGCAACTCTAGGAAAGATAAGTGAAAGTCTAAATGCCAAAAATCCTGACTTTTCTAAATAAGCTAATAAGTATTGAGAGGTGATTATTGCGTATTGAATACCATTCAATTACGTGTATTCGCACTTCACAATACGCTCTACGCAATACGATAAAATGAATATCAGAGAAGAATTAAAAAAGAGAATTTTAGTGATAGATGGCGCCATGGGTACCATGATACAGCGTTATAACCTAACGGAGGAGGATTTTAGAAGCGAAAGATTTAAAAACCACCCATGCGATGTTAAGGGAAATAATGATTTGCTGAACATTACCCGTCCTGATGTTATCAAAGCTATTCATGCGGCTTATTTAGAAGCTGGTGCTGATATTATTGAAACCAATACTTTCAGCACTCAGCGTATTTCTATGGCTGATTATCAGATGGAAGATCTTTCTTATGAGCTGAGTTATGAAGGCGCTAGAATAGCTAAAGAAGTTGCCTTAGCATTTACAGCTCAAAATCCTGATAGGCCAAAATTTGTTGCCGGTGCTATTGGCCCTACCAACCGTACTTTATCTATCTCTCCGGATGTTAACGACCCTGGTTTTAGAGCCATCACTTTTGATTATCTAGAAGAATGCTATTACGAGCAGGTAAGAGGTTTAGTTGATGGTGGCGCAGATGTATTATTGATAGAAACTATTTTTGATACTTTAAATGCAAAAGCTGCAATTTTTGCTATCAAACGCTACGAAAAAGAATTAAACGATAAGTTAGCCAACCAGTCTCCCCTCTCCTTTGGAGAGGGGTCGGGGGTGAGGCTCGAAATCATGATTTCTGGAACCATTACAGATGCTTCCGGAAGAACATTATCTGGGCAAACCGTAGAAGCATTTTGGAACTCTGTTCGCCATGCTGATATTTTATCTATAGGCTTAAACTGTGCTTTGGGTGCTAAAGAAATGCGTCCTTACGTACAAGAGCTTTCAGAAATTTCTGATGTTTTTGTTTCTGCTTATCCAAATGCTGGCTTACCTAATGAGTTTGGTGCTTATGATGAGACTCCAGATGAAACTGCCACATTGGTGAATGATTTTCTAGCATCGGGCTTTATCAATATTATAGGTGGCTGTTGTGGTACTACGCCAGACCATATTCAGAAAATGGCAAATTTTGCTGCACAACATCCAGCAAGAGTCCCTCAGCAACAAGCTCCTTATTTAAGATTATCAGGTTTAGAAGCTTTTAATATTACCGCACAAACCAACTTTGTAAATGTTGGAGAGCGTACCAACGTAACAGGTTCGCCAAAATTTGCCAAGCTTATTTTAAGTGGGGATTTTGAAGGCGCTTTATCCGTTGCTCGTCAGCAGGTAGAAGGTGGTGCGCAAGTCATAGATGTAAACATGGATGAAGGTATGCTTGATTCTGAAGCTGCCATGACCAAGTTTTTAAACCTTATTGGTGCCGAGCCCGATATCAGTAAGCTACCTATCATGGTAGACTCTTCTAAATGGACGGTTATAGAAGCTGGCTTAAAATGTTTACAAGGAAAAGGCATCGTAAATTCTATTTCTCTTAAAGAAGGTGAAGAAAAGTTTAAAGAATATGCGCATAAAATAAAGCAATATGGTGCTGCCGCCGTCGTAATGGCTTTTGATGAAAATGGTCAAGCCGATAATCTGGAACGTAGAAAAGAAATTTGTAAACGTTCTTATGATATTTTGGTTAACGAGTTAAATTTCCCTCCGCAAGACATCATTTTCGACCCTAATATTTTAACTGTAGCTACAGGTTTAGAAGAGCATAACAACTATGCTGTTGATTTTATTGAGGCTACCCGTTGGATTAAACAAAACCTTCCTCACGCTAAAGTAAGTGGTGGTGTTTCCAACATATCTTTCTCTTTCCGCGGAAATAACCCTGTACGTGAGGCCATGCACTCGGCATTTTTATACCACGCCATTAAAGCTGGTTTAGATATGGGTATTGTTAACGCTGGGATGCTGGAAGTGTACGAAGAAATTGAACCAGAACTTTTAATAAAAGTTGAGGATGTTCTCTTAAACCGCAGACCAGATGCTACAGAAATCTTGGTAGAATACGCAGAAACCGTTAAAAATAAAGGTAAAGTACTGGTTAAAGATGAAGAATGGCGTAAAGGCACTGTAGAAGAGCGGTTATCTCATTCTTTAATAAAAGGTATTATTGATTATTTAGATACTGATGTTGAAGAAGCCCGATTAAAATATGCTAAACCTTTAGATGTTATTGAAGGTCCTTTAATGGCTGGTATGAGCATTGTTGGTGATTTATTTGGCGAAGGAAAAATGTTCTTACCACAGGTAGTAAAATCTGCCAGGGTAATGAAAAAAGCCGTTGCCATCTTAATGCCTTACATTGAAGCAGGAAAGGTTGAAGGCGAGAGCAGCTCTGCCGGTAAAATATTATTAGCAACTGTAAAAGGAGATGTGCATGATATTGGAAAAAATATTGTAGGTGTTGTATTAGCTTGTAACAACTTCGAAATTATTGATTTAGGTGTGATGGTTCCTGCGGCTAAAATCATTGAAGAAGCTAAAAAACATCAGGTAGACATCATAGGCTTAAGCGGCTTAATCACCCCTTCTTTAGATGAAATGGTTCATTTTGCTAAAGAGCTAGAACGTGAAGGTTTTGATATTCCTTTATTAATTGGCGGCGCAACTACTTCAAGAATACATACTGCTGTAAAAGTAGACCCACATTATAAAGGGGCTACCGTACATGTTTTAGATGCTTCAAGAAGTGTAACCGTTTGCAGCGATTTATTAAACCCTGAGACGAAAGTATCTTACAAAGAAAAAATTAAAGAAGACTACCAAACAACCCGAGATAATTACAACAAAAAGAAGGTTGATAAAAGCTTGGTTGCTATTGAAGAAGCCCGTAAAGAGAAATTTAAGATAGATTGGTCTTTGCCTATTGCTGGCGCACCTACTTTTACAGGTACTAAAGTAATAGAAGATTATCCCTTAGAAGAGCTGGTACCTTATATAGATTGGTCTCCTTTTTTCCATACTTGGGAGCTAAGAGGTTCTTATCCTAAAATTTTTGATGATAAATATGTAGGTATTGAGGCTAAAAAATTGTTTGATGATGCCCAAGTTCTTTTAAAACGTATAGTTGATGAGAAATTACTAAAAGCAAGAGCTGTATTTGGTTTCTGGCCGGCTGCTACCGTTGGCGATGATGATATTGAATTAACCATAGAAAATCAACAATTGCCGGATTTACAATATCAACTTACAGAAGAAGGTTGTGTGTTAAAAGAGCAACAAGAAACAGCACCAGAGACCATCAAGATACATACTTTACGTCAGCAAGCAGAAAAACCAAAAGGCGAACCTTATTATGCTTTGGCAGATTTTATAGCGCCTAAAGAAACAGGTTTACAAGATTATCTTGGTGGTTTTGCAGTTACAACAGGTTTAGGATGCGATGAGCTGGTAGCTAAATTTGAAGCCGATTTTGATGATTATAACAGCATCATGACCAAGGCTTTAGCCGATAGATTGGCAGAAGCTTTTGCGGAAAAGCTACATGAAATGGTTCGTAAAGACTATTGGGCTTACGCTAAAGCAGAAAAATTAGATAATGAAGAACTGATAAAGGAGAAATATCAGGGTATAAGGCCAGCACCGGGTTATCCAGCCTGCCCAGATCATACAGAAAAAGCTACTTTATTTAATCTTTTGGATGCTACACAAACAACTGGCATAAAACTAACAGAAAGTTTAGCCATGTACCCTACCGCAGCGGTAAGCGGATTTTACTTTGCACACCCTCAATCCAGATACTTTGGTTTAGGCAAGATAGGTAAAGACCAAGTAGAAGACTATGCTAAAAGAAAAGCTTTAGACCTAGAAACCGCTGAGAAGTGGCTGAGCCCGAATTTGGGGTATTAGTTTGTTAGGTGGTTAGGTTGTTAGATGGTTAGTTTGTTAGATGGTTAGGTGGTTAGGTGGTTAGGTTGTTAGATGGTTAGGTTGTTAGGTTGTTAGGTTGTTAGTTTGTTAGATGGTTAGTTTGTTAGGTGGTTAGATGGTTAGATGGTTAGATGGTTAGGTGGTTAGGTTGTTAGATGGTTAGTTTGTTAGATGGTTAGGTTGTTAGTTGGTTAGATGGTTAGTTGGGTGGGTTGTTAGTTGGTTAGAAAGTTAAAAATATGTCTGGTTATCAAAAGTATACAGAATTAGATGTTTGGAAACAGGCTAAAGATTTAGCGGCTTATATTTATCATGTAACTGCATCTTTTCCTAAAGAAGAACAATTCGGTATTATTTCTCAAATGCGAAGATGTGTAGTTTCTGTTCCATCTAACATTGCAGAGGGCTGTGGGAGGCAACATATAAAAGAAACTATCCACTTTTTATCTATCGCTAGAGGCTCTCTTTACGAACTAGAAACCCAAATACATATTTCAAAAGATTTGCATTTTATAAATGAAGTCGATTTTAATAAAACGCTCCAAAGCATTGAACACGTTGGAAAACTAATTAATGGATTTATAAGATTCCAAAACACCAAGAAAGCACCTAAACCCTAACAAACTAACAAACTAAATCCTAACAAACTAACAAACTAAACCCTAACAAACTAACAAACTAAACCCTAACAAACTAACAAACTAAACCCTAACAAACTAAACCCTAACAAACTAACCCTAACAAACTAACAAACTAAACCCTAACAAACTAAACCAAAATGCCAAATCAAATTAGTTCTACAAAAGGTATTCTCCTCATTGCTACAGGGGCGATATGCTTTTCGGCGAAAGCGATTATGATTAAGCTGGCTTATCAAGAGGCTCCGGTTGATGCATTAACTTTGTTAACCCTACGTTTTGCTATTTCTTTACCCTTTTTTATGTTGATTGCTTTTTTAAATCATCGTAAAAACCCAAACAATAGCATTAAACAAATATCTGGGAAAGATATTGCCATCATTTGTGGTCTTGCGCTTCTAGGTTATTATATCGCTAGTTTGTTTGATTTCATGGGCTTAGCTTATGTAACTGCTGGTTTAGAACGTATTATACTTTTCAGCTACCCCACTTTTGTGGTTATTTTTTCTTATCTGTTTTTCAAGAAAAAAATCACCTTACAAATTACAAAGGCACTTATCATCACTTATATAGGCTTATTGGTTATTGTTTATAATAACGATATTTTCAGCACAGCAAATAGCATAAAAGGCGCTATTTTTATTTTTATCAGTGCTATAACTTATGCATTATATTTGGTGTTTGGTAGTAAGTATATCCAAAAATATGGTTCGGTAAATTTTAATAGCTTAGCCATGATGATTTCTTGCTTATACGTTATAGCACATTATTTAATCTTAGGAAATGGTTCCTTATTAAGCTACTCTTGGACCATTTATGCTTACGGATTTGCTTTAGCCATCATCAGTACCGTAATACCTACATTTTTAGTGATGGAAGGTATTAGACTGCTTGGTGCAAATAAAGGTGCTATAGTAGCAACGGTAGGACCAGTATCAACCATATTTTTAGGTTGGTTAATATTAAATGAAGCCTTTACTTTGCAAGAATTCTTTGGCTCTGTACTGGTAATTATGGGTGTATTTTTAACCAGTCAGCAGAAAAAAGAAATTGAACAGGTAAATCCTGAAACAAATAGATAATTTTGAACAGCAAAAATGAAAATTACAGATCATATAAAAAACGCAAAAGGTAAAACGCTTTTCTCTTTTGAGCTTTTACCTCCTGTTAAAGGGCAAAGTATCCAATGGATTTACGATGCCATAGAACCTCTTTTAGAGTTTAAGCCTCCTTTTATTGATGTAACTTCTTTACGTGAAGATTATATCTACAAACAAAAAGAAAACGGTCTGCTAGAAAATTATCTTACAGAAGAAGGCCAGGTACCATTGCTATTTGTGCTGCCATCTTAAATAAATACAAGGTTGATGCCGTACCACATTTAATATGCGGAGGTTTTACCAAAGAAGAAACAGAAAATGCCTTATTAGATTTACAATTTTTAGGTATTGATAATGTTTTGGTTTTAAGAGGCGATGCCCGTAAAGCAGATGCTTCTTTTATACCTACCCCAGGTGGCCATGCTTATGCTACAGATTTATTAGCTCAAGTAAAAAACCATAATGCTGGTAAGTTTTTACATGAGGATGTAGAGAGCGAGTATAAAAGTGATTTTTGCATAGGTGTAGCAGGCTACCCCGAGAAACATTTTGAAGCACCAAACTTATCTACAGATTTCAAATACCTAAAAAAGAAGGTAGAAATGGGTGCAGATTTCATCGTTACCCAAATGTTTTTTGATAACCAGAAGTATTTTGATTTTGTAAAGAAATGCCGCGAAAACGATATTAACGTACCTATTATACCGGGTTTAAAACCTATAAGTGCATTAAGCCAGTTGGTTAACTTGCCAAAAATTTTCCATATAGATTTACCCGAGGATTTATGCGAGGCTGTACAAAGCTGTAAAACCCCTAAAGATGTAAAGCAGGTTGGTACCGAGTTTATGATTAAGCAATGTAAAGAATTGATGGACTTTGGCGCTCCGGTTTTACATTTCTATACTATGGGAAGACCAGAACAAACAAGACAAATTGCAGAAGCAATTTTCAAATAAAAATTATTGATATTCTTCAAAAGCCGCATTTTTCATGTGGCTTTTTTTGTGCCTAAAAAATTGAGCTAATTCTTAGAAATAACAAGCCGTATGGTCTCTGCCGAAAACAGGCATCCTAAACTTTACCATAATCTCATGAGTACCTTTTTGTACGGTTGCTAAACGGGTATTGGTAAAATCAAAAGCATAACCCACCTGGAAATCTGGGTTAACAAAGAAAGATGCCATGGCGTCAAAAGAGTCTAAAGTACGGTAAGAAACCCCTAACCACAAACGGTCGCTTATTAACATATTCGCATTAATATCAAACTGTAAAGGCGAACCATTTACATATTTGGCTAAGATGTTGGGTTTTAATTTTAAGATATCGTTTAGGTTGATAAGATAGCCTGCTTGTAGTAAAAAATGTGGTTTATAACGACCAGCAATACGTGGCTGGCCAAAATCTGATAAGTCTCTATTATAAAAATGTGGAGAAGACAAGCCTACATAATATTTGCTTGAAAACAGCATTACGCCAACGCCAAAATTACCTCTCAGGTTACTTACATTCTGGAAGGCCGGGTCGTTAAAAGACTCTGGACTAAATGGATAATTCTCAGAAAAATTAGCTCTAAAACTACTCAACCCTCCATTTATACCTACTGCTAAGTAAGATTCGTAACCAATCTGAACCCTTTGTGCTAAAGTTAAATAACCCCAGTTTCTTTGATAACCTCACCTATTTGATCATTAATTAATAAACCTCCAATAAAAGTTTCGCTAGTACCTAAAGGCGAGTGGATAGATATGGTTTGGGTATTAGGTGCTCCTTTAAAACCTACCCATTGGTGACGAGATAAAGCGGTAACAGATAGAGATTCGTCTAGTGTTGGATAAGCCGGATTAATAGCCAAAGTATTGAACATGTATTGCGTATACATAGCCTCTTGTTGTGCCTGTACACGCAATACCAATAATACCTGTAATAAAACGAGTAGTAATAACCTCATACCTATGCGATAAAGAGCATATCATACAAAACATATAATAGCTCTTTGATTAACATTTTACGATAAAGGCCCTGTATTGTTACCGCTAATATGAATTTCTTTAAATACGAGATGATTATCTTCTCATAATGACGTAACCTTTATTAGCTTTTTGCTTTCCATCTGCAGATTTTGTATAAATCATAAAGAAGTAAACACCGTCAACTACAGGGCTTTGGCTATTAGCTAATATACCAATATTTGAAAACCCTGCAAATGCATTGTCTTTATTATTATAACCTTTTGTTTTGTATACTTCATTCCCCCAACGGTTGTAAATAACAACCTCATTATCAGGGAAACGCTCTATGTTATAAATGATAAATTTCTCGTTCCCTAAACCATCGCCGTTAGGAGACATGTAAGGATCTGGATTTATTTCTCCATTTTCTTCTGGACCAATAGGTTTATCTTCCGGATAAAAATCTGTAATGATAACATCTGTACCCGAACCAATTCTTACAAAAGCAGCTGGGTCTGGCGATACGATAGAAATTTCAACGCTTTCTTGTCCTTCTTTTAAGAAATCTTTTAGAGCTACTAAACTAAATTTCTGCGTGGTAATGGTGTCTCCTGCTGGAATCATCATGGTATCAAAATTTCCGCTTAAAGCGTAATCTTTATCTTGTGTAGCAGTTCCTGCAAAGTTCAATACAAAATTTACATCTTGAAATAAAGACTCGGTAAGTTTAGCTGTAACAATTAAGGTATCACCTTCATTTAATAAAGACACGCTTGGGGTAAGACTAACAGTAACCACTGGCTGTGTATATAATGTTGCCGTAGCTGTATCTCTTAATCCCGATGGATCTGTTAGGATATAAGTAAACCTATCTATACCTTTAAAATTGCGATTAGGGATATAAATAAAAGAACCATCAGATTCATCAAACTGGGCTAAACTACCTTTGGAAGTGCTTTGTAATACGCTAAAACGTAGCGGGTCTTGGTCTGGGTCACTATCATTAAGTGAAACACTGGCTCTTATAGTACTGTCTTTTTCACATAAAACTCATCGTCTAAAGCTATAGGGGCATCGTTTACAGCTACAAGGGTAATAATCACTGTAGCAATATTAGATAATCTGCCTAAAGCATCTCTAACGGTATAAGTAAAGCTATCAAAACCAAACTCATTTAAAGCCGGAGTATAAATGGCTTTGCCACTTTGCATCATTTGCACTCTGCCCTTTTGCGGGTTAGAAACCACATTTACACTTGCTGTATTAATTCCATCTGCATGGAAATCATTATCGGTAACAGAAAAAGTAATAGGTGTATCTTCTAAAGTACTTATCCTATCATCATTAGCTACAGGACCAATGTCATCATTTAGGATGGTAGCACTAGCATCATTACCCAAAATCATTTTACCTGCAAAATTGGTTGATAAGTCAAATATTTTGAAACCAAAAGTCTCGTTATTTTCTAATTCTATATCGCCAATTACAGGTACGGCAATGGTTTTAGTTTCGCCAGCAAAACCTGCAAATGAAACTCTGCCTGTACGGCTTTCATAATCTCTATTGGCGGTTGTAGCAGAAATATCGTAAGTATTATAGTCTAGGGTAAAAGAACGGTCGGTTGCTTTATCTAAAGTGATGTTAAAGTTAAAACTCTTTTGACCTAAATTTCCTTCTAAAGTTGGTGCCGGGGCAGTTATAGTAAGCTTGGCAACATCATTATCAAAAATATTAACCACTGGTACAGGCTGTGCTAAGCTCAGATTGTTATAAGCGTTTGCTATTTGTATGTTATTAAGTGCTACCGTTTCTGTTTCTTCTAAAACCAAATCATCGGCTACAGCTAATGGCAGCGCCACACTGTTTTGCCCTGCCGGGATAACCATACTACCCGTTGCCGGATTTGCTGTATAATCACTACTGCCGGCTGTACCCGCCAAACGATAGGTGATATTGATAGGTTGGTCTGAATTTACGCCCGGAGGTAAACTAAAAGTAAATCTTGCATCTTGCAAACCTTCTGTACCGTCTATTTTAGAAATGGTGATGATACCTTCATCATCATTTAAAATGGTAGCCATACTGCTATTTACCGGAATGCTTAACCGATTATTAAAATTGTTACTTAAGCCAGAAATGGTGAAATTAAAATTCTCATTGCCTTCAAGTTTTAAATCGCCGTTTACAAAAACGGTAACGGTACGGATTTCTCCGGCAGTTCCGGCGAAACTTAAAACTCCGGTAGCGGCATTATAATCATTATCGGCATTGGTTGCAGAGCCGTCTTGTGTTGCGTAGTTTAAAGTAAAATTATTACCAGTTGCTTTATCAAGCGTAACGGTAAAATTAAATGGGGTTGTGCCATTATTTCCCTCGTTTATTCTAATGGCATCGCTTATTCTTAAGGTAGCAACATCATTATCAATAATTCTAAGGGTTGGTAAAACAGGGTTAAAACTTATACTACTATTATAATTACTATTGATAGAATTGATAGTTATACTAATGGTTTCATCCTCCTCAATGATATCATCATCAATAACAGGTAAATCTAAAATTGCTCTTTCTGCTCCGGCAGGAATAGCGATAACTCCATTTACAGAGCCTCTATAATCTGTATCTCCGGCTGTAGCCGTACCACCTAAAGTGTAGTTGATAACGGTGGGAATATCGGCGGTAACTCCGGCAGGGAAACTAAAAATAAACCTAGCCGCTTGCTGGCCTGCCTCGGCCCCATTAAGGCCAGTAACTGTAATTACAGCAGTATCATCATTTTTTATGGTGGCCGTAGCCGATGAATTTTGCAGCGTTAACCTTCCTTCAAATGTGTTTGATAAAGTTCCTAAAGCTACTCTCAATATTTCATCAGCTTCTAGTTTTCTATCTCCATTAACAAGAACACGTATATTTCTTGTTTCATTAACATTACCTGTAAAATTTAATTGTGCGCTAATAGGCACATAATCAGCATCAGCAGAGGTGGCTGTGGCATCTGCGGTAGCAAAACTTAAGGTAAAAGGTAAACTGGTTTGTTTATTTAAGCTAACCGTAAAAACTGCTTCGCTTGTTCCTAAATTACCTTCGTTTAGCTCTATATTCTGGATACTTAAATGGCCTGTATCGTTATCTTCTATTTCTGCTTGGGCTGGCGAGTTTACTACCGTAATCCCATTAAAACTGTTATTAATTACCGCTCCGGCAGTTAAAATCAAAGTTTCTTTGCCTTCAATAATTTCATCGTTAACAACAGGCAAGCTTAATAATACATTATTTTGCCCGGCAGGTATAGTAACTGTACCGGCTAAAGCGCCTGTATAATCATTGGTAGTTGCAGTACCTGTTAAAGCGTAAGGAATGGTTGTAGCAACATCACTCACTACCTGAGGCGGGAAACTAAATCTAAACCTTACAGCTGTACCATCTTCAGAGCCATTTAAAGCAGTAATCATGATGCTTCTGTTCGCCGGGATATTATCATCATCTAAAATAATTCCTCGGGCTGGCGAACCTGCTACTTTTAAACGATTGTTAAAATTATCGGTTAAACCTAGTAAATTCACGAAGAAATCTTCTGTCTGCTCGATATTTCTATCGCCATTAACCAATACAGTAACAGGGTAACTTTCTGATGCATTGCCTGCAAAATTAAGTGTGCCACTGCGTGGAATATAATCATTAGCCACAACCGTAGCGCTACCATCGGCCGTTGCGTAATTGATGCTGAAACTTCTACCTGTATTTTTATCTAAGCTAATTATGAAAGTTAAAGCTGTTGTGCCTGTATTTCCTTCGTTTACGCTGATGGGACCATTAATACTTAGGGTAGCTTCGTCATTATCTCTAATGATAGCTGTTGGAATAAGTGGATTTAAAGTAATAGCAGCACTATAAAGGGTGTTTAAAGCGCTTACGCTGATGCTGATGGTTTCATCTTCTTCTATCAAGTTATCATCTACAACAGGTAAAGAAAGTGTAGCGCTGTTTTGATAAGGTGCTATGGTAATACTACCCGTATTTGCACCCCTATAATCTACACCGGCAGCTAAAGCAGTACCAGCAAGCTGATAATCTATCTGGATAGGCTCATCTGTAAGCACATTTGGCGGTAAGCTAAAAATAAAACTTACTGGGGCGCCACCTTCTGTGCC